>NZ_JACVBC010000069.1:0-258 GCF_014852205.1 Ensifer sp. ENS06 | reverse complement strand
TGGCATGCACAGGCGATGAAGGACGTGATACGCTGCGATAAGCCGTGGGGAGCTGCGAATAAGCTTTGATCCATGGATCTCCGAATGGGGGAACCCACCTTAAATGCTTGGAAAATTTAAGTCGTGCTTTGGTACGGCTTAGGTTTCCAAGCATTGTTTAAAGGTATCTTATCCTGAATACATAGGGGTAAGAAGCGAACGCAGGGAACTGAAACATCTAAGTACCTGCAGGAAAGGACATCAACCGAGACTCCGCAA
>NZ_JACVBC010000068.1:0-258 GCF_014852205.1 Ensifer sp. ENS06 | reverse complement strand
TTGCGGAGTCTCGGTTGATGTCCTTTCCTGCAGGTACTTAGATGTTTCAGTTCCCTGCGTTCGCTTCTTACCCCTATGTATTCAGGATAAGATACCTTTAAACAATGCTTGGAAACCTAAGCCGTACTTGCGCACGACTTAAATTTTCCAAGCATTTAAGGTGGGTTCCCCCATTCGGAGATCCATGGATCAAAGCTTATTCGCAGCTCCCCACGGCTTATCGCAGCGTATCACGTCCTTCATCGCCTGTGCATGCCA
>NZ_JACVBC010000067.1:0-261 GCF_014852205.1 Ensifer sp. ENS06 | reverse complement strand
AGGCAACCGATCAGATCGGCTGGAGCTTCAAGGTTGCCGACAGCGTGCTCGACTCGCTGCAGGCGGGCCAAAAGCTGACGCAGACCTATGACGTCTCCGTCGACGACGGCAAGGGCGGTACGGCGACGCAGACCGTGACGATCACGATCACCGGCACGAATGATGCCCCGGTGATCACGTCCGGTTGGCAGCTCGGCGGCGTGGTGGAGCGCTTTGACGGCTTTCCGGGCGAGAACACGGTCACGCACACGCAGGACGGCA
>NZ_JACVBC010000066.1:0-261 GCF_014852205.1 Ensifer sp. ENS06 | reverse complement strand
AGGCAACCGATCAGATCGGCTGGAGCTTCAAGGTTGCCGACAGCGTGCTCGACTCGCTGCAGGCGGGCCAAAAGCTGACGCAGACCTATGACGTCTCCGTCGACGACGGCAAGGGCGGTACGGCGACCCAGACGGTGACGATCACGATCACCGGCACGAATGATGCCCCGGTGATCACGTCCGGTTGGCAGCTCGGCGGCGTGGTGGAGCGCTTTGACGGCTTTCCGGGCGAGAACACGGTCACGCACACGCAGGACGGCA
>NZ_JACVBC010000065.1:0-267 GCF_014852205.1 Ensifer sp. ENS06 | reverse complement strand
CGCCGCTACCTGAAGGAGTTTCTGACCGACCGCCGGGTGATCGAGTGGTCGCGACTGTTCTGGTACCCGATCCTGTTCGGCATCGTGCTCAACACCCGCCCCGGCAAGGTCGGCAAGGCCTATGAGACGATCTGGAACAGGGACTTGAACGAAAGCTACCTCCGGACCTACACCCGCAACCAGTCCGAACTGATGGCGAAGTCCTTCGCCGACCAGCCTAACGTCATCGTCGACTGGGGCATGCGCTACGGCCAGCCGTCGATCGCC
>NZ_JACVBC010000064.1:0-303 GCF_014852205.1 Ensifer sp. ENS06 | reverse complement strand
ACTTCCGCGAGCCGCGCCCGGACATGCCGCCGGAGATGGAGGGCGAACTCGAAGAGGTCGTGCGCATTCTTGCGGAGAACCGCTGGCCCTGGCGACTGCATGCCACCTATGACGAGACGATCACCCGCGCGCTCGACGTCTTCGATAAGGTCAACCGGGATATCCCGCTTGAGGGTATCAACTGGTTCTTCGACCATGCGGAGACGATCTCTGACCGCTCGATCGACCGGATCGCCGCCCTTGGCGGCGGCATCGCCGTGCAGCACCGCATGGCCTATCAGGGCGAGTACTTCGTCGAGCGCT
>NZ_JACVBC010000063.1:0-312 GCF_014852205.1 Ensifer sp. ENS06 | reverse complement strand
TCTGCCTGCCGGAGTACAACGTCGTGCCGATCCCGGAGGATGTGCCCGACGAGATCGCGGCGATCTTCGATCCGTTCGGCAACGCGGTGCACACGGCACTCTCCTTCGATCTCGTCGGCGAGGACGTGCTGGTGACCGGCGCCGGGCCGATCGGCATCATGGGGGCGCTGGTCGCCAAGCGTTCGGGCGCGCGCAAGGTGGTGATCACCGACATCAACCCGACGCGGCTGGCACTCGCCAAGAGCGTCGGCATCGACCATGTCGTCGATGCCTCGAAGGAAAACCTTGCCGACGTGATGAAGGCGATCGGCA
>NZ_JACVBC010000062.1:0-326 GCF_014852205.1 Ensifer sp. ENS06 | reverse complement strand
GCTTCACCGAGCACCAGTTCGCCGAAAAGCGGTTGCCGACGATCGATGAGATCAACGCGGTCGCGCCCGATACGCCGGTGTTCCTGCTGCATCTCTATGACCGGGCGCTGCTCAATGCCGCGGCGCTCCGCGCCGTCGGCTACACCAGGGACACGCCGAACCCGCCGGGCGGCGAGATCACTCGCGATGCCAGCGGCACCCCGACGGGGCTGCTCTTGGCCAAGCCCAATGCCGGCATCCTCTATTCGACGCTCGCCAAGGGGCCGAAGCTGCCCTTCGATTACCAGGTCAACTCGACCCGTCATTTCATGCGCGAGCTCAACCGG
>NZ_JACVBC010000061.1:0-327 GCF_014852205.1 Ensifer sp. ENS06 | reverse complement strand
ATGCGCGCGCAGCGATCGCTGCCGCCAAGGCGGCGTTTCCGGCCTGGTCGCGCTCGGGTATTCTCGAGCGCCACGCGATCCTGAGGAAGACCGCCGACGAGATCCTTGCGCGCAAGGACGAACTCGGAAAGCTCTTGTCGCGTGAGGAAGGCAAGACACTGGCCGAAGGCATCGGCGAGACGGTGCGCGCCGGCCAGATATTCGACTTCTTCGCCGGCGAGTGCCTGCGGTTGGCGGGCGAGGTGCTGCCGTCGGCAAGACCCAATATCGGCGTCGAGATCACCCGCGAGCCGGTCGGTGTCGTCGGCATCATCACGCCCTGGAACT
>NZ_JACVBC010000060.1:0-330 GCF_014852205.1 Ensifer sp. ENS06 | reverse complement strand
CCGGCAGGCAGACGAACTCGCCGAACGAGCCCGGCCGGTTGACGCCGACGCCGAGCGTGTTGCGGCACAGATGCCCGCGGCCGGCCCGGCAGTTGCGGCACTTGCCGCAGACGATGTGGCCCTCGCCGGAGACGCGCTCGCCGACATGGTATTTGGTGACGGCCGATCCGACCTCGGCGATCTCGCCCATGAACTCGTGACCAACGACCATCGGCACCGGAATGGTTTTTTGGGCCCACTGGTCCCAGTTCCAGATGTGCACGTCGGTGCCGCAGATCGCCGATTTCTTCACCTTGATCAGCACGTCGTTCGGGCCGATCTCCGGCACCG
>NZ_JACVBC010000005.1:0-411890 GCF_014852205.1 Ensifer sp. ENS06 | reverse complement strand
GGTGGTTCTGGCGGGGTGGCTGCACCCGTTCCCATTCCGAACACGGCCGTGAAACGCCCCAGCGCCGATGGTACTTCGTCTTAAGACGCGGGAGAGTAGGTCGCTGCCAGGTCTGCAAAGCGCAAGAAAATCCGGAAAACAAAGATCACCTTCTCTTCATGCCTCGGCCCAGCCGAAACACGGGCCGCCCTCAAGCGGCCCTTTTGTTTTGCTAGACCGAAGTCATCAGTGCGTCCCTTACACGAGACAAATCGCTTCGCAATTTGCTCGGCACAGACCATAAATCCCTTCGGGATTTACGTTACCGCGATAAATCCCATCGGGATTTACGCTTGGCGCGGGGTGGAGCAGCCCGGTAGCTCGTCAGGCTCATAACCTGAAGGCCGCAGGTTCAAATCCTGCCCCCGCAACCAAATCAAAAAAAGCCCGCATGGAGAAATCCAGCGGGCTTTTTGGCGTTTAAACGGCGCGCACAGGGGCGACCTGCTGTCCTGCTGTGACCCCAGCCACTCATCCGTTTGCGGCTGCAATGGGCGGGACGGGCAGCGTATCGTTTTGCATGGGCTTGCCCGCCTTTCTCTTCGCTCCAGGCCAGCATGGCGTTCGAGGTGAACTCCGTGCCATGATCACTGATCACAGCCGCGCGCGAGGGCATAGCGAAATATCCTACGCGCGCCCTAACCGATGGTCGGTCGTGTCGACGCCGTTGTTTCGTGATCGCTCAACATGGGGATGACACTATTGTATTGCTAATTGCAATACAATCCCCTATCTTCCCTTCAAAGGAGACGACTCATGGCCACCACAGCGGAACGCAAGGAACACCCCATCTCGATGCGACTGCCGGAAGCGGATGTCGCGATGATCGATCGTGCGGCGACGCTGCGCGGCCGCTCGCGCACCGACTTCGTGCGCGATGCCGCCGTGCGCGCGGCCGAGGAGGTGGTGATGGAGCAAAGCCTGATCCGTATGAGCCCGGAAGGCTTCGATGCGTTCATGGAGGTTCTCGCCGCCCCGGCAGCGCCTGCTCCCGAAATGGTCGAGTTGGCGAAACGGCCGGCACCATGGGAAGCCGGCTATGAGCCGAAGCGGTAAGTCGTGGCGTTATCCACTCCCGAACCGCTTACCGCCGCGCATGATGTGTCTGAATTCTCTTGCGGCAAGCCGACGCTCGATCACTGGCTGAAGACGCGCGCGCTTTCCAATCAGCAGAAGGGCTTCACCGCCATTTTGGTCGTCCATGAGGCGGGGCGCGTCGTCGGCTATTATGGTCTGGCGCCGACGGCCGTGGTGCCGTCGGTCATGCCGCGCTCGATTCGCACAGGCCAGCCACCCAATCCGGTTCCGTGCCTTCTTCTTGGCCAGCTTGCCACCGATACCGGATGGGCGGGGCAGGGGATTGGGACGGGTCTCGTCAAACACGCGCTGCAGCGTTGCGTCCAGGCGGCCGGTCTGGTGGGCGGGCGAGCGCTGATGGTCAATGCCGTGGATGATGAAGCTGCCGGTTTCTGGCAACGGCGTGGCTTCTTGCCGTCGAAGGACGATCCACTTGTCCTCTTCCGCTCGATTGCCGATGTCGCGGCGTCGCTGGCCGAGGCGTGAGCCAAGCAGAATAGAATATCGATGAATCGAGAAGAGGAATATCTCACCGCGAAGGATCAATCAGATGACTTCCGCAGCAAACATACGCACCGCTTCATACCGCGGGTCGAGCTTGGGATCACCCAGCCGGTGAAAACGTCTTCTTATGAAAGGTAAGGAAAAGCCGGTTGGTTTCCACGCGGAACTGAGCTTTTCTCCTCTTTTCTGTGCGGCGGCGGCCGACCTAGCCTTGAAGCGGAAGCTGTCGTTTTGCGGCTTCCATGATATGGCGACGGTGGTCAGGCGGTCGAGCAAAGCGGTTATCTTGGCGTCACCGAAGACCGTGGCCCATTCGCTGAAGCTGAGGTTGGTGGACTCCGTTGCCCTCGTCGCTCTCCGCGTTGAGGGAAGGTTCACATGGCTCAATCCTCAATGGAAATTAGGCGCCTAACCGGCTCAGTTCCGCGTGAAAACCAACAAGTATGGCCGTTGCCACCTATTCCCTTCTTGGGCAAGGTTGCCGAATTGAACGGGCGCTTATCTGCCCTTCAAAGCGATTGTACGTCAGCAGAAGTCCACCGGCGCATGAGCGAAATCTACGGCGAGCGCGAAGGCACCTGTCGAATGACCAATTTAGTCATCCAAGCGGGGGGTGCCGTGGAGCGGGTTGAAAAGGGCAAACGTATCCTCCGTCTGGCTCCCGACAGTGTGGACAACGACAAACTTACGGTGTGGCTAATCGAGGCAGCCACGCGGAACGCAGGCCGGCCGTTGACAATTGCCAGTCTGCAATCGCCACCCGTGCATTTCCCGTTCAAGCTGATGCGGTGTTGGCCTACCTTGGGTCGAACAACGACCACTTGGCTGTGAGAAGTGAGGGACCCGATAATCAGTTCATGGCCATGCGTGAATCAGTTCATGGCCATGCGTGATTGGATTTGACGATCAGGCTCATCATAAATGTCTACACAGTTGCTCGGAATAAGCCTGAAAGAAAACTGCGTCCTTCGGGAGCCGCTTCCTGCGCATGTGGTGCCACGTCGACACGCAAATGTCCGCCACCACTCGATCGCCAGTAACGATGGTTGTGCCCTCCCGCCACCATCTTCGCTGGCGTCGATTGCAAGTTATGATCGACGTCGGCTTTGCTTGCTCGGGAGCAAGTGAAGATTAGATCCTGACCCCGCAACCAAATCACATAGCCAAAAGCCCACGTGGAGAAATCCGGCGGGCTTTTGACGTTTAAACGGCACGCGACTCGAAGGCGCCGAGATCAAGTGACGTCCAGAGAACCGAGCACGCCCGACAAGATCGCATTCAGCACGAACGGACGTTCCAGTGGGACATAATGGCCGCAAGCCGGGAGGATGTGTAGTCGGCCTGCGGTGGCAATTGGCAAGGCAGGTGGCGGGCGCCTCACTCCGGCGGCTGCAGGCGATCCTTGGGGACGATCAGTCGTATGATCAGGCCTTCCGAGTGCCACTGGCGGAGAATTTCGCCGCCGAACTGCCTTTCGATTGTCAGCTTGGCGAGCTTGGTGCCGAAGCCCTCGGTCTCGGTCTGGGTTACCTGAGGCCCGCCCTGTTCGGTCCATTTGAGTTCCAGGGTTTCCCCGCGATCGATGCATTCGATGTCGAGGGAACCGGTGGCGGTCGAGAGGGCGCCGTACTTGGCGGCGTTGGTGGCGAACTCGTGTACGACCAGCGAAAAACCGGTAATCGCGGCGCGCGAGATGCCAAGATCGCAGCCTCGCGTCGTTACCCGGCGAAGACCCTGTGACGTTTCGCCGTCATAGGGCGAGAGCAATGTCGAAAGCAGCGCCTGTAGGTTCGCTCGGCCTTCGCCTGCGCCGTCACGATCCGGCGTCGGCAAGGTGAGCACGTGTGCGCGCGCCAGCGACCCCAACCGCGCGACGACAGCAGACGCCAGCTCTTCGGCGGATGCGGCGGCCTTGGCGCTCAGCGACACGACGCTGCTCGAGACCATGAACAGGTTCTTCACCCGGTGCGCCATCTCCTGGATCAGCAGATCCTTCTGCTGTTCGGCCTGCCGGCGCTCGCTGATGTCACGGGCGATCTTAGAGGCGCCGATGACCACGCCGGCATTGTCGCGGATTGGCGAGATCCGCAGCGAGATCGGGATGAGCCCGCCATCCTTGCGCTGTCTGAAGGTTTCGAAGTGATCGACGTGCTGCCCGGCACGAACCTTTGCCAGGATCTCCAATTCTTCGCCGAGGCGTTCCTCCGGGATCAGCAGCGTGACCGGGTTGCCGACGGCTTCCTCGACCGTATAGCCGTAGAGGCGCTCGGCGCCGGCGTTCCAACTGGTGATATTGCCGTCCAGATCCATCGACAGGATCGCATCTTCCGAGGATTCGACGATCGCCGCCAGTTGCTGGGCCGCGCGTTCCGCCTTGCGGCGGATCGCCAGCTCATTTTCGGCTGCCTTGAGCAGATGGGCGTTGTCGATGGCGATCGCCGCATGCGCCGCGATCGAGGTAACCGTCGCCTCGGTCTCGGCGGTAAAGACGCCCGGCAGGTCATGGCCAAAGAAGAGCCCGCCGTGAACATCACCTGACCGTGAGACCACGGGAACCGCGAGGTAGCTTACCACCGGCAGGTGCCCCTTCGGCATTCCGTAATGCGGTGCGGACTTTCCGTAGTGCGGGTCGGTTCGGATGTCGTCGGAGCGTACGAGGCCGAGACCGTGAAAGGTAGGCTCGAACACGGCTGTGTTGCGGGGCAACTGGAAATTCTCGAACGCCGCGCGTGGCGCGCCCGAGAGGGTGTAAAGCGTGTAGCGCTCGCCGTCCGGGTCGGCGAGATTGTAGAAGAAGGCACCGAACTTTGCGCCTGTCAGCTCCGTGGCGGCATCGGTCACTGTCTGAACGATGTGGTCGAGATCGAGGCTGCTGGCGATTGCCTTAGCTATCCGGTCGACCGCCTGCAGCCGGCGCTCGGCGGCCTTGCGCTGGGAAATGTCAAGGATGCTGACATAGGTGCGTTCACAGCGGGCGCCTTCGAACGTGACCGTGAAGACTACATCCAGGCGCCGTCCGCGCAGCGTCTGCACGACGGCTTCGCTGCCGAAGCGCCTCTGGCCCTGCCAGAGCGTCATCAGTTCTTCGAGGAAGATCGGCGCTGTTTCCGGCAGAAAGACAGTTGAGAGCGAGCGTAGCAGCTCGTCCTTCTCGGCGGCCTCGAACAACTCCACGGTAAAAGGATTGACGTCGACGATGCGCACCTGCGCGATCGCTTCGTTTAAGCTGTCGGGGTGAGACTCTAGATAGGCGCGCAGATCCTCCACACCTTCGGCGCGAAACCGATCCAGAAGATCGCAGACCGCGGAAAAGTCCTGCTCCCACACCGCCACGCCGGCATTCTCGAATATCTCGCGAAACCTCGCCTCGCTCTCGCGATAGGGCGGCTCGGAAGCGTTCGCCCCACTATTGTTGACCAGCATTTGGACCGCTCCCACGAACCTCAGGTGGAACCGCATCGTTGATGGATACACGTTGCGAAAGGCCGCCGCTGACTAGCGTGCCTTCTGAAAAACTACCGCAAGCGAACCGAAATGCAATGCGCAACGGTGTCTGCTGGAAATAAGGCTTGATCAAGCGCGCTCCCTCATTGCCGGAAACGAAGGATGGACTTGGGCTCAGCCACGAGCAGCGCCGCGGCCTCGAGCAATTGTCGAGGGTTGAACGGCTTTGCCAGCAGAGCGGTGTCGGCAAATCCCAGGGGCAGAGCCTCGCGACCGTAGCCTGATACGAAGACGAAGGGGACCTTCTTGTCGGCCAATGCAGCGGCGATCGCGTCAACCGGCTGGCCGCGCAAATTGGCGTCGAGCAGCGCGGCATCTAGCGCCATCTCGTTGATTAGGCGTAGCGCATCGCCGGGTGTCGCCGCCGGTCCGGCGACCTCAGCATCCTCTTCCTCGAGAATCGCGGCAATTTCGAAGGCGATCAGCGCTTCATCCTCCACCACCAATATGCGCTTTCCCTTGAGCCTCGTCGACGCGGCCGGGGCATCGGGCGCCGGTCCTCCCGACACAGGCTCCTCCACGTCGGGCTCGGTGATCGGCGGAACATCGGCTTCGAGCGGAAGCCGCACTTCCCAGCGCATACCGTCGGTGTCGGTCGTCAGGTGGGCGCTTCCGCCGCCTCCCGCCGCGACCTTCTCGATCAGGCTGGTGCCGAAGCCTGGACCGAGCGGCGTCTTCATTGGTGGTCCGCCCTGTTCTGTCCAGTTGAGACAAAGTGCATTGCCGCTCACGGACCAATCAATCGACACCGTCCCATTGCTTAAGGAAAGCGCACCGTGTTTTGCTGCGTTGGTCCCGAGTTCGTGTAGGACCATCGCCATATGCGTTGCCGTCTGCGCATCGAATCGCACGGGCGGTCCGGAGGTCGTGACGCGGCGCTCGTCGGCAGTTCCCCACAAGAGCTGATCGCGAATGATGTCGCCGAGGTCAGCCCCTTCCCAAGCCGTTCGGGTCAGAAGCGAGTGCATGCGCGACATTGACTGCAGGCGTCCGCTGAAGCTGGCGGCAAAGTCGGCGGGGTTCTTGGCCGAGCGCAACGTATGCTGGGCGAGCGCCTGGACCGACGCGAGCATGTTCTTGACTCGATGGCTGAGCTCGCTGAGCAGGCGTTGCCGGGTTTCTTCAGCCCGCTTGCGGTCGGTGATGTCACCCGCCGCACCGAACCACTCGGCGATGTCCCCGTTGCTGTCTAGCATCGGTATGGCGCGCGAATGGGTCCATCCAAGGCTGCCGTCGCGGCGAATGACCCGGTGCTCCATTTCAAAAGCGGCCTTGTTGTCGATGGCATCGCCGATGCGCGCCAGCATCAGCGTCTGGTCTTCAGGCGGAATGTAAGTTTCGAGCCAACTGTCGCTTGGCTCGTCCGTGTCGGCAACGAAGTCCTTGCCTTGCAGAAACCGCATCTCGTGCCAGTCGGGACCCATGCGGTAGACGATATCCGAACTCGCGGTGACCAGAGCACGGAAACGCTCTTCGCTCGCGCGCAGGGTCTCCGCGGCTTCCATGCGATACTGCGACATCTTCAGGTGCGCCTCGATCCGGGCCAAAAGCTCGCGTGCGCTGAACGGCTTGATCAAGTAGTCGTCGGCGCCCGCCTGCATGCCCTCGATACGGCACTCCTCACCGGCGCGCGCCGACAGAACGATGACCGGCACGGTGTTGGTACGCGCGTCGGTGCGCAGGCGACTGAGCAGCTCGATCCCATCGAAGCCTGGCATCATGATGTCGGTGAGGATCAGGTCCGGCTTTTTCGACGCGACGGCGGCGAGCGCGTCTTCGCCGTTGCCGACGATCTTGAGATCGTACTGCGCGCCGAGAAGACGGCGTAGGTAGTCGCGCATGTCGGCGTTGTCATCGACGACCAACAGGGTTCGGCGGCCGCCGTTTCGTTTTTCCGGCGGATGCGGCGCCGGGTCGACCTCAGGCAGACCCGCATCCGAGGACGGATGATCTGGCAGCCATCGCAGCGCCTCCTCCACGAACGGCGCGGCGCCGACGGTCGTCGACGAGCGATCCTCGCCATTGCCGTTGCGGTGCTGCGCAGGAGCGCGACTGCCTTTGGGGATTGTCACGCTAATGGTCGTGCCTTCGTCGAGGCGACTTTCGGCCGAGACCGTTCCATCATGAAGTTTCACCAATTCCTGGACGAAGGCGAGCCCGATGCCTGAGCCCTCCTGGCTGCGACCCCTTGCGCCTTCGACGCGATGGAAGCGCTCGAAAAGGCGGGGCATCTCGTTGGCAGGAATGCCGATGCCGGTATCGCGGACGGTCAGGACGAAATTGTCGCCATCGTCCGCGAGTTTGACGGCGACATCGCCCTCAAGCGTGAATTTGAGGGCATTGGAGAGGAGGTTGAGGACGATTTTCTCCCACATCTCGCGATCGACATAGGCCGGTTCTGGCAGCGGCGGCGTATCGACGGTCAGGTTCAGCCCGGCCATTTCCATCGCCGATCGAAAGGCGCTGGCAAGCTCTGCCGTCGTCGTCGCAAGGTTCGTCGGCTCGAAGCGTGCTTGGAGGCGCCCGGCTTCGATGCGCGAGAATTCAAGCAACATGTTGACCAGCTTGAGCAGGCGCAGCGAGTTGCGATGGGCAATGAGCAGACGGTCGTGGTCGTCCGGACGCTCTCCGCTACGGGCCAGCAGGTCCTCGATGTGACCGAGCATCAGCGTGATCGGCGTACGGAACTCATGGCTGACATTGGAAAAGAAGACGGTTTTCGCCCGGTCTATCTCTGCGAGCGCCTCGGAACGTTTGCGCTCGTCCTCATAGGACTGGGCATTGGCGATGGCGCTGGCGATCTGCGCTCGCATGAGATGCAAGAAGTCGTGGTAGTGCTCGTCGAGTTTCAGGCGCGGATTAATGCCGACCACGAGAAAACCGGCGGCATCGCGGGCATTGGCCGCGGGCAACGGAAGCACGGCTGCCTTATGCGGCAGGTTCGGATGGTTTTTGCTCGCGGAGGTCGGGAAACGGCGTCCGAGATCATCGACAAGGATGGGGTTCAGGTCGGCACCGAAATGCCAGCCTGCGGAACTGTCCTTTCGCGCCAACTCTACCTTTGCCAGGCACAGCGCGTGATTCGGTTCAAGGCCTGCCACTCCGGAAAGCCGGGCCCGTGTGTGGCCGGGCTCCACGAGGTAGAGAAGGGCGAAGGGCACGTCTCGTTCGTGCTTCCTGAATGTTTCCGTTGCGATCGCGCAGGCCTCGTCGGGCGATCGTGCATCGCCCGAGCGAGACGCAAGATCCCGAAGGACGACGATACGGCGCTCGCCGATCACCTTCTCGGTAATTTCGGTCACAGTGGCGAGCACGCCGCCGATCCCGTTTTCTGCGGTTTCGTCCGGCACGGGGCTGTAGGCGATGGTGAAATGGGTTTCTTCCAGGAAACCGTGTCTATTGATTTCGAGCTCGATGTCATCGTTCCAGGTGGCGGGACCGCCATTGAAGGGCGTGTCGATCAGCGGCTTCAGGACATGCCAGATCTCGCTCCAACATTCGCTGACCGGTTTGCCGAGTGCCCAGGGGTGTTTGGCGCCGAGCACAGGGCGATAGGCCGCGTTGTAGATCGAGACATACTGCGGCCCCCACCACAGCAGGAGCGGAAACCGGTTGCGCAGGAGGAAGGGGATCATAATCTTCAGCGTCGGCGACCAATTCTCCATCGGTCCGAGAGGGGTCGGCGACCAGTCAAAGTTGTCGATCAGCGACCGCATCTCGTCGTGAGATGCCGGCCACACATTTCCCTTGGCTACTGCATCGCTGTCGGACGTGTTTTCGGCGTCTGACATTGCGTTGATCCCCGATAGATGACGCTCAAGCAACCTAAACGCCCGGTTTGGGGAAGGGTTCCGTGCGGTCGGCGCGTATGATGTCGAGACGTCTGACGAAGCGGAGGAGGGCTGGCGGGCCAAAAGCATGACCGCCTCCCTCCGAGGGCGGCCATGCGCAATGCGCGTGGTGGCGAAACTAGCCGTTCAGCATCGCGCCGCCTCGCGGACCTGCGGGTTTCGTTATCAACCAGAACAGCAGGGTTATGAGGCTGAGTGCCGCTCCCATCAGGCAGACGCCATGCCATCCCCCATAGGCATAGGCGATGGTAGAAAAGGAAGATCCGAGCCCACTGCCGAGCGAATAAAAGAGCATGTAGGCGGCGGTGAGCCGGTTCTGGGCTTCCGGACGGACGCGATAGATCAGTGCCTGGTTCGTCACGTGCACGGCCTGAAGGCCGAAGTCGAGGACGAGGACGCCGGCAACGAGCCACAGGAGCGATTGGTCCAGCAGCGCAATCGGCAACCACGCGGCGAGCATCAACGCCAGCGAGATACCGGTCGTGCGCTGACCGAATCCGAGATCGGCCCAGTGTCCGGCGCGAGAGGCAGCAAGTGCTCCGGCAATCCCTGCCAGGCCAAAGAGGCCGACCTGGGTATGCGACAGTGAAAAGGGCGGCACGCTCAGCGGCAGGACAAGCGGGGTGAGCAGCGTCGTCACATTGGCGAAGATCAGCATTGCGATGATGCCACGGACGCGCAGAACCGGCTCCTGGGCGATTAGCGTGAAGGTGGAGGCGACGAGGCGGAGATAGCGGAGCTTGCTCGTTTCCCGCTGCTGATCCGGCAGCAGCTTGTAAAGCAACAGAGCGATCAAAAAGGTGAGCGCAGAGGATACAATATAGACCGCCCGCCAGCCGGCCAGATCGGTCAGAAATCCGGCGACGGCGCGAGCCGAAAGAATGCCGATGACGATGCCGCTGGTGACAAATCCGACCACCCGACCCCGTTCCGCCTGATGAGAGAGGCTGGCCGCATAGGCCACCAGCGCCTGCGTGAGGACAGCAAGCATGCCAACTGCGGCGATGGAGACCATGAGCATTTCGACGGTGGCTGAAAGGGCGACGAAGCCAAGGGCTGCGACCGACAGCAGCGACTGAAAGATGATGATCTTGCGGCGATCGAAAAGGTCTCCGAGGGGGACAAGCAGGATCAGGCCGAGTGCGTAGCCGAGCTGGGTCGCCCCGACGATCAGGCCGGCGCGTGTTTCCGACAGATGGAGATCGGCGGCCATCACGTCGAGCAAGGGGTGGGCGAAATAGGCGTTGGCGACCGCGAGGCCGGCGGCGAAGGCAAAGAGCGTCATCATCGGACGCGTCAGCCGCGATGCCGGGCGGGCGCTGCCGACCGGGCACGAGACTTCGTTTGCAGCGCCGGCCGGCGCTGCAGCAATTTTACCATCCATTGGACGTGTTCCTTGTTTTGGTTTAATAATGAAACCAAGGAATGGATATCATTTTGGTTTCATAATGCAACCAAAATTGCGAAAGGAGCTCATGCATGGTCGCCCGCAGACGGCTGAAGGAAGACTATTGCCCCAGCGCGCGGTCACTGGATGCGATCGGTGACTGGTGGTCGCTGCTGATCGTGCGCGATGCGTTCGATGACGTCCGCCGCTTCAGCGACTTTCAGAAGAGCCTTGGCATTGCCAAGAACATCCTGACGGACCGCCTGAGAACGCTTGTCGAGCGCGGCATTCTCGAAACGGTTCCGGCAGGCGATGCGAAAACGAGGGTCGAGTACCAGTTGACGGCGAAGGGCCGCGACCTCTTTCCGGTCATGGTCGCCTTGCGGCAGTTCGGCGAAAGGCACTTGTTCCAGCCCGGCGAGGAGCATTCTTTGCTGGTCGAGAAGGAAACGGGCCTGCCGGTTAAGCTCGATATCCGCACGCAGGATGGCCGGCCGATCGATGCGGCAGGGACGGTGCTGATCAAGGTTCCCGAGGCGTGACGTCGCTTCAGGCCGGCCCGCGCGCCCCGGGCAGTGAACCGTTCTAACTTTAGACGAATATTCAGCTTTCTCTGCTAGTCTGTGCCGAGTCTTTCCGCTGTTCGGGAAATAGGCGATGGGCGTTGTGACGCTAGACCAGGTAGAAGGCCAGATCGCGCGGGGCTTTCGCTATCTGCATTTTTCGCCCGAAATAGAAGAACTCTTCTGCAAGGACTATGCGGCAGAGCGCGTGCGGCTCGCCGCAATCTGGGGCGTGATCGGTATCTTTATCTACGATCTCGTCTATTTCGGCGACCACACCATGTTGCCGGATGTCTTCACCGGGTTGTTCACCGTTCGCTTCCTGGTGTTCACGCCCTTCGTTATCGCCTGCATCCTGGCGGTGCGGCGCTGGCCGGATGTCCGTCTTTACGATGTCCTGGCGGTGGCGATTGCGGTGCTGGGCGTGACCCTGCCCATGGCCGTGGCCACGCAGAGCACCAGCCCTTACCTTTTTGTCTACCAGAACGGCAATTCCGCTGCCTTCCTGTTCTTCGTCATCGCACTCCGGCCGCGGTTCTTTGCCGTTCTTTCGGGGCTTGCGCTGATGTGCGCGTCGCACTTCACCACGACGCATATGACCGGCGCCTTCGACGACGTAACTTATTCCGGCATCATTACTTTCTATCTGACGCTGTCGATCTTCCTGGCGGTGAGTGCCTATTTTCTGGAACAGAAGGACCGGCAGAATTTTCTCAATCAGTTGAGGGGCAGCCTCCTCTGCCAGCATCTCGAACGCAACGCGGAACGGGATGAACTGACGGGGCTATTGAACCGCCGGTCGCTGGTGCGGATCGGCGGCATGCTGTGGAACGAAGCGCCGGGGGAGACCGCAGTTTCGGCGATCCTGCTCGATATCGATCACTTCAAGCGGTTCAACGACGTTCATGGCCACATTGAAGGTGACGCCTGCATCCGCGCAGTCTCGCAGTGCATCCGCGCCGCCGTCGACGAGGCCGCTTTCGTCTTCCGTTTCGGCGGCGAGGAGATACTGGTGCTGGCGCCTGGACGGGAGCCGCTGCAGGCTTTGGCGATGGCAGAGAGGATCAGGTCTGCAATCGAAGGGCTGCGCATACCGCATCGCGGCCTGACCGATGGCTGCGTGACCGCGAGCCTCGGGACAGCGTCGGCGATCGCCGCGGATACGACGCTTGAGCGACTGCTGCAGAAAGCAGACGACGCGCTTTATGAAGCCAAGCGCATGGGTAGGAATACGGTCGTGCTGGCCACGGACGCAGAGCCCGACGCGCAGGTTGCCTAAGCGGCAGCGGAGCCGGGAAAAGTACGGCCTCCCGGCCTCCAATTCAGCGACAGGAGCGGGGGTGCCCTTCCATCAACATGGGACGGCGATGACGCGATCGGCCAAGCGTCGACTTCTCCATGATTTGGTTCGGCGGGCCACGGGCGATGAGCCGGCCGGCGCCCGGCGCTGGGCACCGGGATAGCGGGCCGCAGAGCCAAGCGCAATAGTGGAGTTTAAATATCATCTTATAGGCGTGCGCGGAGGTAGGGATTGCGGCGCACGGCAATCTGACGTAGATATTGCCCGTCGCGAAAAGCGACCGCTTCCCTTGATCCGCTCAATGGCGGAGTAAACAGGTGGACGAATTGGCGTCCAGGCGGTCGAGTACATGCCATCCCCGCCTATTTCGGCGCGGATCGGCCAGCGTCTCCCAGAAACCAGATATCTGACATTTCGTCAGCCCCTGCTCGCGAGCCATTGGCGCCTGTCGGTGCCGCACGCTCGCGTCTACCGGAGCGTGCCATGACCACACCCCTCACCATGAAGAAGCCACTTATCGTCATTTTTGCTGCCATTATCCTCGATGCCGTCGGCATCGGGCTGATCTTTCCCATTCTGCCGTCGCTGCTTAAGGAGCTCACGCAGACGGACGACGTCGCGCCGCTCATCGGCACAATGACGGCCCTCTATGCAGTGATGCAGTTCGTGTTTGCACCGGTGCTCGGTGCGCTCAGCGACCGCATCGGCCGGCGGCCCGTCTTGCTGCTTTCTCTCGCAGGAGCCGCCATCAACTACCTGTTTCTGGCTTTCGCCTCCAACCTCTGGATGCTTTTCGCAGGTCGCGCGATCGCCGGCCTCACAAGCGCCAACCTGGCGGTGGCGACCGCCTATATCACCGACATATCGCCGGAGGAAAAACGCGCCCGCCGTTTCGGCCTGTTCAACGCCATGTTTGGCATCGGCTTTATCGTCGGCCCGGTGCTTGGCGGCATCCTCGGCGACCATGGCTTGCGGCTGCCCTTCATTGCAGCCGCCGTTCTCAACGCCTGCAATTTGCTGCTGGCGCTTTTCGTCCTGCCGGAATCACGCATTCCCGGCCGGCAGAAGATCGACCTGGCCGCGCTCAATCCGCTCCGTCCGCTCCGCTGGGCCTTCTCGTCCAAGGGCTTGATGCCGATCGTCGTTCTGTTCATCACCTTCAGTGCGACCGGCGAGGCCTACAGCACCTGCTGGGCGCTGTGGGGCAGCGATGCCTTTCACTGGAACGGGCTGTGGATCGGTCTTTCGCTCGGTGCCTTTGGGGTCTGTCAGGCCCTTGCCCAGGCTTTCCTCCCGGGGCCGGCGGTGAGAAGGCTCGGCGAACGCGCGACGATCCTGACGGGCGTTGCCGGCGCGTGCGTTGGCTTGGTCGTCATGGCATTTGCGACGGAAGGCTGGATGATCTTCGCCATCATGCCGGTATTCGTTCTTGGCGGCATCGGCGCGCCGGCCTTGCAGTCCCTTGCAACCCGACAGGTCGCTGAGACCCAGCAAGGCCAGTTTCAGGGCGTGCTGGCGTCGGCGGTAAGCCTGGCATCGATTGCCAGTCCGCTCGCATTCTCGAGCTTCTATTTCGTCTTCAGGCAGGAATGGCCAGGCGCCATCTGGCTGTCGGTCGTCGCCGTCTATCTGGTGGCCGTACCGCTCGTTCTGTTCTTACGATTTGGGCGGCGCGCCGAGGGCTAGGCGCCTGCATCAGGCCGCTGGTCGCGCGCTACCGGCGGCCGCCTGCAGCCAGCCTGAAAGGTCCTGCTTCAGAAGCGCGCCGAGCCTTTCGGTTTCCGGCGCGTAGAATTCGACCAGCCGGTTGCGCAGATCCGTCGGCAGCGGCACATAGTCGAGTTCGCGGGCGACCATCGAGCGCAGGCCCTTCACGATGGGGTTGCTGCGGAACGGTGCCGCGATCGGCTTCAGCGGCTGAAGAAGTCGGCGCAGCTTCGGCGGCACGACAGGCACCGTCTTGTCCTTGACTTTATTGACGACTGGATAAAGCGGCGACGACAGCTGCAGAAAGTCTCTGACCGCGTCGAGATGCGCCTGCGGGTTCTGGCGCATATGCTCATAGAGGAGAACCTGCAGGTTTTCGGCTGGGAACAGATCGAGATAGGCTTCGAGCTGGCGGCAATAGAGACCACCGACCAGGAAACGTCCTCCCTTTGCCTGGCGTGGATCGAGATACCGGGTGATGTCGGTGCCGACTTCCCCGCGGCGATAAAGCATGCAGTAGTCGGAATAGGCGCGGTCGACGGGATTGCGCAGCTGCGCGATCAGCCGTGCGCGCGGCAGCGCCTTTTTGATGCGAGCAGCTGCTTCCGGCTCGTCGAGGTAGGAATTGGATTTCTCGCCGACGATGGTCTGTTCAGGTTTGGGCTCGAATTGCCCCAGATACCAACCGTCGCCCTTTTCGAAGTTGCGGCTGAAGAAGTGAAGCTCGGGATCCGGCATATAGACGGAAGGGTTCTGCTGCAGCGACTGCTGTAGCCAGGTGGTCGCGCTCTTGGCGGCGCCGATGATCAGGAAATCGATATCCGAGAGCTGCATGTCGTTTCTTTCTTTCCGCTGTCGGTGGGTTCAGTGCGCGGCGTGTGCCGAGATGTCGGACGGCCGTCTTCCGAGAATTCGCTGATAAATGCTGACGATGCCGTCGACATGGGGCTTGATGCCATAGGCGGCAAGCGTCGAGGTGCGCGCCGTTTCGCTGATGCGCTGCCACTCGTTACGGTCTTTCAGCAGGCGCTCCATCGGGGCGACGAAAGCCTCCGGGTTTTCCGGCTCGACGAGAAAACCTGTCACGTCGTTCTCGATTGCCTCCGGATTTCCGCCGTGATTGGTGGCAACGACCGGGGTGCCGTACATCATGGCTTCGATGAGCGTTCTGCCGAACGGCTCGCTCATGGCCGGCACGAGGAGAATGTCGACGGCGCACATATAGGGCGCGACCGGATGGCGAAATCCCATGAGGTGGATCTTGTCGGCGATCCCGAGCGCGCGCGCGCGTTCTGCTGTCTCAAGGTCGAGCCGCGGCCCTGATTGTTCGGGTGCGCCGAAAAGCAGGCCGGCTATCGGGAAATCCGGATTGCTGCGGTGAAAGGCGTGCACCGCCTCGACGAAACGGAGAGGGCGCTTGCGCTCGTTGAGAAGCCCGAAGTAGCCGACGAACCGCGTCTCCTCCGGCAGGCCGAGTTCGCGCACCAGCGCGAGCCTGCTTTCCTCCCGATCGGGGACCTGATCCGGATGCCGGAAGGGGCTGTGCAGTACCGAGATACGCCCCTCAAGCGGGAGCAACGGCTTTGCCGGCTGCGCAAATCGCGAAACCGTGACCACGTGCTTGGCAAGAAGCGGCGCAAGCATGTTGACCGCCCGGGCGCGGGGGTCGCCACGGTGGTGCCACAGAAGTTTGGCGCCGGCCAAGTAAGTTGGAAGCGCCCAGGTGGTATGGATCGCGCCGTCGTTGGTGTGCACGATGTCGATCTTGTGCCGTCTCAGGAGTTTGATGATCTTCATAATCGAGATCGGATAGCGCAGCGCCGAGAAGGATTGCGTCGCGAAAGGACGATCCCGTTGCGGCGAGAGGATGTCGATGTCCTCGATCGTGACATAGTCGATCTTGTTTTCGTCCAGATATCTGGAAAGCGCCTTGCGCGGATGATGCACGAAGACGATGGGGGTTATCCGGTCCCTGTCAAACGACGATATGAGGTTGAGCGCGGAAATATGGCTCCCCCCGATGTCATCACCCGAAAATGGAAATCCGACGGTAATTGCTTTTTGAGACACGAAACGAGGTCCCGAAAGTAAACTAAATATTCGCGAGACTGTAGCACCGTCTCAATGCTACTTCGAGAGGTCAAAAGCGCGAGTTATATACCTAATTCGGGTGATGCAAATAAATCGAATTGACGAACTATAACAAAAGTGGAAAGCTTCGCCCCGAATTGCGCGAAAAATATTCTTTTGATTGACGATATAGGGCGGAATGAATTGCCCTGCACGAGCGTTTTCAAGCTTCTGGAGCGGGGCCTCGCCAAAAGGCTTTGGGAGTAAACTGTATGCCGATTGAGATTGTCATGCCGCGCACATCGCCACGTGCGCCGCGGTCGGCCGGCCATTTCGGTTCTCGGTCTTTCCAGCAACAGACTCGACGCGCAAAGGCTTTTCAGCATGGTGCGCGCACGCTTGCCCTGCTTTCCGCCTTCTTGGGTGTCGCGGCTTCCGCCAGCGAGCCGCAGATGGTCGCGTTTCCCGGTGCCGAAGGGCACGGCAAGATGGCGCAGGGCGGCCGCGGCGGCCGCATCATCCAGGTGACGAGCCTTGAGGATTCCGGCCCGGGCACGCTGCGCGAATGCATCGAGGCGACTGGGGCACGAAATTGCGTGTTTCGCGTTTCCGGCATCATCCAGCTCAAATCCTCGCTGGTGATCGGCGAGGATAACAACTCGGTCTCGATCCTCGGGCAGACGGCGCCGGGTGGCGGCATTTTGCTGACCATCGACCAGACGAATGACGAACTGAGGCATACCCCGCTTGTTGCCAAGCAGACGCACGACGTGATCGTCCGGCATCTGCGCATTCGGCCGCGGCTGCCGAACTCCGTCAAGAACGTCCATGCGGCGGTGATCGAAAACAGCCAGCGCGTCTATTTCGACCATACGTCGATGTCCTGGGCGACCGACGAGAACGTCAGCACCTATTCCAACACGACCGACATCACCATCGCGAATTCGATCTTTGCCGAGGGGCTGAACAAGCACAGCAAGTGCACCCTTCTCGGCGCCGATCCCAGAGTCCCGCAGAACATTACCTTCTGGCGAAACGCCTGCATTTCCAACAATGACCGGAATCCCGACAACAACCACTACGGAAAATCCTGCATCGAGATTGTCAACAACGTGTTCTTCAATGCACGTTCCGAGTGGGGCGAGGTGTTCTCGCAGTATCCGGGCGGCACGCCGATTTCCTATGTCGGCAACTACTTCAAGGCGGGTCCGAGCACGGTCGAGAAAACCTACGCAATCAAGTGGCAGAATGTCGAAAGCGCCGGCCAGCCGCAGATCTACGAGAGCGGCAACGAGTTGTGGGCGCCGCCATCCAAGTCGCTTCAATTGCTTTCGCCAGGAACAGACCAATTCGTGGTGAACCGCCCGCCTTGCCCCTTGGCGGTTGATGCGCTCCTTGCAGCGGGTGAGGCATATGAAGAGGTGCGCGGCCAGTCCGGTGCGTTTCCCCGCGACGATCTCGATGTCGCCTGGATCAAGGATATGGGTGCACAAGGCGAGAGAGGAGCAGGGCGCATGGTGGTTGCGCCCGGCGAGATCCCCGCGATTAAAGAGGCAGATGCCTATGCCGACGAGGACGGCGATGGCATGGCCGATAGCGTGGAGGAAAAATTCGGCGGCGTCGTCGGTGTGAATGACGCCTGGGAGCCTGCCTCGACCGGTGGGGGCACGCGCTTCGATCAGTTCATGGAATGGTTGTCGCAGGAGCGGATTGCCGGTCGCTACCCGAACTAGAGGTGGCCTACGGTTTCTCTTCTGCAGCGGCCCGCAATTGTCGGACGTGCCCGAGAATGTTTGTCGCAACCATGGAGGTCAAATCGTTCCGTGGTTCGGCGGCAACCAACTATTGCTCTTCCGGACGTGGTATAATATAGTTTTCTAAATTTGAATGTTATTTCTATGTCAGTAATTTACCTGCGTGGCGTTGCCTTTTGCCGCGCGTATTCTGTGTGAGCGTGGCTACAGTTCTTTGACGTCAGGTATTTCTATCAAATTTATATGTTAGGGCTCTCATGCTGACCATCGATCGCAAAGTCGAAGCGCCTCCAGGGCGAGGCCAAATGCCTGCGGTTCAGTATCGGGAGGCGCGTGTTGCGCCACGCGGATATGGCATCCGCGATCTGGTCGAGCTTTTCCGCCGGTATCGCGTGATCTTCTTCTCGCTGCTGGGGTTTGCGTTGCTTGCGACGCTGCTGACGGCCGCATTGCTGCCGCGCTCCTATACCGCAGCTTCGGCCATCGTCTTCGACCGCAACGACGTCCGCCCCTACGAGGCGCAGGTCGAGTTGCGCAAGCTCGAACGCGACCGGTCGGTGATGGAAACGGAGCTGGACGTGATCCGCTCGCGCGTCTTCGTGGGCGTCGTCGTCGATGCGCTCAACCTGGTCAACGATCCCGATTTCAACACTTACCTGCCTGAAACCCGCAGCGAGCACGAGACGTTCCTGCAGTCGTTCTTCGCCAACATCTCCGAGTTCATTTTCGGCGCGCCGGCAGAGAGCACCCAGAAGGAGCGGCTGATCTCGGAAAATGTGCAGCGCAACCGCGCCATCTCGACGCTGCTGAACTCCTATGTCGTCACCCGTACCGGGGAAAGCCTCGCGCTGACGATCCGCGTGGTGCAATCGAACCCCTTGAAGGCGGCCACGATCGCCGATGCACTCGCCGAGCAATATCTCTCCTGGACGGCGAAAAAGACCGAAGAGGCCACGAACAACACGGTTGCGTATCTGCGCGGCGAGATGGCCAACAGCGCGACCCGAATTGCCGGCATGGAGCGCGATATCGCCGCCTTTGCCCGCGACAGCGACCTGACCTTCGATCCGCAGGATGATGTTCTAAGAGCCCGCATGCTGCAGCTCAACGAGCAATATGTGACCTTGCGCGTCGAGGAAGCCGGCGCGGTTGCGAAATACAACGAGGCCAAGCAGTTGGTGTCTTCCGACGGGAAGGAATTGGCCGGCGGTGCGTTGACC
The DNA here is from genome assembly GCF_014852205.1 of Ensifer sp. ENS06. Lineage (NCBI taxonomy): Bacteria > Pseudomonadati > Pseudomonadota > Alphaproteobacteria > Hyphomicrobiales > Rhizobiaceae > Ensifer > Ensifer sp. ENS06. The sequence goes on along the minus strand of NZ_JACVBC010000005.1, from coordinate 392,914 downwards.
TCGACGCAGCTTGACCAGTTGCGTGGTGAAGAGGCGCGGCTCGAGCGCACGCGTGCGCAGCTCGGCGCCAAGTTCGGCAAGAACCACCCGCTGGTCCTCGACGCCACGAACGAGCTTGAGTCCGTGCGCACCATGATCGGCAACGAGGCGCAGCGCCTCGTGCACGAGCTGGCAAACAACGCCAAGGTGGCAACGGTGCGCGCCGAAAAATTCCAGACGGAACTGAGCGCGCTGCAGGACAAGGTCCAGGGGCGCAACCTTGCCGAAATCCGTCGGCGTGAACTTGCCCGCGACCTTCAGTCGGAACAGGCGATCTACGACCAGATCGTGCTCAGGCTGGGTGCGCTCAATCCCGAAAGAGGCGAGTACAAGCCGACCGCACGGATCGCGTCCTATGCGGAAGTGCCGACGAAGCCGACGTTCCCGAACAACACGCTGGTGATCGTCGCCGGCAGCATCGGGGCCGTTCTGCTCGCGGTCGTCGGGGTGATCATTTCGGACTCGCTGGAGAGCAGGCTGTACCTGCCGCGCGACGCCGAGCAACTGCTCAACCGTCCGAACCTTGCCAGTGTCCCCGATATGCGCAAGCGCTTGCGGAATTCGTCGGCCTTTTATCACTACATGCTGAACAATCCGGAGTCACCGGCGGCGACCGCCATGCGCACGCTATGCATGGCCTGGCTCACGATCGACCATGAGGCGGGCGGCAAGGTGGTGATGTTGTGCTCGCCGGCGCTCGGAGACGGCAAGACCACAGTCGCGCTCGGCATGGCGACAATGGCAAAGGTCGACGGACTGCGCCCGATCGTCATCGACCTTGACATGTCTGCGCAGAGCGCGCCGAACATTGCCGGTGCCAACACCAAGGATACCGCGATCACGGCGCCGCTCGAAGGCAAGGTCGATATCAAGAGCCGGATCGCGACGTCGCCGGCCTATCCCCACCTCGAGTTCATTTCGGTGCGGCCGGGCCTGATGAACCTCGATGTCCTTTGTGCCGAACTGCGCGACAGCTACGATCTCATCATCGTCGACGCGCCGGCCGTCGAAGAAAACGAAGGCGTGATCTGGCTCGCGTCGCACGTCGATTCCGTCATTCTGGTCTGCCGCTCGGGCGGCACGACGGATCGCCAGCTCGCCAATGTTCAGCAACGGTTGTCGCTGAACCACGCGGTTATTCTCGGCAGCGTCATGAACTACTGCGACCGGTCGGAGTAGGCGCCGCCGTCAAGCCGCGCGGGGGGGCGTTCGCAACTGGCGAGCGCCGACGGCCAAAGTCGCCTCAGCCGGTCTGTTGATCGGCCCATCGTTAAATAGCGAAAGCCTTGATGTTCGACAGTCGCGTCCGTTGCCGGCTCGTTCGAGCGCGCGTTGGTCTGGCTTCGTGCCGAAACAGCTTTCGGTGTGCGGTGATCGTCGCTAACGTCTGCGTCCGAACGATCGGTGCAGCCGCTTTGGCAAAGTTCTTGTTCCCTCGGATCGGCGTAAACTCGTCGAAAGTCAGTGCGACACATGAGTTCGCTCGCGTCGATAGGGGGGGCGGGTCAGGCTGACGGTGAGCCCGGCAAACGGAAAACCGATTGCTAGAGGTCAGCGCTTGCTGTCCAGCTTGCGGCGATAGGCGATCGCCATCTGCACGAACCAGACGCCGGACATCACGATATGCGCAACGTTCGCGCCCACAGCACCAACACGTGGGATGAGGACGACTGCCGTGAAGAGGAAGAGGACGCCCCCAAGAAGCGCGCTTTGCAGCAGGATCTTTTCGTGCCCCATGGCGAGCAGGGCCGAATAGAGGGTTCTGCCGCAAAGAAACATGATGACGGCGACGAACTGCACCATGACGAGAGAGGCGGCCGCTTCGAAACCCGGGCCGGCCGTCACGCGCAGCACCCATTCAATAGTCAGGTGCGCGCCGACGAGGGCGCAGACGCCGAAGGCGAAGAGCAGCCATCCTGTCTGGCTGACGGTCTTCCTAAATTCGTCGATCCCCTCGGTTGCCCAGACGCGCGAAAGATCCGGATAGAGCACGGCCTGAACCTGCTCGCCCGCCTGCTGCGCGATCTTCGCCACCCGCTTGGCGATATGGTAGAGGCCGGCTGACCCCGGGTCAGCGAGATAACCGACAAGAAGCGTGTCGAATTCGAAGGCGCAGGCTTGGATGATGAGCGCCATGTTGGTCCACAGCGAGAAGCTCCAGAAACCGGGGAAGCGGGTCCGGATATCGCCGAGCGGCACCCACATGACGCCGGTCAGCCCCTGCTTGCGCAACTCGCGGAAAGCCCAGGCGGTCCTGTTCAGGCTGCTGCAGATCTGCGACGCCATCCACAGAAGCATGAACTCGAACAGCCCCCAGCCGAGATAGACGCCGGCAAGGCACAGGAGTGCCCTGAGGATGCTGGCGGCGACCTGGCCATAGGCGACAATCTTGAAGCGGCCATAAAGGCGCATCACCGCTGTCGGCATGCCGGTCACCTGGAAAGGCAGGACCGCGCAGTAGATCAGCACGAAGCGGCTCATCTCTTCGGAAATGCCGAAAAGCGGTCCTGCAAACAGCACGATCAGCACCGCCAGACCCCATCCCGCAAGGGCGGTGGCGAGATCGATCAGCAGCCCGAATTTGAACAATGCCTTGAGGTCGTCGGTCTTGCCGACCTGAAGGGCCTTCGCCCCGTATTTGATGAGCGGCTGCCAGGAGCGGAAGCTGACGAAGCGCTCGATGCCGCGCGTGTAGGCGAAGGAGAGGGCCAGGAGGCCATAGTCGGCAGGGCCGAGCGCACGCGCCGTCAGGGCAAAGCCGGCCAGTCCGATGAAGGCGCTGGCGAAGTTGCCGGTCAGCAGGTGCGCTATGTTCTTGAGCCGTCCGTGGAGGTCCGCCTCGGCTTGCCAGGCTAAACGATACTTTCTTGTCTTTTTTAGTAGTGATTCCAATAATATCACAAAATTACATCCTGCTTCGAGGTTGCAATTACGTCTGTTTCATGGAAGAATGCTAATATGTGTTTTAGTGTTCTCGCACTGCGAGGAAAATTTGTTTCCCTGTTTCTGGGAAAATTTAATTACTTATCCATATGCAATTAAAAATTGTGCAGTGGAACCTGTTTTTGAAGCATATCATAGTGACCGAAAGAAATTACAGAGGTCTCGTAAAATAAATTCATCCATTGTTGGAGTTTAATTTCCGCTTCTTTTGGTGCGGTTGAACCACCGTGAAGTTCGGATTTATTCATTAGAGGGAAGCATGAAGTTTCCGGCTCAAACAATCTTTCGCATCGTCAGTCATATCGCTTTCGTCGCGACGGCGACGTTGTTGCTGACGGGTCCCCTTCACGCTGCCGGCGCATCAACCGCCAGTACGCCCAGCGCCACCCCATCGGGCGCTGCAACAGCCGTGCCCACGATCCAAGCGGCGCCTGCCGCCTACCGGGTTTCGGTCGGGGACGTGCTGTCCTTCGACATATTGGATGATGCCGAGCTGCCGACGCCCTTGACGATCGGCACCGATGGAGCAGCCGCCTTTCCCTTGATCGGCGCGTTCAAGATCGAGGGGCGAACCATTCCCGAGGCGGTTGACGCCTTGCGCAGCGAATATCTGTCCCGCCAGTTGCTGACCGATCCAAAGCTGTCGCTTTCCATCGTAACGGTTCGACCTGTGCTGATCCTTGGCGAAGTGCGCACGCCGGGCTCCTTCGCCTATTATCCGGGACTGACGGTCGAGCAGGCCGTCGGCCTTGCCGGTGGACCGCAGACGGCGATGAGCAATCCGGCTGACCGCATCATCGCCCAGGCGAAGCTGCGCGGCACGATCGAGGAAACGGATGTCGAGATCGTGCGGGAGGCGATCTACACCGCCCGGCTTTACGCACAATTGCGCGGTTCCGAGAAGGTCGACCTCAAGGATATTCCGGAAGGCGTCAAGATGTATGTCGATGAAGCTTCCGTCGGTCCCGTGGTCGCGATCGAGGAGAAGATCCTGAAGACGGACCTGCTGTCGACAAAGAACCAGATGGAGATCCTCAACCAGAGCATCATGCAGACCGAGGCGAGCCTCACGATCCTCGACAAGCTCAAGGAGCAGCAGGAGGAGGTCGTCGCGCTCAACGAACAGGTTGAGGCGAGGACGCTCGCGCTCAGGAAACGGGAGCTGAACACGGAATCCGAGCTTTCACGGGTGAAGATGGCGACCTCGAGCGAAAAATCGCGATTGCTGGAGCTTATCTCCGAGATCGGGCGCTCCAACCGCGAGCTCGCGAACCTGAAGCTACAGCTCGAAACCTTGAAGGCAAACCGCGAGAAGGAGATCCTGACCTTGCTCCAGGAGCGCGAGGCCACGCTCAAGAAGCTCGAAACCCAGCGTCAGACAACCAAGGAGCAGATGGTCCTGATGGCTGCTGCGGCGGTCGATTCGAGCAAGCAGGAACAGGTATCGTTTCTCTACAAGATCGACCGGGAGACCGGTCGCGGCGAGGCCAAGAGCAGGCAGAGCATCGAGGCCACGAACGTTACCGCGGTGCTACCTGGGGATGTCATCTTCGTGTCGATCGCCGGCTTGTAACTTCGGAAAAATAGGGGCTTCGGCCGTGCATAGATGGAGAGTTGCGTGAGGGGCGAGTTCGCATGTGGGCTGACGTCGGGCTTTGACGAAGAGGATGACCGTCATCGTCGGGAAACGGTTCTGAGAACGGCGGCGATCGGCGTGTTGGTGAGGGCGGCAAGATGAGCCTGATTGAAACGCTCGGACGAACGCTGGTCATCGCGCCACATCCCGACGACGAGGTTCTGGGTGCCGGCGGGACGATGGCGCGGCTGGCGGCGCAAGGAAGCGACGTCTTCGTGGCTGTTGTCACGGAGGGAAAACCACCGGCCTATGATCGCGCCTCGGTGGAAGCCGTTCAGGCCGAAGCCCATGAGGCGCATCGGATTCTCGGTGTCAAGGAAACGCGCTGGCTGGGCTTTCCCGCCGCAGCCCTTTGCGAAACCTCCCATTCGGCGCTCAACGCCGCTCTGTTCGAGCTGGTGCGCTCCATCGCGCCGCAGACGCTGATCATCCCCTTTGTCGGTGACATGCATATCGATCATCAGTTGATCTTCCTGTCGTCGATGGTGGCCGCAAGACCGCATCAGCCCGGCTATCCCAAGGTGATCCTGGCTTACGAGACGCTTTCGGAGACAAACTGGAACGCGCCTTATGTGACGCCGGGCTTCGCACCGAATGTGTTTGTCGACATCAGCGACCATATCGATCGAAAGCTTGCGGCGATGAAGGCGTTCAAGTCCCAGGTTCGGGCGGCGCCGCATGAGCGCAGCCTCGAGACCTTGAACGCGCTCGCCACATTGCGCGGCGCAACCGTGCTGAAGTCGGCCGCCGAGGCCTTCGTGATGGTTCGGCAGGTCATCTGATATTTCCGGAGTTTTCAGTCGAGCGAGGGAGCAAGCTGTGGCGACGTGGCCGGTATATGACGAGGAACAGATTGCGGATGTTGCAGCGGTCCTGAGGTCGGGCAAGGTGAATGCCTGGACCGGGCCGCACGTCGCAGCCTTCGAGGAAGCCTATGCCCGTGCACTCGGGCGCAAGCACGCCATCGCGCTTGCAAACGGTACGCTAGCGCTGGAGCTGGCGCTTTTCGCGCTCGGTCTCGAACCCGGCGACGAGGTGATCGTGACACCGCGCAGCTTCGTCGCCTCGGCGTCGTGCGTTTCGTTTTGCGGCGGCGTTCCCGTCTTTGCCGATGTCGACGAGAATAGCCAAAACATCAGCGCCGCAACGATCGCACCGAAGATCACCAGCCGGACAAAGGGCATCATCGCGGTTCACCTGGCCGGGTTTCCCTGCGACATGCCGGAAATCATGGCCCTTGCCAGACAGGCGGGACTATGGGTGATCGAGGATTGCGCGCAGGCCCACGGCGCGGAGATTGACGGCAAGCCGGTCGGAAGTTTCGGCGATATCGCCGCATTCTCCTTTTGCCAGGACAAGATCATCACGACCGGCGGCGAGGGTGGCCTGATCGCTCTTGACGACGAGGCACTATGGAAGAAGGCCTGGAGCCGTAAGGACCACGGCAAATCCTACGACGCAGCATTCCTCAGAGAGCACCCGCCGGGCTTCCGCTGGCTGCATGAAACGATCGGCACGAACTGGCGGATGACATCGCTTTCGGCCGTTCTCGGCTCAAGGCAATTGGAGCGCCTTCCGGGATGGCACGCGACAAGGTCTCGCAACGCTGCGATCCTCGACGAGGTGGCCCTAGAGCTTGCAGCGTTGCGCGTGCCGACGTTGCCGAAGGGATATCGCCACGCCTATTACCGCTACTACGCGTTCGTTCGCCCGGAGGCATTGAAGCCCGGACACGACCGCGATTGGATCGTCGCGGCGATGAACGCGGCAGGCGTGCCGTGTTTTTCCGGAAGCTGCTCGGAGGTCTACCTGGAGAAGTGCTTTACCGAACTTGGGCTTTCGCCGTCCGAGCGGCTCCCGGTCGCACGCCGGCTCGGCGAAACCAGTATCGCGCTTCTCGTCGATCCGGCGCAGAGCGAAGAGGCGATGACCAAGGCCGCCCGCTTCTTGCATGCCGTCGTCACCGAAGCGTCTCTTCCCGCTCTGGGTCAACGCGCGCCGGTGCTTGAAATGGAAGCGCGGGCATAAAACCGCGATTTCGGGAACGGTCGAGCAGCCGCGACGCGGTTGCCCGGCCATGTGCCGACCGGTGCATGGGAGTTGGAGATGAAGCGGTGCTTTGACATCGTCTTTGCGTTGGTCGCGGGCCTCTTGAGCCTGCCGATCATGCTGGTGGTCGGGATTGCGGTCGCCATCTGGCTTGGGCGGCCCGTGTTGTTTTACCAGACCCGGGCGGGGCTCGACCGGCGTCCGTTTCGCATGATGAAGTTTCGGTCGATGTCGGATGCACGAGACGCCGAAGGCCGCCCCCTCAGCGACGCCGAGCGCACGGGACGGTTCGGGCTTCTGCTTCGCCGGACGCGCCTGGACGAGTTGCCCGAGTTCTGGAACATCCTTATCGGCGACATGAGTCTCATCGGCCCGCGGCCGATCCTTCCGGAGACGATCGACGCGCTGGGCGAGCGCGGGGTTCGCCGGTGCAGCGTTCGGCCGGGGCTCACCGGCTGGGCCCAGATTAGCGGCAACGCCATTCTTTCGAACGACGACAAGCTCGATCTTGATCTCTGGTACATTGCCAACCGATCAGCCTGGGTCGATCTCAAGATCATCGCCGAAACTGTTCTGGTGATGATCCTCGGAGATCGGATCAGCGAACGCCGGCTCAGCGCGGCACGCCAGAGCGTGCCTGAGCGATAAGGTCCTTCTGTCGCAGTTCGGGTTGTGGCACCGGTTCGGGCTGAGCAAAGGCGTCCGCTGCCGGTTTTGCCGAGCGTGAGAACGCGATGTAGGCGCAGGCAAGGGCCACGGGCAGCACGAGCGGGAAGGGCCAGAAGCGGCTATAGGCGTGCGGCACGGCATTCGCGACCAACAGCAGCATGGAGACGTTGGCGACGATGCAGCCTGCAAACGGTCGCCCGCCAGGAAGCCGCGCCACGGCCAGCGCCGGGCCGAAGGCCGAAAGCAGCATCACCAGAAGACCGAGCGCCGAGACCAGGCCGCCTTCCGTCCACAAGAGCAGATAGAGATTATGAACCGGCTGGTGAATGGCGCTCGCGATCCGGTACTGGTCCGCGCCGACTCCGAGCAGCAAGGTGCTGTCGGTCATGTTCATCGCTTCATAGATCAGCTCGACGCGATGATCGAATGTGCCGGCCTGGCCGATATCGCCGCTTTCGAGCGCTCCGAGCACGCGCTTTTGGAACGCGGCGGGAAGATAGTCACGGGCGGATGTGAAGACCGCGAGAACCATGCCGGCCAAAAGGGCGACGTTGACGATAAGCCGCTTCCAGTTGACGCCGATGACGGCAAATACGCTCATGCCGAAGACGAGAGCGATGAGGCCGGTGTTGGAGCCGGTCAGCAGGATCCCGTAAATCAGAATCAATAGGGCAAAGACGGCATAGATGCGGTTGATCCGCTTCGTCGTCATCAACACAAGCAGGATCGGGACCGCGAGCGCTATCACCGCCGCGCACTCGTTTTCACGCTCCATCAGGCCGCTGAAGCGGCCGTTGCCGCTGACGAAGTTCGTGTTCGTGCGGCCATCAATATGGATGAGATAGATGCCCTGGAAACACAGGACGAGGATCGAGAACACATAGGTCTTCGCGAGCAGCACGAGCTGATCGAGCGTACGACCGCTGAACAACAGCACTACGAAGAGATAGGCGTAGAGATACTGGGTGACGACGACGATGCCGCGCATCGGGTCCGGGCCTGCGATGCTGCTTACCAGCAGGCCGGAGACCAGCATTGTCAGTCCCAGCCACCACAATCCGCTGCTGACGCGCCCGAACAGCTGAAAATCGATGTTGCGGTTGAGCAGCGCAAAGCAGAAGCAAAGCAAGGCGAGGAAATCGGCGACGGTGAAGTTCGTATCGCCATAGCGAAAATAGTTCATCGAGCAGAAGAAGACGGCGCCGACCAGCAGCAGGAACTCGATCTTTTTGGTGAGCACGATGCCAGGCGCATCGCGGCGCGCGGCTTCGCGACGAGCACTCAGTCCGGCCGAAAGGGTATGGTTGAACATGTTCATGGCATGCCGTCACCTTCAACCGACACGAGGCCGTGCGTTTGAACCTCGTTTTCAGGCACTCTAGCCTTTTTCCTTTTAGTCCGCTTCCTTTTCGCGAACCTCCGGCCCGCAATCACGCCCCCAGCCGATGAAGCCGGGATTGGCAAAATCGCAATCATTTGCCTGGCGTCGCTTCCCGTAGCGGAACGGTTGCCCGTCAAGCGTCGTGACGCGCCCGCCGGCAGCGCGCAGCACGGCGTCGCCGGCGGCTGTGTCCCATTCCATCGTGCGCCCGAAACGGGGATAGACATCGGCGAGCCCCTCGGCCAGCAGGCAGAATTTGAGCGACGAGCCGATCGACGTGCAGTCGCGGATTGCGTTCCGCTCCAGAAAATCCGCCGTTTCGGCATCGCTGTGCGAACGGCTGGCAACCGCGGTCAGATTTTCAGGCCGTTCTCGACACCGTATTTCCGTGGTCTCGGTGACGGCAAAGTCGGCGGTCACCTGAAACTTCGTCGCCCGTCCCCCTTCGGCGACATAGCCGACGAGCCGGGCGGGCGCAAAGACGACGCCCGCCACCGGCTCGCCGTCGCTGATCAAGGCGATGTTGACGGTGAAATCGCTTCGTCGATTGATGAATTCCTTGGTGCCGTCGAGCGGGTCGACGAGGAAGAAGCGCTGGCCCTCGATTTCGGGAACGGCGCCTGCCGCGACGGCTTCCTCGGCGACCACCGGGATATCAGGGAAAGTTCGAGCCAGAATGGCAAGGATGATCTCTTCGGCACATCGGTCGGCTTCGGTGACCGGCGAACAATCGGCCTTTTCATCGACCGTGATATCACGCGCGTAGACGTCGAGAATGGCCTTGCCAGCCTCTATCGCTGCGGCCGTGAGCGTATCGATCATCGTCTCTCTCCGTACTGCCGCTGGCGGCGTCGTCTGCTGCGCCGAACTGGCGCTTATTGATTGTCGAGATAGGCCTCGATTTCGCCTGCAAGCGCCGTGACTTCGCGGCCCAAGGTGAGCAGGTGGATTTCCGGCGTCTCCGGGCGCTCGTAAGGCGAACTGATGCCGGTGAAGTTGCTGATCTCGCCGGCGAGCGCCTTCTTGTAGAGGCCCTTGGGATCGCGGCGCGCGCATTCCTCGATCGGGGTGTCGACGAAAATCTCGATGAATTCGCCCGGGCCGAACAATTCGCGGGCCATGCGGCGCTCCGAGCGGAACGGCGAGATGAACGACACGAGCACGATCAGGCCCGCTTCGGTCATGAGTTTCGCGACTTCGGCCACGCGTCTGATGTTCTCGACGCGGTCTTCTTCGGTGAAGCCGAGATCGCGGTTGAGGCCGTGACGGACATTGTCGCCGTCAAGCAGGAACGTGTGCTTGCCCTGGGCGTGCAGCATTTTCTCGACAGTGTTGGCGATCGTCGATTTCCCCGAGCCGGAGAAACCCGTGAACCACAGCACGCGCGGCGTCTGATGATTGAGCGCGGAACGGGCCTTCTTGTTGATGTCGAGGGCCTGCCAATGCACGTTGAGCGCGCGACGGAGCGGAAAGTCGATCATGCCGGCGCCGACCGTGGCGTTGGTGAAGCGGTCGATCAGCACGAAGTTGCCGGTGGTCCGATTGTCCTTGTAGCTGTCGAAGACGATCGGCGCCTGGGTAGAAAGATTGCAGACGCCGATCTCGTTCATGCGCAGCGATTTTGCCGCTTCCTCGGCAAAAGTGTTGACGTCGATCTGGTGTTTGAGGCTGGTAATGGTCGCGCTGACGCTGTCGACCTCCGTGCGCAGGATGTAGCTGCGTCCGGGAAGCATCGCATCCGGGTGAAGCCAGATCACGTGCGCCATGAACTGATCGGCGACATGCGGCCGGTCTTCCGGGGGCACGAGCATGTTGCCGCGCGAGATATCAAGTTCGTCCTCCAACACGAGCGTGACAGACTGGCCCTCGACCGCGCGCGCAAGCTTTCCGTCATAAGTGACGATTTCCTTGACCCTGGAGAGTTGGCCGGATTTTGCCACCGCGACCGGATCGCCGACAGCAATGCTGCCCGATGCCACCTGGCCGGCAAAGCCGCGAAAGTCGAGATTTGGGCGAAGGACAAGTTGGACCGGGAAACGGAATTCCGCTTCGGCTGCCTCTTCCTCGATCGGCACCGTCTCGAGATGCTCCAGCAATGTTGGACCGCCATACCAGGGCATGTTCGGCGAACGCCCCGTCATGTTGTCGCCAAAGCGCGCCGAAATCGGGATCGGCGTGATCGTCGAGAAGCCGAGGTTCTCGGCAAAGGCCCTGTAGTCGGCGACGATCGTGTCGAAGACCCTGCGGTCAAAACCGACGAGGTCGATCTTGTTGACGGCGAGAACGACGTGGCGCACCCCGAGCAGGGACGCGATGAAGGAGTGGCGCCGCGTCTGCCGAAGAATACCCTTGCGGCTGTCGACGAGCACGACGGCAAGGGCCGCCGTGGACGCCGCCGTGACCATGTTGCGGGTATATTCCTCGTGCCCTGGCGCGTCGGCCACGATGAACTTGCGGCGCGAGGTGGCGAAGAAGCGATAGGCAACATCGATGGTGATGCCCTGTTCTCTTTCAGCCTCCAGGCCGTCGATCAGGAGCGCGAAATCGATGTCGCCGTGGTTTGTGCTGTTGCGTTTGGTCTCGCGCTTGAGTGCTGCAAGCTGGTCGTCGAAGAGCAGCTTGCTATCGTAAAGCAGCCGGCCGATCAGCGTCGACTTGCCGTCGTCGACCGAACCACAGGTCATGAACCGCAGAAGCGATTTCTTCTCCTGCTTGGCCAGATATTCGAGCACGCTGCCCGGTGTTGCGGGAATGCTGGCGGTCATTAGAAGTACCCCTCCCGCTTCTTCTTCTCCATCGATGCGGTTTCGTCCGCGTCGATCAGGCGGCCGTGCCTTTCCGACGTGCGGGCGGTCAGCATTTCGCGGACGATGTCCTGGAGTGTCGTGGCGTTGGATTCGATTGCAGCGGTGAGCGGGTAGCAGCCGAGCGTGCGAAACCGCACCAGGCGCTGCTCGACCTTCTCGTCCGCGTGGAGCGGCATGCGTTCGTCATCCACCATGATCAGCATGCCGTCCCGCTCGACGACCGGCCGGCGTGCGGCGAAGTAGAGCGGTACGATCGGGATGTTTTCCTTGAGGATGTATTGCCAGATGTCGAGTTCCGTCCAGTTGGACAGGGGAAAGACGCGAATGGATTCGGATGGGCCGACGCGCGTGTTGTAGCTCTTCCAGAGTTCGGGCCGCTGATTCTTCGGATCCCAGGCGTGCTGGGCGTTGCGGAAGGAGAAGATGCGCTCCTTTGCCCTGCTCTTTTCCTCGTCCCGCCGCGCGCCCCCGAAGGCCGCATCGAAGCCGTATTTGTCGAGCGCCTGACGTAGCGCAATCGTCTTCATCACATGCGTATGTACGTTGGAGCCGTGGGTGAAGGGGTTGATCTTCTGCTCGACGCCCTCGCGATTGATATGAACAAGCAGGTCAATGCCAAGTTCGGCCGCAGTGCGGTCGCGAAACTCGATCATCTCGCGGAATTTCCAGGTGGTGTCGACGTGGAGGAAGGGGAAGGGCGGCTTGCCGGGATAAAATGCCTTCATCGCCAGATGCAGCATGACGGAGGAGTCCTTGCCCACCGAATAGAGCATGACCGGCTTCGCGAAGGTCGCGGCGACCTCTCTGAATATGTGGATCGCCTCGGCTTCCAGGCGCTGCAAATGAGTTAAGGACATCGGGCGAATACTCCAAAACTGCAAAATAAAAAATTCATATATCTCGAAATTCTATCTTCGTTTTCAGTAGAAAATCATGTTTTAAAGAACTGTAGGCGTAAATAATACTTGTTAATTTAGGCGTTATTTCTTGTTTCTGTACTTGGCGCCTCTGAGCCGCGAAAGACCCAAAGTCGCGACGCCAGATAATTCCAGACAAAGACGATCGGAACGCTGATCACCTTGGCGACCGGTGCCGGGATCAGGAGGGCAAGGCCCGCGACGATCGCCGTCGATATCAACAGACCCGTCAGGGTGGCGGCGACGAACTTCACCGCTTGCACGTGGCTATGGGCGGCGCGGAAAGTCCAGGCGCGATTGAGCATGTAGCTGACCGCGATGCCGCAGGAATAGGAAACGAGGTTCGACGGCGTTGGCGGCGCCCCCGCGAAATAGAACGTGTTGAACAGAGCCATGTCGAGCAGGGTCGTCACGGCGCCCACCGCCGCGAACCGGGCAAGCGTTTCGCCGGCACGCTGCCGGGAGCTAGCGTCTTTTGTTGTCGGCAGCGACATCGCCGCGCCTCCAATCCGGCATCGCCGGCGTCGGCCGCCGGTGTTCGTCATTGTTGATCGAAGCTTCGATGATCGGGGCGGGCCGGTGCTTCGATTGCATGAAGATGCGGCCCACATACTCGCCCATGATACCAAGGAAGATCGCGTTGAGCGTGATGGAGAGCAAAAGCAGCATTGTGGTCGTCGCGAAGCCGGCGGGCCAGTCCTGCCCGAACAGAAGCTTGCCGACGAGGTAGCCGAACAGAAGCAGCAGCGTGGCAGTGCCCATCACCAGGCTCGCCATCGAGGCGAGCCTGAGCGGCGTCAGCGAATGGTTGAGAATGCCATCGACGGCAAGCGAGAGCATCGCTTTGAACGGGAACTTGCTTTCGCCGGCTACACGGGCCTGACGGTCGTATTCGAATCCGACCTGCGAAAACCCCATGGCGCTGATGAGGCCACGCAGATAGGGAGACGTGTCGTCAACCTTGCGCAGTTCGTCGAGGATGCACCGGTCGACGAGCCTGAATTCGCCGGCGTTGAGCGGCAGATCGTCCTCGCTGAGTGCATTGATGCACCAGTAGAAGGCCCGGCGGATATGGGTTGTCAGCCAGCCGTCGGTGAGCGTTCGGCGAATGCCGTAGACCACTTGGTGCCCCTTTAGCCAGAGATCGATCATACCGGGTATCAGGTGCGGCGGATCCTGCAGGTCGCAGTCGATCTGCACCGAGCAATCGCCGGTCGCCGCCTTGTAGGCCACGAGCAACGAGCGCTGATAGCCGATGTTGCGGCTGAAGCGGATCACCCGAACGCTCGGATCCTCGCTCGCGATCTCCGTCAGGATCTCGAAGGTTTTGTCGGTGGAGTGGTTGTCCGTGAAGATGATTTCGCGGTCGTATTCAGGCAAGCTGCGGAACATGTCGACGATCGCCTCGTGGGCGCGCCGGACGTTGGCCTCCTCGTTATAGGCCGGTACCAGGATCGAGATTTTCTGTCTCTTTTTCATCTCGTTGTCACCACCCTCAAACGGTCTTGCGCGTAGCGTGGCCGTCGGTCGAGGCCGGAGGCACGACGGCTCGGTGCCATGCGATGGTGCGGGCCAGTCCCTCCGCAAACGGTATGCGGGCGCTCCACCCGAACAGATCCTTGGCGCGCCCCGGTGCTGCCCGGAAATCGCGGATGCCCCCTGTCGAGGTGGCCGAGCCGTATTCGATGAGGGCGGGATCGGCGCCCGTTTGTTCGACGATGAGGCGCGCGACCTCGCGCATCGGTGGGGCGATGCCGGTTGCGACATTGACGAGCCGGGTGCTGACCGGCGCATCGGCAATCCGCAGCAGCGCTTCGACGACGTCGTCGACATAGAGCAGGTCGCGCCGGTCGCTGGGATGGCGGACGAGGCAGCGCTGGCCGGCAAGGCAACGCTCGATGAAGGACGGGATCATGAACTCGGTCGATTGCCTCGGGCCAAAGACAAGTGCCAGCCGCGCGGTGATCACCGGGAATGGCAGGCGTGCCTGCAACCCGCCGATGAAATGGGTCGCGGCCGTCAGCTCGGCCCCATAGGCATTTACCGGGATCTCGCGGCTGTCTTCTTCGTAGGGGGCGGGTGTCGCGCCATATTCGGCAAGCGATCCGGTTCGGATGATCTTTCGCGGCGGGTGGCGCAGCGCACTTGCCGCGCCGAGCAGACCGAGCAATGCGTTGAGGTGTTCGCGGATGCCCGCCTTGGCATCGTTGAGCTCCGCCTCTTCGCGTCGGCGCGTGCGGGCGGCGAGATGAAAGACGATTTCCGGCTCGACCTCCTGCAGGCAACGCCGCATGGCATCGTCGGACTGAAGGTCGAAATTGTGCCGGGTGAACGCACCGTCGACTGCCTCGAGCCGGCTGTCTTCCGAGCCGGGCCGCACCACCACATGTACTTCATGGCGCGCGTCGAGGCAGGTCCGCGTTAGATGCGAACCAATGAAGCCAGCGGCACCGGTTATCAATATTCTCGACATGCGCCTCTTCTCATCTACGCGTGACCGCCGAGGACCGAAGATCCGTCTGACGCGCCTCCCCTTGGCCGGGGGAAGCGCGTTTCGTGTTCGCTCAGAAGAACGAGGCCGGCTGATGATCCCGGCGCTTCGTGGCGCCGGAGTTTGCATACCGCTGGGCGAAATCACGGAAGGACTGGTGGATATGGTCCAGGTGCGCCTGCGTCAGGCCGTGGTGGCAGGCAAGCAGAATGCCGCCACGCATCACGTCGTCGGCGACCGGATAGCCGCGCGGCTCGACCTTGCTATGAACGCCGCTCATCGCCGGTTGGCGCAGGATGTTTCCGGTAAACACCGGACGGGTCTGGATGTCGCGCTGTTCCAGGAAGATCTGCATCTCCCGGCGGGTGAACGGCGCATCGGCGCGCACGGTCATCGGGTAGGCCAGCCACCCGGTTCGCGAAAGCGGAAGTTGCTCCGGCAGGACGAACCAGTCCTCGTAGGTCTCGAAGAAGGCGCGCTGCTTGGCGAAGTTGCGCTCGCGCGCGTCGATGTTCTGCTGCAGCCGATCGAGCTGGACAAGCCCGAACGCTGCGCCCATTTCGGACGGTTCAATGTTGAAGCCCAGCACCTCGAACACGAACTTGGCGTCATAGTCGAAGCCGTCGAGATCGATGTTGAACCGGTTCTCGATGGTCTCGGATTCGACAAAGAGCGAGGATGTGCGGCCCCAGGAGCGATAGAGCATCGCCTTGCGCGCCAGCTCGTCGTCGTTGACGCAGACCATGCCGCCGTTGCCCGCCGCGGTAATGACATGCGAGCCGTAGAAGCTGGTCGTGCTGATATCGGAACGCGCGCCGGTGCTGCTGTCCCTGATCGTCGCGCCCAGCGTGTCGGCGCTGTCTTCGATCACCAGCAGCTTGTGCGCGTCGGCGATTTCGCGAATGCGATCCCAATCGGGCAGGTTGCCGATCAGAGACGGGATCATCACCGCCTTCGTCTTCCTGGTAATCATCCGCTCGATCGCATCGACGTCGATATTGTAGGTGCCTTCGACGACGTCGACGAATGCCGGGATAAGACCGGCGCGCACGATCGGGGCGACGGTCGTCGCAAAGGTCAATGCGGGCGTGATGACCTCGGATCCCTTCGGGAGGTCGGCGATTTCGATGGCGAGATGGTTCGCGGACGAACCGGAGTTCACCATGATGCCGTGCCGTTTCGCAAAGAGGGTCGCGACACGTTCCTGCATCGTCCTGACGGCCTTGCCCATCTGTGTCGATGAGCGCAGGACTGCCACAACGGCATCGATCTCTTCCTGACCGTAAACGGACTGTCCGTAATTAACTCGCATCTTTCCAATCTCCGATGTCGCGCAATGGCAATGGTCTTGCTTCGTGTTCGACTTCCTGTTTCCAGGCGCCGGCGTATTGCTCGATCTGATGCTCCGAGAACGACCGGATGTTTCTCGGATCCTCCCGGTACTTGCGGTACCAGGCGACAGTCATGGCCACGGTGTCGCGCAGGCGCAGCACCGGCTTCCAGCCGAGTTCCGTGCGGGCCTTGGTGCTGTCGAGGCGCAGAATGGTCGATTCCACCGGCGCGTTTACCTGCGGCTCGACGATGTATTTCGGCGGCGCGTCACCCCATTGGGCGACGACCATGTCGGCAAGCGTTCCGACATTGACGGTCGCTTCCTGGTCGGGGCCGAAATTCCAGCCGCCGGCAAAGCGCGTTCTGCCGTGAAGCAGGTGCGCCGCCAGCATCATGTAACCGCGAAGCGGTTCGAAGACATGCTGCCACGGCCGGATGCTCGAGGGATTGCGCAGCCGCGCGGGGCTGCCGCCTTCCACCGACCGGACCAGATCGGGCACGAGCCTGTCGGCACCCCAGTCGCCGCCGCCGATGACGTTGCCGGCGCGCACGCTGACGAGCTGCGGCCCGTTGGGGTCATTGAAGAACGAGGATCGATAGGCCGCTGCGACGAGTTCAGCGCAGCCTTTCGACGAGCTGTAGGGATCGCGCCCGCCCATCGGGTCGTTTTCCCGATAGCCCCAGACCCATTCGCGGTTCTCGTAGCACTTGTCGCTGGTGACGACGATCACGCCCTTCAGGGATTTCATGCGCCTTGCCGCATCGAGCACGATCGCGGTGCCGACGACATTGGTCGCATAGGTGTCAGCCGGGTTCTCGAAGGAGGCGCGAACCACGGCCTGCGCGGCCATGTGAATGACGAGATCGAAATCCTGTCCGTCGATTGCCCGCGCAACGTCGGCGGCAGACCGGATGTCGCCCTCATGGCCGTCGATAACGTCGCCGAGGCCGGTCGCCAGGTAGAAGGACGGTGTCGACGGTGGCAGCGAGAGGCCGACCACCGATGCACCCAGTCGCCTTAGCCAGAGCGAGAGCCAGCCTCCCTTGAAACCGGTGTGTCCCGTGATCAGGATCTTTCGACCGCGGAACGCCTCGGCAAGGTCGACCTCGCTGGTGATCAAAGCCATGTCCTACATCCGTACGTGATGGGTGGAGGGTGCGGCTGCCGCGGCGGACAGGTGATCGCGTTCAAAGTGCAGCCACGGCGGATCTTCGCTTTCGCACAGCCCGTTCAGGTAATCGCGATCGCGGATCGTGTCCATCGGATGCCAGAAGCCGTGATGCTTGTAGGCAAACAGTTGACCGTCCCTGGCGAGATTGGTCAGCGGCGACATTTCGAGCGGTTCGGAAAGGCTCGGAATGTAGTCGAGGACGCCGGGTTCAAAGACGAAGAAGCCGCCGTTGATCCAGGTTTCCTTCTTCTGCACCTTCTCGGTGAACTCGACGACCTGGTCGCCTTCGATCTCGAGGTTGCCGAAACGGGCCGGTGGCTGCACGGCGGTGACCGTCGCAAGGCGCCCGTGCGAGCGGTGAAACGCCAGCAGCGCCTCGATGTCGATGTTTCCGACGCCGTCCGAATAGGTCACCATGAATGGCTCGTTGTCGAGCCACTCGCGAAGGCGCAGGAGCCGCCCTCCGGTCATCGTCGACAGGCCGGTGTCCACGACAGAGACATTCCAGTCGAGCGGATGATTGGGGTGCAGCACCATCGAGCCGCTTCCCAGCGCGACGGTAAAGTCTGCGGTCGACAGATGGAAGTTATGGAAGAAGCTCTTGATCGACATGCACTTATAGCCGCCGGCAACGACAAAGTCGCGGTGCCCCCAGTGGCTGTAAATGTCCATGACGTGAAGAATGATGGGTTTGCCACCAATCTCGACCATCGGCTTGGGAATACGCGTGGTTTCCTCGGCCAGGCGCGAGCCAAGCCCTCCCGCAAAGAGAACGACTTTCATAGCGGTCTCCAAGAAGATATGTTTGGGATAGTGTTGACGTCTCAGGTTTTATTCATGAGCAATCGCGATCCAATGCGCGATTTGAGCGTTTTCAATAACTGATAAAAATGCACGTCAATAAAAGCAGGTGGTTACCTGCGCGCTACGGAATATGTCTGGATAAGTCCCAGGGTTTCCGTTATGTTAAGTAACTAATATACAAGAAATACCTTATATTCTGCTTGGCCGCAAGCCTTTTTACGTGTCAGGTTTATCCCTGCACGCTTGTCGGGGTTGTCCCGCTAGGCCATGCGCCGCTGCGCATTACGATCCTGTGTGATCCATTTGAAGCCGTGTGCGACTGCATCGTTCCCACAGTCCGCCTTTATTTTATACTTCGTCTATTTTTGTTCGGAGTTTTTGCATGACCTATCCAGCAAGTGTTTCTTCGGAAAGACAGGACTCTGTTGAAGGAAAATCGGTCGGGATTTTCTATCAAGTTGCAGCGGCTCTGTTCTTCCTGTTCGTTTTCTATTTTCTGTTTCTTCGGATCATGAATTTCGAGATGCGGCGAGACGAGCAGCTGTATGTCCCGCCGGCTAGACTCTTGAACAACCAGGCGCTCTACGCCGATTTCTTCTACAATCATCCGCCGGCCTCCGCGTGGTACTTCTACGGCATCAGCAAGCTGACCGGGTCCAGCGACCTGCTCTTAAGCGGTCGCCTCGGTGTCTTCCTGGCCTGGATCCTTATGGCAGTCGCTGTCGGCGGCGTGGTGTATGTGTTGACGCGTTCGGCTTGGGCAACTGTCTGTGTCGGCATCCTGTCGCTGGTGAACGAGTTGTTCCTGACGCAGACGGGTGTCGGCGCCACCAACAATTTCCTGCCGTGGCCGTTCGCCTTTCTCGGCCTCAGCCTCTTTCTTCTCGCCCTGCGTAATGAACAGCGCCGTTCGTTGTTGGTGGCGCTGGCCGGGTTTCTGCTGGGCTTGGCCGTGTGTTTCAAGCTGAGCGCCATAGCCTTCATCCCGGCCGTGGCCGTGGCCGCATTCCTTCTGCCGCGATCGCTGGCGCTGAAGGATCGTATTGCCAAGGTCGCGGCGCCGCTGCTGGTCGGCGGTCTTGTCGGCGGCGCGCCGATCCTTTTCTATCTCGTCAGGGATCCGCAACTCTTCCTGGCGCATGTGGTGCGCTACCATACCGGTCCGCATCCGCAATACTGGCGGCTGATGAGCGGCGACGGGGAGGGCGGTGCGATGTCGCTCGCCCAGAAACTGGTCATGGCGCAGGATATATGGCTTGCACCGGCCGTGGCCGTGGCGCTTGCCGCGATCATCGCCGTCACGTTCATCGTTCTTGCCCGGCGCACCGACAACGTGGCGGTCGAACCACAGCTGCGCATGAGGGAGGTGCTGGTGCTTGCGGGCGTGCTCGTCTGCAGCTTTGTGCTGAGCTTCGTTCCGACGCCCGGGTTCCCCCAGTATTTTGCGCCGCCGCTCGTCTGCCTTCCGCTGGCGTTTGGCCTTTTGCTCGAGGCACTTGGTCCGCGCGCACTCCCCATGGTGCGGCCGATCCTGCTGTCGGCCGTGCTTGTCGTCCTTGCGGTCAACGCGCCGCGCCTTGGTCAATACCTCGGCAAGGCGACCCATCCGCAGCAGTGGACGACGATGCGCGTGCATGAGGGAGGCGTGACGATTGCTGAGAGAATGCAGGCTGCCGGCGTCACCGGCAAGGTTGCGACGCTCGCGCCCATCTATCCGCTGGAAGGCGGCCTCGATGTCTATGCCGAGCTGGCGACAGGGCCGTTTGCCTACCGCACCGCCGACATGACGAGCCCCGAGCTGGCGAAGTACTACAAGATGACGTCACCATCGACGATCGAAGCGCTGTTCGAGAAAGACCCGCCGGCGGCGTTTCTGCTTGGCTTTGAAGACGAACTGGAAAAGCCGATGCGTGCCTTTGCCGAAAGCCACGGCTACGTGCAGTCCGCGTCTCTCGGTTTCAAGGACAGATATGGGATCCCGACCCTCTACCTGAAGCCAGCAACGCCGCCCGGGTCGTGATCGGGTGATGCGGCCTCGCCTCCTGAGGCGGTGCGTATCAGGTCGATACGCGCGCTGCCGGGTAAAGCGCCTGGGCCTCCTCAGGCGCAGCGATGACGTCGTCCCATTGCTGAAGGACCGACTGGATCGCGTAGCGCGCGGCAACCGCGCGTGCGCCCATGGCGCCGATCTGGTGCCGCAGTGTTGCGTCGGCCGCCAGGCGGGCTATCGCGTCTGCCAGCCGGCGAATGTCTTCTTTGGGGACGAGCATGCCCACCGCCGGCGTGTCGATGATTTCCGACGGCCCCCACGGACAATCAAAGGCGATGCTGGCAAGGCCCGCGGACATCGCCTCCAGCAGCACGTTCGGGAAGCCTTCGAAGCGCGAACTGAGGACGAAGATATCGCCGGCGTTTATCCATTCGACCGGTGATTTCGTCGTGCCCGGCAGACGAACTCGGTTCGAAAGGCCGAGGCGTCGGACCTGTTCCTCAAGCGCCGACCGTTCCGGGCCTTCGCCGAAGATGGTCAGCGTCATGTTCGGCGCGCCCCCAGCGATATCGGCAAAGGCGTCTATCAGCAGATCAAAGCCCTTCTGCCTGTCCAGGCGGCCGACGGCTAGCACCCGGGTGACGGTACCTGACTGTTTGTCACGCACATGCTGAAGCGTGATCGGGTTGGGGATGATCACGGCCTTGGCTTTGAGGGCCGGTGGCAGCGAATTGACCGCTTCCGTCGTCTGCATCACCAGCCGCTCTGCCAGGCGAGCCGCCAGCGGCCGCGCCAATCGCCACAGCCCGTTCATGTCCTGCGTATTGAAGTTGTTTCGCTCGGAAAGGACGAGCCGCAGGCCGAGGCCGCGGCTGGCAAGCACGACCATGATGTTGACCTTCGTCAGAAAGGAAATGACGAGATCGGGCGACAGAGCGCGCAGGCGCGCGCGCAATCGGGCGATACGTGCAGCCGTCCTGAACACGGGCACCGAAGAGCCGCCGCCGAGCGCCTCCACGCGGACCGACCTGTCGTAGGCAAAGTAGGTCTCCGGGGTTTCCGCGTTGAGCGCGAGCACGTGCACGTCGTCACCGCGGGCCGAGCGATGGCGCGCGAGGATGTTGACGACCTTTTCTGCGCCGCCGGCACCAAGCCCTGAAAGCACAAACACAATTCGCAATGGCGGCTCCTGTCTCGATTGGGGCAGGCGGGCATCCCGCCTGCACCCGACCCGGCCACGGCCTAGACGGCGCTCATCCAGCCGTGGGTCAAGGCGAAATGGACAATCTGCGCCCGCGTGTGGAGCTGCAGCTTCTCCGTCGCCCGGGCCTTGTAGGTTTCGATCGATTTGACGCTGACATTGGCGCGCGCGCCGATTTCCTTGTTGGAGTACCCAAGGGCTACGAGGCGCAGAACATCCTGTTCGCGACGGGTCAGCCCCGGCACGCCGGCCGTCTTCATCGTGCGCGACCCGGGATTTGGTGCCGTGCGTGTGAGTTCCTGGGCGGTTGGCGGATCGAGATAGAGCCCGCCATGCGTGACGGAGCGAACGGCAAGCAGCAGGTGCTCGGGGGCGGAGCATTTCTGGATGAAGCCCTTGACGCCGATCTGAAGCGCCTGCTGTGCGTAGGAGCGCTCCGGGTAAATCGTCATCACCACCACATAGGCCGAAAGCTGCTGCTTGAGGATTTGCTCCGCCAGCGTAAGGCCGCTCATGTCGGGAAGGGCGATATCGATGACCGAAACGTCCGGCCCGGTTTCCTTGATCAGCGCGAGCGCCTCCGCACCCGTTCCGGCCGAGCCGACGCAGACGATATCGTTGGTCGTCTCGATCGTCGCGCGGGCGCCGACGATGACGAGCGGATGGTCGTCGATGATGACTGTGCGTATCGGCGTGGTCATGCTGCCCGCCTGACTGTCGGCGCCAAGTCCGCCGACATTCGCTTAGGTCGAGCCCCTTTGTTGTTGTCGTTCATGTGTCGGTCCCCCTCTCCGAATTTTCTTTCCGCAGCTTGAGCCGTGCGGTGGCTGCTAGAAGTTCCTCAGGAAATTGGAGTAACGCCGTTCGATGTTGTGCAGCGTGTATTCGCTTTCGATACGATCGCGGGCGAGAAGCGCGTAGCGGGCATACTCCTCCGGCGAAAGGTCGAGCACCTTGCGCATGGCGTCGGCAAAGGCCTCGGGATTGCGGGCGGGCACGACGATTCCGGCATTGCCGGCAACCTCAGCCGCGTCACCGACGTCCGTTGCCACCACCATTTTTGCGTAGCTCATCGCCTCGGCAACGACGTTCGGAAAGCCTTCTGTCCTGGAGGACAGGGCGAGAATGTCGATGCTGCGGTAGAAATCCTCCATGTCCGCGACTTCGCCCCTGAGGTCGATGGCCTCGCTTGGCAATCCCGCATCTGCAATCAGCTGGACGACTTCGGGATTGTCCCAGGCTAGTCCCCGTCCGGCGGCGAGAAAGCGCGTGTCAGGATGGGTGCGCAACACCGAGGCGGCGGCGCGAAAGAAGGTGGCGTGATCCTTCTGCGGGTGAAAACGCGCGACGATCCCGATCCGCCGGGGCGGTGCTTCGTGGCCTGCCGCCACCGCCGGAATTTCAAAGCCGTTCGGGATGACGACCGAATTCAGGTTGCGGTAGCCATAGGCGCGGTGCATTTCGCGGGCGCGCGACGAATTGTAGATGATGCCGGAGGCCGAGCCGGAGAGCGCGCGGGCAGCGGCGATCGCCATGTGCGAGCTCCGCGACAGCGAGGCGATATCATCCAGCGACTGGCGAACATTCCAGATGACCGGCGTTGCCCGTCGCGCAAGTTTGGCAGCGACCGTGCCGACCACCATGGCGTGGTACATCCAGCAAAGCATGACACTCGGCTTTTCCTGGCGGATGATATTGGCAAGCCGCATCGTGCCCTGCAGAATGGCCGGGAGCGAGTGTGCGCCGAGCGCCACATACTCGACGCGCGGATTGTCCGCGAGGTCACGGTTTCGCGCCGAGACATCGAGCAGCGATACGACCATGACGCGTTCGTCAGACGACGCCTTGAGCAGGCGCGCGAGCATCGTCTCAGCTCCGGCGCTTGCGCTGAAATTAGTGATCAAATGCAATATCATACCGTGGATCCGAAGTTGCGCCGCCGTTTGGGCCTTCCTCCGCATTCCCTGAGCCTGACGACAGGGCACACTGGTGTGTATCCCGGCGCTGGTCACAAGCATTAAATTCCTGGGCGCGCTATGCACGCCAGGACATTAACTTCCTATTGCCTCGATTTTGGAGGACACATCGGACGCGATCATTTCTGAAATAGGTTCGTACTCTAAATTGGCCTTCCAGGGCGCACCCTAGAAAAGCAGTGATTTCAAGATACAACGGCAGACACTGTCATGCAATTATTCTCTTGCAGTATAGCCCGGCTCTGAAATAGCATTCCGTCATATCATACTTGAAATACATTAATATCGCCCGGATGGGTTATTTCTTCCCTTGGTTGTGATCCGAGTTGTATATTGCGCTCTGACACATTGTGCATTTGAGAACCAAAATGCGTTTTGCTCTGGTTGGTGCCGTCGAAGGATCCCTAATCGCGCTCAATGCCCTGTTGGCGAAGGGGATGCTGCCGTCCCTGGTGGTTACGCTGCCGCCGGAGGCTGCGGATCGCCATTCCGATTTCGCGGACTTGACGACGCCGGCGCGCGCGGCAGGCAGCGCGGTCTGCCATACGACCAACGTGAACGCCGAAGACACGCTCGCAGCCATCCGCGCGAGCGCCCCGGACCTCGTCCTGGTCCTCGGCTGGTCGCAGATCTGCCGTGAGGCCTTCCGTGCCATCCCGCGGCTGGGCGTGATCGGGTTTCACCCGTCGGCGCTGCCGCGTCTGAGAGGCAGGGGTGTTATCCCCTGGACCATCCTGCTTGACGAAAAGACCACGGGTTCGTCGCTCTTCTGGATTGACGAGGGCACGGATTCCGGCCCCATCATTCTGCAGCGTCTGTTTTCCGTCGCGCCGGATGAGACCGCGCGTAGTCTCTACGGTAAGCATGTGCGCAATCTGGCGGAGATGGTGCCGGAGGCCGTTGAATTGGCCGCAGCCGGCAAGGCGCCGCGGATGGAGCAGGACCACGGCCTGGCAAACTATTGTGCAAAGCGTGTCGCCGAGGATGGTTTGATCGATTGGCAGCGCCCGGCAGTGGAGGTGCTGCGACTGATCAGGGCGGTCGGCGAGCCCTATCCCGGCGCCTTCTCGCGCCCGGACGGAAAGGTCGTCCATATCGATGCGGCGCGGCCCTTCGCGGACTCCTTCCGTTACATCGGCCTTGCCGCGCAAGTTCAGACCCATACGGCGGATGGCTTTACCGTCATGTGCGGAGATCGGCAGTGCATCGAGGTAACCGCGTGGCGCACGGCCGACGGCCGGCGCCCCCCGGTGCACAGCAAGTTGGGAGCGTAATCGCACGGGCAGTGCATCGGGTTCAGTCAGGCGGGGCCACAGTGATTGCCTTGGCCCCTCGTCCTAACAGTCAAGGAGAAGGCGTGTATGGCGTACCGATCGTTCAAGATCCTTGTCTCTTCCGCGGGAAGGCGTGTTGGCCTGATCGAGTGTTTTCGCCGGGCAGCGCGCGCGCTGGACATCGATCTCCAGATTCTGGCCTGCGATCTTGATCCCGACCTGAGCGCGGCCTGTGCCGTTGCAGACCGGGCTTTCGCGGTACCCGCCTACAATCACCCGGAGTTCACGGGCCGCCTGGCGGAGATCGCGCGGGCGCATGATGTGCGCCTGCTCGTACCAACGATCGATCCCGAACTGGTGCCGCTTGCGGCAGCGGCGGGGGATTTCGCCCGCTTCGATTGCCGCGTGCATGTGAGCACTTCGCCGGTCATCGACGTTGTGCGCGACAAGCTCGAAACCATGCGTGTGCTCGACGCGGCCGGGGTTCCGGTCCCGCGAACCGGCATGCTGGAGGAGGTTCGCGGCGAGCTCTCCCGCTGGGACTGGCCGCTGTTCCTCAAGCCCAATGCCGGGAGCGCAAGCCGCTCGATCAGCATGGTGCGCTCAATGGCCGATCTGCCTGAAACGACCGCAGAGCCGATGATCCTGCAGCAATATCTGGACGGCCCGGAGCATACGGTCAATGCGTTCGTCGATGACGGCGGCACATTGCAGTCGGTCATTTCGCATCGGCGATTGCGCATTAGGGCAGGCGAAGTCGAAAAAGGCGTTACCGAGCGACATACGGCGCATCGGGCGATGGCTGAGGGTATCTTGCGGGCGTTGCCGGACTTGCGCGGTGCGTTCTGTTTCCAGGTCATGGACGATCGGCTCACCGGCCCGCGGGTGATCGAAATCAACGCCCGTTTCGGCGGCGGCTATCCGCTTGTGGATCATGCCGGCGCGACCTTTGCCCAATGGCTGCTGGAGGAAGTGGCAGACTTGCCGAGAACGGCCCACGACGATTGGCGAGAAGGTGTGCTGATGCTGCGATACGATGCAGCGGTCTTCAGGGGATAGGCGGATGGGCGAGCAGGTGCTTGTCTTCGATCTCGACGATACGCTCTATCTGGAGCGGGATTTTGCCGTAAGCGGCTTCAGGGCCGTTGATGCCTGGCTGGCGAGCCATCTGGGCGCGGAAGGCTTTGCCGGGCATTGCGAGGCAGCTGCTGC
Source organism: Ensifer sp. ENS06 (assembly GCF_014852205.1). Classification (NCBI taxonomy): domain Bacteria; kingdom Pseudomonadati; phylum Pseudomonadota; class Alphaproteobacteria; order Hyphomicrobiales; family Rhizobiaceae; genus Ensifer; species Ensifer sp. ENS06. Next base: position 367,021 of record NZ_JACVBC010000005.1, on the reverse strand, counting down.
GAGCGGGCACAGCGGACGCGTTTTCGATACGGCGCTGGCAGCGATGGGCATTGCCGTCGACGAAGCGTTGGTCGGCCAGTTGGTTGCCGTCTACCGCGGACACCGGCCGGAGATAGCTCTCGCCGACGATGCTCGCCGCTATCTGGAGCGTGCGCGCGTCGGCCGAAGGGCGATCATCACCGACGGGCCAGCGGCTACGCAACAGGCCAAGGTCAAGGCGCTGGGGCTCGAAACTTTGGTCGACCGGGTGATCTTCACTGATCTTTGGGGGAGAGAATTCTGGAAGCCGCATGCACGAGCCTATGAGGCGATCGAGAGCTGGGCGGACGTCAAGCAGGACAATCTCGTCTACATCGCCGACAATCCGCTCAAGGATTTCGTCACGCCACGCCGGCGCGGATGGCAAACTGTGATGGTCGCGCGCGAAGCGCGGGTTCACCGCACGGCGGCGCCGGACGAGGCGCACCAAGCCGATAGGCGGATCAGCGATCTAGACGAACTGGACGAGGCATTGCAGTCACTCGCCGCTGGTGAAGCGGTATCTCGGTGAGCTTTTCGCGAACTGGACTGCCAATACAGGCAGGAACTGGCGGAAGTGGCGGCCGCGGAGCGCGTATTCAAACCCGCGGCCGCCGGTATTTTATGCGAAGGTGAAGTCCGCCGCGCTGAAGTTGGCCGCAGACAGGGTACCGTTCGGATCGTCGACGACGATCTGGAAGGCGTGGCCGGCCGAATCCTGTGCCTTCAGGATCACGTCGCCGCTCGGGTCGTCATAGGCATAGACCGTGCCGGGACCACCTGTGTTGGCGTAGCGGGTGATGCCGAGCTTTTCGAGCACGATGCGATCGAGACCATCCTGGTAGTCCATGATGGTATCCCGTCCATCGAGTGCGCCCGCGCCCTTGAGCACGAAGCGGTCGGCGTCAGCGCCGCCCCAGAGGAAGTCTGAGCCGGTGTCGCCGATCAGGGTATCCCTGCCGGCATCGCCGCGGATCGTGTCGTTGCCCGAGCCGCCATAGAACAGGTCATCGCCATCGCCGCCATTCAGCGTGTCGTTGCCGTCTTCGCCGCTGATGCTGTCGTTGCCGCCATCACCGTAGACGAGGTCGTCGCCTGCGCCGACGCTGATCCTGTCGACGCCGGCACCGCCATGGGCCTCGTCGCGACCGCTCTCGGAATCGAGAATGTCGTTGCCGTCGCCGCCATCGAGATAGTTGTCGCCGTCGCCGCCGTCGACCCGGTCATCGCCGATGCCGCCATAGACATGGTCATTGCCGGACTGGCCCTTGAGCGCGTCGTTGCCGCCTTCGCCATAGATGTAGTCGTCGCCGGCACCGCCACCGACGGCCTGCGTCGTTACCTGGCCGGTTGCCGGGTTGACGCGGTTGACGAAACCGTCATTGCCGTCGCCGGCATAGATAATGTCATTGCCAGCGCCACCATCGATATATTCCTCGCCGGCGCCGCCGTAGAAGGTATCGTTGCCGGCGCCGCCGAGCATGGTGTCGTGGCCATCGCCGCCGTCGAGGATGTCGTCGCCGTCCTCGCCGTCGAAGATGTCGTTGCCCAGGCCACCGACGAAGTGGTCGTTGCCAAGGCCGCCATCGAAGGAGTCGTTGCCGACGCCGCCTTCAGCATAATCGTCGCCTGGACCGGCCTTGAAGAAGTCGTTGCCGTCGCCACCGTACATGCGGTCGTTGCCGTCGCCACCGTCGAGATAGTCGTCTCCGGCATAGCCCCAAAGGCTATCGTCGCCGCCATATCCATAAATTGTGTCAGCTACGTTCGTGCCATAAAGCGTGTCAGCTACGGGTCTTCCCTTAACGATCATGTTTCCATCCTTTATTAGTGGGGCAGAATACGCGCCGTTGCTTTTACCGACCGCCGCGCAATGACAGCAAGCGACCTTAGCGTGTGAAAACTGTGATCTGTCGTGTTAAATGGTGGGGGTCTAAAATAGCATCTATAAGCAACCGCTACAACAGATGTATAGTGCCTACTCAACCTCCGGCACGTTGACATCGGGGAACACTTCCATCGATACGGCCCCACTCAAATTCCTGGAAACGGTGTCGTTGCAGCATGGTAGACAACAGAATCACAAGCGGCAGTTTACGATCTGCGTTCCGGCGCAGCGTCATAGATCTCGGCTTGTTCTCGACGGTCGTCAACGTGTTGGCACTGACCTCGCCGCTATTCCTGATCCAGGTTTATGATCGGGTTTTGCCCTCTTCGAGCATCGAAACGCTCGTCTATCTCACGATTATCGCGTTCCTTGCCTTCGCGTTCCTCGGCCTGCTCGATGTGATTCGGGCGATCTATGCGGTGCGCATGGCGGCCAAGCTCGACAGCGAGCTCGGGGCGGCCGCGTTTGCGAACGTGGTCGCGGCAACGGGCCGGGAACCGGGCGATATCCAGCCTTTGCGCGATCTTGCGACCGTTAGAGGCTTCGTCGCTTCACGCGGCACGCCGGTCCTCTTTGACCTGCCGTTCTCGCCGGTGTTCGCCGCACTCCTTTATCTCCTGCATCCGCTGCTCTTTTTGATGACGACGATCGGCGCGATCGTGATCCTGCTTTTGGTTTTCCTCAATCAGTACATGAACAAGAAGGCGTCGCAGTTCGCGCAGGAGCGTATAACCAGCGCTAATCTCACGGCGCAGATGTTCAGCCGCAATGCCGAGACTGTGCGTGCGATGGGCATGACGAACAATGTCGGTGAGGTCTGGGGCCGCCAGTTTGCCGCCGCGACCGCGGCAGCGGACGGAAGCCTCGTCGTCAACGCAATCTTCGGCGGCATATCGCGATCGATCAGAATGATCCTGCAGATGGCGATCCTCGCTGTTGGCGCGACCCTCGTCTTAAAGGGGCAGATGACTGCCGGCATGATTTTCGCGTCGTCGATCCTATCGGGACGCGCGCTGCAGCCGCTCGATCAGCTGGTCGGGATCTGGAAGCAGGCAATGGATGCGCGCAGCGCCTGGTCGCGGTTCGAAAAGGTGATCGAGGCCGGCAGTGTCGATAGCCGCAAGCTTCTGCTGCCGAACCCCGCCGGCGATATCGCCGTGCGTGATTTGCTCTATGTTTCGCCCGACGCCGGAGCCGACCCTGAGCCGATCCTGAAACGGCTGAATTTCACGATCGCTGCCGGCGAAAGCGTTGCAGTGGTCGGCCCGAGCCGGGCGGGCAAATCGACGCTCGCGCGGCTTCTGACCGGCGCCGTTGCCCCGACAGCGGGCTCGATCACCATCGACGGTGCGGATCTGAGAACATGGGACGCGGCGCAGCTCGGCGGCCTCATCGGCTATCTCTCACAGGACGTGCAGCTGCTGCCGGGCACGATCGCCGCCAATATCTCTCGCTTCGAGCCGGATGCAGCCGACGAGGCGGTCGTTGCGGCCGCGCGCGCGGCTCATGCCAATGATCTCATCCTGTCGCAGACGAAGGGCTATCAGACCCCGATCGGGCCCGGTTCCAACAATCTCTCCGGCGGCGAGCGGCAGCGCATCGGGCTTGCGCGCGCCTTCTACGGCTCCCCGCGTCTTCTTGTTCTCGACGAGCCGAACGCCAACCTCGACAGCGAAGGGGAAGCGGCACTCGGACGGGCGCTGAGAGACGCGAAAGCGCGCGGCGTCACGGTCGTCATTGTCACGCACCGCATTTCGATCGCCACGACGTGTGACCGGATCCTGGTGATGAAGAATGGCAGGATTGATGACTTCGGTCCAACGGACGAGGTGGCGCGTCGGGCGCAGTCCGAAAGGGCGGACCGGGCGGCAAAGGCGGCGGCTGTCAAGCGACAGGCGAACCCGCCGCCGACAAACATTTCCGCCTTCCTGCCTGGCAGAACCGGGGATCGGCCATGACGGCGGCGACCACTCGGCGCTCCTGGCGGGAGACAATCGTGACCGATACCGGGCTGGTCGCCCGGCTCGGCTATGGGACGCTTGTTCTTATCCTTGCCGGTTTCGGCTATTGGGCGGCAACGGCGCCGCTCTCCGGTGCCGCGGTCGCTTCCGGCACGATCACGGCCACGGGCCGCAATGTTCTCGTGCAGCATCTGGAAGGCGGGATCGTCAGCGAAATCGCGGTTCGCGAGGGCGATGCGGTCGCAAGGGGGCAGACGCTCGTGGTCCTCGACGACACCGTCGCCCGCACGCAGCTCAACCGCCTTGCCAAGCAATGGGTGGCGCTGAAGGCGCGGGAGGCGCGCCTTGCCGCCGAACGGGACGGGCGGCGGGACCTGACGATCGCGATCGGCAACGCGCCAGCCACGATGTCGGCCGCAAGCCGTGACCTGACCGAAGAGCAGGTGAAGGAGTTTCAGACCCGGCTTGCCCGCTTCACCTCCGAGACCGTTATTCTGCAGCAACGGGTCGAAAGCATCAACGATGCGCTCGATGGCCTGGCCGCGCAGAAGGCGGCCGTCGAGAAGCAGACGCAGATCGTGCGCAGTGAAGCCGAGCGAAAGTTCAATCTCCTGGAAAAGGGGCTGACGAACCGCACGGAGTACACGCAGCTTCTTCGCGTCGAAGCGGACCTGCTCGGCCAGGTCGGCATGCTGCAGGCAGAATCCTCGTCGAGCCGCACCCAAGTCGCAGAAGCGCGTGAGCAGATCGAACGGCTGAAGACCCAGCGCGTCGAGCAGGCGGTGACCGCGATGAACGAGGTGAAGACCGGGCTTGCCGACGTGGAAGAACAAGTCGAAGCCGCGCGCCGTGTGCTCGAGCGCACCGTCGTCAAAGCGCCGGTGGACGGCGTCGTCGTCGCCTCGGTCTACAATGCCGTCGGCAGTGTCGTCGGTCCCGGCGAGAAGATCATGGAGATCCTGCCGACAGGGGACTTGGTCGTCGACGCGCGTATTCATCCGCAGGACATCGACGTCGTCCATGTCGGTCAGCCGGCAAGGGTCCGCCTCTCGGCGCTCAATACCAGCTTGACGCCAGAGGTTTCTGCGACGGTTGCCCATGTTTCTGCCGACCGCCTCACCGATCCGGCGACGCGCGAGCCCTATTACAGGGCCGTGTTGCGCCTGGATACGCCGCTGCCGCCCGGCGTGCGCATGGAGCAGCTGCATCCGGGGATGCCGATCGACGCCTTTATCGAACTCGGCGACCGCACCTTCCTTGAGTATCTGATCCGGCCGATTTCCGACTCCTATCGACGCGCCTTTGCGGGGGAATGACCCCACAAGGTCTTTCCGGGGCGGGAATGCAGTGGGTCGACATTTAGACTGAGGTCGCAGGGACGCGCTCTTTGCATGTCCGGATGGCTGGTCCGTTTCCGGTGGTCGGCGAGTTCCTGTCGGAGCCCCTCGATCGTCACCTGAGAGCGGTTCCAGGCTGCATGCTGGGGTATTGGAGTGCCATTTCCAGATGCGCCAAGATTTATCCGATGTATATCCTCGGGTGTTCTTTCTAGTGTTCTGACCATTATTTCATGCGAGAAAATTATCGTCCATTTAATATTAAAAAAGACGCGGACTTGCTTTCGTATCTTAAGTTTTATGTCTTTCTTTTGAGCGGTGCATTCTGTCTCCTTGGTGATGGAATGGTCGCTAGTTAATCCCAAAGGATTATGGATTAATTTGCAGTAATACTATTGAGTTCTAAGATAATTAGGGAAATTGCTTCCGATAAAACGAAAAGATAATTTACACGCAGTTTTTGGCGTGCGAGAGTTTTGGCGAAGTTGGCGTATTTTATTGCTAAGACCAAAGCTTGTATCAGTGCATAGATAAAATAAATTTCAGGTAACTTTGTATGATCTGATCGGTATCAGAAGTTTATTCCAAACAAATTCAACGAGACATGACGTCTCAAGGCGCGTCATTCGTCCGTCCGTTCTCGGCGCGGCGGTTGACTGGCGTTCTATGGATCGAAGGGTGTCGCATGCATCGCAACGAGGCCGCTGCCCAGCCCACGCAAGCCGTCGCCCCGTCTCCGCCGTCAATGGCGAGATACTGGGCAAGGTTCCTCACCATATTCACCTGGTTTGCTGCCGTCGGACGTGCGCTTCTGCGCCTGGCGGCAAGAACGACCGTATCGTCGGTCAAGCAGGTTCGTCGATCGCGCGTGCTCTATGCGATGGACATCGCGTCTGCAGCCCTGGCGCTCGTGGCCGCCTTTTTTCTGCGCTACGGCTTCGACGCCATGTCGACGCGACCGGAGCTTATCTGGGCGCTGCTAACGACCGGACCGCAATATCTTCTGGCCTGTGCGCTCGCTTTTCCGATTGCGGGATTGTACGCTCGCGACTGGCGCTACTGCTCCGTCTCGGACCTGCGCTCAATCCTTCAGGCCGTCTTGATCAGTTCGGCGGCGCTGGTGTTGATGTCGTTCTTTGCGAACCGGCTCCAGGATATGCCGCGAAGCGTTGTGCCGCTCGAGGCGCTGCTCTTGACCGCATTCCTTTCGGCTTCGCGACTGAGCTTCCGGCTCGACGAACTGGCGCTGCGCCCAACGCGGCGGCAGCCGATCGCCGAGGACAATGCCGACCGCATCCCGACCTTGCTCGTCGGCAGCGGCCATGCGGCAGATCTCTATCTGAGAGCGCTCCGCCGCGATCCACATTGCAGCCATAAGCCGGTCGGCTGCTTGGAAGTGACGCCGGAGCATACGGACATGACCTTGCGCGGCATTCCGATCCTTGGCGCGCTCAGCGATTTCGAAACTGTGGTCTGCGCACTCGCAGAAAGTGGACAGTTGCCGCGCCATGTCGTCTTTACCGAAGCGCTTTCGGCGTTCGGCGAAGCCGCTGAGGATGTGATGCGGCGCGCCGAAGCGCGTGGCATGACCGTATCGCGCCTGACGCAGATCACGGAACTCAAGAGCGCCAAGCAGGAAAGCCGTTTCGAACTACGCTCGATCGAGCTGACGGATCTTCTGGAGCGCCCGCAGGCAGCCCTCGACAACGAGGCAATTCTTCGCCTCGTCCGCGGTCGGCGCGTCCTGATCACCGGCGCCGGTGGTTCGATCGGCAGCGAACTCACCTTGCAGGTGGCGGCGCGTGAACCGGCCGAACTCATCCTCGTCGAGAACTGCGAATACAATCTCTATGCGATCGACATGGAACTCGGCGAGCGCTATCCGGCCGTCAAGCGGACGGCAAACCTTTGCAACGTACGCCGGGCCAATCGCGTCAACGACGTCTTTGCCAAGTACCGGCCGGAATTGGTCTTCCATGCCGCAGCTCTCAAGCATGTGCCGATGGTGGAGCTTAACCCTTGCGAGGGCGTGCTGACCAATGTGATCGGCACGATGAACGTCGCGAACGCCGCCCGCCGCTTCAAAGTGCAGGCGATGGTGCAGGTGTCGACCGACAAGGTCGTCAACCCGACGAGCGTGATGGGCGGGACCAAACGGCTGGCCGAACTCTATTGCCAGGCGCTCGACCTTCATTGCCTGAAGAAGGGTTCCGGCCCGCGCTTCATGACCGTTCGCTTCGGCAACGTGCTCGGATCGAGCGGCTCGCTGATCCCGTTGTTCAAGCGGCAGATCGCCAAGGGTGGTCCGCTGACGGTAACAGATCCGCGCATGACGCGCTTCTTCATGACCATTCGTGAAGCCGTCGAACTGACGCTGCAGGCTTCTGCCTATGGTCTGGAAGGCGAAATCGGCAAGGGCGAGATTTTCGTTCTGGACATGAATGAGCCGATCAAGATCATCGACATCGCCAAGCGGATGATCCGGCTTGCCGGCCTTACGCCGGGCAAGGATATCGATATCGAGATCATCGGTCTCAGGCCCGGCGAAAAGCTCTATGAGGAGCTGTTCGACAGCGGCGAGCAACGCATCAGTTCACCTATTCCCGGTGTGCTCGGTGCGATGCCGAACGCCGTGCCCCTGGCGACGCTCAAGGAGATGTTCGCGCGCCTGAAGCTCTTTGCTGAACTCGGCGATCAGGCGATGGTCTTTGCGATCATGAACAGCCTCATTCCCGGCTTCGACAAACATCCGGCTGAAGGCACGGCTGGCGCGCCCTCGTCGGACGACGGGGAGGAAGTGGCCGCCGACGCCGATGCCGCGCATCTCACCGACGATGTCCTGCAAGCAGCGCTGTCGAGCCTTAGGCGGGGGCCGCCTTCGACGCCGATGCCGATGTGATCTGTACGATCTTTCGAACGCTTGTATGGAGCGCGCCCTGATGTTGATTGACGCGAGCGACTATTCTCCGGTCAGGCTGCCGCCACAGCGGGCGGCTGCCGCCGCGGGATCGGCGGTTGCCGGCGTGGTCCCGAAACAGCGGATCGCGGTGCTTTCGAGCTACAGTCGCTCGCTCACCAATTTTCGCCTGGAGTTGCTGCGGCGCCTGGTGGAGGCCGGCCATTCGGTCCTGGCCGTCGGGCCGGAGCAGGACGAGGACGTCGTCCGGCAGCTTGCCGCGATCGGTGTAGAGTTCGTGCGCTCGCCCATGAGCCGCACAGGGCTCAACCCACTGACGGATCTCGCGACGCTCTGGTCCTACTGGCGGCTGTTACGCTCGCGGCAGATCGATGTCGTGATCCCCTATACGATGAAGCCGATCGTCTACGGCGGCATTGCCGCTCGTCTGGCCGGCGTCAAGCGACGGTATTTTCTCGTGACCGGCCTTGGCCATGTCTACTCGGAGGCCGCAGGAAAGCGGTGGGTCGGGCGCCGCATCAAGCAACTGAGCGTGCTGCTCTACCGGCTGGCGCTCAAGGGGGCCGGCGGGGTCTTTGCCTATAATCGTGCGGATTCGGCTGATATCGAGAGCTGCAGGCTGATTTCCGACCAGCGCGCGCTGACGCTCGTGCCGGGCTCAGGGGTCGACCTCGACCACTATGCCTTTTCGAGCCCGCCTCGCGGGCGGCCGGTTTTTCTGCTTGTCGCCCGCCTGCTGAAGGACAAAGGGATCAGCGAGTATGTCGAGGCTGCGCGCCTCGTTCGCCAGCAGTTCCCGGAGGCCGAATTTCGTCTTCTGGGACAGTTCGATCCCAGTCCGGCGGCGATCTCCGCTGAAACCATCGATGGATGGGTCAAGGACGGCAGCCTGAACTATCTCGGCGAAACCACGGATGTGCGCCCGCATCTCAGCGATTGCAGCGTCTTCGTCCTTCCGTCCTACTATCGCGAGGGCATACCGCGCAGCATTCTTGAGGCGATGTCGACCGGGCGCGCGATCGTCACAACCGATCTGCCGGGCTGCGACGAGACAGTGGTCGACGGGCTCAATGGTTACCTTGTGGAGCCGCGCAACGCCAAGCAACTGGCCGAAGCCATGTGCCGCTTCCTGAGGGCGCCTTCACTGATCACAGACATGGGGCTCAGGTCTCGGGAACTGGCCCAGTCAAAGTTTGATGTGCATGCCGTGAACAAGCTGCTTCTTGAGCGCATGGCATTGATCTGACAGGAATATTTCATCTTGTCCAAAATAGTCGAGAGTGTTCGACAAGAAAGAACAACCGCGACGATGCTTTGTCAGCAACTTTTCGGCTGCGCGCGTTTCTAACGCGCCAATGGGAAACTCATATTTTCGATGTATACATTACTAATAGTTGTTGAATTGATCATTGCTATGCATAATCGCCTTTGAGGAATATTTGAGGCGATCGTCTTACAATGGCGGGCAGCGTCGTTCACATCATCAACGACCTTAACGGAAACGGCGGCGCCGAGCGCCTGGTCGTGGAAATGGCGCAGCGGCAGGCGCGGTTTTCGGCAACGGTGATCGTGTGGAAGGGAGCAAACAACGAACTCCTGGAGGACGCGGCTTTTGCTGCAGTGAAGATCATTGCGGTCAAGCTGTCGAGCCCCCGTTCGATTGCCAGAACATGGCGCGCGATGCGGGCGGCGGACGTCGTGCACGTCCACCTGTTTCCGTCCCTCTATTTTTGCGCGTTTCTGCCTTTTCGGAAAATCTACACCGAACACAACACCTGGAACCGCCGAAGGGCGAGGCGGTGGCTGCGAGGTATCGAACGGTGGGTCTATGGCCGTTATGACTGCGTTGCGGCAATCAGCGCACCTGTCCGCGACCACCTGTCCGAATGGTTGGCGCCCATGGCCGCGAAAATCCACATCGTCGAAAACGGTGTCAGCCTGGACCGGTTTGCGTCGGCGCGCGACCGCAAGCCGAGAGAGGATGGGCTCTTTTACATAGGCATGGTCGGAAGTTTCACGGAGAAGAAGGACCAGGAAACCATCGTGCGGGCCCTGCAGCGGCTTCCGGACAATGTCCATGCGGTCTTTGCCGGTGTGGGGGACCGTCGACCGATCGTCGAAGAACTGGCCGGGGTTCTGGGTCTGCGCGAGCGCGTCCACTTTTCCGGGCTGGTCCGGGATATCCCGGCGTTCCTCAGCCGCCTTGATCTCTATGTGCAATCGTCCCATTGGGAGGGCTTCGGGGTGGCCGTGGTTGAGGCGATGGCGTCGGACCTGCCGGTCCTGGTCAGCGATGTCGGAGGGCTGGCCGTGGTCGTTGACAACGACGACTACCGGTTCCCGGCGAAGAACCACGGGCAACTCGCCGACCGCATTCGCGAACTTACCAGCGATGATGAGAGGTATCGCAATGCGACGGCCTATGCGCGCCACCGTGCACAAGCCTTTTCAATCGACCGGACCGTCTCGTGCTACGAGGACCTTTACGAGCTGATCAAGCCCGGTCCGCCGTCATTGACGGCGGCCGGCGCAGATGCCGGCGCCCCTCGGTTCCACCGTTCCTCGCACCCTTCACAGGACCTGCGCTGAGTCGTCGTTGCGTTCGGCCGGAGGAAAGCAGAGAAGAAAGAAGGCGGCACGATCTGGCGAACGGGGGCATGGCATGACGCAGCGGCTCATTTGAAAGCAACTGCTGAAATGTAACTTGGAATCTCCGGGGGAGTTGGTATTATCCCTGCATTGTTTTCGAATATACTGAAATTAACTGTTGTCGTTTTCATGTTTTGGGAGCCGATGTCGGCCAATCTACCCTCGGGATCACTGTAGCGGGCGCTGAGCCCCTGTCTGGAAAGGCAGGCGGCAAAGTATTCGGTCGCTGCCAGGTGCCCTCTGGGTTCGAGAGCCGCAGGCAATTTTTACAGGTTGTCCGACCATGGTGATGAGCGCCCGGCAATTTTATTCTGGAAACGACGGCTCGACGGACTGGGTCCGGGAGTCGGAGTTCTTCGCAAAACTGAAGATGCGAAACGGCACCTTCAAACTCACGCAGCCGTCGCGCTTTCGCGAGCTGGAAACCGCATTCAGGCCCTTGCTTTCGCAGCGGGCGACGCAGTTGCGGGAGGTGCTCGATGTCGGTGTTTCTACCGGTGTGACGACGGTCGAGCTATTGCGATACCTGGAGGCCTGCGGGGCGAAGCCGAAGATCACAGCCACCGATCTCTTCATCGACGCGCACATCGTCGAGGTGGCGCCGGGGTTTCGCGTTCTTGCCGATCCGGAAGGCTGGCCGCTGCAATATGATGTCGCCGGTCTTGCGATCCGGCCCTGGATCCGACGGCTCGACTATGTCTCCCTTGCCTTCATCCCGCGGCATCTGGCGAAATCCATGCTGCAGCCGCGCCTGCGCGCGCTGATCCGCAGCGGAAGGAGCGAGCCGGTCCAGATGATCACCCGGTCGTTATCGCGTGACGATTCCATCGCGTTTGTCGAGGATGACATCATGCGACGCTCACCGGATTTCGCCGGCCGCTTCGATCTCGTCAGAGCCGCGAACATTCTCAACAGGAGTTACTTCTCTACCGCGCAGATCCGGTCGGCAGTGTCCAACATTCGATCCTATCTGAGCGGCGCTGGAAGCCTGCTGATTGTGACCCGGACGAACGAGAAGGGCGAAAACGGGGGCACGCTTTTCGAAGTGGGCGCCGACGGCACGTTTACGGTGCTGATGCGCGTCGGCTCCGGATCCGAGGTTGAAGACCTGATCCTCGGCTGTCCAGCGCCCTGACGCTCTCCCTATAGGTCTTCTCGAGGGCAAGCCTTAGCCTTGTTCCTTCTCAAGTCTCTGCGAAACGGTAAACCTGGCTGCGGGAGCCTTGACGCCGTCTGGGCGACAAGGAAGATTGCAACCCAGACGGAAGGTCCGGTCGCGGACGCACTGGCCGAGTGCCGGTCGCGCTCCACGGTCGGCTCGGCGGCTCAGGAATCCACCTACACTTAAGATCCAGGCGCCTCCGATCGCGATGAGGTGTCGCGAGGGAAAACGGCTTGAACAGGATACTGGTTACCGGTGGAGCCGGCTTCATTGGCGGACACCTCGCGCGTCGGCTGGTAAAGGCCGGCCATGACGTGACCGTCCTTGATGATCTGAGTTCGGGAAAGCGAGAAAACGTCCCGCAGGCTGCGACCTTCATCGAAGGGTCGGTGCTCGACCGCGACGCCGTGCGCCGTGCGCTCGCCAATGTGGACGCCTGCATCCATTTGGCGGCGATCTCCTCGGTCGAGCGATGCAAGCGGCAACTGACGTCATCGCACGCAATCAACATAACGGGGTTCCTCACGATCATCGAGGAACTTGCCCACTCCGGGGCTCATTTTCCGCTTGTCTATGCCTCATCGGCTGCGGTTTACGGGGCAAGCCAGGAATTGCCGCTTTCGGAAGCCGGACGTTGCATTCCGTTGTCGCCTTATGGTGCGGACAAGCTTTCCTGCGAACTTCACGCGCGGTCTGCCTATGAGGTCTACGGCATAGCGAGCCTGGGTCTGCGTTTCTTCAACGTTTACGGGCCGGGGCAGGATCCATCGTCTCCCTATTCCGGAGTGATCGCGAAGTTCGCCGCACGGCTGGAGCGCGGTGAAAACATCACGATCCATGGGGATGGCCGTCAGACCCGCGATTTCGTCCATGTGGACGACGTTGTGGAGGCTTTGCTGCACGCGCTTGGCCGCTGGGACACGGGCGCGCGCATCGTCAATGTTTGCAGCGGTGTCGAGACATCGATCAGCGACCTTGCGCGGATCATGATCGAGGAAACCGGCAGCCGCTCGGACATCACCTATATCGACGGCCTGTTGGGTGAAGTCAGGCGCTCGCGGGGGTGCGTCGAAGCGCTTCACGCAAAAATCGACTATCGCTGCGTGACCGACCTTCGGGCCGGGCTCGCGCGACTGCTGCAGTGATCTCGATGGCAGAGCGGGCGGCGATGCTCGCCTGCTGCGGAGTGGGGGCGATCGCGCTATTGGCGTCCTCTTGCTGTTCAAAGCATGGTGCGTGCCATTCCTCGCCCTTGAGACTTTTGTGTTCAACTTCCATGGTGTAGAAACGCCGGAAACGACCCAAACGGGAATCATCGAGGGGATCTGCGCATGGAACTGCTGACGCTTCAACATTTCGCGGGTTGCGTCGGTCAGGAGTTCGATCTGTCCCTTGGTGAGAGCACGGTGCCTTTGACACTTGCGGAAGCCACACCCGGTACGACGCCGATCTTGCCGGGCATGCTTCGCGCGCCCTTTTCGCTGATCTTCCGCAGCGGTTCAGCGATCGTGCTGCCGCAACAGATCTACCGGCTTAAAAATGCGTCGCTCGGCGCACTGGACATTTTTCTCGTGCCGGTTGCCCGCGACAAGCAGGGTATTGTCTACCAGGCCGTTTTCAATTGACGCTGAAGTGGGCGGTCAGCGGGGCTCCGCTTCGTCGAAATCGCCGGGCGACCACTCCATCTTGATATGCGAGCCGACATCGTTGATGCCCCGAAATCCAAGGCGCTGATAAAGCGCTTGGGCTCGAAAGTTTCGTTGTTCGACATGCAAGGTGAGAACGCACGCCTTTGAGGTTGCGGCCTCACGCTGAATAGCCGTCAGTAAGGCTGTGCCTTTGCCCTGGCGGCGCCACTCAGGCAGGAATCCGATGTCGACGATGAGCCAGCGCTCCTTTTCCGCGTCCAGATAGAGCCGGCCGACCGGCTTGTCTCCGATTTCGACAACGAGATAGTCCGCGTCCGGATAGACCGACCGGTAGTGGCGATGTTGGGCGATAAATTGTTGTTCGAGAAAGACCTGCTTCTGCTCAGGCGACCATGGCACGGCCGCCAGTTCGTCCGCCCGAAACGACGAGTAAAGCTCGAGCAGGAACGCAATGTCGTTCGTGCAGGCATGGCGCAGGGAAGTGCCCTGCACCTCCAATCGGAGTGGATCAGACCGGATCGGAAAATCGACCGCGGCAATGTCAGTGTGCGGCTTCACCCGAACGACGGAAAGTTGCCGTTAAGCGCGATGCAGAAATTTACCGCCAGGTAAGGCTGTCGATTTTCGTGCGGGAGGTTTCCACCCGACAGACCGATCATGGAAGGAGCAAACTGGGCATCCGGTTGGGCAGTGCTCACCGCCATGACCGTGTGCTCCGTTGGCAGACTGAGCGAGTTTCCGGCTGACGGCGTACTCGCTCTTTTCGTCCCGTCTGTCTGGTTGTAGATGGTCAGTGAATGCGTATGTGCCGGCATTTCAGTTGAAAGCAGGGTAACATTCTGTGTCCCGAAGACCTCTCCGATCGTCCGGGGCGTAAGACCTGGACCTGTCCCCTGATTGCACGGTGCGCGTCCGGCAAAGTTCGGCAACTGGAAATTGCTCTGACCGTTGCCGCCATACGACGTACCGATGAGCGAGAACAACGCCGTATTTTGCTGGATGGGCATCAACGGTCCGTTGCAGAACGCCCAACCATAGGGTGCGTAATTGAAACTGAAGAGCTGGATCTCGCCAATGAAAGGCTCTGTCATTCTTATCCCCTTATTGTGAAATACAGGCCCGAATCAACTTTGCTGCGGAAAGATTCCGTATAATGCAATGCAAAAGTGCGTCGTCAGCGTCGGCATCGTGTTGTCATGAGGCTGACTGCCGCCTGTGGGGCTGGTCGAATTCGGCGACGTCCCGCGCCCGGTCAGGCCGCTCACGTCCGTTGCGTAGAGTGTGTCGCTGGCAACCGCTCCTAACATGACAGTCGGCCCGACCGCAGTGGCGTCGGCAGTGGCCGTCGTTGCGACTATCGGGTGGCCATGCGGTGGGAGTTGGGTGCTGACCAGTGTCACGTTTTCGGTGCCAGCAATCTGACCGAGCACCCGCGTCGTCAGGCCCTGACCCGTGCCCCAGTGCATCGGCACGCGGCCGCGTAGGTCAGGCACACGAAATGTTGACTGGCCGTCTCCGCCGTAGGTGGTCCCGAGCAGCGTGTAAAGCATCTCATATTCTGCGATCGAAAGCAGCGAACCGTCGCAGGTCTGCCAACCGGTGGGAACCCGGGGGAACCCGAATATCCGTATTTCCCCGACATAGGGAGTGCTCATGCTTACCTCCGGTGGCTGAGTTCAGTTGCGCGACGGGTAGACGCCCGACAGCGCGATGCAGAAGTTGATGACGTTGAAGGGTTGCATATTCGCGTGCGGCTGCCCACCGCCCGCAGGCGCGATGGTCTGGGACGATAAAGGCACCTGAGATCCACCGGGTTGCGCATAGATCGGCAGGGTCGTCGTACCGAAGAGCGACGGCGCACGTTGATCTCCAATGGCAGTCGTTCCATTGCCCTGATGAAGATGCGAGGGGATCTGCTGCGTATTTAATGTCACGGTCTCCACGCCGCCAATCTCCGCCATCGCGGTGGTAGGTTGCCAGCTTGGATCGAGAGAATTGCCGTAAGACACAGGCGTGCGGCCTTGCAAATTTGGAAGCATAAAGTTTGTCGTGCCGTTGCCACCGTAGAAAGTGCCCAGCAGGGAAAACAAGGCCTGATTCTGGGCGATTGCCATCACCTGGCCGTTGCAGAGAGCAAAACCCTTCGGCGCAAAACCAAATCCGGTCATCATGATCTGCCCGACATAGACCTCGGTCATCGCTGCCCCTTCCGATAATCTCAACGACTCTAGTTTGCGCCTTCTTCGCACTCTCCCTCATAACGCGTAACTTGGAAAGGGGGGTGTGCGGACTCTTTCTTGTCCAAATTCCCGCAGAAGTAGCACTAGTCAGGGTTGTATGACTCGAATTTTCGTGTCAAGCAGTGGCTGGGCTTGGGAAGGACTGATCGTGGCGATGGACCCGCGTCCATGAAGCGCGCAGTGCGTACAGGGGCAGGAATGTTTCACCAGATCTTTTGTCGGGCAGGCGCCGGGCGCGGTTACATTGCGCTGTTCTTTTTTTTCCTCACGTTCCTTTTCCTGGTGGCGATGGTGCCTGTGTCTTCGGCGCAGGCTGGTCTTTGCGGAACAACCCAGAACGTGACAGTGCAGTCCGGCGGGACAAGTGTCATCACCTGCTCGGAGTGGGGCTTTATCCAGCCGGCTGTGACCAACCCGTCCCACGGCAGTCTAACCTTCGGTATGCCCACCAATACGAACGCCCTTATTTACACCAACAACGGAGACGGGGCGACCTCTGACAGCTTCGTCGTCTATGATGAAAGCCCCTCATCGCCAGTCACTTTTAACGTGACGGTTGCGCCATCGAGCTCACCGTTGACCGTGACGCCGGCAAATCTGCCGACACCTGTCATTGGTGTGGCTTACATTCAGACACTCAACACCACCGGCGGCACTGGTCCCTATACTTATGCGCTCAGCGGTGGGACGACGCTGCCACCTGGCCTGACGCTTTCGGCTGCCGGGGTCATATCCGGAACCCCGACCGGCTCGGGCCCCTATAACTTCATCGTACGAGTGACCGATTCCACCACGCCGACGGCGCATACCTACGACAAAAGCTACAATCCGACGATCGCGGCACCCGTGATTGACGTTACCCCGGATAGTCTACCGGACGGCGGAGTAGGGGCCGCCTACAGCGTCCATTTTTCTGCGTCCGGCGGCACGCCGCCGTATACATATACTCTGGACGTAGGCACCTTGCCGACCGGATTAAGCCTTTCAACGAGCGGGCAACTGTCTGGCGCACCAACGACGGCAGGAAGCTTCAACTTCAAGATAAAAATCCAGGATAGCACGACGATCTCGACCGGTGGCGTCCATTTCGTGGCGCAGAATTTTACCACCACCATCAATTCCTTCCCGCCAGTGGCGCTCAGCCCGGCGAGCGGCGCGCTTCCTGCCGCAACGGTTGGCGGCGCCTATTCGCAAGGGATCTCGGCGAGCGGGGGGGCCGGGGCAATCAGTTACGCGGTGACCGCGGGTTCGCTTCCCGCAGGTCTCGCCTTAAACACGACGACGGGCGCAATCAGCGGGACGCCCACCGCTGCCGCGATCGGGACTGCAAACTTTACCGTCACGGCGACGGCGGCGACCTCTGGCTCGGCCACCGCGAACTACTCCATTGCCGTCAGTGCGCCCCCCGTAGTGCTGACGCCGGCAAACAACACCGCCTTGTCAGGGGGAACGGTGGGCGTTGCCTACTCAAACAGCGCGATTTCGGCGACCGGGGGTGTCGGTGCGATCACCTATTCGGTGTCGGCAGGTGCCTTACCGGCAGGGCTCACCATCAATCCCTCGACGGGCGCGATCACCGGAACGCCGCTTCCTGACGCCTATGGTTCCGCGCCTTTCACGGTGACGGCCACGGCTGCGAACGTCGGCACCGATTCCAAGGCCTATTCGATCACCATCGCGGCCCCACCGGTGGTGCTGACGCCGGCGGGTGGGGCCCTTGTCGGTGGCGACGTGAACGTCGTCTACCCGGGTGCGTCGATCTCTGCTAGCGGCGGATTGGGGACGTTCACCTATACGGTGACGGCGGGCGCGCTTCCAGACGGCCTCAGTCTGAGTTCGGCTGGGGCGATTGCCGGTACGCCGACGGCGGCCGGATACGGTACCAAAAATTTCACGATCACAGCGACAGGCTCGACCGCCGGTTCGGCGTCGGCCGCCTACAGCATCGCGATTTCCGCGCCGCCGATGACGCTCACGCCCGCGGGCGGCGCGTTGACGGCAGCGACGGCGGGGACGGCTTACTCCGACATGTCGATTGCCGCCGTAAACGGGCTCGGGACGGTAACCTACTCCTTAGCATCGGGCACACTGCCGCCCGGTCTCGGCCTTGCGTCTGCAAGCGGCGCAATCACCGGGACGCCAACGGTTGCGGGAGCCTTCAGCTTCACCATCACGGCCACCGACATGCATAGCCGGACGGCCAGCGAAAGTTACAGCATCAATGTCGTTGCCATCGCTCCTGATGCTCCGACTGGGGCCGCGGCGATGGCGAATGATGCTAGCGCACGTGTGAGTTTCTCTGCGCCTGCCTTTAATGGTGGCAGCTCGATTACAGGCTACACAGTTACAGCGAGCCCAGGCGGCGTTACCGCGACGGGACCGTCAAGCCCGATCGACGTCACTGGCTTGACCAACGGCACGAGCTATACGTTTACGGTTACCGCCTCCAACCTTGCCGGGACGGGTGTCGCTTCCGGCGCTTCCAACGCCGTGACGCCGAAAGCGCCGCAGACGATCACGTTTGCCAACCCCGGTTCCCAAACTTTCGGTACGACGCCAATCTTGACGGCAACGGCGAGTTCCGGCTTGCCCGTCACCTTCACGTCCGCGACGGCTGGTGTATGCACAATCGATCCCGGCGGTGAATTAGCCTTCCAATCGATGGGTACTTGCACCATTCACGCTGACCAAGCCGGTGACGCGGCCACTGAGGCTGCGCCACGAGTAAGCCAAACCTTCGTGGTGAATGCGGTTGCCCCGGCGGCGCCGACGGGAGTTGTTGCGACGGCTGGCGACAGCCAGGCGATGGTTGCCTTTGTTGCGCCCTGGAGCAGCGGCGGGGCGCCGATCTCGCGCTACGTCGTCACCTCGAGTCCGGACGGCATCACCGCGAACCACACGACGAGCCCGATCGTGGTGACTGGGCTGACGAACGGCACGAGCTATACGTTTACGGTGGTCGCCGAAAACAGCGCCGGTCCTGGTCCTGCGTCGGCCGCCTCCAACGCGGTGACGCCGCGCACGATCCAGACGATCACCTTTGCCAATCCGGGTGCCCAGAACTTCGGCACGACGCCGACCCTGACGGCGAGTTCGGACTCAAGCCTGACGGTGAACTTCACCTCGTCGACGACGGCGGTCTGCACGATCAGTCCCGCTGGACTTCTGACCTTCGTATCGATCGGCACCTGTACCATCAACGCCGACCAGCCCGGCCACGGCACCTATCTGCCGGCAACGCAGGTTAGCCGATCGTTCGTGGTCAACGCGATTGCGCCGGGCGCGCCGACCGGCGTTGTAGCCACGGCCGGCAACGCCTCGGCCGAGGTCTCCTTTGCCGCGCCGGCCAATACTGGTGGTGCGCCGATCACCGGCTACACCGTCACAGCCAGCCCCGGCGGCCTGACCGAGACGGGCCCCGCGAGTCCGCTCACGGTGGCCGGCCTGACGAATGGCACCGGCTACACGTTCACGGTGACGGCTGCCAACAGCACTGGTACGGGGCTCGCGTCCGGCGCCTCCAATTTTGTCACCCCGAAGGGGCCGCAAACGATCATCTTTTCCAATCCCGGACCTCAGAACTATACGACGCCGGTGAACCTAATCGCGAGCGCCAGTTCCGGGCTCCCTGTGGCCTGGCAATCCATGACGCCCAGCATCTGCGTCGTCACTTCAAGCGGTGCGGCAACCTTCCGCAACGGCGGCACCTGCACCATCGAGGTCTCACAGGCCGGCGACGGCGCCTATCTGGCGGCACCCAGTGTCAGCCAGTCGTTCGCGGTCTCGGCGCCGATCTTTGCCTTTTCACCGGCTGCGGGCTCACTGCCGGTTGCAACCGTGGCGACCGCCTATAGCGTGAGCTTCACGGCCACGGATGGCACATCGCCCTATAGCTTCGCGATCGCGAGTGGCGCCTTGCCGGGCGGGCTTTCGCTCGCGTCGTCGGGCGTTCTTTCGGGCGCGCCGAACGAGGACGGTACCTTCGCCTTCACGATCGCGGCCACCGATGCCTATGGTGCGACCGGGACCAGCGGCAGCTACAGCCTGATTGTTCGGGTGCAAGCGCCGATTGCCGGAGCAACGACGAAGACGGTTGCCGCCAACTCGACGGCGAATGTCATTGCGCCCAATCTTTCCGGTGGCGCTGCGGCTTCCGTAACCGTCACTACCGCGCCATCACACGGCACTGCCACGGTGGCTGGAACGTCGTTCAACTATACGCCCGCCGCGGGTTTCTCCGGTACTGACACCTTCAGCTACACCGCAACGAACGCGACCGGGACATCGGCGCCGGCGACGGTCACGGTGACGGTGTCTCCACCGATCTTCGCCTTTACGCCGCTTCCGGGACCGCTTCCCGGGGCGACAGTTGCCCAGCCCTACGATCAGACGATTTCGGCGACCAGTGGAACCGGGCCTTACAGCTACGCGATCATCGGTTCGCAGCCGCCTGGCCTGACGCTCGCGGCCAACGGCCGCCTGTCGGGCACACCGACGGTGGACGGCAACTTCAACTTCACGATCGAGGCGACCGACGCGAACAGCGCGACCGGCTCTGTCACCTATAGTTTGGCAGTGGCGGTTGAGGCGCCGTCGGCCGGTGCGGTTGCGCTTACGGTTGCCGCAAACTCGGCGGCAAACGTCATCTCGCCCAGCATTTCGGGCGGTGCAGCCGCATCGCTCGCGATCGCAAGCCCGCCGTCGCGCGGCAATGCGTCGGTGTCCGGCTTGCAGATCCTCTACACACCCCAACCCGGCTATTCCGGCACCGACAGCTTCACCTACACGGCGACGAATGCGACTGGCACATCCACGCCGGCAACCGTCACGGTGACGGTCTCGCCGCCGGTGCTCGTCCTTTCTCCGACCGGTGGCACGCTTGCGGCCGCCGTCGCCGGGGTTTCCTATAGCCAGAGCCTGACGGCCAGCGCCGGCACGGCACCCTATCTGTATCAGGTTACATCCGGGGTATTGCCGGGCGGGCTGACGCTCGATCCAGTCAGCGGCGCGATCTCCGGGCGACCGGGCGCCGACGGCGACTTCGCCTTCACGGTGACGGCGACGGACGCCAACGGGGCGACGGGGCAGGCGAGCTATCGCATTGCCGTCGTCTCGGCCAACATCGTCTTCAGCCCGGCGGCCGGCAGCCTTCCGGATGCCATGGTCGGTGAGGCCTATTCTGCGCCGATTTCCGCAAGCGGCGGCACCGGCGCCCTGATTTACAGCGTCAAGAGCGGCACTTTGCCAAAGGGCATGGTGCTCAATGTCTCGACCGGCGAACTGACCGGGCCGCTGGCCGCGGATGCGGTGCCCGACACCTACCGCTTCACCATTGGCGTCGTCGACAGCCGTGGCGCCAGCGGTTCGGCGGCCTATACGCTCAAACTCAACCCGCGTGCGGTGACGGCGCCCAGCATCGTCGTCGACGTGCCCGCCGGCACGACACCGAACAACGTCTATCTCAACGCCGGTGCCACCGGCGGTCCGTTCACCAGTGCCGCCGTCGCCTCGGTCTCGCCGCCGATCGCTGGCACAGCCGAGATCATCGAGGGCGAGCTTGCAGCCGCCGGCAGCTTTACGCCGGTCGGCTATTATCTGAAGTTCACGCCCAATCCTTCCTATTCCGGTTCGGCGGTGGTTAGCTACACCTTGAGAAGCGCACTCGGTACGTCGGGTGCTGGAACTGTCACCTACAAGATCTCACTGGACCGTGTCGCAGCCGGGGAAGAGATCGACGGCCTGGTACGCGATTTCGTGCGCAACCGGCAGAGCCTGCTGTCGTCGACGGTCAAGGTTCCGGGGCTGATCGAGCGGCGACGGGCGGCGATGAGCACCGATCCGGTGACGACGGCGGTCACACCATCGGAGAATGGCGCGCGCCTTGGGTTTTCCAGCAGCCTCACTCGGATCCAGGCGGCGCGCGACGCAGCCGACGCGGCGGCTGCCGGCCAAACCTTCGTGAAGACCGACCAGCCCTTCGACGTCTGGATGGATGGCAGCTTTCTGTTCCACAAGGACAAGGACGACGATAGTGACAAGTGGGGCAACTTCGCCCTGTTTTCGATCGGCGCCGATTACCTGATCAGCGAGCGGGCGCTGGTCGGCCTGTCGTTCCACTACGACTACACGAGCGACCCGATCGACGAGGACGCCGAACTGACCGGCAATGGCTGGCTTGCCGGTCCCTATGCGTCGTTCGAAATCGGGCAAGGTGTGTTCCTCGATGCCAACCTGCTCTATGGCGGCTCCTCGAACGACATCGATACCGGTATCTTCACCGGCACCTTCGACACGACCCGCTGGATGGCGGACGTCAAGCTGACCGGCGAGTGGCAGCTCGACGAGATCACGGTGCTAACCCCGAAGCTCAGGGCCGTCTACTTCAACGAAGAGGTCGACGATTACACCGCCAGGAACGCGCTCGGAGAGACGATCGACCTCAAGGGGTTCATCGAGGAGCAAGCCCGCTTCAGCATCGGTCTTGATGTCGAGCGGACGCTGGAACTGGAAAACGGCCTGATCCTGTCGCCGACGGTCGGAGCGGATGTCGGCTTTGCGTCGCTCGATGGCGAAGGCCTGTTTGGCCGGGTCTCGGCCGGGCTCGCGCTCAGCAACAACGACAACTGGGACCTCGACTTCTCGCTGCTCTTCAACATCGAGGGCGACGGTTCGCAGGCGGCTGGTGCGAAAGTCGGTGCGCGCGTCCGGTTCTGACGCCCGCGAGGTCTATACGGAGGTATCGCGTTGCGATTGACGCGATACCGATAGATGAGACGGCGCTGGACCGATACTTCCGTTCCAGTTCACGAGGCTGCCGGCGGTACACCGGCCATCATTGGCTCTGCGACACCGGTTTGCTTCTAGCGTTTCCGGCAGCCATCTTTCCGCACCTTTAGAGCTCCGCCTTCGCGAACGTTGGAGGCTGCGGAATGCTTGGTGAAATGCTTCAGATGCCGGATTTGAGCTTGCCACTGATGTAGCGGAATTCCTGCGTCTTGCCACCATAACCATAGGCGGCAGCCGCAACCTCGTGGACGAGAACGTAGCTCTCGTGGTGTACCCGTCCGAGCAATTGTTCAAAGCGCCCGAAGATGGCTTCGAGATAAGCAGCCATTTCCTGCTTGGTGTTGGTGCCGTCGACGACCTTGATGTCGAGCCAGAAGCTGTTGATATCCTGTTCGGCAAGCGACTTTCCGCCAGCGAACCAGTGTTCCGGATCCGCATAGGTGACGACGATTGCCGTGATCGTCGGATCCTTGCGCAGGTGCGCTGCCGTCAATTCGCTGACCGAAGCGGCGATCCGTGACGAGAGTGCGGTGTCCGGCTTGCCGCTGACGGTGACGTTGATGATGGGCATTGGGTGGTTCCTTTCGGGTTTCCTGTTTCGTGTGTGAGCCCAATCTGCCACGTCTCTATCTTCGGAAAAATCGAATTGTTTAATATCATAACTTCGATTATATTGAATTAATGCAAGCCTTCGATCCCGATCTGCTTCGTACCTTTCTTGCTTTCGCCGAGAGTGGCTCTCTTGCGAATGCGGCCACGGCCGTTGGGCGGACGCCTTCGGCTGTGACCGCCCAGATGCAGCGCCTGGAAACGATGATCGGCGAGCCACTTCTCGCGCCCTCAGGCCGGGGGCGAATTCTCACGCCGGCCGGGGAGGAATTGGTCGTTCATGCACGCCGGATTCTCGAAGTTCACCGGGATGCATGGCTGAGCCTCAAGGGTGCCAGCACCGACGGCCGTCTGGCGCTCGGCTGCACCCAGGATTTTGCCGACAGCAATCTGCCGGATCTCTTGCGCCGCTTCGGGCGCACCCACCCGCGTGTGCGGTTGGACTTGAGGGTCGGCAGATCCCGTGAACTGACTTCGGCCTACGATCAGGGGCTGATCGAAGTACTGATCGTCATGCGGGAGGGGCCGACGCCCGACGAACTTGCCATTCTGCGCGAACCGATGCTGTGGCTATCGTCATCGGATGCTCCGCCCACGGCTGACAGCGAGTTGCCGATCGCGGTGCTGGATCCGCCCTGCGGTTTTCGCGCGGCCGCGACGGCAGCCCTCGATGAGACCGGTCGTCGCTACCGCATCGCGGCGACAAGCCCCAGCCTTTCCGGTCTGCGCGCAGCCGTGCGAAGCGGGATTGCCGTTACGGCGCGCACAGCACGCTTCCTCGGAGAAGGGATCGCGGTCGCACCCCCGGCACTTTCGCTCCCGGCATTGCCGAATGCGGAATTCAGCTTGCGGCTGAAGGTAAAAGCCGACAAGCCGGCGTCGAACCTCGCTACACTGCTTGCCGAAGGCTTGGCGGCCGGTTCCGAGCGGTGGTGAAAACGATCACCAGGAAGACTGCGGCGCTGCCGCGCCGATCTACGGGCATTCCGGATCCAAGCACACAGCGCCAAGGCGAATTCCGAAAGCAGCCGCAGCACCGGGAAAACTGTCTAGGATGACGTTCACATCTGCGCGGTCATGCCGCCGTCCACCGTCAAGGTGATGCCATTGACGAAGCTGGCGCCAGGCGAGGCCAGGAACACGGCGGCCGGTGCGATCTCCTCCGGTCGGCCCCAGCGTTTCAAGGGAATTCGGATATCGACGAAGGACTGCAGTGCCGGATCGGAGGCGAGTGCGGCATTGGTCTCGGTTGCAAACCAGCCGGGCGCAATCGCGTTGACCGTCAGCGTCGCCGATCCAAGTTCCACGGCCAGTGAACGGGTGAGGGCATCAAGACCGCCCTTTGCCGCGGTATAGGCGGGGTCGCCCGGCCGCGCGACGGAGGCGGCGATCGAGGTGACGAAGATCAGCCGGGCGGATGAGGAGCGGCGGAAATAGGGAAGTGCTGCCCGCGCCATTGCATAGGCTGCCGTCAGGTCCGTGTTGACGAGGGTGGCAAAGGCGGCGGGATCCATGACGTCGGTGCCGCGCCGGTCGCGCTCGCCGACGGCGTGAATGAGGATGTCGAGTTGGCCGGTCCTGCCGGCGGCGGCAGCGACGATCTTTTCCGCATCCGTCGAAACGTCGCCGGGAACGATGTCGAGTGCGGTGCCTTCCGAGGCAGCCTGGGTACGGGCCGTTTCGAGTGCGGCGGAACTGCGGCCGTTGATCGCGACGGCTGCTCCTGCCCGTGCGAGCGCCTTTGCCATTTCAAAGCCGAGACCGCGGCCGCCACCCGTTACCAATGCCGTCATTCCGCTGAGGTCGAACATGTCGGTCTCCGATGCATTCCGCCGATTCCGGGCTGACGCTACACCAAATCCCGGCAGGAGAGCTTTAGCGCCTGTCATTGCAGCCGCCAATGGCGCAAGCGCACGGACCGCAGGGCCGTCCTGAAGCGGTTACCGTAAAGCGCTTGTTCCGTCCGGCCCGGCTGTCTAGTTCGTCGAATGCAATGGCGCCCGATCCGGGGCGCGCAGGAAGAGAGAGGGTGCAAGATGACAGTCTCCAACGCCGTGCGCCGGTCGGCTGAAGCCGGTCTGAAACGGGACGACCTGCTCGTCTCTACTCTTTCTTCTGGCGGCAGGGATGGGATATCCCGCCGCAACAGGATTGCATTTTCATGTTTCTACTCGAACAAGCGGCCTATTCGGCTGCTCAGTCCCTTCTGAAGGACTTTTCCTCCACCCACGTAGCCATCGCTGCCGTACTCGACGGCACCATAGACGGTGAAGTCTGGGTCGATCGTCCAGTCGGACCACGCGTCGCGCTGCTCGCCAATGGCGATGCCTATTATCTCGCGGGTCTGCCCGACGAGGTGGTCGATAGCTTTGCCAATCTGAAGGAACTGATCCCTGACTGGGCCTATTTCTTCGTCGAAGACCGCTGGTCCGATCGTCTCGGCGATATCTGGTCTAATCGCTTCGCCCGGCCCCATCCGCGCGTCAGGATGGGCTTGCCGGGAGCAAGTCTTGGTCTTGCTGCGACGGTGTTGCCTGACGGCTTCCGTCTCGTGCCGATCGACCAGCGCCTGCTCGATCTGGAACCCGGCAATATCGAGACGGTAACCGATCTCATGGAAGGGTGGGCTTCTCCCGAACTCTTCCTGGAAAACGCCATCGGCTTCTGTGTGCTTTACGACGGATCCGTCGTCAGCCATTGCGCAACCGACAGCGTCAGCGGTACTCGTTGCGAAGTGGGCGTCGGGACCGAGCCTGCCTACCGGCGCCTTGGGCTTGGCAAAGCGGTAGCGGCTGTGACGATCGCCGAGTGCATCAAGCGCGGACGTCCCGATATCGAGTGGCACGCGCACGCCTCGAACAAGGGATCAATCGCGATTGCCAGGGGCATCGGCCTCCTCGAACGCGATCGGCACGTAGCCTATAGCGGTAACCTGCCGGCAGAGAACGTCGGCGATCTCGATCTCGACACCTGCCGGGAATGGGGCATTCATCTGGAGCAGGCAAGCGATCACATCAACTGGTATCGCTTCCACGCAACCGGAGCCTGGATGCTTGCCGGCGACCGCACTCGGGCGATTGCCAATCTCCGCCAGCTTGTCGATGGCGGTTGGGATGGCGAGGCCGAGTGGCTCGAAGGTTACTGGGCCGTGCAATCGCTCGTCGACGATCCCCAATTCAAGGCGATCGTGGCAAGGCAGCGCGCGATAAGAGAAGAGTAATAACAAGAAGATCCGGCCGTGCCCGTAGGACGCGGCCGGATCTTAAATTGGGTTGTTCCGCGCGTCTTCACGCGTCACTTCATCGTATAGACGTCGATGGTGAAGTACTTGTCGTTGATTTTCTTGTAAGTGCCGTCGGTGCGGATTTCGTCCAGCGCCTTGTTCAGCCGTTCGCGCAGGTCGTTGTCCTCCTGGCGCACGGCAATGCCGACGCCTTCGCCGACGAACTTCTTGTCGGTGATCGGTTCACCGATCAGTTCGCAGCATGCCTTTCCGTCGGCATTCTTCGTCACCCAGTCGAGCAGCGGCAGCATGTCGCCCACCTGAAGGTCGAGGCGGCCGTTGACCATGTCGAGGTTCGCCTCGTCCTGGGTCGGGTAGAGCTTGATCTCCGCATCGGGGTAGGTGGCGGTGATGTATTCGGCCTGGGTCGTGCCTGACTGTGCGCCGATCACCTTGCCCTTGAGCGCCTCATTGGTGAACTCGGTAAAGCCTGCACCCTTCGGGGCCGCATGCGTCATGGCTGCGAGGTAGTAGGGATTGGTGAAGGCGACCTGCTTCTTGCGTTCCTCGGTGATGAACATCGACGCGATGATCAGGTCGTATTTCTTGGCGACCAAACCGGGAATGATGCCGTCCCAGTCCTGGGCGACGACTTCGCATTCGACCTTCATGCGCTCGCAAAGTGCTAATCCGATGTCGACGTCGAAGCCGCCGATCTTGCCGGCGGGGTCGATGAAGTTGAAGGGAGGGTAGGCTCCTTCCGTGCCGATCTTGATCTTTTCGGCGGCCTGGGCCGAAACGGCCGTTGCCGCCATGATGGCGAGCACTGCTGCTGCAATCCGCTTCTTCATTCGCGTTCCCCTTGTTGCGCATCATTCTTGATGCTTCCGGGGAAGACTAAGTCGCGCTCGTCTATAAGCGAAATAGATAGGCGCGATAATCGGTATTGTTTTGGTTGATCTGTCCGGCGGCCAGGTCCTACTTGTAGCGACCGTGGCGCTGCAGCACTTCGACCTTGTAACCGTCAGGATCGACCACGAAGAAAAACCGGGCAAGCAGCGCGCCGTCTCGGTTGAAGTCGACGATATTTCCCGGGTTGAGGCCGGCTTCCGTGAGCCGCTGATGTTCGGCGTCGAGGTCGTCGACCGACAGCGCCAGATGACCATAGCCATCACCGAGCGCATAGGGCTCGGTCCGGTCCTTGTTGACCGTCAGCTCCAGCTCGAATTCGCTTTCCCCGTTGCTGAGATAGATCAGCACGAAGGTTTCGAACTCCAGCCGTTCAGCGATTTCGAGCCCGAAGGCCACACGATAAAAATCGATCGATCGCTTCTCCTCGAGAACGCGGATCATCGAATGGATCGCTTTGGCCACGGACATCTCCTTCAAGCTTGGACCTCGGCGGCGTAGCAGAGTGTCGCCGATGAGGGAACCCCGCCGGGCGGGAGATCAGGCTTTTGCGTTTCGCTTCTTCAACTGCTGTTCGCGGAAGAAGATGAAAAGGCCAGAGGCGACGATCAATGCCGCGCCGACGAGCACGGTCGGGCGAGGGGTGTCGCCGAAAAAGAACCAACCGAAGACGACGGCCCAAAAGAGCAGCGTGTATTGCAGCGGGACGACGGTGGCGGCATCGGCGAGCTTGAGCGACCGATTGACGAGGATATGGGCGAGCATCGCGACGATGCCGAGCGCGCCGAGCTGCAATAGCGCTTCGCCATCGACCGGCGCCCAGCCGGAGGGATTGGCGGCAACGCCGACGAGCGAGAAGATGAGCGCGCCGACGATCTGCCAGAAGACCAGCGTCGTGTCAGGCGTGGAGCGGAGCGTGCGACCGAGCATGAGGGCAAAGGCGAAGGCGGTGCTGCCGGCAAGCGCAATCAAGGCCGGAAGGCCGAGGCTTTCCTTGGAGGGCTCGAGCGCGATCAAGACGCCGGCAAAGCCGATGAGGATCGCCGTCCAGCGCCGCCAGCCGACCTTTTCGCCAAGCAGGAACGGCGAGGCGGCCGCCACATAGATCGGCGCCGCCAGCCAGTAAGTCATGGTATCGGCGAGCGGCATGTAGGCGACCGCGAAATAAAAGGCGGAGGCGTCGATGGCAAAGAGCAGCGAGCGCAGAGCCTGGAGGCCGGGCCGTTCGACCTGGAACATAGAGCGTAGGCCGCGCCTGAGAATGAAGGGCGACAGGAACAGAAGTGCCGCAACGCTTCGGATCACCATCAGCTGGCTGACGGAGTAGGTCGCCACCAGCCATTTGCCCATCACGTCGTTTAGCGAAAACATCAGCATGCCCAAGAGCATGATGAGGACGCCGGTACGGGCGGCGTTCGGGGCGGTTATGGGGGCGGAGATCACGGTCATGTCAGGGCCTTCAATAAGTTGCGCACGCCATGCCACATTCAGCGCGGCCGATCCATTGCCGTCTGTGTATGGAACCATAAGTTTTGCGAATGAATCGGTGACGACGCTTGGTGCGGCGGCCGAACTAAGGCAGGGCTTGGTAACAAACGTTTGGCGATCCACCATCAAAGCGAGTGGCCGCCCCCTTGACGTTCCGCCCGACACTGCTAATTAGTCAAGCGTGCCCGCCGTCCAGACATCGGATCGCGGGTCGAACACTGGTGCCGGGCCCCTCTGGCGAGAGTTTTTACGGCGCTCTCGTGATGTCGGTACCGCCAGCAAATTAGCCGGCGGATTAGCTCTCATGAAAACTGATCTCATGCCTCACGCATGTGCCCCTTTGGCCGTGCGCATTTCTGTTTTGAAACCCCATCTTTTCACCGAATCCGGCGTCGTCCGCGCGAAGGAGGCACGTCGATGAACCAGCCTCAATCGCATTCGAGCGCGCTCGGCTATTTCACCTGGGCCTTCATCGTCACGGTGGTCGGCCTTGTGCTCGGCGCCTGGCTCGGCTGGCAGTCGACCGGCACCATCGGTGGCATGGCCTCCGTCTTCTTCATCTGCACCGTGCTTGCGGTGCTTGAAATCTCGCTGTCGTTCGATAACGCCATCGTCAATGCCAACAAGCTCAAGGACATGACGCCCGAGTGGCAGCATCGCTTTTTGACCTGGGGCATCATCATCGCCGTCTTCGGCATGCGTATTGTCTTTCCGCTCCTGATCGTCGTCATCGCGGCGAAGATCGGCCCGATCGAAGCGATCGTTCTGGCGGCAAGCAAGCCTGAGGAATATGCGCGCATCATGAACGACGCGCATCTGCCGATAGCGGCCTTCGGCGGCACCTTCCTGATGATGGTGGGCCTGACCTACTTCTTCGACCATGAAAAGGACGTGCACTGGATCAAGTGGATCGAAACCAAGATGGCGCGCTTTGCGACCATCAAGGGTATCGAGATTGCGTTCGTTCTCGCCCTCATTCTCAGCTTTTCGACGCTGCTCGAACCGGCAGAGGTCCACACATTCGTGTATTCGGCGATCTACGGCCTCTTGACGTTCCTCGTGGTTGAGGTGGTCGGCGGTCTGCTTGATGCCTCGCAGCAGACCATGAATGCGGCGGCAAAGGGCGGTTTCGGCGCCTTCCTCTACCTCGAAGTTCTCGATGCCAGCTTCTCGTTTGACGGCGTCATCGGCGCCTTTGCATTGACGCAGAACCTCTTCGTCATTGCGATTGGCCTCGGCATCGGCGCCATGTATGTGCGCTCGATGACGATCATGCTGGTTGAGAAGGGAACGCTCAACGAGTATCGCTACCTGGAGCACGGCGCGTTCTACGCGATCCTGGTCCTCTCGGTGGTCATGTACTTTCAGACGCTGGTCCACATTCCGGAAGTCATCACCGGCCTTGGAGGTGCCGCGCTCATCGGGATCTCGCTCTGGTCGTCCATTCGCCACAATAGGCGCGAACGCGAAATGGAAGAGGTGCAAACGCGGGATTCGCAGGAGCAACTGCGAGCCTGATCGGATCTCTTGACTTGATAATGAGCCCGGCGGGCATGTCCGCCGGGCCTATTCTTTATCGAGAGCAACTTCTCGAGGGGGATCGGTGGTTTTGCTTTGAAATGGCAAAATGACGGCTGGCACAGGACCAAGAAAAGCGTCATCCAACAAAAAGGCCGGGTTAAACCCGACCTTTCCTGATCGCACCATGCCGATGCCAGTACATCCGTGGTCAACGGCAAAGGGTACCTGTGCTCTCAATTCAGCCGTCGATCGCAATTTAAGCAAATCGGAAATCCTGATCGCCGTCCCAGTGATGCCGCCTAATCCTGCCGTCTCCCCACGAAGGCCATCTGAAGCGGTGCGCGGGTTCTACGCCTGGCCGGCCCAAGGTTAAATAAAAGCACCGTAGATCAATCTGCCGGATCGAGCCCGTACAAAGCGTGCTGTGTCCTTCCAAGGTCAGCCTTGCGGCGGCTTATTTCCCACGCCGGCTACCTTTGGCTGCCGCCGATGTCTCTTCCGTTGGCGAGGGCGCCGGCAACGGTAAGCGCCGTCTAAACCCAGAGGCGGGATCATCAAGTGTGCTCATTCCCGCTTCCGAGATCACAAGTCCTAACCGCCCACCGATAGCCAGAAAAACCGCCCTGCGAACTGAGGTGTATCCCAGTCGCCGAGGATGAAGGCCCGTGTTCGATCGACCCACGCCCATGAATGGGCGAAGCCATTGTGCGCGACAAGCGGCGCGTACACCGGTTCATCAGTACCGCTGACGGCGTGATGAGCGCGCTCTAGCCGGAGAGCGACACGGCGTTGCGCGTGGCCGTCGCGCCCCTCGAGTACCCTCAAAACGAACCGGCGCTCATGCAGCGAGGTCGGTGCCCACCGGGTGACATCGAACGGTCCGGTGAGGGGGAACGCCACGTTTCCAGGCTGTCTTAGTTCGTCAGCGACGGTCCTTTCGGAGAACCCGTAGAGAGTGAATCCGTGCCTTAGAAGCCGAACCAAAGCCGCCCCTGCACGGTGCCAAGACGTTCGAAAATGCGGCATCACCGCACGCTTGTAAACACATCCATGTGCTGACGTTGGAGGTCGCGTAGGGGACTATCGTCATCGAGGACTTTCGACAGGCCCGACCCGATCTTGTCGCCAGGGGTGTCTCCTCAAGCACTCTCCGCCAGACGAGGCCAGTTGATGTGGCGCAAGAGCCCGGACTTTTCGGGCGTCGATCATGATCGGCCTCTCCTTCAGCACGCCCGTCGAGACATGGCTCGGTTGTGGCAGACGCTGCCAGCCCATCAACCCTGTTCCGCACAAGCACCGAGAACAGGGTGTGACGGGCCGGCCTCCCGCGCCTGCCCCTGCCGCCTCGCCCTCGACGGAGGGGGCGAGCTAAAGGAGGCACCAATGACCAAAGATCGCAGACGCCAAACACAAGTCGATATCTACGAGCGCGTCACTAACCAGATTATCGCCGCCATCGAGGCCGGCGCCGGTGATTACCGGATGCCCTGGCATCACGACGGATCGGCCATCACCACGCCCGTCAACATCGCCTCAAGCAGGACTTATCGCGGCGTCAACATCCTCTCACTCTGGGCTGCGGCCCACGCGGCCGGCTATCCCACCGGGATCTGGGGCACTTACCACCAATGGCAAGCGCTCGGCGCTCAGGTTCGTAAGGGCGAGCACGGTCACCTTGTCGTGTTCTGGAAGACCCACGATCGCGACAAAACGGAGGACCAAGCCGACGACGCAAATCGTGACGAACCCGCCCGGTCCATGTTTGCTCGTGGCTACTCGGTTTTTAACTGCGCCCAGGTTGACGGCTACACACCGCCCGAGAGCCCGGTGTTGCCGGAGGCGAAGCGGATCGATCGGGCCGAACGGTTTTGCGCAGCTCTAGGGATTGACATCTGCCACGGCGGCTCGCAAGCCTATTACCGCCCGGCTATGGACCAGGTGCAGATCCCAAGGTTCGCGTGTTTCCGCGATGCGGTCGCCTACTATGCGGTGCTGCTCCACGAATGCGGCCACGCTTCTGGCGCCAGCCACCGTCTCGGCCGCGATCTCTCTGGACGCTTCGGCTCGGCCGCCTATGCGATGGAGGAATGCACGGTCGAGCTTCTGAGTGCTATGATTTGCGCCGACCTAGGTCTCAGTGTCGAGCCGCGTCCGGACCATGCTCGCTACATTCGGTCCTGGGTCGACGTGATGCATTCCGACAAGCGCGCCATCTTCACTGCTGCCAGCAAAGCGCAGGAGATTGCCGACTGGATGCATGCACAACAGGCCAAGCAAATTGAGGCAAGGGGCGCCGACTAGGCGTCCCTTTCAAGAGAAAATGCCATGGATCATCACCTCGCAAGTGAAAATGCGAGGTGATGAATGGGTGCGCCGAAGGCGGTGGCAGGGCGCGGTGTTTGGAATGGCCGGTTGCCGACGCCGCGGCAATCGGTCCCTTGAATTTTCTGAAGAAAGGGCGTCGGCAAATGAAGTTATGCTGGCTCGCCGCATGACGGCATCTCTGTCGCTTAGCACGCTCTACCGAATAAAAAGTTGCCGACAACAGAGGGAGCTGTGGCCCATGGCGAAGTGCGCTTACGCTGTCCGCAGAATCTGGATTTGTTCGTGAACTCTGCGAACCGTCCGTTTCCCTTTGCGCCTTCCTTCATCATCTAAAAGCTTGCCACCTTTGTCCGAGCAAAGGCAACGCAGCCGGCATTCTGACGATCACGGCAACTGCGGCATGTCTCCCTCGGCAATGTACCAAATCCAAGGCGTCATCTCCGGTCGTGCCTCGATCATTTCCGTCAATGCCCGCTGGTAGTTCCCACCTGCACCGGCCAACACGATAAACATCGCAACCGGGCAGGGTCGCTGTTCCGGCAGGGTGACCGACACGATTGGTTGCTCGTGTGAGAGGTTGAAGCGTAAGCCTTTGACGAACTTGCGTCGCAGCCCTGCCAGTCTGTTCAGAAGATGGCGCTCATGGACGTTTTCGAGTGGGATCCAGTTCTCGTTCACGACCATCATCGCGACTTCTTCGACGGCTGCAACCCCGGATGCCGAAATCCCAAACGTCGCGATCATGACGAGGTGCAATTCATCGTTCGAACGCCACAATTCAAGTTCCGTGTCGTATCTGGCGTTCAACCGCTTCCATGCTTGGTCTTCAAGCATGAAGGGAAAGGGCAGATGCCGAACCGCGATCCGGTGTCCGACGCGTGCGGGGATGAACTCCTTTACTTCCGCAACAGCGATCATCAGTTTGCGCGGTCCTGTCCCGGACGCTTGCGCACCGCAAAGCGCGGTTGCTCGGCGTGCGGCAATTGCTTCCTTGTCCTCCTGATGGAACGTCTCCGGCACAAACAGCACATCGCTGAGCTGTCCGCCGCGGGTCGTCATCTGCGACGCGGCATTCATGAGGCTCGTGCGAACCCGACCCCAGCCGCGCTTTCCAGCCCAGGAGGTATGCCATTCGGTCAATTCTCCCACTTCCCACAGATAGTGCAGCGTTGCGCGCAACGAGAGCTTCTCTGGCTCATTGCGAATGGCGGACTCTTGCGGACCCGCCGATCGAGATGCGGCCGCTCGTGGACCTTTCTTCGTCAGCGAAAAATCGATCTTCAAGCTTGCTCGCCCGTTCGCATCGACCTGGATTGCATTGCCGATCAAAGGCCCGAGGCCGGATAAATCATAGGGAGGTTCAAAGGATGGGCAAGCCGGGTCATGATTGCGCCCGGTAAGCGGCATGCGTTTGACGAGGTGTTGCTCATCGAGCCGCGCGATGTACATCGCAACCGGCGGTTCGTTGCACTGGCAATATGGCCGAAGCCCCTGTTCATAAGCAGGTGCAAGAATTGCCCGGAATTCGCTCGATTCCTCCTCGAATAGCCTGTCGCCGATCAGAAACCGCCGCACATTGAGCCTCCGCTTCCCATTCAATGGGCCCTAAGGGTCAATGACGATGTAGCATGGATTTTTCGGTTATACTATATTAAAAACGATAGTATACAATGGATGGGATGGCGCCACATGCTGTCGCCACGGAGATGAAGGCGGTGCCAAAAGTAAATTTCTCGCCGCAGCATTGGCAAGCGTCTTCATGGATGCGACGTCGATCCACCTTCACGTGGCGTTGGCTTTCATCCCATTCCCTGGAGCATGATAATTGTAAGGAAAGCTTTCGTCGCTACTGAAAACACAACGGTTTCTAGCGGTATCGGAGGTTCGGCGACTTGCCGGGTCGCCGAGGGCCCGTGCTTGCTAGATCGCGGTAACGCTCTTCAAACGCGCTGCAACCGGAGCGCATAGCGACCTTTGCGAATCGATGAGATTGGGCCGGGCCGAAGTCGCTCCAGCTCCGGGACATAATCGGGGAAGCAACCACAGAAATGGGCAATCGGCGATGTCACCGCGGCCGGCAGCGAATCCATCTGGCTCAGTCGATGTGGGCTATCCCGCTTCGTGCTGATTTCGAGGTTGCGAGCGAACATGGGTCGATGAGCAACCTCGACGCAAAGATGGTTTCCTCACGTGTCAAAAGAACAAGGAGAAATTTTTCGCCGGAGCGATCGGCTGCCTGGCGAACGCGAGGGGCGTGACCTCGAGCCGTAACTCCTGGCCGCGCGGTACGACGTCGGTCGCTCAGGACGATGGATGGCAATTGGCGCGCGTCTGACGCGGCAACGCAGCTAGGGGCAGCATCGTTGAAGTTCGTTTGTCGATCTCGGCGATGGCCGGGGCGGGGACTTGCAATCCAGTTTGCGGGCGTTGTGGTCACCGCGACCGCGCAATGTGCATCCGAGAGATCTGGCGGCAGTCCATGCTGCTCGCTGCTTGCAATGGCAGAGACCGGGACGCGCGTATCGTAGGGCGGCGTGCCCAGTTGAAATGTGCCGCGGTCTTATGAGGTACCGGCGGGTGGCCGGAACGGTCTGTCGCCGGCGTCGGTTGCACTAGATCATTCCCTCTTCTACATCGCCCTTTAGCCGACCGCCTGCCTTTCCGGTCAACCCCTGAAGGGGTACGTCTCACCCAAATATTCTGCAAAATTCTATTTTTGGATCACTGCTGGGCACCGGATGCTTTCCTCCAGCAAGCATGACAAACGCGCACGCGTTTTTTTGAGCAGAACATGGAATTTAGCAGAATATTTGTGCGAGATGACCGCAGCAGATCGGCCGTCTCCTCGCGCGCTATCGGGAATGGTCCCGAGCAACCGAAGGAGACAATACCATGGCCACCACGATCGCAGCTCTCACGCAGAAGACCGATGGCACTCTCGAAGGCGTTTTCGCCACCATCCGAGTGAACGCGCCGATCGCTATCGTCCCCAACGCCAACAAAACGAGCGAAGAGGCCCCTGACTATCGCGTCATCCACCGAAAGACCGGGTTCGAAATCGGCGCGGCGTGGAACCGTATCGCCCGCCAGACCGGAGAAGAGTACCTCTCCGTGAAACTGGAGGCTCCAGAGATCGGCGTGATCTTCGGCAACCTCGCACAGGCTCCCGGCGGCGATCCGAACCGCAAGGTGATCATCTGGAATAACCCAAACTGAGCCACCAGCGCCGGTCCCGATCAATCGGGACCGGCACCCGCTCGTTCTGAATGCGACCGATCCCGAGCGGGATGCCCACGTTTGTACCCAGAAACAGGACGGGCATCGAGCCCGCACCTGTTCTTTTACCCTGCCACACGAGATGAAAAACTATCTGCTCAGATCGCCAAGTCTGCCGCGAGGAATCGTGCCGCCTAAAGGACGAGCGGTCCCCCCGAAATGCTCCGCATTCCGGCTCCCCCACTCGCCGGCTCGGCCGGTCGCATTCGCGATCCTTGACCCGGCCCAATTCTCGCGGCCGGCGGCGTCATCTTTCCCAACAGCCGAGGAGATGACGAAAATGACGGTTGCACTGGAAGCCCACATCGAGGAATTGCGCCGCGAGCTGAACTGCTGCGACCCGGCTGAACGCGCCCAGATCCAGGCCGAACTGGAACAGGCCTATGCGGAGCTTGAGGTCATCGTAGCCGAGGTCGAGGGCCGCGTCAGCAGCGAGCCTCCCTTCTAGGGAGGCTTTCGCCAGGCTCGCATTTACGGCAAATCCAAGAATATAGCAGATCGCCAACCCGCGCTCGGGTTCCTATGCGACGAGCGATTTTTCCCGGAAATCCGGGGACATCATCGCCCCCTGTCTTGGTCAGTAACGATCACCCAGGGCGACAAGCCGCGCTTGGTCCTCCTCAACATTAACGACTATGAGCCCTGATGCGCGTCCGAAGCGCGCTCGGTCGGAACCATCGAAACCAATTCCAACAGCCTCTTTGCGGACTTCGTAAGTGCCGTCGACGTCTTTTGGTCGAGGACGAGCGCTTGCCTGAATAATTCGACGCAGGCAAATAACGCAACCTTGCCGATGGTTCGCTCTTCAGGAAGCGGCAGGACGTCGGTTACGCGCTGAGATTCGGCTTAGTTTGCCATTAGTGAGCTTCGCTGGTGCAAGGCAGTGCCACACGTTACTATCCCGACGGTCCGTCTGTTATCAAATCGCATGCACCAAATGCCGGTTTCGGCGACAGTTCTCATTGACAGAACAAACATCGTGCCACGTGGCGTGTATTGAAGACAAAGTGTTCCGCTGACTCAGTGGCATAAGGGGACCACGGATTTCCACGTATTCTCCCAACTCGATCGATTACGCGGGGGTCTAGCCTCGGGATCATTGACTTCGATCCGGTTCTCGCCTTCGAGCCGTTCGCTGAAGATAGCAACATAGATGCCACTTGTATTCGCTATGCTGGGAAAAAATTGCCCGTAAGGCCGGCGCCGAGCACGGGAGGCCGCCCAGTACCCATGTCGGCGGCTCGACGTGAAGGTGGAATTTGAGGTGGCGCCAGTCCTCTCGCCAGCTATGCCAAGGGTCGTCCCACGGGTCGCCGCAGCTCACTTGCGCAAGGTCGACGAGGTTCATCAATGTCGCGGTATACGAGCAAACGGTGCAGGGCGGCAGAAACGGCGAGGTCTGCTGGTACTCCCGGAGGGCGGACCTCGTCCAACGCCAGGTATAGAGCTTCGACGCCCTCTCGATTGAACCGGCCGCCCTTGAGCGCCGCGTCCGCCCTGCTCCTTGGCAAGCTCGCCCATTCTGGCATATGCGCCCGATAGAGCAACGCGCCCGCGGGAAGGTGTTCGAGGATCACCCAAGATATCCCGAACTGATGGAATTCCAGGTAGTCGATCGCATCCTTTGTCCTGCCTTCTGTAACGAGTTGCGTCATTGGAGCATTCTCGATAACAGTGCGCGCTCCTTGTCGGCTGCACTACGGATGCCGCGAACAGAACGCGCATCAAGTCGCGCAGCGCGGCCTGTAGCTTGGTGGAACTCGGATGGATCCTGATCGTGTACCGTGTTACGATGTTCCGCCGCGATCGCTGCGAGATCCTGAACAGGTCCGCAACACCAGTTGCCGAAAGATCGGACGTTCCGGGTTGGTGAACGGCTTCGAGAGCATCGGGTAGAGCAAGCGCGTTCAAGCGCAGCACACACCTCACCGCGATTGCTTTAAGCTAGATCCCGCTCGATTTTTCCACCGCGCTCGAACCCGATTTGGACCATTGCCAGATGGGGAACTTGTGCGTTGACCTTAAGATCCTTGCCAAGGGCGCGGGGTCGGCAAGGACACTACCGCTCGCGTCAGGAAGACAACTTCGGCTCGTATCGGCGGTGCTGACGTCACTCAAGCCGGATGTCGGACGGGGCAATAAGCACGGGTAATGGTTGGCTTGACGTGGAAGGTTAAATCCGGACAAAGCGGTTTGCCTTGGCTGCCTGATCCATGTCCTTCCGCCGAAAATATATCGCGCGCCCGCAGCGGATTGGGCTATGACCTTGCACGATAATGATCTGCTCGTCTTTGCGCATCGACTGCGTGATCTCGTGCGGCATGATCAGCGGTCGGCGCTGGAGATTGACGCTTTCGGATAGGCGCGATCCTGCGTTTTTTGGGCCCCAGCCAATGACGCGTGAGCCTCTCTTCACCTCGACCGTCATCTCGCCGCATTGGGCCGAGACGCTGCGGGCCGTGTCGAGCGCTTTAATCGCGGCATAGCTGGCAAAGGCGCAGCCGTCGATCCACGACGTCGCGCCATCCCTCCCGAAATGCCGCTCCAGTTGTCCGACCGATTGGTACATAAGCATCATGGAGATTCCGTACTTTCGGCCGCGATCACGCGCCTCTTCCAGCACCCGCATGTAGCCGAGCAGATCGACCTCATCGAGCATGAACAGCGCACGGCGCTTGAAGGTGCCATCGGCCTGCACCATTGCGTTGATCAGCGAGCCGATGATCACGCGGGCGATACCCGGATAGGAGCGCAGGATCGATGCCGGAATATTGATGAACACGTCATTCTTGCCCGCTACGATGTCGCTCGACCTGAACGCGTTCCCGCAGACAAGCGCCGCGTAGCTGTCGAGCGACAGCCATTGCGTGTCCTTAGAGGCCGTGGAATAGACGCCGCTGAAGGTCTGCTCAGTCATGTTGGTAAAGACGCCCAGCGTTTCACGGATGAAGGCCGATCCCGAATGGTCCTGGATGTCGCGCAGCATGGCGAGCACAGAGGGTTCTGGCTCGGATACGATCTGCCGGAGACTGCGTAAGTTCCGTCGCCCATCATATTCGGGCGACAGCATGACATGGGCGAGCAGACCGGTCAGCAGATTGTGTGCCTGGTTCTGAAAGTAGGAGCCAGTCGAACTTTCAAAGCGCACGCTCTCCGACAAAAGCATGTGAGCAATGCCGACGATGTCCTCTTCCTTGTGCTTCGATTTCTCGATGCCGTCGAGTACGTTGAAGCCCATGATCGGGCTCGTCGGATCGAGCACCATCACCTCGCGGCTGAGCGCGCGGGTTCTATGCTCGACGACCATTGGCGCGACCTCGGTCGATGGATCGAGGCAAATCAGCGGCCCGGTGTAACGCAGCGCCGTGGGCACGACGTTGCTGGTGGTCTTGTATCCACCTGACCCGGCAAAGAAGAGCACGTGCGTTGAATCGAAATCCTGTTTGTAGGTCAGCAATGATGCCTTGCCGCCCTGGCCCCATGTTGCTGGATCGTTCGGATCGAAAGGTAATTGATGAACGACTTCCTTGTCGACCCGGTAACGCTCGCCAACGACGATCTCGCCATCTGGCGGAAACAGCTTTCCCGCCGCGGCCATCGACAGCCAGTTCGCGTCCCCGAAGATCCCGCGCTTGGCTCGCTTCACCGGTTCTGGAACAACCGTGGAGATGCGCGCGCCCACCGCCACCGCCAGGAAGCCGGCCACCAAGCCAATGACGGCGACGATGTCGAGATAGGGGAGTGCCCGGTCCCACGAGACCGCACCGCTCGCCACGTACGGCGCGAGCCGATCGAACTCGCGCAGGACATAGAAGCCGGCCACGAACAGAAAGCAGACAAGGTTCACTATCGCGATCGACCTTCGCCGGTGCAGCGGCAACGCACAAACAGTCAATAATCCGACGACCGGCCCAAGCAACAACGCGGGCAGGGGCGAGGCTCGTAGGAACCAGTATGATGTTTTTCCAGATAGCTCGCCGGCAAGCTTCGGCCAGTGCCAGCCGACGATGTAGACGGCAAAGGCGGTGACGGCAATTGGCACCAGAACGAGCAGCAGGCTGGGATGCAGTCTTTCCTTTAGTGCCACTTCGCCGCCTCCTCGATGTGAGATGATCCTCTATCATGCGAAGTCGCCTTGAAGGCTTGCTCACCGATATCGCGCAGCCGCCGATGCTCGTCGGTGCCTGGCACGACGCTTGCCAGTTCCGTTAGGCCGCCAAGCAGAAACGCTCGGTCGGCCCCCGCGAGACCCGCTCTGACGACGATGCCACCGAGCAGGAATTTCTCGCGGGCCACTCGTTTGCGATCATTCGTCATGAGAAACCTCCGCCGTCGTTCCAGACCCGCCACCTGGCTGTCGACGCGACGAAGCTGTTGCGCCAGCAGTCCCCTTCTTCTCCTCTTTGCGAAATCGCGCGGCAATCTGTTCGAAGACCGCGTCGAGTTCTTCCTCCGTGATCTCCATTTCCGCCAATCCCGTTTTTGTCGCGGCGCGCGCAAACCGCTCGGCGGATTTTACGATTAGCGTTCGTCTGCGCTCGCGCAGCTTCTCGATCTGGGCATCGATATCAGAGAGCGATGATTTTACGGCCATTCCAGCGTCCCTCGTGTCGGAGCAATCTCACGGCGATAGTTATACTATCTATTTCGTGATAGTAAAATAGGATAGGTTGCATCACCCCGAAAAAGCCGCAGCCGGAATTTCGGCATCGGGCGTCTTTACGGAAGAGCGGCATCGGCCCTCCGGTCCGATCGGTTTGAGGGCGCAATATACGTCGCTGGCGCGACGTGTTTGAAAGCTTCGGAGACACTCGTGGCGATCATGTTCGTTAGAGCGCAGGTGATCAGCAGGGGAGCGGGGCGCAGCATCGTCTCGGCCGCCGCCTACCGCCACCGCGCCCGGATGACGGACGAGCAGGCCGGGACGTCCTTCAGCTACCGTGGCGGCGCGTCGGAGCTGGTGCATGAGGAGCTGGCGCTGCCGGACCAGATACCTCTCTGGCTGAAGAGAACAGTCGACGACAAGACCGTCGCGGAGGCCAGCGAGGTGTTCTGGAATGCGGTAGATGCGTTCGAGACGCGGTTGGACGCGCAGCTTGCGCGGGAGTTGATCATCGCGCTGCCCGAGGAGCTGACGCGGGCGGAGAATATCGCGCTGGTGCGCGAGTTCGTCCGAGACAATTTGACGTGGAAGGGCATGGTCGCTGACTGGGTCTATCACGACAAGGACGGCAATCCGCATATCCACCTGATGACGACGCTCAGGCCTATTACGGAGGAGGGGTTTGGGCCGAAGAAGGTCCCAGTCCTGGGCGATGACGGAGAGCCGTTGCGTGTCGTTACGCCGAACAGGCCGAACGGCAAAATCGTTTACAAGCTCTGGGCCGGCGACAAAGAAACCATGAAGGCATGGAAGGTCGCGTGGGCGGAAACGGTCAACCGCCACCTGGCGCTGGCCGGCCATGAGCTCCGTCTCGACGGCCGCTCCTATGCTGAGCAAGGCCTCAATGGGATCGCGCAGAAACACCTCGGCCCGGAGAAGGCGGCGCTCGCGCGCAAGGGTGTCGAGATGTATTTCGCGCCCGCCGATCTAGCGCGGCGGCAGGCGATGGCCGACCGGCTACTCGCGGATCCTGCGCTTCTCCTCAAGCAGCTCGGCAACGAACGTTCCACCTTTGACGAGCGCGAAATCGCCAAGACGCTGCACCGCTATGTCGATGATCCAGTGGACTTCGCCAATATCCGCGCGCGGCTCATGGCTTCGGACGACCTCGTGCTGCTGAAGGCGCAGCAGATCGACACCCAAACGGGCAAGGTGACAGAGCCGGCGGTGTTCACAACGCGGGGGATCCTGCGCATCGAATATGACATGGCGCAGTCAGCCGAGGTTCTGTCGATGCGAAAGGGCTTCGGCGTCTCCGGTGCCAAGGCCGCCGCCGCCGTCCGAAGCGTCGAAACGGCCGATCCGAAAAAATCCTTCAGGCTCGATGCGGAACAGGTCGATGCGGTACGTCATGTCACGCGCGATAATTCCATTGCGGCGGTCGTGGGGCTTGCCGGCGCCGGTAAGTCGACACTGCTTTCGGCGGCCCGCGTCGCATGGGAAAGCGACGGCCGACGGGTGATCGGCGCGGCCCTAGCCGGCAAGGCTGCGGAAGGGCTGGAGGACAGTTCCGGGATCCGGTCGCGCACGCTGGCGTCCTGGGAGCTTGCCTGGGCCGGGGGGCGCGAAACAATGGAGCGCGGCGATGTGCTCGTCATCGATGAGGCCGGCATGGTGTCATCGCAGCAGATGGCGCGTATCCTCAGGGCTGTGGAGGACGCAGGCGCAAAAGCCGTGCTGGTCGGCGACGCAATGCAACTGCAGCCGATCCAGGCGGGTGCGGCGTTCCGGGCAATCACCGAACGGATCGGCTTCGCGGAACTTGCCGGCGTGCGGCGGCAGCGTGATGTCTGGGCGCGCGATGCTTCCCGTCTCCTTGCGCGCGGCAAGGTCGAAGAGGGCCTTGATGCCTACGCGCAGAGGGGCTGCATTGTCGAGACCGAAACCAGGGCCGAGATCATAGACCGCCTCGTTGCCGATTGGGCCGA
The DNA here is from genome assembly GCF_014852205.1 of Ensifer sp. ENS06. Lineage (NCBI taxonomy): Bacteria > Pseudomonadati > Pseudomonadota > Alphaproteobacteria > Hyphomicrobiales > Rhizobiaceae > Ensifer > Ensifer sp. ENS06. Next base: position 324,472 of record NZ_JACVBC010000005.1, on the reverse strand, counting down.
CGCCCGCCGGGACCTGCTTCAGAAACCTGCCGTGGGCGAGCATCCGGGACGTCTTCGCGGCGACGAACTGCTTGTGCTTGCTCACACCAACGATGACGTCAGAAAGCTGAATGAGGCCTTGCGCAAGGTCATGATCGACGAGGGCGCGCTGACAGGTGCGCGCCAATTCCGGACGGCACGTGGGCTTCGTGAGTTTGCCGCGGGCGACCGGGTGATCTTCCTCGAAAACGCCCGCTTCCTCGAACCACGGGCAAAGCGGCTTGGTCCCCAATATGTCAAGAACGGCATGCTTGGCACGGTCGTTTCATCCGGCGACGAACGCGCTGACGCACTGTTGACTGTACATCTCGACAATGGCCGGGACGTCGTGATCAGCGAGGATAGCTACAGCAATGTCGATCACGGCTACGCCGCGACCATCCACAAATCTCAAGGCTCGACCATCGACCGGACCTTCGTGCTCGCCACCGGAATGATGGACCAGCATCTGACCTATGTGGCGATGACCAGGCATCGTAACCACGCCGATCTCTACGTGGCGCGCGAGAACTTCGAACCGAAGCCGCAGTGGGCGCGTAGCGCACGTGTCGACCATGCAGCCGGCGTCACCGGTGAAATGATGGATACCGGGTTGGCCAAGTTCCGGCCGCAAGATGAAGATGCCAAGGAAAGCCCCTACGCCGATGTGAGGACGGACGACGGAACCGTTCATCGACTTTGGGGCGTGAGCCTGCCGAAGGCACTCGAGGAGGGCGGAATCAGGACCGGTGATACTGTGATGCTCCGCAAGGATGGCGTCGAAACGGTCACGGTAAGGGTGCCCGTCACTGATGAAAAGACCGGCAAGAAGCGTCTCGAGGAACGTCAGGTCGAGCGCAACGTCTGGACTGCAACCCAAATCGAAACTGTCGATGCGCGCAAGGCGAGGATCGAGCGGGAAAGCCGTCGGCCGCTTGTGTTCAGAAAGCTTGCTGAGCGCCTCGGACGATCCGGCGCCAAGACGACGACGCTCGATTTCGAAAGTAAGGAAGGCTATCGGGAGCATGTCCTTGATTTTGCCCAGCGGCGTGGCATCGACACGCTCGCCCGGGCCGCTGCGGAACTGGAGGAGGGTGCGGCGCGGCGGCTGGCGTGGCTTACGGAGAAGCGGTCGCGGTTGGCGAAGCTCTGGGAGCGAGCGAGCATAGCGCTCGATTTTGCAATCGACCGGGAACGGAGCGTCTCGTACAACGAGGAGCGCAGAGTATCCTTGGTTGCCGGCATCCCGTTAGCCGGAAACTATTTGCTTCCACCCGCCACCGAGTTCCCCCGCAGCGTTGAAGAGGATGCGCGTCTCGCGCAGCTCGCCTCGCAACAGTGGAAGGAGCGGGAGGAAATACTCCGGCCGGTGCTGCAGAAAATCTATCGCGACCCGGGTGGCGCGCTGTCGGCGCTCAACGCTCTGGTATCGGGCGGAGACGTCGAGCCGCGCAAGATTGCCGAAGATCTTGGCCTTGCACCCGAACGCCTTGGCCGATTACTCGGCTCTGACCGCATGGCCGATGGCCGCGCCGCTCGAAACGAGCGCAACGCAGCCATGGCCACCTTATCGGAGCTGCTGACTTTGGCGCGCGCGCATGCAACCGAGTTCCGCAGGCAGGCGGAGCGCTTCGCCAGCCGCGAGCAGCAGCGGCGCGCTCATATGGCATTGTCCATTCCCGCGCTTTCGAAAATGGCGATGGCGCGTCTCGTCGAAGTCGAGGCGGTCCGGGAGCGCGGCGGGGTCGATGCCTACAAGACGGCCTTCGCCTACGCCGCTGAGGACCGTTTGCTGGTGCAGGAGGTCAAGGCGGTCAACGAGGCGTTGACCTCACGCTTTGGCTGGTCTGCATTCACCGCCAGGGCCGATCCGATCGCCGAGCGAAATGTTGAAGAGCGGATGCCGGAAAATCTCGCCACTGAGCACCGTGAAAAACTGGTGCGCCTGTTCGAGGTGATCAGGCGTTTTAGCGACGAGCAGCATCGCGTAGAAAAGCAGGATCGCTCGAAAATCGTTGCCGGCGCAAGTATCGAGTTCGGAAAGGAAGCAGTGCACGTGTTGCCCATGCTTGCCGCCGTCACGGAGTTCAAGACATCCGTCGCCGATGAATCACGGGAAAGGGCGCTTGCCGCTCCCTATTACAATCATCATCGCGCCGCGCTCATGGATGCAGCGACACGCATTTGGCGCGATCCGGCCGGCGCGGTCGCCAAGATCGAGGAGCTTGTCGCAAAGGGTTTTGCCGGCGAGCGGATTGCCGCAGCGGTCACCAACGATCCGGCCGCCTATGGGGGGCTGCGCGGCTCCGGTCGCCTAATGGACAAGTTGCTTGCTCCCGGCCGGGAGCGGAAGGCTGCGCTTCAGGGCGTGTCGGAAGCAGCAAGCTGTGTCCGTTCTCTCGGAGCGTCTTATGCCGCGGCGTTTGAGGCCGAGACCAAGGCTATCGCCGCAGAGCGCCGGCGTATGGGGGTCGCCATTCCCGGCCTATCGCGGAAGGCTGAGGATACGCTGCGGCAGTTGACGGCAAGAATGAAGAAGAAGAGTGGCGGGCTCGACGTTGCTGCGGGTTTGACCGATCCGACCGTCGCCCAAGAATTCGTCGCCGTCAGCCGGGCGCTCGACGAGCGCTTCGGCCGCAACGCGTTCCTGCGTGGGAACAGGGACGTTTTCAACTTTGTGTCGACAGCGCAACGGAATGCATTCGAGGCAATGCAGGAGAAGTTGAAGCTTCTTCAGCAGATCGTGCGGGCAGATAGCGGCCAGAAGATCGTTTCCGAGCGCCAACGACAGGCGGTCAATCGGGGTCCTGGTGTCGAGCGGTAGAGGCAATTCAAAGAGCTTCATTCACTCAGGTGTCTCGGCAGCCGGTCCTTGCTGCACGGCGCGGCAGCGAGTTGCTCCGCAGACCGAACCGAAGAACGGGGTTGGAATCCGATGACGTTTCTCCTTTGGCATCAATCCGGTGCAAGTACACGCTCCGGTTTATCAATCAGGCGATAGAATTCTACGAAAAAAAACCTTTGACAGACACGGGAACCGGTCGGCCGCGTGCCACCCAACGTCTTTACCTGTAAATTCCGGTAGCGCGGCCAAGGCTACCTGCAAAAGCGTCCAGATACCGTAAAAGGCGAGGGTGTCCTGCGCGTCTATCCGAAAATGCAAGCCCTCGTCCGTCGGCCTCAGCGTCACGCGTGCGTCACCAAAGTCCAGCGACCGATCGACCCCCGTGGCGCCGATCGGGCTCCAGTATTCGCGGTAACGGGCGAAGACCTCGCTTACGCCCTGTTCCGCATTCTGGACTGCCACGAACGCTTCTGCGGTATGCTTGTACATCGGCACTCCTTGCTGCAAATCCTCGCGTGCATTGAATTATCAATTTCGGCTCTCGGCTGCTTCGCCACCTTGGTCCTGCACGCTCGTGGCACGGTTTTCGATACAGATCGCTGATGTATGACAACTCATGCGTGTCATATTCATGCACGCCTTGGTCGAGCGCTCGACTACTAATTCTATTAGTCGCCTAAGGGCGGAAACTCGTGTCCAGTGGTCTGAAGCAGGTTTTCTTCGGAGAATGGAGATGGAGATACTAGCTGTGCCGGCTGCAGCGCGCGGAGAATTTGCTGACTTGATCGACTCGATGCATCGGCTGCGTGCGCGAGTCTTTGGCGACAGACTGGACTGGGATGTAGACATAAGGGACGATCGTGAGGCCGATGCTTACGATCAACTCAATCCCACCTATATCTTGGCCGTTTCTACCACAGGTGCAGTGGCGGGCTGCGCGAGGCTTCTCCCCGCTACCGGGCCGACGATGCTCGCCAATACGTTTCCGCAGCTCCTCTCATCGCGACGGCTCGACGCCCATGCAGGCATGGTCGAAAGCTCGCGCTTTTGCGTTGACACGGTGCTCGACGAGGGCAGGACAGGGGGAGTTCTCCATGGGATGACGCTTGAGATGTTCGCCGGCATCATCGAGTGGTCGATGGCGAACGGCTATTATGAAATCGTCACGGCAACGGACCTGCGGTTCGAGCGCATTTTGAAACGCGCCGGCTGGCCGATGCAACGTCTTGGTCAGCCGTGTCCCATCGGCAGCACGATGGCCGTAGCAGGCGTGCTTCCTGCCGACGCCGCGAGCCTTAATCGGATTCGCGCTGCTGCCTGTCGCCAGGAACACATGTGCACCACAACTTCGCTGCTTGAGGTGGCACGGCGTGGAACGGCGCCTTCTGCCGATTTAGCGCAAGCGGCCACACCCACAGAGGATGATGCAGGTCCTCACGAGGGATCAGATCACAACTGACGCTGCGCAATAGAGGAGAGGTCTTTGAATTCCGCGCGACCGCAGATCCTGATCGGTTCGACCGATGCGGATTACTATCTGCTACTCGTCCACATCCTGGAATCCGAGGGATATCAGGTCATTCTTGGTTCCGGGGTCGAGGAGATCGTCCATTTTGCAGGCGAGTACGATGTCGCAGCCATTCTTCTTGATTGTCGATCGGGAGAAAATTGGGCTCCCGCAGCCTGTGTAAAGCTGAAGCAGGAGCCGCGGACATTCGGGATTACGACGGTCGGGTTGATTGGCCCCGGTGCGGAAAGTCGGTTTATCGATCTGCTGAAAGCCGGGATTGACGAGAATTTCGTAAGACCGATCACTCCCTCTAAGCTGCTCAGCTTCCTGCGCGACCGTATCCTCCTTCCGCAAGTGTCGGATCCGATGGCGAACGACGGTCATATCCTCGTCTATGCAGGGATTGAACTGAATACCAACAGGCACAGCGTCAGGCGTCTCGGCATCAACGTCCACTTGGGACCGATCGAATTCCGGCTGCTGCAGTTTCTGATGGAGAACCACGAGCAGGCGTGCAGTCGCGCACAACTCATTGAAGCTGGTTGGCCGGAGCGCCGTTTCGTCGACGTCAAGACGGTGAATGTTCATATCGGTCGACTGCGCAAGGCGCTGAGCGTGACCTGCGGCCCTGATCTCATCCGCACGGTTCGATCGTCCGGCTACATGCTCGATGGTTCCAGTCAGGAACGATCGCAGTACAACCCGGCTCGGCCGGGCGAAGGGACTGGCGACTAGGACAGCCCCCTGGTTGACGAAAGGAACAGCTGTCATGGATCTGGTAATCCGAAATGGAGGTCTCATCACTGGCGACGGCAAGACGTTTCACAAGCGGGCTGCCGTATATGTCCGGAAGGGACGGATCATAGGTGTCGACGCCGCCGCAGGCGCTGAAATCGCGGCGCGAGAAACCATCGATGCGGCCGGCGGCATCGTTATGCCAGGTCTCATCAATGCACATGCGCACGGCTGTATTCGGGGGCCTTCCATGCCGAGCGGCTCGAAGCCATTTGCAGGCGATGATGTTGCCTATTTCCGGAACCGTCATCTTCTTCAGGGAACAACCACCCTTTTGAACGTCTGCGGTCTGGCCATGGCCGACGAAATAGATGTCGACAACGTAGAACGTCATGCCATGGATATCCGCGTTTCCACGGCTCACACTCCGAAAAACATCGCGGCGGCGCTTGTGGTCGACGGCAAGGGACTTTCAGCACGACACCTGAGCGCGACGACAGATGACCTGTTGGCCTGCGGCGCGGTCGCCCTTGGCGAGGCAGGTGGTGGGCAGACACTGGGTGGCGGCGCGCAAGAATACAGGTTCATCCCGCAAGCCTTTCTGCAAGAGTTCGGGGTCGAAGTGACACCCGCAGCCGCGAGGCGCTTGAAGAACGCGGTTCTTGGCCGCTATCTCGATCCGGCGGAAGGCCTGTCGAATTTAAAACTGACTAACGAGTTGGAGTGTTGCGGTCTTTCCGGGCTCGCCGATGCGGATCGCGTTCGCGATATCATTACGCGATCGGTGATGCCTTCGGTTGCCCTCTCGTTGGCCGGATTCGATGAAATCGCACGCGAAGCCGAGCGGTTAGGATATCCCGCGATCTTCCACAATGCGGCACCATCTGCGAAGCGTCTGATTGCCGCGGTCGAGAAGCACCCGAAAGCACGTCTCGTCGCCGGTCATAGCAATCACCCGAGCTTTCTCCCGGAGGAGGCAGTCTCGAACGCCCAGAACCTGAGAGGGAAAGGGGCCATCATCGATGTTTCGACACTGGATTGTATAGGGACGCGCTGGCGCAACGATCCATCCAACCTTGACGCACTGATCGATGCGGGCTGTGTCGATACGATTTCGACCGATTTTGCCGGCGGGCATTGGGATGGAATTCTTGAAGCGATCCAGCGAATGGTCAGAAAGAAGCAATTGTCTGCGGCCGAAGCGGTGGCCCTTGCGACCGGGAATGTCGCGCGTGTCTTCACTCAAATGGCCGGTGACCGCGGACTGATTGAAAAAGGCAAGCGCGCAGACCTGATCGTTGTCGACCACGTTAATCTGAGCCGGGTCAGGCATGTCGTGATCGCAGGCCGTATAGTCGTCAGGAATGGCCGGCTTATCTGACCGCGGCTGCAGTTGCGAGATGTCGGCGCCGGATACGATCCGATTGACACAAAGTGCAGTAGTGGTCGAGGTCAGTCGATCAATCGCATCCTTAGGCGCTGGAGGAGGGGGACCGCATCTCCATTTTTAAGCGTCTCAAAAGCCTCCAGGACAGTATTTTGCGCCCTGGGAGAAAGCTTGCCCCGCGTCGCTGCCGAGAACTTATTGATGAGATCCTCCCAGTCTAAGGGACGCGCCTTGTCCCCGCGTGGCGAGGTCACCTTGGATGTGATCGATTTGCCATCGGTCATTCGCAGGCATATCTGCGCAAGGGTCTCACCCGGAAAACGGGCGTCGATCTCAGGATTAACCGAGAGACGAACCTTGCGGGCGAATTCGATGAGGTCCGGCCTGCCCAGCTGCGCACCACCGACCGGCGCCAGCGCCGCAGCTCCATCGACAACAGCAATCGCTATGCAATAAGGCAGACTGTATTGGATCTCCGTCAATGTATTGGGAGACACGGTGTTTGAAAGTCGGAGAGCCCATTGAAAGGTCTGTACTTCGATTGATGCGATTTGTTCGGTCCTGATGTCAGCACCTGACGAAAGCGCCGCGAAGGCATCAAGAGCGGGATGGATGTAGCGGCAGCAGGAATAGGGTTTGAAATAGACCCTCGAGATCTCAGTTGGATCACCCAAGTCCGCTATGATGCTCGGCCGGTCGAAGTGCGACGCATGATCGAGCAGATCCTGCGGCCCGGTAAATCCCCGCTCCGCAAGACGCAAGGCGGTCAGGCCCGTCAGGACACTCCAGGGAATACCCTCCTTGACGTCGTTCCCGGTGAGATTGGCATAGCCGGAGCTGCCGTTTGCCTCCTGGTTTGGCGCGAGGACCCCGGCTACAGCGAGTGCGTGTGCGAGTGCCGGGGGATCGGTTCTGTAGAGGCGGCCGGCCGTGGCCGCGGCAGCATAGCCGGTCCAACGTCCCGATTGTCGGCTTTTGATAGCTTGCGGGTTCTGCGCCACCGCGATGCGAATTCCGGTCTCGTATCCGAGAGCGATTGCGGTCAGGAGATCATCGGCGGATGAACCATTCGTAGATGCCACGGAGAGTGCTACGGGTATCACAGCCGCACCGGGATGACCGCGCGCGGCGCGATGGCCGTCGTCGAAATCGAGTGCGGAGGCTGACGCGGCGTTACAGACTGCCGCAGCAGTGACCCCGAGACATTCACCCGTAAACCAGACTGAAGCCCGGCCGCTTCCAAAATCTTGCCGGGCGACCGCGCGCATTGCGCGGGCACTCGGAACATCGCAGCCGACGACGTAAGCGGTGACTGCATCCACAATACAGCAGGCGGCACCTAGCCTCAGTTCGGGCGGCAGAGCATCGGAAGGATAATTCGCCAGATAATCTGCAAGGATCTCGGTGACATACATCAGCCTTCTCCGTAAAGCTTCGGCTGCCTGGCGTCAGTTCCTGCTAGATGAGTGGACGGATGACCCCGCGCCCCCCTCTGGCGAGAACCAGGTTTCGTAAACATGAGCGGCGACGTAAAGGTCCAGCATAGGCAGGCCAACGCACGTGATGAGGATCGGGAATTCCGATCCGCCGCCCGCGTCACAGAAATCCGTTAAGTTCATGACACCGAGCGCTGGGCCAAGCTGCTCCAATGTCGATCCCTTGCGCGAGAAATAGAGCGCCAGGCTTTGCGAGTTTCGCCGCGACACCATCGAAACGTCATCACAGAGCGCCAGTCCGGACCGAAGAACTTTTTGGATATGGCCGGACGGCGTCTCGTCTCCCCCAAGATGTAGGACAACGGCATTTGGGCAAATTTCCGCGCTGTCAAACACCGGTGCGCTGGCATTGGTAGCGGTGATGACAAACCCGCAACCACGCAGCCTCTTATTATCCGCGACAGCCTCAAGCCGAATTCGAGGTGACTGTCTGTGGCTTTTAACGAGTTGGCGCGCGGAAGCGCCTGAGCGGCTGCGCACGAATATCTTCGAGACGATGCCGGCTCCGAAATGATCGAGCACTCTGATGATCTGCTCGGCAATGGGGCCTGCTCCAAAGAGGAAAACAGAGAGTTCTTCTGATTTGGGGAAGAAAAGTTCAAGCGCCATTGAGGCATAGGTTGCCGTTCTTGCAGCAGAGATATCGGTTCCGTCCATCACGCAAAGCGGGCGCAGCGTGAAGCTGTCTAGCAGCAGGATCGTCGACGTCGAACGCGGCTGACCCAGTCGACGGTTTATCGCATTGGCACCGACCACCTTCACGGCCGCATATCTGGCCCCGACGCTGGAAAGCGCAGAGAGCTTCCAGCCCAATCGCTCGCCTTGCAACGTATCGCGGTAAGCTTCAAACTGGGGTTGGTTCCATAAGGCGGCTTCGGGAAAGGACAAAACAGATTTCAGGCCATGGGCTTGGCCCAAGCGGATGTCGGACCAAGCTGCCCTGGCGGCATCGTGGAGCGCGGAGGCCTCGAGACGGACGCCGAGGCGCTTCATTTCCGCAAGTGAAATGTATCTGGGTGTGCTCTCCATCACCGTTCTCCGTGGAATTGCCGACGTCATGCGACCGGGAGCAATTTCGCATCTGGAACGGAGGGATTAAAGGAAAGGTTCGGATACATTTTTGTCGTCTTTAAATGAACGACTTCCGCCGCTGAGGCGCTACTGAGTAGCAACTTAGGCTCAAAGAAGATAAGCCGATGAGTGTGAAACCGTCGATCTCGTTGACCGAGCAGCAGGATTCGTTTGCCCGTTCCATTTCGGGATCCGGTTTCTACGGCGGGACAAGGCGGCTATTTGGTTTCTACCGGTGGACATAGCCGCGGAATCGTTGTCGCGGCAATTTTCTACGGCGCGCAGGACCACATCAGAAAATATGCTCGCACGTATGCTGGCGGGGTAAGATTCTTACAGCCCCGAGGCCCTCGTCAGATTGACCCTAAATCAGTCGCGTCGGCGGTGGTAGCTGCGGTTCTGCACGTGGGGCTCGTCGACTTCGGCTGAGGAGGGCAAGCCGGCGCGCAGCGAATGACTAGAGAATTTGGCTGCCCGCATTCTTCGCTGAGGTCGCTATGCAGGCCAGGGGGAAGGACCGTGGGGACTCCCGTCCCCAAGGCGTTGATTTGCGGTTGCAGGCTTAGCTTGCGAACAAAATGTGTCATGTCGGTATATGCCGGTATCAGCTGACCAATACGCGAAGGAGCGTCCGGAGCGATCCCGCCTTATCCAGCGCGTACACCTTATCAATGGCTTCGCAAGCACCGCTGTCTCCCACGACCGGGCTCGCAAGTCGCAAGAACTTACCCTCGAGAGCTGATTTCGGCATGGGGTTACTTGCCTCTCCCTCCGCAACGTCCACGTGCCTTTCGAAGATTTGTCCGTCGCGCAACTGTAACCAAGCGCTTGCGGCGTGAGCGCCTCGAGGCGAGGCGTGGCTGGTATGTGGCCTGAGCTCGATACTGTCTTGAAACCGCCCGGCGATCTCGTCATGAAGCCAATCATCCACGAACCAGTCGGGACCGGGCTCGACGCCGAATACGGCCATGGCTATGGCGTGCGGTGCGCTGAACTGTGCTGCCCACATGTCCCGTGGACGCACTTTGCAAAATGGCGGTTCGCACACGATCGGAGGCGCGGTCACGATCAGCTTGGCATGCAAGCCGTCGGCAGGATCAATGCCGGCCATACGGATGACGTCGCGGCTGGCCTGGACACTGCTTAGGATGAGTCGGCAGCAACTGAATGGCTTGAAGCCAACCCGAAGAATTTCGTAGGCGTCCCCCAAACCTTTGGTCAGTTTATCGAAACGGCACTCGTCGGCGCCCGCCATCCGCCAGAAACCTGTCTCACCCTCGAAGACATCCAAAGGCCCCTCGTAGCCGGCAGCGGCAAGGCGTGCGGCCAAGACTCCCATTTGCGCGGCCATGCCGAAGTTGTTCTTCGCCATCGAAGGCGCGTCTCCGTAGACGGTCTTCATGACGGACGCTACTGGCGCATTCGCAGCAGCGATCGCGATGGCATGCGCCGCTCGTCCGGCGTCGAGACGCATGAGTCTCGCGGCCGCGGCTGCTGCACCGAATATCTGCCAAGTCCCATGGCCGTGAATCGCCTTTCTGGGCTGGACGTGAGCCAGTGAGATGCCAACGCGGCAACTCACCTCATAGCCGATGATCACGGCCGCGAGGAATTCTGTGCCTGAAGACTTCGTGTGCTCAGCGACCGATAAGGCTGCCGCAATCACCGTGGCTCCGGGATGGCCCTTCTCGTAGATGTCGTCGAAGTCGAGCGCATTGATCAAAGTGGCCTTGACGAAGGCGGCCGCCGCCGGTTCGGCACAGCCACTGACAGGTCCGCCGGAGGAGGGTGCGACCTGGCTGTCCCCCCGTAGGTTTCTCAGCATTCCAGCCGTGGGCAGCTGGCGCCCACCGAACAAGCAGCCAAGGGAGTCCAGAAGGCAAAGCTTGCTCCTGTCGAAAACGTCGCTCGGAACACGAGCGAGTGCTTCCTCGGCGATGTAGCTGCCGAACGTTTGCGTGATGAAAGCGGTCATATCTGTGTCCGATTACCCGACGATGGCGATTGGCGGTCCATTTTCAGGTGCGCGTTGTCTACGTGCTACTAGAAGAAATTGGTGCCCCGAAGGTCTGCGCAGAGGAGCTGCAGGAGGAATTGCAACGATCACTGCGCCTGCAACCTCGGTCGACGCGTGCCTGATCGACAAACGAAACCTTGTGTGACGCGGCGGGAATGAGCTTGCGGACTACCCCCACACGGTCGAGATCGAGGTGTGCGGAAACCACACCGACCTGATCGACGGCGCGGGCTACAACCTGTCCCCAGGGGTCGCAGACGAGAGAGTTGCCGTAGGTGAAACGGCGATCTCCGTCCGCTGCAGTGTAGCCTCCCCACTGACCACAGGCGACGAAATAGACTTGGTGCTCGATCGCGCGTGCACGGCAGAGCACTTCCCAGTGGTCCTTTCCCGTCTGTAACGTGAAGGCCGCGGGCAGAATGACCACATCGACGCCGGCGTCTGCAAGCGCATCAAAGAGCCGGGGGAAGCGAAGGTCGTAGCAAATCGCACAGCCGATCCTGAAACCGCCGGATTCGTAGACGAACAGGCTTTCTCCGGGCGCAACGGTGGCGGATTCTCGATACATCTTGCCATCTGGCGCCTCGATGTCGAACAGGTGAACTTTGCGATAGCGGCCGACCTCGTTACCTTCTGGGTTAAAGACGACCGTTGTGTTGTAGATCTTCGAACTCCCATCGACCCTTTCGAGCAAGCTGCCGCCGTGGATCCAGACCTTTTGCCGGGCGGCGAACGTCTGCAACATGCGATAGGCGTCGCCGCCCGGCATATGATCAGCCGCCGCCAGTTTCTCCGCCACCGTGCCGCCGGACCAGTCGAAATGTTCCGGGAGAACGATGAGATCGGGTGTATCGCGTGTGATTGCCTGCAGCATCAGGCTCTCGGCCGCGCGTAAATTGCTGTCGCGGTCGGGTTGGGAGTTCATCTGGACGAGGGAAATCTTCATTATACGATCCGATCCAGTTCGAAGATGGAATGGCCGGCCTCAAGGTAGGGCCGGAGCTTAAGGGAACGCTGTTGGCGCTCGAGGGCGACGTCCGCGATGCAGCGCATATCGGACGGATCGGCAACGAAGACACCCTCCGTATCTGCTAAGACCGCATAGCCGGGCAGCACGGCCGCCCCGCCGCATGCGATCGGGACGTTGATCGCGCCACCAATCTGGTGCCGGCGGCTGGTCGTCTTGGACGAGACTCCGCGACACCACACCGGGAAGCGGCTGGCGCGGATCTCCTCGATGTCGGTGCAAGGACCATCGACGATAATGGCGACAGCGCCACGCGCTCGGGCAGCAGCAACGACACCGCCGCCGACGCAGGCGACGTCGTCCCGGTCGACCCGGGAGATGACGAGAACATCTCCCGGGCGGAGCAGATCGATTGCCGTGTAGATGACGGCTCCATCACGGCCGGGCGCGGCGACCGTGACTGCCGTTCCAATTGCCTTGACCGGAAAGACCGGCGCAATTCCTGCCCCAACAAATCCAAGATATTCGAAGTGGCCGATGGTTGCGGTTTCGACTCCCTCAAGCAGGGTTCGCAATGCGTCCGGAATCGCTTGCAGCTGTTTTTCGATCTTGTAAGGCTGGGACATCGATGAACTCCGATCTGCCCTGTGGTTCACAAATCAGACCGGGCGCTCGCCGGATGTCGTCGTCCGATGCATAATCCGGATCGTGTTCGGGTCGAATGAATCGCGCCGGTGCATCGTGCAACGGTTGTCCCACATCACTATGTCGCCCACGCTCCATTTCTGGACGAAGACTTCCGGCGTGTTGGTGGTGTGCTCCCAAAGCCTTGAGATCAGGTCGTTGCTTTCATCGAGCGGCAAGCCGACGATCCACGCCCCTTCCGACGTCCCGCCAAGATAAAGCGCTTTGCGGCCCGTCTCGCCGTGGCTCCTGACCAGCGGATGAACGACGCCGCTCCACTCGCGAAAATCCGCGCTCGTCGGTTCGCCTTTCCCGAGGCGCAATTTTCCCGTTTTGTCGTAGACGTTCTGGAAGAAGATCTGCCGCCCCTCAACAGCACTGCGTAGCTCCTCGGGGAGCGTTTCAAAAGCCTGGTAGGTCGACAGGAAATACGTGTCTCCGCCGGAAGCGGGAACCTCGATCGCCCTGAGGATGGCGCCGGCGGGCGGGCGTTCGTAGAACCATGTGTCCGTGTGCCACGTCGCCTCGCTGTTGCCGAGCGCGCCGCCCGGCTTGCCGTCCTTCATCACATTGCTGATCACCAGAATTTCGCGATGGATCGGGTGTCCGCCTTCCTGTAATTGCTTGGGATGGATGACGAAATCTCCGAAGTGACGGGAGAAGTCGACCTGCTGCTGGTCTGTGATATCGGTCGCCCGAAAGCGAATGACGCCGTATTGCAGCCAGTAGGATCGAACTGCCGCAATGTCCGCGTCGTTGTAGTCGGAGAAATCGAACCCGACGATATCTGCGCAGACGTTGCTGTCATTCTGGATTGCCGAAACTCTTGTTTTCATGTGTGTCTTCGCCTCTGTGTGGGAAGATCCCGGGCTCGGGATCACATAGAGCTTAGCGGAGTGATAAGTCGGCATTCCAATATCAATTCGTTTGCATTAATATTGGAATACAATGAATGTCACTATTGCTCCAGCAGTTGGACAGCGGAATGGGCGATGGCGAGGTCTACGCGGCAGCCGGCCGAGAGCTTCTCGAGACGGGTCGAGCGGATCATGGACTTCAAGGTGATCCCGCCATCGACGAGCATCCAGGCCTCGAGATAGGCGCCCAGATTGACGACCTTTTGGACGGTTCCCGTCAGGCGGTTTGCCGGTTCGTCGAGGGCCCCTGCCGCATCTGCGAGCCTAACGGCCTCCGGTCTGATACAGCAGAAGCGCACATCGTCAGGATCAACGTCCTCTGCCGGCTCGGCGGTGAGCACCGCCTTTCCCGCGCCGAGGGAAACCTTCAGCTTCCGATCGGCCCCGGTCTCTGCGGATGCCGGGAGGATATTGGACTTGCCTATGAAATCTGCCACGAAGGAGGTTCTCGGGCGGCCGTAGATATCCGCGGGCGCTCCTTCCTGCGCGACCACTCCGCCATGCATGACTATGATCCGATCGGACATGGCCATCGCCTCTTCCTGGTCGTGTGTGACATAGATGAAGGTCATGCCGAGATCTTCCTGGATCTCTTTCAGCTCGACGCGCATCGCTTCCCGGAGTTTAAGGTCAAGGTTTGAGAGCGGCTCATCGAGAAGCAGCACCGACGGCGAGGGCGCAATCGCCCGGGCGACCGCGACCCGTTGCTGTTGCCCCCCTGAAAGTTCCTTCGGATAGCGATCCTCAAAGCCCTCAAGATGGACACTCTTCAAGGCTCGTGAGACACCGTCGGCGGTTTGCTCGCGGGGCCGGCCCTGCATCCTTAGGCCAAAGCCGACATTCTGGGCGACCGTCATATGCGGGAAGAGTGCGTAGTTCTGGAAGACCAGTCCGATTTTCCGGGCTTCCGGCGGGACGCCTTGCTGATCGCGGCCGCGAATTCGGATTTGTCCGCTCGAGGGCGCTTCAAATCCGGCGATCATATTGAGGGTCGTCGTCTTACCACATCCGGACGGACCAAGAATGCTGACGAATTTTCCCTTAGGGATGGCAAGGCTGATATCGTCGACGATGCGGTTTGCACCGAACTGCTTGCTGACGGAAAGGAGTTCAATATCGATGGTGGTCATTTGCTACCCCCGTGGAATTGGGCGGAGAAGCCGCCGATCTTTTCGAAAAGGATGATTACGCCAAGGATGAAGAGGAGTGATGTGACATTCACGGCCGCAAGCACCGGATCCAGGCTGTATTCGAGATGATTGATGACGGTAATCGGAAGTGTCGTCTGACCGGGTCTGACCAGGAAGACGGAGAGCGGGATGTTGTTGAAGGAAATGATGAAGGCGAAGGTCATCCCCGAGAAGAGGCCGGAGCGGATCAGCGGTAACAGCACGTATCGGATCCTCTGCGTGACGCTAGCGCCCAATACGCGTGCCGCGCGGTCCAGCCGCTTGTCGAAACCAAACATCGCCGTGGCCGCCATGCGCACGACGTAGGGCAACGTCAGAATGATGTGAGCCATGACAAGGCCGGGTGTCCCTAGCAGGTCGTAAAGTCCAACCGAGGACAGGAACAGGACGACGGCCACGCCCTTGACGATTTGCGGGACCGACATGGGTGACAAGAGGAACGCCATGATGGCGGTATGCCCCGGACATTTTGCGTAGGCGACGCTGTAAGCTCCAAGGACGCCGAGCAGTCCGCTAGCGAGCGATACGATGACGGCAAGTTCGACGCTGAGTAGAAACGGATCGAGCCAGCGGCTAGTCCATAGTGCCGCGTACCATTGAAAGGTCCATTCGCTTGGGATGAACGTCACAGCCGAAGTTGGACTGAAAGAGGCCGCAACGACGACCACCAGCGGAAGAGTGATAAAGGCAAGGATGGCGACAAGCGCCATCCTGAACAGATATGTGAGCAGTCGGTTCATCGGAGCCTCCCGAAATTAAAGGTGAAGTTTTTGGTGGAGGCGCGACTCCAGCTTGGATCCGACGAAGCCGGCGGCCAGCATCAGGATGAGAAGAACGTTCGCCATGACCGCCGCGAAGGGCCAATCGAGATAGAACAGCACCTGCTCGTAGACCATTGTGGCCATGACTTTGAAACCAGCGCCGCCAAGGAGGGCCGGGGTCGCATAGGCGCTTGCGGCCATGGTGAAGCCAATCAAGAAGGAGCTTACGATTCCTGGCACGGAGAGCGGCAGGATGATGTGCCGGATTACAGCAAGACGTGACGCGCCAAGAATTTGCGCAGATTTTTCCAGACTGGGGTTGATACCCTGGAGGCTCGTCAGAAGCGACAGCACGCCAAATGGCAGGATGACGTGAGTAAGCCCAACCACGACGCCGAGAAGGTTTTTCGACAAAGGCAAGGGTTCCGTGATCAATCCGGTCCACATCAGCGCGGAATTGATAAACCCGCGATCTTCAAGAATGATGAGCCAGCCATAGGTGCGAAGCACGACCCCCGCCAATTCGGGCGCAATGGCAAGCGCGAAGATGACCGTTCGCCAGCGCGACGTGGCGCGAGCCAGATAGTAGGCGAGGGGATAGGCTAAGACGGTCACGCAGAGCGCAACGAGGCTGGACATCACGACGGTGCGGGCCAGGCCAGCAAGGACAAGGTCGTTGCTGAAGAAGCGGCTGTAGCTCGCAAGTGTCGGGCCGCCCTCCGTTTGACTTTGAAAGCTGATCCCGATCATCATGCCCATCGGTATCGCGAAGAAGAGCACCAGGACGAGCGACGGCGCGACCATCGGCAGAAGTCCCTTGGCAGGGGCTCCGGCGGGCGGGGGCTTTGTCGGAGTGGAGCAAACAATGACGGCCATCATCTACCTCACTTGGCCGCCGCGACGACATCACGTTCCCATCGTTCGCCCCAGGCGGAGAGCCGTGTTGCGACCGCCGCGAGATCGGGCAACAGAAGGGCCTTGAGATCGGCTTCGGTGGTGATCTGCTTGGCGCGGATATCGGCGGGCACCTCGATGTCGATTCTGCCGCTGCCGACCTTGTAGCCGGTGACCCATGCCTCCTGGCTGGTCTTTTCGAGAAAGAAGTTCACGAACTTGAGAGCTGCGTCTCGGTTCGCCGCGTGCTTCGGGACGTTCAGGGTTGCGACCAAGGGGATAGAGCCTTCCTTCGGCAGAACATAGTCGACCGGCAAACCGCTATCGACGAGCAGCTGCGCGCGCCCGTTCCAGAATGGCATCGCCCAGACGTCGCCCCCTTTGAGGTACGTTTCCATGACTGAGGATGACTGCTCAAAGCCGATCGACTGTCCGGCGAGCTTGGCCATGGCGGCAAAGCCGGGATCGACGTTCTCGAGCAGATCTCCACCATGGGCGACCGAGAAGATCTCCATCAGGTAGGCGCCCATCACGTTTTGGAATGTCGGCAGAATGATTTTGCCCTTGAGGCCATCATCCAAGAGCGCGTTCCAGGAATTTGGACGCTCTGCCAGCTTGTCCGTCCGATAAAGAAGCGAGAGATACTGTACTTCGTGAACCGCGCCGCAGGGGCCAGCAACGCCGGCAATCACCGACGACAGACGCTCAAGATTAGGAACCTCCTCTGGTGAAAATTCCTCAAGCAGGCCCTCCTTGCATCCTTCGAGCGATTGGGAAGCGGTCATTACGACGACGTCGAAGCCAGGGCGGCCATTGGTGGCCTTGATCTTGGCGTAATCCTGGGAGGCGGAACCGACGGCGTCGTAGATTACCTTTATCCCGAACCTGGCCTCGAAAGGCTCAATGATCCGCTCCCGAATGATGGTTTCGTACGGCCCGCCATAGCTGTTGACGATGAGCGTTTCGGCGTGGCCGTTCGCAGCCAAAACCATTGATACGATCGCGGGCGCGCACAGCGCAGTGTACCTCATGACGATCCCCTTTGTTGGTGTTGTCGGTACGGTGACATTGCGCCAGCCAGTCTTGCGATCTCCAATATTGATTTCCCGGTATTGATACGGAAATCATATCAATCGTGTTGCATTCGCTGAGCTGGCGGACGGCGTGAAGCGGATTCGGTCTTGAGGGCCTCAAGCTCTATGAATCCGCGCTTGGGTTTATACGCGCTGCCACAGGCAGCCGCTCTGTCACCCCGGCTGGCAGATTTCGTTGATTAGGCGTGGATTGGCTTTCAGGGATTTGAAGATATGAAGCCAGAACCGGTAATGGCTTTCGCGATTGAGATCCCTGGCCTCGAATGCGCGCTTGGCCGCAGCGGTCACGGCGTCGCAGCCGTAAAACTCCATCGCAAGTTCCACAGCCGCCGCCACCGCGACGTCATTTTGCGCACCCGCCTCGTTTGACGGTTCCAGTACATTCTTCAAAGGCTTCGACATGGCGACTCTCCTGTGAGAGTCCGGCGAGGAAATGTGGCCGGACGGTCTCACAGCGAAGATCGCGTCGTCCGGAAGCACACGGTGCCGCTCATATCGAACAGGTTGAATCTTAGCTTACTTCCCGCCCTGGGAGAAGTCCAAAACTCTGCGCTGAAATCTTTGGTCGAGCTTCTTTGAAGTTTTCGGGCTGACGCCCGAGATGATCTGGCTCCTGTGCAAGCTGTTAAGCGGCACCGGCATTGCGGATGCTGGAGCCTTGCCTAACTTGATCATCTCTCAGTTGGAGGCACCCCTAAGTTGCTTTGAGGTCGCGTCCAGCCAGTTTTCAACCCGAAGGTTGGGAATGCGCGTGAACTCACGGGCATTGGCTGTGACGAGGACTGCTCCTGCGGCACAGGCATGAGCAGCGATCAATAGGTCATTTGGGCCGATTGGTTTGCCTGCAGCTTCCAACTCAGTGCGGATGTTGCCGTACTTGGCATCGGCGGGCACGTCGAGCGCGAGCACCAGAATGCTTTCTAGAAGGGCTTCGATTTGGGCCAGCAGCTTCGGGGAACCCTTCTTGGCGCATCCATAACGCAATTCTGCCGCCGTTATGATGCTGACGCAGATTGCCTCCGACCCGACCGCCGCAATACGTTCAGCGACCTGCCCTCTCGGGTTCCGAGCCAACTCGGACACGATATTTGTGTCCAGCATGAAAAGGTTGCTCACAGGTCGATTTCCTTGGCGGGCAACAAAGTCTCGTCAATATCCGGGAACTGATCTTCAGGCCCAAGAGGATCTAGACCTGCCAAGACTTCCAGCAGGTTCTTGCGACGCAGCGGCTCTATTATAAGCCGATCCCCGTCGCGATGGATCATCACTCGATCGCCAGGAAGCTCAAAGTCAGCCGGGATGCGAACAGCCTGGCTCTTGTTATTCCGGAAGAGCTTAGCTTCCCTCGCAGGAGGTTCGTTGTGTCTAATCTGCGGCATAAAACTCTCCATTGCATATACATTTGCATATACACACTGACAAGTGAGATTTCAAGTGAGAGCTTGACTTGCTCGGTGAAAGGAAGGTTTCCTCCAAACAGGATCGAGGCCGTGATAGCAGCCAAACTCGATCTCATGCGACCGGGGCAAGGTGGCAAAGTGTTGTTGCGTTCTGGTGCGGGAACAGATCGGTCTTCCGGTCGCGATCGAGGGATTTCGGAAAGCACTGCTGCAGCGCAAAGCCACGCTCGGCGACATTGCCAACCAGGCCGAACGTCGTGGTGTTGGCATCGTGATCTGCCCTATCTGGAGGCGCAGGCCTCCAATGTTTAGGGGAAGTCAAAGATGTTAGCGCTTCGGTGCGCGGGTGCGTGTGCATATCAAAACGCTTGCAGTGGCACAATGTGACGGCGGTTGATGGTCGCGGGACGGCCCTTAATGGACAGAGTCGTATCGCGCTTTTCGCGTTCTGCCACGACCTTGCCCTTTGCGACGACACAAAGCCGCTCGGCACGCAGGCGCACCGCCTCGATGGGGTTGCCCGCATGGAGTACGACGAGGCTTGCAGATTTGCCCACGGCTAGACCGAGATGATCGAGGCCCATAATCTCGGCATTGATCTTGGTGACCATGTCGAAGCAGGTGCGCATGTCTGTGGGCGAGGACATCTGGGCGACGTGCATTCCCATGAAGGCGACGTCGAGCATATCGGCTGTACCGAGGGAATACCAGGGATCGAGCACGCAATCCTGACCCCAGCCGGTGCGGATGCCGGCCTTCAGCATCTCGGGCACTCGCGTCAGGCCACGGCGCTTAGGGTAGGTGTCGTGGCGCCCCTGAAGCATGATGTTTATGAGTGGATTGGGGATCACTGAGATGTCGGCTTCCGCAATCAGCGGCAGTAGCTTCGAGACGTAGTAGTTATCCATCGAATGCATCGATGTAAGGTGCGAGGCAGCTACCCGGCCTTGCAGGCCGAGCCTCTGGGTCTCATAGGCAAGCTGCTCGATATGGCGCGATAACGGGTCGTCCGTCTCGTCACAATGCAGGTCGACCATCAGGCCGCGCTTTACCGCGATCTCGCATAGTTCGGTAACGGAACGCGTGCCGTCGGACATGGTCCGCTCAAAATGCGGAATGCCACCGACGATGTCGACGCCCATGTCGAGGGCGCGGATGGTGTTTTCGCGAGCATTCGGGGAGCGATAGAACCCGTCCTGCGGGAAGGCGACAAGCTGGAGGTCGATATAGGCGGCGATCTCCTTCTTGACCTCTAGCAGTGCTTCCACCGCAAGAAGGCGGTCGTCGCATGTATCGACATGGGTGCGGATGGCGAGGAGACCCATCGAGACCGCCCAGTCGCAATAAGCTAGCGCCCGCTGCTTGACGGCCTCGTGGGTCAGGAGCGGCTTGAGTTCGCCCCACAGCGCGATGCCTTCGAGCAGCGTACCTGAGGCATTGATACGTGGCAGGCCGTAGGACAACGTTGCGTCCATATGGAAATGCGGATCGACAAAGGGCTGACTGACGAGGTCGCCCGAGGCGTCGACGACACGACCAGCCTCGGCATCGATGCGTGGCTCGATCGCGGCGATCCTATCGCCCTTGATGCCGATGTCGGCGACGTTGCCATCGGGTAGCGTGCCACCTTTTACGATCAGGTCAAAACTCATCTTTCGCCTTTCTGGTACGGGATCATCAAAGCTTTAGGGTATGCAGCACGACGTGCGACCAGGATCAGCGCCAGGATCGACAGCGCATAGGGCATCATCAGGAAAACCTGATAGGGCACGATGCCGCCCGAAATTTGCTGCAGACGAACCTGATAGGCATCGAAGGCGGCGAAGAGGACGGCGCCGATCAGTGCCTTTCCTGGCCGCCAGGAGCCAAAGACGACGAGTGCGATGCAAATCCAGCCGCGTCCATTGATCATCTGGAAGAAGAACGAGTTGAAAGCCGAGGTGGTGAGAAAGGCACCGCCGACCGCCATTAACGCGCTACCGACGACAACGGCGCCCATGCGGATGCCCGTGACCGAAATGCCCTGCGCTTCGACCGCTGACGGATTTTCGCCGGCAGCACGAACGGCGAGACCGATGGGCGTGCGATAGAGGATCCAGGCAACGGCTGCAACCGAGATGAATGCGAGATAGGTCAATGGCGTCTGGGTAAACAGCGCCTCGCCAACGACCGGGATGCTGGATAAGCCCGGGATCGGCAGGGGCTGGAACGGCTCGATTTTGGGCGGCGACGTCACTTCGGGCAGCGCAAGGCGATAGACGAAATAGGTAAGGCTTGTGGCAAGTAGCGTAACACCGATGCCGACGACGTGCTGCGAAAGGCCGAGTGGTACCGTAAGCGTCGCATGCAGCAGGCCGAACATGGCACCGAAAAGGGCAGCGACCAGCAAGCCGGCCCAAAGATCGCCGCCGGAATATACGGTAAACCAGCCGGCGAAAGCGCCTACCGTCATGATCCCCTCGATGCCGAGGTTAAGAACGCCCGCGCGCTCGCAGATCAACTCGCCCATCGTCGCGAAAATCAGCGGAGATGCTATGCGGATTGCGGCAACCCAGAAAGAAGCGGTGAAGAGGATTTCGAGCGCGTCCATGTCACCTCCACCTGATTCGGAATCGCGTCAGAAGGATCGCGACAACCATCGTCAGTAACGAGGTGGCGACCATGACGTCGGCTATGTAACTCGGTACCTTGGCCACTCGGCTCATGGCATCTGCGCCGACGAAGATGCCGGCGACGAAGATGGCAGAGGCGATGACGCCGAGCGGATTCAGCATGGCCAGCATAGCGACGACGATGCCCGCGTAGCCGTAGCCTGGCGACAGGTCGAGCGTCAGGTTGCCTTTGAGCCCGGAGACTTCGGAAAAACCCGCGAGAGCGGCCAATCCTCCCGAAAGCAACGCCGTCTTCATCAGAGTGCGGTCGACCAGAATTCCGACAAAACGTGCGCCCTCGGGATTGATGCCGACGGCGCGCATTTCGTAACCGAGAACCGTCTTTTTCATGACGAGCCAGATGAGGACGGCCGAAGCAAGGGCGATGATGAAGCCATAGTGCAGGCGCTTGCCCTGGATAAGGCGCGGCAGTTGTGCTTCGGCAATGACCTTCTGCGATTGCGGCCAGCCGAGCCCCATCGGATCCTTGAGCACACCTTCGAGCAGCATCGACACGAACAGCAGGACGATGAAGTTAAGCAGCAACGTTGTGACCACCTCGTCGACGCCGAAACGCGTCTTCAGCACGGCTGGGCCGAGCAGAAGCAACGCGCCTGCGGCCATGACGGCGACCATAATTACCGGGATTAGAACAACCGAAGGCAGGGGCAGTGCGCCCGTTCCCAGCGCCACGGTGACGACGCCACCGATGTAGAGTTGGGCTTCTGCGCCGATGTTCCAGAGCTTTGCCCGAAAGGCGACGGCGATCGCCAAACCCGTGAAGATCAGTGGCGTCGCCCGGGTCAAGGTCTCTAGGAATGCGAACTGTGAGCCGGCCGCCCCCTTCGCCACAAGATAGAAGACGGACAGTGGGGAAGCGCCGGCGGCGAGAACCAGTACCGACGTCAGCACCAGTGTGGTGCCTATGGCAGCCAGCGGAAACAGCAAGGTGATCGCCAGGGACAGCGCGGGTTTCGGTTCAAGCCGCATGATCGCCGCGCTCCCCGCTGTGGCCCGCCATCAGTTCCCCCAGTTCCCGAATGCTGCGTTCGCCCCTTGCAGAGGGTGTGGAAAGGCGCCCCTTGAACATAACGAAGATGCGGTCGGACAATGCCAGGACTTCTTCGAGATCTTCCGAAATGAGCAATATCGCGGCGCCCCGATCTCGCGCTGAGAGCAGCATGCGATGAACATAGGCGACGGCGCCGACATCGAGGCCGCGTGTCGGCTGACTTGCCAGGATGACCGCGGGGTCGGCATCAAGGGCCCGGCCGAGAATGAGCTTCTGCATGTTGCCGCCTGAGAGTAGGCGTATGCGTGCTTCGGGCGAAGGGCATTTGACGTCGTAGTCGGCAATGAGTTTCTCTGCGAAACGCCCGGCGGCTTTCCAATTCAGGAAGCCCATGCGGCTGAACCGAGGGCTTCGGTAGCGTTCGGCGATGACATTTTCCGTCACGCTCATGTCGCCGATGCTGCCGATAGCGTGGCGGTCTTCCGGAATGCGGGCCACGCCATGTGCGAGCGCGGCGCGCGGCGACCAGTCGGCGACGTCCCGTCCAGCGATGGAAATGCTGCCGCTGGTGGGACGCCGGATGCCGGCTATAAGGGCAGCAAGGACAGCCTGACCATTGCCGGCGACGCCGGCAATTCCGGTGATTTCACCGGCTGTAAGGGTGAGCGATACTTTGTCGAGGCCCGCCCCGTTGTAGGCCGTTGCGGAGACCTGTTCGAGTGCCAGCAGCGGTGCTCCGAGCTTCAGCGGACTGACGTTGGCTGGCTTGACCTCTTTTCCAACCATGAGCGCGGCCAGTTCTTTGCGATCGGTCGAACCTGTTTCTCGCTCGCCGACAAGTTGACCGGAACGCAGCACCAGCACACGATCGCTGACGGCCATCACTTCGTGCAATTTATGAGAGATGAAGATGATCGACAGGCCTTTGGCGACGAGCAGGTTCAGCGTCCGGAACAGTGCCTCAGTCTCGGCGGGGGTTAAGACGGCCGTCGGCTCGTCCATGATTAGGATTCGGGCTTCGCGATAAAGAGCCTTTAGAATCTCGACGCGCTGGCGCTCGCCGACTGAAAGGCTGGAGACGGTAGCTGTGGGGTCGACGGCGAGGCCGAAATCAGCGGACAATCGATCGATGCGCCGTCGCGCGGCGGCCCGGTCGAGCCGCAGGCGCCAAATGCTCTGCGTGCCAAGCGCAATGTTTTCCTGCACCGTCATGTTGTCAGCGAGGGTGAAGTGCTGGTGAACCATGCCTACGCCGGCATCTATGGCAGCGCGCGGATCTCCCGGCGGTAGCGGCTTGCCAAATGCCTCGACGGTTCCTTCGTCGGCGACGTAGTGGCCGAACAGAATGTTCATCAGAGTCGTCTTGCCGGCGCCGTTCTCCCCGAGAAGTGCTATGACTTCGCCCTGCTTGAGTTCAAACGAAATGGCGTCGTTAGCCCTGAGTGGGCCGAAGCGCTTGCTGATGCGGGAAAGACGAAGGGCGGTTTTGCTAGACACGTCGGCGACCGGAAGAGGAGTTGTGGGGACTTCCTTTCCCGTCCAAGGAGAGAATGGTCGCTGTTGGCGAAGTGTAATTCCTGGTCCGCCACAGCCGACCACTTCTCCCATGAACGCGAGGAAGGAAGGCTAGGTCGACTTCGGCTCGGCGTCGTTGATCTCGACGGCGAACGAACCGTCCTTGATCATCTTTTCCTTTTCCGCGACCTTGACCTTGATGGCGTCCGGAACCTTGCTCTCAAAGGTGCCGAAAGGCGCCAGTGAACAGCCGCCGTTTTTCATGAAGGAATAGATGCCATAGTCGTCAGCCTTGAACGCGCCGGCCTTCACTTCGCTGATCGCCTTGTCTAGCGTCGGTTCGAAATGCCACAGTGCGGATGCGACAACGGTGTCCGGATAGTCCGCCTGGGTATCGATGACATTGCCGATGGCCAAGACCTTCTTCTCCTTGGCGGCGTCGGACACACCAAAACGTTCGGCATATAGCAAGTCCGCACCCCCATCGATCTGGGCGAAAGCGGTCTCTTTGGCCTTTGGCGGATCGAACCATGAGCCGATGAAGGCGACCTGGAATTTGGTGTCCGGGGCCACTTCCTTCACGCCGGCCATGAATGCATTCATCAGCCGGTTAACCTCTGGGATCGGATAGCCTCCCACCATGCCGATGTTCTTGGACTTCGTCATTGCGCCGGCGACAAGGCCGGACAGATAGGATGCGTCCTGGATATAGTTGTCGAAAACTGAGAAGTTAGGAATAGCGGCGTCGGGCTTGAAGCTCGAGCCCATCAGAAAGGCGACATCCGGGTAGTCTTTGGCAACCGTGCGGGCCGCATCCTCGACGCCGAAGACCTCGCCAAGGATCAACTTGTGACCCGCCTCGCAATACTCACGCATGACGCGCTCGTAATCGTTGTTCGCGGTGTTTTCCGAATAGACATATTCGATGTCGCCGCGCTCCTTGGCTGCATTCGCTGCCTTGTGGATACGACTGACCCACTGCTGCTCGACCGGAACGGTGTAGATGGCCGCCACCTTTATCGGATCCGCAGCGAGCAGACGGCCCGGCAGACCCGTCGCCGCCACCACGGCGGAAGCGCCAGCAGCTTTGATCAGGGTTCTTCTGGAAATGGCAAAATTGAAGGAATCGCTTTGCATTAAGTTCCCCTCTGATTGATTGCGCGTTTGGCGCGCGTCTTTTTTACCACTTGGTCAATGTAGGGGAAGTTGGAGTTTGCAGCAATTGGGGTGTGGTACGCCATTCAACCGGATATGACGCAGCTTGCGCGACAAGCTCTGTGCAGTCTGAACAAAGACGTGTCGCGTCTGAAGCCGCTAACCGATCATTCAAGTTGGAGGCCTCACTTGAAGACCGAGAGCCGTGCGTACTTTGGGCGCAGTTTCGAGAAACCGGTTTCTTGGTTGCGACCTGGGCGAACAAGTTCCAGTGCGACCGGCAAAGCAAGTGTGAGATCGGGCTGAAGTCGATCCACTGCAGCTGTGTCCAACGACGTCTTTCGCGCTTCTCTTTCAATAGCGAAGATGGTCTAAGGTCGTGGCTGGGAGACTTTTGAAGGGGCCAGGTCACCAGGATCATGCGTTGTCCAGAGGCATGAGCAGTGGAGCCGGAAACTGGAGCTTCTATCCTGATAAAGAAGCGGAGGCGCGTGAATGTTTCTGATCGACCGTGAACTTGAGGCGCTCACCGTTTTTCGGCGCGAGCTGCACCGGCGGCCGGAAGTCTCGGGCGAGGAGCGGGAGACGGCGGATACGATCGTCAAGGCTCTGGCCGAGACGAAACCGGATGCGGTGATCACAGGTCTTGGCGGGCACGGAGTGGCGGCGATCTATGAGGGCCGAGAGCCAGGGCCGACGGTGATGGTGCGTGCCGAGCTCGACGGGTTGCCGATCGAGGAGATCTCGGAGATCGGCCATCGCTCGGAGATCAAGGGCAAGGGGCATCTCTGCGGCCATGACGGCCACATGACGATCCTGATGGCGCTTGCCAAAGGGTTCGCTCAAATACGGCCAGCGAAGGGGCGGGCGATCCTGATGTTCCAGCCGGCGGAGGAAAACGGCGCCGGTGCTGCGGCGGTGCTTGCCGACCCAAAATTTGAAGAGATCAAGCCGGATCTCGTCTTCTCGCTGCACAACTTCCCGGGATTAAGTTTTGGCCGTGCGGCGCTGCGCTCAGGGCCGGTCAATTGCGCCTCGCGGGGCATGCGGATTTCGCTTTCCGGCAAGACCGCGCATGCCTCGACGCCGGAGGACGGCATTGCGCCGACCTTTGCGATGGCCGCCTTGCTTTCCGGGCTGACGGCGCTTGGCAACAACGGGCCGCTTAACGAGGATTACACGCTGGTCACGGTGACGCATGCCCGCCTCGGCGAGGCGGCCTTCGGCATCAGCCCCGGCTATGCCGAGATCTGGGCGACGCTGCGCACACTGACCGACGAGCGCATGGCCGATCTCGTCGCCCGGGCCGAGTGGCTGGTTGCGAAAGAGGCCGGTGCTGCCGGGCTGAAGGTCACGATCGGCTACGAGGACGTGTTCCACCAGTGCAGCAATGCGGAACGCGCCGTGACGGCGCTTGGACGGGCCATGGACGAGGAGGGCGTCAGCCGTGACCGCGGCGAGGGCGTGCTGCCAATGAAGGGTTCGGAGGATTTCGGGCTTTTCGGGCGCGTGGCGCCAGCGGCGATGTTCTTCCTCGGCGCTGGCGAAAACCACGCGCGGCTGCACAATCCTGATTATGATTTTCCCGATGGCCTGATCGGTATCGGCGCCAAGGTGTTCATGCGGGCGATCCGCAACGAACTGGGGTGAGGGCGCCGGACGGTCGCTTGCACGGCGGGCGCCGTGACGGCACTCTCTCACAGTGCGCAGTTTCGGCCGAGAGCCGTTTCACGTCGCGCCGGATGTACGCTGAGAAGGAGCAGGGGATGAGGCAGTTCAACATTCGTGTCGCGCTTTGCCTGGCGCTTGCCATCGCGGGGATGACCGCCGCTCAGGCGGCGGATACGCCGGCTGCCGATGCTGTTCCTGAGCCGCAGCAGACCGAGAATGCCAGCCTGCAAGACTTCATCAAGGCCAATCCGGATTGCCTGGAATTCACCGATCAATGCTCGCACTGCGTTATCGTTAATGGCATTGCCGAATGCTCGACGGCGGAGATTGCCTGCATCAAAGGAGAGAACCAGTGCACCAGGCGCATCGCTAATTGATGCATCCTGCAAACAGGACGACTATCAGGACCTCGTTGGGCGAAGCCTTGAAGCGCGGCAACATAGACACTGCACAAAGATGGGGCGCCGACGGCAGGGACGTCTCGGGCATGGTCGAGGGCGCCTTCGGGCGGCACGATCCCGAGGTTGATCGCGCCCTGATCTCATTTCAACGCATGCCGTGCCGAGCTGTAGGTATGTGGGAGCTGGGCTGAGCCCTATTCCAATTCCGCCAGCCGCTCCTGACAGATCATCTCGACGAGGCGGAGGAGATGCTCCGTCCGCTCGAGAAGCCAGCCGAGCCCTTCCTCGGTGATCTCGAAGTGCTTCGAATAACGTGCTTTCACATAGGCTTCGTTGAGAACGTTGTACCAGGCGGTAAAGCGATGCTGGTCCCGCGGCCAAGCCTCGACGAGCCGCTGGTCGCGATCCTCGGCGAGACCGCGGAGAAATTTGAGGTTGTGCGACGGCGGGCTGTAGTTGGTGAGGACCAAGAGAACCGCCGCGTACGATTGTTCGATCGCTTGGTGCAGTAGAAAAGCCGCTTCTTTGAGGTCGTGTTCCCTGACGCAGAACGTTGCGGTCTTTAAGAAGACCCTCGCGTGAGGTATCCGGTCATCGAAATACTCCTTGGCAAATCGAAACGCATCAGCTGGGGAGAGCCGTTTCGGCTCGGCCAGCGGCCGGTCGTCGAGTTCGTAGAGCACGATGCCCTCGCGCAGAATATCGACGAAGAAATATTGTCCGTCCGCAAGGAAGTTGTTCACCTCCCGGGCGCCATGGACGATCAGCCCAACCGGCGTCGAGACCCCCTTGTCCCACATCAGACGGTCGGTAGCCTTATCCCAGTATTGCGGTTCTGCGAGCTTCTTCGAATTGACAATGACGAGGATATCGTAATCGGAGCGATAGCCCTTCATCGTATGCGGTTCGTCAACAAAGGTGCCGCGGGCGTAGGAGCCGAAGAGGATGATTTTCAGGATCCGACCGCGCTTCTTGAAGTCGGCCGAGCCCCCCTCGAGTGCATCGGCAAACTCCTCGTGAATGATCTCCACGACGCGCGCAATCTCGCGCTGCTTCTTCTCGGGAAGATGTTCCAGGCTCGTTTTCATACTCAACCGATAGGATAAAGACGATTCGCCGTCTACTGCAGCAATTTATGGGTTTCGTGTTATTAAAAAATAACAGATTGATCTAACTCCGCGATTAATGGATGATATGTGTCCTTGTAGACTGGCTTGCGTGGATGCAGAGGACAGGCGAATGGAATTCCGTCAAATGAGGTGTTTTGCAACCCTGGCCGAGGAGTTGCATTTCGGGCGCGCTGCGGCGACGCTCTCCATGGCGCAGCCCGCCCTTAGCGTGCAGATACAAACGCTGGAAAAGGAGCTCGGCGTTCAGCTTCTCATCCGCTCTACGCGTCGTGTTCAACTGACAAAAGCCGGCGAAGTTTTTTACGAGCGGTGCATCAATGTTCTGCGGGAGATCGAAAACAGTTCCGCTATCGTCCGGGCCGTTGCGGGCAAGAATGTCGATCGGATCACCATCGGAACCATATATCCCGCGACCTTCGGTGTCTTGCCGCTTTTTCTGAACAAGCTCGGCAAGCGATTTCCCGATATTCAGATCCACGTGAGCAGTGGTTCCACCGATGCAATCATCCGCGACCTGGAGAAGGGCCGTATCAACCTTGGCTTCATCCGGCCGGTCGAAAACATCGGATCGCTCCGTTGGCAGAGCATCGCCAACGAACGATATCTTCTGGCGGTGCCACTTGGCAGCCGGCTTGAGACGGCGGAGACCGTCACAATGAGCGATCTGAAACGGGAACGGATCATCTCCTTTTCCCGCTCAAATCTATCTTACACGGAAAAGTACTTCTTCGAGCAGTTCAGAAAATTTGGCCTTCTCGATCAGGTTGCCTGTAGTTGCGACGACACGCTCTCGTTGGTTTCGCTGGTTGCGGCCGGGATGGGCGTAGGTTTCGTGCCGGAATGGACCAGAGATTTGCCCCACCAGTCGTTCCGCCTTCGGGAAGTGGAGGGGGTGGATTTCACGATCGGCATGGGGCTTGCGTGGAACAAAGAGGACCCGACCGCGAACCGTGAAGAGATCGTAGAAGTTGCCCGCACGCTGGCCGCGGCATCGAGATCGCTTAAAGCTGTGGGTGACGATACCGGAAGAAGCAACACCAAGCGCGGTCTTCCGGCCCATGGCGAATAGGTAGGTAAGTGGCAACGTAAGCCGTCAGAGGTTGGCGATGGGGGTCCTTGGCAGGAGCACAACTTGCCGGCGGCTCTCCAAAAGGTCCAGAATGTCGCTGGGCCGAGTATTGTTTGAGTAAGACGAGAGGGCAAAAAAGGAGGAGAAGGTGAAGGGCTGGTTTCAGAAGCTAACCGATGTTTCCACCGTGGCGCGCACCAAGGAGATGTTCAATGAAGCGCTCACCGAGCTCGCGCAAGAGCTCGGCTTCGAGTATTACGCCTACCTTAATCTTCAACCAATCGGAACATTCGCCGTTTCGAATTATCATCCTGAATGGCAGGATTGGTACTTCGCCAAAAGCTTCAACGAGATCGATCCCGTGATCCAGATTGCAAGGGCGACGATGAAGGCGTTCACCTGGTCTTCCGAAAATTCAAGGACTGTCAGATCGAGGCGCGTTCGGCAGTTTTATCTGGATGCCGCCGGTTTCGGTATTCGGTCGGGGATCACCATTCCAGTCGCGACTGCGTTCAGACGTATAGCAATGCTGACCATGGCCTCACACAAGCCTTCCCTCTCGCTGAAAGGTGATGTCGATCCGGTAGCGGCCGCCATGGCGGTCGCCCAGCTTCATGTGCGGATCGAGCAAACGAACATTGAGCCTACAGCAAAACCGAGCATCGCTTTGACCACTAGACAGGCGCTTATGCTTAAGTGGGCGTCCGAGGGCAAATCCATGAGAGCAATCGCCGACATCGAGAACATGACCTACTGGAACGTCAACTTCCACATGAATAATGCGCGCAGGAAGCTAAATGCCTACTCGCTTCCGCAGGCGACGGCTCTGGCGACGAAGCTAAAGCTGAGTTGAAGCCAAGCGCTTCGCCGCCAAACGTCTGAAGTCGAATTTCTAGGAGTACAGATGAAGCAGGCGGCGAACGAGCGCGCGGAGCATTTACGGGCGATTTCGCGTGAACGGCTTGAGGCGCTTGTGCTGGAACGTGCCGAGAGAGACGAGGGCTTTGCCCTTTGGCTCGATGCCAGGTTCGCGGCTTCGGTAGCTGACGAGGCAAGCGCGCTGCTCGATCCGGTGCCGTTTCGTCGTCGCGCCGAAGCGCTTTTCGCTTCGACCGGTTCGGGGCGGCATCGGCACAGTTGGGGCGAACGGTCTGCGGGTATCGATGAAGCGGCGCTCGAACAACTGATTGACGAGGCTGAACCCCTTCTTGCTACCGGGCGCGGCGCCCATGCATTAACGATCTTGAAGCCCGTTGCCTCGGGGCTGGCCGCATATTGGCCGGAAAACGCCGATTGGGATGAAACCCTGCACGAGTTCTTTCCCCGGCTTGATCAATTGATCGCTCAAGCCGCCCTCATGGATGGTGTCTCACAGGAGGCGCGCGATAACCTCGCCGATGAATTGGCCGACTGGCAGCGCGAACTCGCAGAATTCGGCGCCGACGATGCCTTTGCTACTGCCATTGCAGCTTGCATGCAGGGCTGGGACGAGCCAGGCCTTCAGGCGACGCTCGCAGGGCTTGGGCAGAGCTGGCCGCCTGGAGGAGGTAGCGATCCGCTCGATGCCGATCTGACGCGGGCCCGACTTGCCGCGCTCGAAGCCATGGGGCGTGGTGAGCATTTCCTCAACCTTTCCCGTGCGGCTGGGTTTCATTGCGACCATGCTGTGAAGCTGGCGCAGATGGGGCGTGTCGGTGAGGCGGTCGCGCTCGCCCATGTGCGCCTAACCTCCCATGGTGATCTCTTGCGGCTTGTCGAGGTCGTGGCTTCTGTCGGCCGGGTGGAAACCGCGTTCGACCTTGCTGCCTGGGGGCTGTCGCGAGACGGGCGCGACGAAGGCGAAGAAAACTGGCATCACAGAACAGGCAGGGCAATGCTGGCACGCTGGCTGCGCGAAAAGGCGCATGAGGTAGGCAATCGGGATATGATGTTCAAGGCAACGCAAGTAGCCTTCGAAGAAAGCCTTGCACGGGAAGATTTCCGCGTGGCCAAGAAACTCGTTGCTCCGCCGGATTGGCCGAAGTTGCGCGAATTGCTGCTTGCGGCGCTGACGGCGGCACCTTACGCCTATGAGCGGATCGAAATCCTGCTCGACGAGGACTTGGTCGCCGACGCCGTTGCTTGCATCGACCTGCAGGAAACGCGTTTCTTCAGTCCACGTGACCCTACGCTGGGTCGACTTGCTGAACGGGCATTGGCGGATCACCCCGATTGGGTGATTGTCCTTGCATACCGCATGGCCGACCCGATTATGTCTGAAGGAAGATCAAGCCGCTATGACACGGCCGCATTGTGGCTCGGGATTGCCGCCCGCGCGTATAAGGCTTGCGGGCGGTCCGGCCAGTGGCTTGCGTACCTTGATGGGCTTATCGAGCAGCACCGGCGCAAGCACAAGCTGCGACCGCTACTGGAAGAGCTGCGGCGCACGGCCAAGTGATTAAAGTACCTCTTGGGATATCGCGATGCAGGCATTCGCCTGACGGCCGCCGAAAAGCAGACCTGGATGGCCGAGTTGAATTTATCGGCCCCAAACCTACGCCTTCTGAAAGGTCACGATGCTGCGCGTGCTGGTTCAACGCCGCCGTCGCGTGATGCTGTTAGTGTCGTAAAAAAATCACTAAGTTCAAGGTTTTTGCTGCTCGGGACTTAACCTCAGGCGATCGAAAACGTCCGGGCAGAACTCAAACTGCCTCGCAGTTCCTCGTCCCATCGAATTCTTCACAATCGTTTCGGTCAATATCCCCCGCGCGATCAGAGGATCGATCGATTCCGCCACAGCATTGCGCGTCAAACCGGTAATTTGGCTTATATTCGAGAGCGTTAGCTTTTCATGGTTTTGATGCATCATATAGAGCACCGTCATCATTCCGACCTGCTTCAAACGCGATTGCGGCGTCTCTCCCTCAACCGGTTTGTCGAAAACTTCCTGCAGTGCGTAAGCCGAAAACAGCTGGCTCTGCCAATGGGCATTAAGTGCGCTTGTCATTTTTTATACTGTCAGATATATGATTGTAAAAAGCGTCGCGAAATTGCGCCGCTATTAGGATTGCGCACAATCGCGTTGGTGAAGGTGGTGGCCATGAACAAGTCTCTTACACGGGCATTTGTCACTGCAGCCAGTTTAGCGCCATTCTATCTTGTTTTCGAGAGTAAAGCGCAGGCGGGCGAATGGGGGTGCCAGGTTATCCTGTGCCTTTCCAATCCGAGCGGTCCGACGCAATACGCGGAATGCCGGGCGCCAATCCACAGGCTCTGGCGCGCGCTTGCAAGAGGGCGCTCCTTTCCCACTTGCGGCAGCGTTGGGTTTCAGGCCTCGCGTCCTCGATACGACCCCTATTATTGCAATGACGGTTATCGCCTGACAACGCGGTATGGAGACCATGGGCTCGAAGCGAGTTGTATCTCGGCCACGCAACAGACCGTCTCGAACGCTGAATGCTACTCCAACGATGATCGGATGAACTCATCGGCAGCGTGGCGGCGGAGAGACGGCCGTACACAGTGTCAGCGCTATGTGACGACTCGACCGAACATCCGCCCCCAACCCCATTACATCGACGTGATCATCGACGGGGTTGGCAAGCAACGAGTGTGGTACTGAGCATGCCTGTTGCTTTCCTCGATTTGGCGCAAACGTGCGCACCCACAATTGCAAGCGAGACGCTCGCCGCCATCGTCAGCCTTGAAAGCCGGTTCGAACCCTTCGCCATCCGGGTCAACAGCGGCGCGACACTCTCGGTGCAGCCCACAACCAAGGTGAAGGCGATCGCAATCGCCACGTCATTGGCAGCCGAGCGGCACGACATACAGCTCGGCCTCGGCGGCATCGGCATGGAAGAACTCCGCAAGCTCAATCTATCGATTTCAGATGCCTTCGACCCATGCCGCAACCTTCGGGCCACGGCCACCATTCTCGATGGGTACTACCGGCTGGCGGTGAAAGCGGGCGCTGACCCGAGCCGGGCCGAACAGGTGATGCTGCACTCCTACTACGGACGAAACGATCCATCTGTCGGCGCGATGGTCAGGTACGATGAGCAGGTCCGCCAGGAAGAAAGCCGGCTCGCCAGCACCATCACGACGCTCATGATCGAAGATGATGGACGGGAGAGGGAGCTCAACGAAGCGCCTCTTGTCGAGGCGATCGGCGATGCACGTAAGGACGAGGCCCTTGCCGATCAAACGGCGTCGGTGCCGTCCTGGGACGTTTTCAGATCGAGACGGAGGTCCTCCGTCCTCGTGTTTCAGAACAGTCATATGGAGGAGAGTGAATGACTTTCAGCGCCCGTATCCGCCCGATCGCCGCATCCGCCGTAATGGCAACGGCCATCCTGGCATCCATGGTCGAACCTGCCTTCGCGCAGGCGGCCGGCATCGAAACCGTGCTGCAGAACATCGTCGATATGCTGACGGGCAACATCGCCAAGCTTCTGGCCGTCATCGCGATCATCGTGATCTGCATAGCCTGGATGTTCGGCTACATGGATCTGAGACGGGCAGGGTTCTGGATCATCGGCATTGGCGGCATCTTCGGCGCTACCGAACTCGTGAACACCATCGTCGGAAGCTGACGCCATGGCGAGTTCGCGGCTTGAGGAAGACACGCTGTTCATCGCTTGCACCCGGCCGGCGATGATCGCGGGCGTGACGATGGAAGCCATGGGTATGAACATCATGCTGACGACCATTCTTTACATCGTCGCCGGCTCGATCGCCTACTTGGCTGTTGGCGTCGTCTTTCACCTCATTTTCCGCGCGCTCGTCAAACACGACCACAACATGTTCCGCATCTTGCTGGTTTGGGTGGAGACGCGTGGCCGGTCGCGCAACAGCGCCTTTTGGGGCGGAGCGACGCTTAGTCCCCTGAAGCTCGCCCGGAAATACGATGAAAGGGACCTCGGATTTGCCTAGCCTGACCACACTCAGATCTCGCGAACTCGGTCCGGAGACCTTCATCCCCTATGTCCGCCATGTCGACGTGTCGACGATCGCGCTCGGTTCCCGGGCGCTGATGGTAATGATCGCGCTCGAAGGCGTCTCTTTCGAGACCGCGGATGTTCTCGACCTGAATGCTCTGCATCGGGACCTCAACACGCTCTATCGGAACATCGCCGACGAGCGGCTTGCCTTGTGGACTCATCTCATCCGCCGTCGCGACAACAGCTATCCGGAAGGCACGTTCACCACACCTTTCTCGGCGGCGCTCAATGATAAGTATCGCGCGCGCATGGTTGGGGAGGACCTGTTTCGCAACGACCTCTATCTGACGATCCTGTGGTCTCCGGCCCGCGATCCGTCCGACAAGGCGGCAAGGCTGCTGGCGCGCTTGCGTCGGGCACGTCAGGCCGGGGCCGAACTAGACGAGGAAGCCCTCAAGCAGCTCCGCGACAAGGTCATCGATGTCACAGCGGCGTTGAAACGCTTCGAACCGCGCGTGCTGTGCCTCTACGAACGTGACGGCCTGTTGTTCTCGGAGCCGAGCGAAGTGCTGCATCAGTTCGTCGGCGGCCGTCGGGAGCCGATCCCGCTGACGGAGGGGCGTATCGCCTCGGCGATCTACTCGGATCGTGTCATTGTCGGCCGCGAGACAGTCGAGATCCGGCACGAGGCCGAAAGCCGCTTTGCCGGCATGCTGAGTTTTAAGGAATATCCGGCCAGAACTCGGACCGGCATGCTCGACGGTGTGCTCACTAGTCCCTTCGAACTGATCCTGACGCAATCCTTCTCCTTCGTCTCGAAAGCGGACGCCCGCGTGATCATGGGCCGCAAGCAAAACCAGATGGTCAGCAGTGGGGACAAGGCGGCCTCGCAGATCGAGGAACTTGATGGGGCGATGGACGATCTGGAGTCCAATCGGTTCGTGCTAGGCGAGCACCACCTGACGCTTTCCGTCTTTGCACCATCGGTGAAGGAACTGACCGACAATCTCGCCAAGGCGCGCGCCAGCCTGACCAGTGGAGCCGCCGTCGTCGCGCGCGAGGATCTCGGCCTCGAGGCGGCCTGGTGGGCACAACTACCAGGGAACTTCCGCTATCGCGCCCGGTCCGGCGCGATTACGTCGCGCAACTTCGCGGCGCTCGCACCATTCCACTCCTACCCGATCGGTCGGAAGCACGGCAATGAATGGGGACCTGCCGTCGCTCTTCTCAAGACGGCGTCGGGGTCACCGTACTACTTCAATTTCCATTATGGCGATCTCGGCAACACTTTCGTGTGCGGACCGTCCGGTGCCGGCAAGACCGTGCTTTTGAACTTCATGCTGTCGCAGCTCGAGAAACATGACCCGCATGTTGTGTTTTTCGATAAGGACAGGGGATCTGATCTCTACGTGCGCGCCGCCGGCGGCACCTATCTGCCGCTGAAGAATGGTGCCCCGACCGGGTGCGCTCCCCTGAAGGCACTGGAACCGACGCCGGACAACAAGGTGTTTCTGACGCGCTGGGTCGGCAGGCTTGTCGGCTCGGCGACACGGGAACTGACTGTGACCGAGCTCCGCGACATCGCCTCCGCGATCGACGGCCTTGCCGACTTGCCGGTGGGGCGCCGGACGATCGGCGCGCTCAGGACCTTCCTCAACAACGCCGATCCCGAAGGCATTGCCGCGCGACTGCGGCGATGGGAGAGAGGTGGCCCGCTCGGTTGGGTGTTCGATAACATTATTGAGGACATCGGCTTCGACGGCAAATTCGTCGGCTATGACATGACCGATTTCCTCGACAACGAGGAAATCCGCACGCCGCTGATGGCCTACCTCTTTCATCGCGTCGAGCAACTGATCGATGGCAGGCGCATCATCATCGTTATTGATGAGTTCTGGAAGGCGCTCCAGGACGAAGGATTTCGCGATCTCGCACAGAACAAGCTCAAGACGATCCGCAAGCAGAACGGGCTTATGCTCTTTGCTACGCAGAGCCCGCGCGATGCGATCGTATCGCCGATCGCTCATACGATCATCGAGCAATGCCCGACGCAGATCTTCCTACCGAATTCCCGCAGTAACTACGCCGACTATGTCGACGGCTTCAAGCTCACCGAGCGGGAGTATGAACTCATTGCACGCGAGCTCTCCGTCGAGAGCCGCCGATTCATATTGAAGCAAGGACACAATAGCGTTGTCGCCGAACTGAACCTCAGCGGTTTTGACGACGAACTTGCCATCCTCTCCGGCCGCACCGCGAATGTCGAACTCGCCGATGCCATCCGCACAGAAGTCGGCGACCGGCTCGCGGATTGGCTTCCGATTTTTCAGCAAAGAAGGAGATTGAGCTAATGGCTTCTAATCGAATTCACGGCGCGGCAATAGCCGCGGCGCTCATTCTCTGCGCCGGCACGGCAGCCGGGCAGGGAATCCCGGTGATCGACCGAACCGCGATCGCCAAGCACCTCGAGAGTATCGCCCAACTGAAAGCTCAGCTTGATGCGCTCAACCAGCAGATAGAGCAGGCGCAGCAGCTTTACGGCTCGCTCAACAAGATCACCGACATGGCGGATGTTGCCGGCGTCTTGAACGATCCTGCCGTTCGCAAGGCGCTGCCTGAGGACTTTAACGTCATCGAGGGACTGTTCAAGGGAAGCGCAACGGGCGTGTTCGGCGATACGGCCACAAAATTCCTTGAGGGTAATTCGACCTATCGGACCAGCGCAGAGGACTTCTACGCGCAGGAGCTTTCCCGCATTCAGAACAAGAATGCCGGGCAGTTGAGCCTAGCGCAGCATATCTACGATGCCGCGGCCAAGCGCGTCGATGGCATTGACCAACTGCGCGAGAAGATTTCGACAGCGGCTGA
Source organism: Ensifer sp. ENS06 (assembly GCF_014852205.1). NCBI lineage: Bacteria > Pseudomonadati > Pseudomonadota > Alphaproteobacteria > Hyphomicrobiales > Rhizobiaceae > Ensifer > Ensifer sp. ENS06. The sequence continues at coordinate 287,095 of NZ_JACVBC010000005.1, read as the reverse complement.
CGCCAAGGACATAGCCGACCTTCAGGCGCGACTTCAGGCAGAAACAGCTTTCCTCCAGGCCGATGTACTGCGCATGGAGGCCCTCCGAATGGTCCAGCAGGCACAGGCACAGGTCGACGAGCAGCGCGAGGTGGAGGACTGGCGCCGACGCATGGATGCAATGAAGGCTGCACTGCAATGAAGGGCCATATCGTTCTTCTCGCTGTCCTATTGGTCAGCTGCTCCGAGCAAGCCGAACGGACCTACACTGTCGACGAACTCATCGCCGACGAGGCTCTGCTGGCCGAAATCATGGCGGCGTGTGGCACCAACCCCGGTGAATTAGGAAATACACCGAATTGTCAAAACGCAGCGGCTGCAGATTTCAAGGCTAGCTTTCGACGCATGCGAAAAGCGCTTGGAGGCTGAGGCATGTATCAGGTCTTCGCCTTCGTCGACGAGCAGTTCAAGGCTCCGCTGGAGACCTTTATCTCCGACGGAACCTCGAACGTCTCCGAGTGGATCTCGGGTCCCCTGACGGCAGCGGTCACGCTCTACGTCGTGCTTTACGGCTATCTCGTGCTCCGCGGCTCGGTCCAGGAACCCATCCTCGACTTCGCATTTCGGACGATCAAGCTAGCCATCATCGCGACGCTGGTGAGGGACGCCGACGAATACCAGACCTACGTCACAGACGTCTTCTTCGACGTGTTGCCGCGTGAGTTATCGCAGGCACTGAACACCGGCGCGGCGCCGAGCGCTACAACGTTCGACAGTCTGCTCGACAAGGGACAGGATACAGCCGTCGATATCTGGTCCCGTGCTACTTGGTCGTCGAGTATTGTGATGGGTATCGGTGGCGCAATGGTGATCGGCGCGAGCTTCACGGTAGCGGCGATCGGCTACGTTGTATCGCTTTATGCCCGGCTGGCGCTTGCCATCGTGCTCGCCATCGGTCCGATCTTCGTGGCCCTGGCGATGTTTCAGGCGACGCGGCGCTTCACCGAGGCGTGGCTGGGACAACTTGCAAACTTCGTGATCCTCCAGGTGCTCGTCGTCGCCGTCGGCTCACTGCTGATCACCTGCATCGATACGACCTTCACGGCAATTCAAGGATATTCCGACGTGCTGATGCGTCCAACCGCGCTCTGCGCCATCTGCCTCGCTGCCCTCTATGTCTTCTATCAGCTTCCGAACATTGCTTCGGCGCTTGCCGCCGGCGGCGCGTCGTTGACCTACGGCTACGGCGCTGCACGCGACGCCCACGAAAGCACGCTCGCCTGGGCGGCGTCCCATACCGCCCGTGCGGCCGGACGCGGTGTCCGGGCCATTGGTCGAACCTTCAGCTCGAAAGGCTCGGGCTCGTGACGCTTTTCGCACGAACAAGAAAAAAGGGCTCTTCAGGAATGATCAGAACATTTCCGCTGCTCTGCATGGCGGCTGCCTTAAGCGGCTGCGCAAAGCTGACGTATCCGCTCCCAAATTGCGATGGCTATTCGCGCCGCCCCCTCAATCGCTCGATGTGGCAGTGGGAAGACAATAGCAACGTCAAACAGAAACAGTCCTATGCGGGACCGGCGACCTCTCAGTCCGTCGCCACCGCGTATGTCGAAGAGGGTAGGGAATCTTTCGCCTTTGCCCAGTTCGACGTCGACGCCTCCTATCGTCCAGGCGGGGGCTGACGCGATGGTCTCCGGCGACGAACTCAAGACATACTTTGACAAGGCGCGGCGCTTCGACCAGGAACGCATGATCCAGGTCGAGCGCTCTTCACGCGTTGCCTGGTCCATTGCCGTCGCGGCAAGCATTCTCGCCGGCGCTTCGATCCTTGCCGTTGCCGGCCTCACGCCGTTGAAGTCGGTCGAGCCGTTTGTCGTGCGTGTCGACAATTCGACAGGCATCGTTGATGTCGTCTCGGCGCTGACGTCGACGGCCGGCACCTATGACGAGGCCGTGACGAAATACTTCGCCGCGAAATACGTCCGCGCTCGCGAAAGCTACGTCTGGAGCGAGGCAGAGGACAACTTCCGCACAGTCGCTCTTCTTTCGACGCAGCCGGAGCAGGCTCGGTTCTCGGCCCTCTATCGCGGCAGCAATCCGGCGTCGCCGCAGAACACCTATGGGCGCGGCGCCACCGCACGCATCAGCATCGCATCGATCTCGCTGATCAATTCGCATGTCGTCTCCGTCCGCTACATGCGCACCATCACCCGCGGGGAAGAAGTCCGGACAACCCATTGGGTTGCGACGCTGACGTTCTCCTATGCAAACGCGCCGATGTCGTCGACGGATCGGCTGGTGAATCCTCTCGGTTTTGCCGTCAGCGAATACCGAGCCGATCCGGAGGCCATCAACTGATGCGGCCTATTTTCATTGCTACTCTCCTCCTTACGACGTCCGCCAGCACGGCATCTGCACTCGATATTCCGCGCGGCGCGGCGCAGGACAGTCGTGTCCGCTTTGTCGATTACCAGCCCTACAACATCACTCGCATCATAGGCTCCTTGCGTTCTTCGGTGCAGGTGGAGTTCGCGGCCGACGAGGAGATCGCCCATGTTGCGCTGGGCAACAGTGTAGCTTGGGAGGTGGCGCCGGCAGGAAACATCCTGTTTCTCAAACCGCGGGAAAATCAGCCGGTCACCAATCTCTCTGTCGTCTCCACTCGGCGCGACGGCTCGACCCGAAGCTACCAAATGGAACTGATGGTGCGGGACGGAAAAGTGGAGGTGGGTCATAACACCTACTTCTACGTCAAGTACCGCTACCCGGCCGATGAAGCGCAGCGGCGCCGCCAAGCTGCGGCGGCGCGAGAGATCGCTGCTCAGTCGAAGGAGGCCGACAATGCCCTGGCCATTCATGAGGGCTATGGTGCTCGGAATTGGCGTTATTCGGCGCAGGGCTCCCAGGCGCTGGAGCCGCACTCGGTCTACGACAATGGCAAGGTTACGACATTTGCCTTCGTCGGCAATCAGGAAATACCCGCGATCTACATCGAGAACTCAGACGGTAGTGAAAGCCTGGTGCCGAAATCCGTAGACGGCAATCTTGTCCTGGCCCACGCGATTGGCCGGAAGTTCATCCTGCGGAGGGGACGGGACGTGCTCTGCGTCTTCAACGAGGCCTATGACCGCGTCGGTATCAATCCGGACACCAACACGACCTCGCCGTCGGTCGAGCGGGTCGTTCGGACTGAAGCCGGCGCGGCGCAATAGGAGACAGTCATGCTTGAGGAAGATGAAAACCGGATACCGGGGGAGCGCGGCGAAACGGTTCCCGGGGGGAGGATCGACAGCAATCCTTTCTTGAAGCGCGGCGCGGTTGCGCTGGCTGTTGTTACCTTTGTCGCTTTCGCCCTGTGGTCGATGAGCGGCGAGCACACTCCGACGGACAGAACCAGACCCGAGCGGGTTGTCATCCGGCAAACGGCGAATTTCGAGCCCGTCAAGGAGAAGATGGAGCCGGTCCAAGCCGTGCCGGAAGTGAAGCTGCCGACCCCGCGCGCGGCAGAGGAGGTGCAGGCCGAAGATCCCCTGCTCGACTCGGCGCGCCGGGCGCCGGTCATGGCCTTCAGCGGTGGACAGAAGAACTCAACGTCGCACCATGAGACCGCGGATCCGGCGGTGCCCGCGGACAGCCATTTCGTGCCGCTTGATGGAAGCATGATGGGTCAGAACTCGGCCAACGCCGACGAGCAGCGGTTCAACGGGCTGCTACGGCCGACCAGGCTTGAGGGCTCGCGCGCCGGCACGCTCGGCAATCGGAACTTCGTAGTTGCAATGGGATCGTCAATTCCGTGCGTATTGGAAACTGCCATGGCATCCGATCAACCCGGCTTCACCAGCTGCGTAATCAACCGAGATGTTCTATCGGACAATGGCCGGGTTGTCCTGATGGAGAAAGGTACGCAAGTTGTTGGCGAATATCGGGGCGGCCTCCAGCGAGGACAGAAGCGCCTATTCGTGCTCTGGAACCGCGCGAAGACCCCGAACGGCGTCATCGTCACCTTGGCTTCGCCGGCAACGGATGTGCTCGGCCGGGCGGGCGTGAATGGCTATGTCGACACTCACTGGTGGGAGCGGTTCGGGAGTGCGCTTCTCCTGTCCATCGTCGGCGATGCCACGAGCTACGCCAACAGTCGCCTGCGTAACAGCGACGTCGACGCTGAGACCACCACAAACGCAGGCCAGCAGGCGGCAGCCATCGCCGTCGAGCAATCGATCAACATTCCGCCAACGCTCAATAAGAACCAAGGCGAGCTCGTCTCGATCTTCGTCGCGCGTGATCTCGATTTTTCCGGTGTTTACGGATTGCGCGTGATCGGGCCGAAAAACAAAATCCTTGACCGCGCGTTGCTGGGAGATGTCCGCCCGCGGTCGGCGCGCGTGACGAAGTAGGGTGCGGGCGATGACCGAAGGTCCTGATGCGACGGTCGTTCGTGAACTGCTGTCTCCGTTCATGCCGTACCTTGACGACCCCTCGCTCTACGAAGTGATCGTCAATAGGCCAGGCCAGGTGCTGACAGAAGGCTCTGGTGGATGGCGGACCCATAATCTGCCGGAGCTATCCTTTGAAAAGCTGATGCGCCTTGCCAGGGCCGTGGCTAGTCTTTCCCATCAATCCATCGATGAAACGCGGCCGATCCTGTCGGCAACACTGCCGGGGAATGAGCGAATCCAGATCGTCATCCCGCCTGCGACCACTCGGAACACGGTCAGCATCACCATCCGAAAGCCCTCGTCGGCCGCATTAAGTCTTGGCGACCTTGAGAAGGGTGGCTTGTTCACTGACATGGCGCCCGGCAGTCACATGGCCGGTGCGACGGACCGGAAACTCATCGATCTGCATCAGACGGGCGCGTGGGCCGAGTTCCTTCGCCAGGCGGTGCTGGCCCGGAAGAATATCGTCATCTCAGGAGCGACGGGGTCGGGGAAGACAACGCTCTCCAAGGCACTCATTCGTCATATTCCGGATGATGAGCGGGTCATCTCTATCGAAGACACGCCGGAACTCGTGATTCATCAGCCGAACCACGCGCGGTTATTCTATTCCAAGGGAGGTCAGGGGCTCGCCAAAGTCGGCGTGAAGGAGCTCCTGGAATCCTGTCTGCGCATGCGGCCCGATCGAATCCTATTGCAGGAACTGCGCGATGGGACGGCTTTCTACTTCATCCGCAACGTGAACTCTGGGCATCCCGGCTCAATCACAACGGTGCACGCTGACTCCGCGAAACTGGCGTTTGAACAGTTGACCCTTCTGGTAAAGGAATCGGAGGGCGGACAATACCTGCAGCGCACCGACATTCGCGAACTCTTGAAAATCGCCATTGACGTCATCGTACAATGCAAGCGCATCGATGGGCAGTTTCGCGTAACGGAAGTCTATTTCAGGGCCCATTGACGAATAGATGTTTAGGAACGGTGCTGGAGCGACGACCTATTTCGTTAGTTCGTCGTGTCGCACATTGCCACACCACACGCTGCGCGGGATAAACATCGAATGCTGGCCAGTGATTTAAGGAACGTGCTTGAGGAGCTCTATAACGCGGGCGCCTATCGGGTGCCGGGAGATGAAATCTACTGGCCACCGGAACTGCACCCGGCGGTCTTTCGCGCCCTGAACATGCAATACATCACGCGAAGAGAGGTAGATGACGGTCGCGTTGAATTCTCGCTGACACAAGCTGGCTACCAGGCGATCAATGCCGAGGTGCCTTGGTCCGTCATCCTGCGGCGGCGACTGCGACATTTTTTCCGCTTCGACAAAGGTCGCTAAGTATTCGCCTCCCTGCTGAAATCCGGAACGTTGATCGGGATCAAAGGAATAGGCCTCTCCACGCACTAAGCTTCCTCTGGAGCTTGGAAGAGGAGGATCCCATGTTTCGCAATATTCTTATAGCCACCGACGGCTCGCCCTTAGCAACAATCGCTGTCGATGCAGGCATAACCTTTGCAAAGGACGGCGGCGCACGAGTGAACATCCTTGCCGTTACCGAACCATTCCACCTCTATTCGGTCGATCCCGAGCAGTTGTCGAGCACGCGCACCGAATACGAGGCGCTGGCCAGCAAACATGCCGCGGAAATGCTCGCGGCTTTAGCGCGCAAGGCTGCGGCGGAAGGCGTGGAGTGCCAGACGGAGCAGGTCCGCAGCCACGAGGTCTACCGCGCGATCTGCGACCAGGCGATATACAAAGATGCCGATCTCATCATCATGGCGTCCCATGGTCGCAGTGGAGTCGGAAGCCTGATGCTCGGCAACGTAGCTGCCAAGGTGCTGGCTCACTCCACGATACCGGTATTGATCTATCGCGCGAAGAAGTGAGGCGACGTCGCGCGACGCCTCGTTGATGTCCTACATACGCCGCCAACGCGTTGACGGCGTTCGACGAACCCCGACGAGGAGGGACGCGCTTTTCCATAATGGCAACGGCCCGGTGGTCTCTCGACCCCGAGCCGTTCTTCATCATCCTTGGAAGGATAAGGCGCCCTCGTGGGCGCTGGAATTTGTTAGCCGCGGCGCGTGTCGGGGAAGTTCGCCGGATCAATGCCCAGCGTGTGCAGGTCGCTTGCCTTCGGGCGGCGGTGACCTTCGACAGCGGCGGCGGCAGCGCTAGCAGCGCCGAGAACTGCGAATGCACGACCGATGAAACCCTTGTGATAGGTTGTGGTAGTCATCTTCTTGCTCGCTTTCGTTTTCTCTTCGATGAAATAAAGATGAGGTCTGGTCGGTCTTTTTGCAATGCACAATGAAGCACCCCAGCCATGCAACGAAAGCACGCTGCTTCAACTTGGGACGAGTGGGCGTCGGACCGTCTGCCCTCTTGAGCCGGGTCTATGAAGTGCCGGGGGCTGAAGATGCCGGCTGCCGGAAAATAAAACGGCTCGGTGGTCTCTCGACCCCGAGCCGTTATATCCTTGGGAGGATAAGGCGCCCCTCGGGGCGCTGGAATATGTTAGCCGCGGCGCGTGTCCGGGAAGTTCGCCGGATCGATGCCCAGCGTACGCAGGTCGCTTGCCTTCGGGCGGCGGTGACCTTCGACAGCGGCGGCGGCAGCGCTAGCAGCGCCGAGAACTGCGAATGCACGACCGATGAAACCCTTGTGGTAAGTTGTGGTAGCCATCTTCTTGCTCGCTTTCGTTTTCTCTTTGATGAGCAAAAGATGGGGTTTGGTCGGTCTTATTGCAATGCACAATCGGACAGGCCAGCCATGCAAAGGAAGCAGGCCCGGTCGGTTTTCAAACCGGCCGGGCCTTCGGATAGGCCTTGGGAGGAGGCGCTATGTCGATCGGGTCCGAAAGGGTTTCCGGACCCGATTGTTATTGGGGCTTAGTCTTCGTTGGCGGCGAGCTGCGAAAGGACTTCGCCGCGGCCACGGGCCCGAAGGATGAGCGGTACGATCAGCGCTGCAGCTGCGATGATCAGGAGGCCTGCGGCAATCGGCGAGGTGAACAGGACCGAGTAGTCCCCCTGGCTGATCGCGAGCGCGCGGCGCAGCTGCTGTTCGGCGAGCGGGCCCAGGATCAGGCCGACGACGACAGGCGCGATCGGATATCCGAAGATGCGCATCGCGTAACCGAGCAGGCCGAAGGCGAGCAACATGCCGAGCTCGTAGACCGACGGGTTGGCCCCGATCGTGCCGAGCGTGGCAAACAGCAGGATGCCGGCATAGAGCCAAGGCTTCGGAACTGTCAGCAGCTTCACCCAAAGACCGATGAGCGGCAGGTTCAGAACCAGCAACATGAAGTTGGCGATCAGAAGGCTGGCGATCAGGCCCCAGACGAGCTGCGGATTGGTCGCAAACAGCAGCGGTCCGGGCTGGAGGCCATACTGCTGGAAGCCGGCAAGCATGATCGCCGCGGTTGCCGTGGTCGGCAGGCCAAGCGTCAGGAGCGGCACGAGCGTGCCAGCGGCCGAGGCGTTGTTGGCCGCTTCCGGACCGGCGACGCCTTCGATCGCGCCATTGCCGAATTCTTCCGGATGCTTCGTCAGACGCTTTTCGGTGGCGTAGGACAGGAAGGTGCCGATCTCAGCGCCGCCAGCCGGCATGGCGCCGATCGGGAAGCCGATGAGGGTACCGCGCAGCCACGCCTTCCAGGAGCGTGCCCAGTCGGCCGCATTCATCCATACAGAGCCACGGACGGCCTCGACCTTGTCGGGCCCCTTGTCGCCCTGTGCAGCGATGTAGAGCGTCTCGCCGATGGCGAACATGGCAACGGCGAGCGTCGTGACTTCGATGCCGTCAAGCAATTCGGGAACGCCAAAGGAAAGACGTGCCTGGCCGGTCAGTTGGTCGATGCCGATGACTGAAAGCGCCAGGCCGACAAACAGCGATGTCAGACCGCGAAGGGTGCTGTCGCCGAAGGCGGAGGAAACGGTGACAAAGGCGAGAACCATCAGCGCGAAATATTCGCGCGGACCGAAAACCAGGGCCAGCTTGACGATGTAAGGCGCGATGAAGGCAAGAGCAAGCGTGGCGATCAGGCCGGCGACGAAGGAGCCGATCGCGGCCGTTGCCAGTGCGGGCCCGCCGCGACCCGCCCTCGCCATCTTGTTGCCTTCGAGCGCAGTCACGATCGAGGCGCTTTCACCGGGCGTGTTGAGCAGGATCGACGTGGTCGAGCCGCCATACATGCCGCCGTAATAGATGCCGGCAAACATGATCAGCGAGCCGCCGGGATCGAGACGGTAGGTGACCGGCAGCAGGAGCGCCACGGTCAGTGCCGGGCCGATGCCGGGCAGGACGCCGACCGCCGTGCCGAGCGTTACGCCGATCAGCGCGTAGAGCAGGTTCATTGGCTGCGCAGCAACCAGCAATCCCTGCATCAGGAATTCAAAAGTAGCCATGGTCGTCGGCCCTCTTAGAAGAACAGGCGTTCAAGCGGCCCCGCGGGCAGCGACAGGAGCAGCAGCTTGGCGAAGATCACCCACACGACAAAGCAGATCGCAATGCCGACGGGGAGCGAGAACCAAAGCTTGCGCTTGCCGAAACCGCGTGCGGTCAACGCGAACAGAATGCCGGTGGCGATCGAGAAGCCTGCAATGTTCAACAGCAGCATCTGGGCGGCAAGACCACCGACGATCCAGATAACCGGAGCGACTTCCTGGTGCTCACGCTCTGGAAAATCGCCGCGAAACGCTTCGATCGCGGTCCAGATCGCAAGGCCGAAAAGACAGCAGGCGATCGCATAGGGGACCGTCGTCGGCCCGACCTGGGAGTAGCCGGCAGCGCCCGTCAGGCGCGACACATCCCAGAAAATGAGTCCAGCGATAGCGGCGAGAACCACCGCGATGAAAAGCGCCGCCCGATCCGGGCGACGCGTTGCAGTTGAAGGGTGATGCCCCTTGATCATTTCACCAGTCCAATGTCCTTGAGAACGCCCTCGGTCGCCGCAACGTCCTTGTCGAGCTGGGCTTTGAACGCATCGCCGGCGAGATAGCTGTCCTGCCAGCCCTTGGTCTTCAGGACTTCCTGCCAGCCAGCGGACTTCGCAAGCTTCTCGATATCGGCGGTTACGGCAGCCTTCTGCTCGTCCGAGAGGCCCGGAGCAGCAGCGATCATGCGCCAGTTTTCGACAGTCACGTCGAGACCAGATTCCTTCAGCGTCGGAGCATCGACGCCGGCAAGGCGCTCGGCGCTAGATACGGCGAGCAGGCGAAGCGTGCCGGCCTTGACCTGCGATTCGAATTCGCCGTAGCCCGAGACACCGGCCGTAACCTGGCTGCCGAGGATAGCGGCAAGTGCTTCACCGCCACCGGAATAGGCGATGTAGTTGATCTTGGTCGGGTCGACGCCGGCCGCCTTGGCGATCAGGCCAACAGCGATGTGGTCGGTACCGCCGGCCGAGCCGCCAGCCCAGGACACGGCGCCCGGATCTTTCTTCAGGGCTTCGACGAGGTCGCCCATGGTCTTGATCTCGGACGAGGCCGGAACGACGACAGCTTCGTATTCGCCGGTCAGGCGCGCGATTGGCGTAACGTCCTTAAGGGTGACCGGGGACTTGTTGGTGAGGATTGCACCGACCATGACGTAGCCGCCGACGATCAGGGCGTTCGGGTTGCCCTTCTGCTGGCTTGCGAACTGGGCGAGACCGATGGTGCCGCCAGCGCCCGGGACGTTCTGAACCTGAACGTTGCCGGAGATGCCTTCCTGCTGCATGACCGTCTGCAGCGAGCGGGCCGTCTGGTCCCAGCCGCCGCCCGGGTTTGCCGGAGCGATGATCGTGTAGTCAGCGGCAACTGCCGGGAGCGACATGGCACCGGCGAGAATCGTTGCGAGGAAAATATGTTTCAAGGTCAGTCCTCCGTGAGGCGCGTTTTCACCGCGCACGTTGTTGCTGTGTGCGAACGGGAAGACGGCGACGGGCTCTTTACGACCCTTATCGCTTGACCGGATTGGTGGCTTCCTCCCAGTACGCAACCGGCGGCCCGCCTCCACGGGTGCCAGTGACCTTAAGGCACCATAGAAAGCTGACATTTAGCTGACATCAAGCCCCGAATGCGAAAATCCTGTCGCACCGTTTACGGAATTTTAGGTTCTCGCATGCGCTGACAGGCGATGTTGCCGGTCCCCGGCGTTCAAATTGAGGAAATTCCCGACCGGATTTCGCGACGGAACCACGAATCGCAACTGGGATATTGCCGCCAGCCGGCCCGAGCCTAGGTATCGAGCCTAGGTATGAGGAAGCAACGCCGACAAGGCGAAGACAGGTTTGCGCCGGCCCCGCCTGAAGGCGAGTTCCGGGCAAGGATGATTGGAGAGTAAATTCGATGGCGAAAGCGACGACCAAGGCCAAAATCAACGATGCGGCGGAAGACGCCACTTCTGCCTCCGGGCAGATCGACGCGAGGATCGCGGAGCTTGGCGACTGGCGCGGTGCGACGCTCGCGCAGATACGCAAGCTGATCAAGGAAGCGGATCCTGACGTCGTCGAGGAATGGAAATGGCGGGGCGTCCCGGTCTGGGAACATGCCGGCATCATCTGTACCGGCGAGACCTATAAAGCGGTTGTGAAAATGACCTTTGCCAAGGGGGCGGCGCTCGAGGATCCGGCCGGACTTTTCAACTCCAGCCTGGACGGCAATACCCGACGCGCCATCGATATCCATGAGGGCGAGGCGATCGACGAAGAGGCGTTGAAGGCATTGGTTTTGGCCGCCGTCGAACTGAACCTTTCCGCGCAGGCCCTACGCTCCGGGCGCTCGCGGAAGAAGGCTTAGGGCCGGAGCCTGGAGCGTTTCCAGCCTGACCGGGAGCGCCGCGCTCCCGGTCCACTGCCGTCAATGGAGCCTTAAAACTTCGTTCCATTTCGCAATCAGCCGTGAGCGCTTCACCTGATCTAGATAGACCATCAGGCCCGGGCTCACCGGGACCGGGCGCAACTGGCCGCCAAGCATCTCCTGCATGGTGTTGGCGGTGTTTTCGCCGGCGACCTCTGGGCTGACGGCCGGGATCTGCAACTCCCGCGCCATGATCGTCTGGCCTTCCTTCGACATGAAGAATTCAAGGTAGCGCCGGCCGAGGTCGGGGGAGGCGGCAGCTTGCGGGACGAGGCCGATGCGCGACATCACCACGGTGTAGTCCTTCGGCAGAACGATGCCGACATCCGGATGCCGTGCCGCCCAGTCGGCGGCGTAAGAGCCGAGGATGTTGTAGCCGAGCACGAAGCGGCCGTCGGCGACACGCTCGAGGATTGCTTCGCTGGTCGAGTAGAGCTTGACGCCGGCCGCACCCATGGCCTGGATGACATCCCATATATCGCCGAACTGTTCCTGGTCGCGTGACATGAAGAGGAAGCCGACGCCGGACCGCTCGATGTCATAGGTTCCGATCCTGCCGAAGACGGCCGCGCCCTGGCGCTTCAGGTAATCGACAAATTCCGCGCGCGTCGACGGCGGTTTCTCCTTGGTGAAGCTCGGCTTGTGATAGACGAAGACGGCAGGCTCGAAGGTCAGCGCATAAGCCGTGTTGCGCCAGTTGGCCCAGGCCGGCCAGCGGTCGCTCATCGGCAGGTCGCTGCGCTGGGCGTAACCGTCGTTGCTGAGCTTGACTTGCAGGTCCATGGCGGAAGAAAAGGCGAAGTCCGCCGTCTTCATTCCGGCGTCGGTCTCCTTGATGATGCGGTCGTAGATTTCTCCTGTCAGCATGTCCTCATAGCGCACGGCAACGTCCGGATTGGCCCGCTGGAAACCGATGATCATCGGCTTTGCGAGCGGCTCGTCGAGCGATGAATAGACGACCAGCGTGCGCACGTCCGCTTTGCCGGAAAGAGCTGGGAATATGATGGGAGCCGCAAGGAGCAGCTGGGGACAAAGGGCGAAAAAAAGAAAAGAAATCAAGAACGGCATGAATCCACAATGCCTCAGTGTCGCACCGTTCACAAGCAAGGCATCGGCGGATAAGGTGGTCGGGGGAGTGATGATAATTGCGTATCTTGCTTGTTGAGGACAACCAGGACCTGGCCGAGGGCCTATCGGCGATCTTGCGCGGCAGCGGCTATGCCGTTGACGTCGTCAGTGACGGTGCGTCGGCGCATGCGGTGGCCGCCACCGAAACGTTCGATCTTGTCATTCTCGATCTCAATCTGCCGGAAATGGATGGCCTCGATGTGCTGAGGGCGATGCGTGCTCGCCAGAACCGCGCCGCGGTCTTGATCCTGACGGCAAGGGGCGCGCCCGAAGAGCGGATCAAGGGGCTCGACCTCGGCGCCGACGACTACATGATCAAACCTTTCGACGTCGGCGAGCTCGAAGCGCGCGTGCGCGTGCTCTTGCGCCGTCAGGCGGGCCTCAGGGCCTCGACAGTCAGTTACGGCAATGTGTCGCTCGATCTCAACACCCGCAGCTTCTCGTCCGGCGGCGCGCCGATCGAGATCCCGGCGCGCGAGCTCGGACTTCTTGAGCTTCTGTTCATGCGTGCCGGCAAGGTGGTCGCCAAGGATGCGATCATGCAGTCGCTGACAGGGTTCGACGACGACTTGAGCTCCAACGCGATCGAGCAATATGTCAGCCGGCTGCGCAAGCGGCTCGCACCGCATGGGCTGACCGTGCGCACCGCTCGCGGCATCGGCTACTATCTCGACAAGGCGGCCGGGCCGGAATGAGGACGACGGTCTATTCCCTCCGCCGGCGCCTGCTTGGCTGGCTTTTGATCTCGACGGTGGTGATCGGGGTCATTGCACTGATGGATACCTATCGCGAGGCGGTCACGACCGCCAACGTCGTTTCCGACCGTGTGCTTGCCGGCTCGGCGCTGGCAATCGCCGAGCGCGTGGTCGTGGCGGAAGACGGATCGCTCGAAGTCGACATCCCCTATGTTGCGCTGGAAATGCTGACGTCGGCCGCGCAGGACCGGGTGTTCTACCGGGTCGACGGGCCGCCCGGCCAGTTCATCACCGGTTACCAGACGCTGCCGTCGCTGGCGGAGGAGCCGGGCGCATCGACCACCTTTGCGGATTCGATCTTCCGCGGCGAACCGATCCGCATCGCCGCCCTTCGCCGCTCCGCGTCAACCGGCATCAATTCCGTGCCCTTCGTGGTCACGGTTGCCGAAACGACGATCGCGCGCCGACATCTGGCGCAGACGATCCTGGTGCGCTCGGCGCTCCGCCTCGGCATGATGATTGCCGGCGCTGCCGTGATCGTCTGGATCGCTGTCACGTTTTCCTTGCGCCCGCTCTACAGGCTGGGTGACGCGATCTCGGAGCGCAGTCCGGACGATCTGCATCCGATCGGCGAGCGGGTTCCGAACGAGGTCCAGGGCCTCGTCGATACGGTCAATTCCTTCATGGGGCGCTTGCAGTCGGCGCTCGATGCGCTTCGCAATTTTACCGGCAATGCAAGCCACCAGCTGCGCACGCCCCTCGCAATCATCCGCACGCAGCTCGCCCTGGCGCAACGCGCCGGCTCGATCGAGGAGACGAGAAGTGCTGTGAAAAAGGCCGACGAGGCGGTCGCCAATGCCGAGCGCATTCTGGGGCAGTTGCTGCTGATGGCGAAGATCGACGCTGCCGGCAAGGACGAAACCGGTTCGCTCGAGCGCATCGATTTGGTCGAACTGGTGCGGGAGATAACGGCAGAGCATGTGCCGGCGGCCGGCGACGCGGATATCGATCTCGGCTTTGACGGTGAGGGTGAGGCTTTCATCCGCGCCGAGCCGTTGCTCATCGGTGAACTCCTCAAGAACCTGATCGGCAACGCGCTGCTTTATGCCGGCCGCGGTGCGGAAGTGACGAGCCGTGTCTTTGCGCGGGAGGTTTCGGTGTCGCTGGAGGTGGAGGATAACGGACCCGGCATTCGGCCGGAATTGCACGAGACGGTGCTCAGGCGTTTCGAGCGCGGCGGCAGTGATGCTCCGGGCTCCGGGCTCGGGCTGCCGATCGTCGAAGAAATTGCCGAGCTTTACGGCGCGACGACCAGCCTCAGCGAGGGGGCTGACGGCCGCGGCCTCAAGGTGACCATCCGCTTTCCAGCGGGCTAAGCACGAATAGGCTCAACCCGGCGCCGCCAAATGCGGGCCGGTTAAGCGAAAGCCATCTGCGAGCGGTCAGCCGACACGTTCACAGGGCTGGGGCAATTCAGGTTTTTTGGGGTCTTGCTTAGCGGCCGCGGTGGCCGAAGAAGGAAGCTGTCTCGCGGGTCTGTACCCGCAGCATCGCGTTCCAAAGCTGAAGAACGAAACGCGGCTGAAACTGGCTCGCAAGCTTGCGCTGCGACAACATGGGAAGTCTCCAATAGTTTTGAACGCCTGTCTTATAGTGCATCGCCAAGGATCTTGCCAGAGCGCGTGCGCCGGGGCAGCCCTGCGCGCCAAGCATATGTGGAAAACGGCTTGAGACTGGCGATATAGCCTTCTGAACAAAATAAAATGCCGGGATGACTTTCGTCATCCCGGCCAGTTGGCTTCACTGGGAGGAGAGTATTGCTTATAGGACTCAGGCCTTCTTGCGGTTCTTCTGTCGATAGACGTCGATGACGACAGCCGCGACGATGATCAGGCCCTTGACGATTTCCTGGTAGTAGGCGTCGACCCGAAGGAAGGTGAAGCCTGAGGTCATGACGCCAAGAATGATGGTGCCGATGACCGTGCCGGTGACCCGGCCGACGCCACCCGTTAGCGAGGTTCCGCCGATAACGGTCGCGGCGATCGCGTCCAGTTCGTACATAACGCCCATGCCGGCCTGTGCGGTCTGGGCACGGGCGGCGGTGACGACACCAGCCAGCCCGGCCAGCATGCCGGCGATGGCATAGACCTTGATCAGGTGCGCCTCGACATTGATGCCGGAGACACGGGCTGCCTGCACATTGGCGCCGATCGCATAGGTGAACTTGCCGTAGCGGGTGTAGCGCAGCGCGATGTGGAAGATGAGCGCGACGACCAGGAAGACGATGACGGGCCAGATGCCGGTTCCGATGAAGTTGAACTGATCGGTGAGGCCCGAGACCGGCTGGCCCTTGGTGTACCACTTGGAAATGCCGCGTGCCGAAACCATCATGCCGAGTGTGGCGATGAAGGGCGGGATTTTGGTGCGGGCGATCAGCTGACCGTTGATAAAGCCGGCAAGTAGCCCGATGCCGATGCCAAGCCCGATCGGAACGATTGCCGGCATGTCGGTCAAGGATGGATAGAGCGCGCGCGGCCAGGTGGAGGCCTGGGCGACGCTTGCCGAGATCATCGCCGTCATGCCGACGACGGAGCCAGAGGACAGGTCGATGCCGCCGGTGATGATGACCTGGGTCACGCCGACGGCGATGATGCCGATCACGGACACCTGCAGGATCATGATCGTCAGGCGCTGCGGGTTCATGAGGAAGCTCTGGCCGACGAAAATCCAGCCGAGGATCTCATAGACCAGCGCGATGCCGATCAAGACCAGGAAGATGTTGAATTCAGGCGGCAAGCGGCGCCTTGTCCCTGAGAGCGGTGCGCTCGCGCCCTGTGCGGCGACATTGGTATCCATTTTCAGTCCTCCCTTTGGGGTCGTTTCCCGCTCAGCTCGCGGCGAGCTCCATGACCTTGATCTGGGTTGCTTCAGCCCTGTCGAGGAAGCCGGTGACGCGGCCCTCGTGCATGACCATGATGCGGTCGCTCATACCGAGGACCTCGGGCATCTCCGAAGAGATCATGATGACGGCGACGCCGTTGCGCGCGAGTTCGGTGACCAGACGGTGTATTTCCGCCTTGGCGCCGACATCAATGCCGCGTGTCGGCTCGTCGAGGATCAGGATGCGCGGATTTGTGAGCAGCCAGCGGCCGATCAACACCTTCTGCTGGTTGCCGCCCGAGAGGTTCTCGATGCGCTCCTGCAGGTTCGGCGTCTTGACACGCAGCTTCCGGCTCATCTCTTCGCAGGCCGCAGTGACCTGTTTTTCGGTAACGAAGCCGCCCTTGACGAAGCGGTCCTGAAGCACGGCGATCTGCATGTTTTCGAGAATATCGAGGATCAGGAGACAGCCGGTGTCCTTGCGGTCTTCGGTCAGAAACGCCATGCGGTTGCGGATCGCCGTGTTCGGACTGTCGATCGAAAGGGTCTTTCCGTCGATCGAAATCGCGCCGGAGCTTGCAGGCGTGACGCCGAAGAGGGTTTCGGCGACGTTCGAGCGCCCGGAGCCGACGAGACCGGCAATGCCGAGGATTTCGCCGGCGCGCACGTCGAAGGAGACGTCGCGGAAGACGCCGTCAAGCGCGAGGTTCTTGACCGACAGGACAACGTCGCCGATCGGCACTTCCTCCTTCGGAAACATCTGGGTGATCTCGCGACCAACCATCATGCGGATGATGTCGTCGCGGGTAACGTCGCTCGACGCGTGCGTGCCGATGAACTTGCCGTCGCGAAACACCGAGAACTCGTCGGCGATCTCGAATAGCTCGTTCATCTTGTGGGTGATGTAGACGATGCCGATGCCCTGTTCGCGCAGGTCCCGAATGATTTCGAAGAGGTGGGCGACCTCGCGCTCGGTCAGCGCAGACGTCGGCTCGTCCATGATCAACACGTCGGATTCGTAGGAGACCGCCTTGGCGATCTCGACCATTTGGCGGTTGGCCACTGACAGGTGACGCACTTCGATTTCAGGATCGATCTTGATCTTCAGGCGATCGAACAGGCGGGCGGTGATGCGCTTCATCTCGCCGTGATCGACAAAGCCAAAGCGGTTCTTCGGTTCCCGGCGGATCCAGATGTTTTCCGCGACCGTCATGAACGGCATCAGGTTCAGCTCCTGATGGATCATGGCGATGCCGTTTTCGAGGGCGTCGAGCGGCGACTTCAGCCGGATTTCGGCACCTTTAAGCTTCACGTCACCTTTGTCGGGCGTGTAGATGCCGGCGAGGATCTTCATCAGCGTCGATTTGCCGGCGCCGTTTTCGCCCATCAGCGCATGGACCGTGCCGCGCTTAAGCTTGAACTCGACATCGTCGAGCGCGACGACACCAGGGAATTCCTTGCGGATCCCTTCCGCAGAAAGAAGATATTCGGCTTTGGGTACCGCGCCGCTGGCGCGCACGGCTGCCATCGTTGTCGGACTGAGCGTCATGTTCCTTGCCTCCCCGTCGTTTCCGGCTGTCGCGGAAAGTCCTCGTCGCTGGCGGGTGACCAGCCCATCTTACCGCATGCGGCATCCATTGGACGCAGGCATTTGCGGACGGACCTGCATTTTAAAGGGGGAGCGCGGGTTTGCCCGCGCTCCCGACTGTGGCGATCAGTTCTTCGCCTGGTACTTGTCGAGGTTGTCCTTGGTGACGAGTTCGAAGGGAATGTAGACCTTCTTGTCCACCGGCTCGCCCTTTGCGAGCTTCAGTGCGGCGTCGACCGAGCCCTTGCCCTGGCCGGCGGCGTTCTGGAACACCGTGACGTCAAGGTCGCCGGCAGCCATCGCAGCGAGCGCATCCTGCGTAGCGTCGATGCCGCCGATGACGACGCTGTCCATCGAACGACCCGCGGCCTTCAGCGCCTGGATCGCGCCGATCGCCATTTCGTCGTTGTTGGAGATGACGGCGTCAAACTCAAGACCGGCCGAAAGCCAGTTCGTCAACAGGTCCGAGCCCTGCGTACGCGACCAGTTGGCGGTCTGCTCCTCGACGATCTCAATGCCCTTGCACTGGTCGGTGGCAAGTACGTCGTGGATGTCCTTGGTGCGCATGCGGGCGGCCTGGTTGGACAGTTCGCCCATCATCACGACGGCCTTGCCCTTGCCGCCAAGCATCTTGCAGATTTCCTGCGTCTGCAGCGTGCCGGACTCCTGCTCGTTCGATGCCACGAAAGCCTGCTTTTCCGGCAGCGTGTCAACGTTGACCGGTTCGCGGTTGACGTAGACGAGCGGGATGCCGGCATCCGCTGCGATCTTCGACATGGCAGCCGTCGCATCCGTATCGACCGGGTTGACGATGATCGCGGTCACGCCGGCGGCGATGAAGTTCTGGATCTGGCTCTGCTGCTTGGAGACGTCGTTCTGCGCGTCTTCGATCTGCAGTTCGACGCCATCGAGCGTCTTGGCGTAGTCGGACATGCCGTTGCGCAAGACCGTCAGGAAGTTGTCGTCGAAAAGGGCCATGGATACGCCGATGGTCTCGGCATGGGCTGCCGTCGACATCATCATCGCCAGCGCTGTGCTGAGCACAAATTTCTTCATTGTCTTTCTCCTCCACAATGGTGCCCGGCGACACCTTCTCCTGCCGGGGACGCAATGCCGGATTGCGCTCATTCATTTCAAAAGCGGCACTCCCGCTGCGCTTTCGAGTAAAACGGAATAAACGAACCAGTAAATTGCGATTACGGAATATGTATTCCATTTTATACGGGCGCCGTCAAGGCCTGATGCGGCGCCCACTGTTGATTTGCCGGCCTCGCGCCGGGGGAGCTTAGATATGGCTTCGGATGTAATCCACGCTCTGTCCCACCGCGGCGGCGGGATCCGCCAATCCGTGGACTTCGGCGGCGAATGGCTCAAAGGAAAGCGGCCCCCCATAACCCGCCGCGCGCATGCGCCGAATCTGTCCGACATTGTCGAGCAGGTCGCTCCGATCGACGAGAACGCGGTGCGAATCACGCAGATCCGCCACCGCGACACGTTCATCCGCGACCCCGGAAATGTGGATGAGGCCGGTCATCTCAGGATAGATTGCAGGTTCGCCGGCGAGGTGGTGGTGGAACGTGTCGTGCACCAGTCGGAAGATCTTCTCACCGTCGACGGCCTTGATGGCCTCAACAGCCTCCGTCTTCGAGCGCAACGAGCAGATCTCGAAGCCGAGCGGTTCGACGAGGCCGATGATTCCGGCCGTTTCGAGCATCGGTTTCAGTGCGGAAAGAGCCTCGCGAAGATTTGCCTGGCGCTCGCCATCGGCCTGGCCCGTGCCGTCGTTTACGGGAACTAGGACAAGGGCCTTGGCGCCGCAGTCGCGCGCATAGGCGATCAGTTCTTCGGCTTCGGCCTGACGGGCCTCGTTCCATTCGTTGAAACGTTGAAGGGCATTGATCGAGATGATCGTGATGTCGTGACGGCTGGCGAGGGCGGCGACGTCGTTTGCGGGCGTGCCGTCGAGGATTGCGTTGCCGGCGAGATCGTTGCGGATTTCGACGGATGAAATGCCGAGGGATCTGGCGAGTTCGAAAAAGTCGCGAAGCGGTAGATTCGGCGTCGTCATGTGATTGAGGGCGAAGGGCA
Organism: Ensifer sp. ENS06; assembly: GCF_014852205.1. Lineage (NCBI taxonomy): Bacteria > Pseudomonadati > Pseudomonadota > Alphaproteobacteria > Hyphomicrobiales > Rhizobiaceae > Ensifer > Ensifer sp. ENS06. The sequence goes on along the minus strand of NZ_JACVBC010000005.1, from coordinate 267,461 downwards.
GGGCGGTCACGGGAATGTCTCCTCCAGTGGGGTGGGCCAAAGGCTATAAATAGAACGTTCATTCCATTTATTGCCTTGCGGACAATTCACCAACTGTTGGAGCGCCGTCAAAGACCAGAGTGGTCAAAGGTCTTGCATTGCTGCAAGATTGTCTTTCGTCAATGATGGAAATACATCATCAATGACATTGAATTCGCATAGTTGCAGCCCGAAAGTGTGGTGGCGTTTGGGGGCAACAAGCGGGGCCGATCGAAGTTGGCAATTGCATTTGTGAAGGCGAGATGATTTCTGGCGGAACGGTTGGTCGAGGACTTCGGTAGATTGAGACAACGGAATGAACGTGCAGGACGAGGTATCTCTGGAAGCAAGACGCGCATGGCAACCGAACTGGGGCGCCAAGATCGGGGCGACTTTTTTTGTGCATCAAGCATTCCCGTGGCTTCGGCACTACTTCGGCAATGCGCCCCTTCAGTCAACCCTGTCTCCTTCGCTCGATGGGATCGTCTCCTGGGGCGGCCGATTGCCCGCGATTGCCGCCGACCGCATCGCGCGCCTAAGAAGGCTGCCGCACTGGCACCTTGAGGATGGTTTTCTTCGTTCCGTGGGTTTGGGAAAAGAAGGCAGTATCCCTATTTCAATCGTTATTGACGACAAGGCGCTACCTGTCGATGCAGGGCGTGCGTCGCGTTTAGAGTTGCTGATCGCTGAAGCGGGTCGTACGGCGCCTCCTGACAAGGGGGCCACCATCCGCGAAGCGTTGGTTAGCAACAAGCTCTCCAAATACAACAATCTGCCACATTGTGCTCCGCGCATCGAACGCACGACTCGGCGCAGGATATTGCTGGTTGACCAAGTATACGGGGACGTTTCCGTCGCAAAGGCGCTTGGATCGCAAGCGTCTTTCAATCGCATGCTAGACGACGCCCTCGATAGCGGCGCTCAATGTGTTGTTCGCACTCATCCTGATGTGCTTGCCGGTCATCGAAAAGGTTACATGACAGAGCGGGCTGCCAAGACGCCCGGCGTCATCTTGATGGCAGACAAAGTTTCGGCGGCCTCGATCCTTGATATCGTCGATGAGGTCTGGACGGTGTCCAGCCAAATGGGATTCGACGCTCTTCTGCGTGTGCTGCCCGTTCGGTGTTATGCAACACCATTTTATGCAGGTTGGGGCCTCACTGAAGACCGGGGCGGCATGTCTTCGCAGACCGCGCTCCACCGCAGGTCTGCTACACGCCCGACGCTCGACCAACTCACCTTTGCAGCATTAAGTCTCTACCCAGTCTATCGTCACCCCCTGACATGGAAGCAATTGGACGCGTTGACCGCTATCGACCACTTGGTGAGGGAAATTCGCGACGCGCGGGGGAACGCGTAAAGTCTATCACTCGCGCAACCATTCAATACCTATACATTCTCAGGCGTGAAGAGGTCGAACGGAAGGAAGGTTTGCCCCGGCGCCCCGGTCGGGCCTTTGTCGATCGCCTGGATCATCAGGTTGATCGTTTCACGCGCGAGGGCGGCCGTCGGGGTCGATATCGCCAGGGTCACGACATCATCGCCAAGGGCCGCACGGGAATCCGGCGTCAGCTCGTTTACGACCGCGATCAGTTTTCCCTCAAGCTTCTCCTCGCGGATCGCCGAGATCGCTCCTTCCATGCCGCCGCCGCAGACATAGAAGCCGATCAGGTCCGGGTGACGCTGCAGCAGATTGAGTGTCGCTTCATGGGTGATCTCGGCGGTGTCGAGGTTGACCATCGTATCCAGCACTTCGAAATCGGGTGCGTGCTCGCGAAAATAGGAACGAAAGCCAATCTCCCGAAGCTCGTGGCCGAGAAAGCGGTGGCTGCCGACGAAGGCCGCGACCTTGCCGGGGCGCTTGGCCGCCTTTGTGATCATCCACGCGGCTGTGCGGCCGACCTTGTGATTGTTGAGGCCGACGTAGCCCTCGCGAACGCCGGCGGCAAAATCCGAAAGCAGGGAGAAGACCGGGATGCCGCGCTCCTTAAGTTCCTCAATTGCGGTGGTCACGGCCGGGTAATCGGGAGCGACAAGCGCAATGGCCTGGTTCCGCGCCGCAGCGGCCCGGAGCTTTTCCGTGATGGCCGATGGGGTGGAGTTTGCCACGAAATCGATCTGGGCGAAGACGCGGGCATGCGAGAGCGACAGTGCCGCGATTTCGATTTCCTTCGCAACGGTTTGATAGAAGGCCTGCTCCGGCTTTTGCAGCACAAAGCCAAGCCTGTATTGCGGCAGGTCTTCAAAGACGCGCTGCCGGATCAAGCCCACGGCGTGATAGCCGATTGATTTAGCAGCCTCATAGACCCGGCGCGCGGTTTCCTCGCGCACGGGATGGCGCCCGTTGAGTACGCGGTCGACGGTGGCGACGCTGACGCCGGCAGTACGCGCAAGGTCGGCAATGGTCGGACGGTTGCTCATCGTGGCTCCTGATAGGTTTGTATCACGCGTGAAATGCGGGTTATGACATCATTTGAGAGAATATATCATTGCTGCATTGAGGCCTAGCAAAAGTCAACCTATCGTCATTGCACGACATGAGACGTCGCCGGCCAGATCGGGTCGGACCGCGGGGAGGAGCGCAAATGACGATGATGCCGACGAAGCGAGACTATAGCCTGCTTGGCCGGGATGCCCAGGCGGCGGTCGCCAGCGGTCTCTCGGCCGCAGAGTGGTATCACACCGACATTCCGCGCAAGCAGATGAAGGAACTGATGAAGCGCGAGGATGGGCCGGCCATCCGCGACACTGCGATCTGGCTCGGTTGTCTCGTTCTGTTCGGTGCACTCGGCATCACCTTCTGGGGCACGTGGTGGGCCGTTCCGTTCTTCCTTGCCTATGGCGTTCTCTACGGTTCCGCCTCCGATAGCCGCTGGCATGAATGCGGCCATGGCACGGCGTTCAAGACGATGTGGATGAACGATGCCGTCTACCAGATCGCTTGCTTCATGATCATGCGCAATCCGGTCACCTGGCGCTGGAGCCACACGCGCCACCATACGGATACGGTGATCGTCGGCCGGGATCCCGAAATCGCGGTCATGCGGCCGCCGGATCTGCTGCGCCTCGTCCTCAATTTCTTCGGCGTGCTCGACGTTTGGCACGCGATGATCGACATGGTGCGTAACACTTTCGGCATCATCAGCGCCGAGGAAGCGACTTTCATCCCTAAAATGGAGCAGCCGAAGGCGATCCTGGTCGCACGCATATGGTTTGCGATCTATGCGGCCACCATTGCCGCCTGCGTCTATCTCGGCTCGATCCTGCCGCTGATGCTGATCGGTCTGCCGAGGCTCTATGGCGCCTGGCACCATGTGCTGACTGGGTTGCTGCAGCATGGCGGTCTTGCCGACAACGTGACCGACCATCGGCTGAACAGCCGCACAGTCTACATGAACCCGGTGAGCCGCTTCGTCTATTGGAACATGAACTACCATGTGGAACACCACATGTTCCCGATGGTGCCTTATCACGCGCTGCCGAAGCTGCACGCCATGATCAAGCATGATCTGCCGGAGCCGAACCCGTCGATGCTGGACGGCTACCGAGAAATGATCCCGGCCTTTCTGCGGCAGTTGCGGAACGAAGATTACTTCCTGAAGCGCGAGCTGCCGGCGACGGCAAAGCCCTACCGGGAAGAATTTCACAGCGATGCGATCGTGCACGCAGCCGAATAACCAACCGATGCCAGGAAATGGGAGGAAATAATGAGCGGAAACTGGGTTGAAGTCTGCGCAGCGGACGAAATCGACGGAGAAGATGTGATCCGTTTCGATCACGACGGACGCACCTTTGCTGTCTACCGCAGCCCGGACGACGAGTATTTTGCCACCGACGGGCTCTGCACCCACGAGCATATTCATCTCGCCGATGGCCTCGTGATGGACGACATCATCGAATGTCCGAAGCACAACGGCCGCTTCAACTACAAGACCGGCCAGGCCAAGGGCGCGCCCGTTTGCGTCAACCTGAAGACCTATCCGGTGAAGGTCGAGGCCGGAAGCGTGTTCATCGCGCTCGGCTGAAGCCGCTCTCGATAGGATTGGGCTCGCCGCGGCGGGCAGGGAGGTTGAGATGGGTTCCATCGTCATCGTGGGCGCCGGCGAATGTGGCGCAAGGGCCGCCTTTGCCCTCAGGGAAAAGCAATACGACGGTAAGATCAGACTGATCGGCGCGGAACCGCATCTTCCCTATGAGCGGCCGCCTCTTTCGAAGGAAGGGCTCAAGGCAGAGGTCGCGCCGAAATATGTCGCTGATGCCGAGCGCTACGCGGCAGCAGGGATCGAAGTGCTGACGGATATCCCGGTCATGGCCATCGATCGCGCCGAAAAGCGCGTGATGCTCGCCGACGGAAGCTGCATCGCCTATGACCGGCTGTTGTTGACGACCGGTGCGCGAGCGCGAACCATCGCCGGTTTAGATGAGGCGTCACGCCGCATCCGCACGCTAAGAACCCATGCCGATTCTGAAGAGATCCGCCGCGAACTTTCGCCCGGTCGCAAGCTTGCGATCATCGGCGGTGGCTTCATCGGTCTGGAGCTCGCCGCTACGGCGCGCTGGCTCGGTGCTGCCGTATCGCTTATCGAAGGGTTGCCGCGCATCCTTTCGCGCGGCGTGCCGGAGGAGATCGCTGCAATTGTTTCCGCGCGGCATCGTGCCGAAGGCGTCGACATACGATGCGACGCGAAGATCGAACGTATCGACGCGGACGAGGACCGTGCGCGGGTCGTTCTCGCCGGCGGCGAGACAATTGAGGCCGATCTCGTCGTCGTTGGCATCGGCGCGGTCCCGAACACGGACCTTGCAGCCGTCGCCGGCCTTTCAATCGAGAACGGCATCGCGGTCGACGCAACGCTTCAAACCAGCGACCCGGATATCTATGCCGCCGGCGATTGCTGTTCGTTCCCGCTCTGTCACTATGGTGATCGTCGGATACGTCTTGAGGCGTGGCGCAATGCGCAGGATCAGGGAACGCTCGTTGCCGGCAATCTGCTCGGCGGTCGCGAGGCGATCACCAGCGTGCCGTGGTTCTGGTCCGACCAGTATGAACTGACGCTGCAGATCGCGGGGCTTGCCGAGGGTGCTGCAACGACCGTGCGGCGCGAACTTACCGACGATGCCTTCATTCTTTTCCATCTCGACGATACCGGTCGGCTGCTTGCGGCCTCCGGCATCGGACCGGGCAATGCGGTCGCGCGCGACATTCGGCTTGCAGAAATGCTGATTGCAGCCCGAAAACGGCCGGATCCGGAGGCGCTCATCTCGCGCGATACCAAGCTCAAAGCACTCCTCGCTGCCTAGCGCGAGCGGCAAATCTCGTCCTGTTTCCATGATTTCCGGAGCCGTCTCATGAAAAGCCACCGTCCGACCGTTGCCGATCTCTTGTCGATGAAAGGCGAGCGCCAGCTCACCATGCTGCGCGTTGAAACGCTGGATGAAGCCGAAGCGGCAGAAGCCGCCGGCATCGACCTCGTTTCGGTTCCCCCGACGCTCTTAGGACCGGAGTTTCGCGAGGTGGCGCCCACCTGCTTTGCCTTTCCGGGCCTCGAGTATGGCGACTACGTCACGGCGGAGGAGTACATGCGCGCGGCCTTCAAGGCGCTGAAGGCCGGCGGTGATGCGGTCTATTGTGCCGCGGGACTTTCCACCGTCCGGCGGATGCGCGAGGAGGGCATTCCTGTCTGCGGTCATGTGGGTCTCATCCCGTCCAAGGCCACCTGGACCGGCGGCTTTCGCGCCGTCGGAAAGACCGCGGCGAGTGCCCTCGAGATCTGGCGGCAGGTCAAGGCGCTTGAAGAGGCCGGAGCCTTCGCGGCGGAAATCGAGGTCGTTCCTGGAGATGTTGCAGGGGCGATCAGTGCCAGAACTTCGATGCTGATGCTTTCGATGGGAGCGGGTTCCGGCTGCGACGCCCAATATCTATTTGCCGCCGACGTGCTCGGCAGCAATCGCGGCCACGTGCCACGTCACGCCAAGACATACCGCAACTTTGCCGCCGAATATGACCGGCTTCAGCGCGAACGGATCACCGCGTTCTCGGAGTTTGCCGAGGATGTGCGCTCGGGCAGCTACCCGCAAGAGGGACACCTCGCCGGCATTGACGGCGCGGAATTGCGCGCGTTTCTGGCCGAACTCGAGCGCGGCTAAAGCCGTATGGCTTGCGCGGAAGAGGGGGCTTGGTATATTCCACGCGCCAATTCAACTTTTCTTTCCGCGACGGATCACGATTTGAGCGCCCTTCTTCAGGACAGTCTCACCTTTGTCGGCTTGCTGGCTGCGATTTATGCAGCGACGGTGGCGCTGTACTTCATCCTGGGTTACGGCATCACCTGGCTCAACGACCGCAATCCCGAGCGCCGCATCCAGAAGGGGCGGCGCGGCGAGAAGCGCAAGGCGATCGAGATCCGCCAGAGCATGGCCTCGATCCTCGTCACCTGCACGTCAGTCGCGATAGGCCTTTTCGTCCAGTACAAGGGATGGACCCTGTTCTCGCCCTGGGAGTTCAGCTGGTGGACGGCCGTTCCGCTCTTCGTGTTCTGCATGGTGCTCTTCGACGCCTGGTTCTATTTCGCCCACCGGCTGCTGCACACCAAGCTCCTCTATAAATACCACCTGCTGCATCACCGCAGCGTCGCGCCGACGGCCTGGAGCAACGATTCGATCGGCTTGGTCGATACCGCTATGAGCCAGGGCTATTACGCCGTGATCACATTCCTCGTGCCGTTCCCGCCGATCATCCTCCTGGCCCACCGCCTGTTCGATCAGATCAACGGCACCTTCGGCCACGCCGGCTTCGAATATTTCGCGTCACGCACGGCGCGGTATCCTTCGCCGATGCTTTGCACCACCTACCACGACCAGCACCACGCCGAATTCAAATACAACTACGCGAACTATTTCTCGTTTTGGGATCGCGTGATGGGGACCGTCGCGCCGAACTATGATCGACGGGTGGAGGCGTTTGAAGGGGATGCACCAGCGCTGAAGCTGCGAAAGGCGGCAGGTGTAACGGGCGTGGCTGAAGGGTCGAGGGCCGACTGAAGTGTTCTTGTTTCTGCGGATCGCTTTCAAAAGGCCTTGACCTAAACTGGTTCGGCTGCCGATTTTGTTGTTTTTGATCGACTTTTTTGCGAAGTGAATGGCTCGATTGAGATATGAAGCCGCTCCAGGCGGCTGATGGATGGGAGTAGATGGCCGAGCCATCGCAGGATGAATTCAGCGTTGCGATGAAGCATGGTGCGGGGCATTACGCTGACCGGCCGGTGACATTGCTGGTGCGCGACCCCAACCATCGCCTCGGGCGGCGGCCGCGGATTGCGCTGAGGCGCCAAGACCGGACGCCCAACACGGTGTTCCGCTCTTTCCTCATCGACGGGCGAGGCCGTGGGCGCTTCTATGGCTGGATGCCGGTGCACTTGCAGGCGATGACCTTGCTCGTCGATGACGCAACCGCAAACAAGGCAGGGATTGAGCCGCAGATTACGATGCGGCGGATGTCGTTGATCGAGGTCGCAGTTCTCATCGCCTTGCGGCGGACACTGGCACTTCTGCACATCGTCTCGCTCTTTCTCGCAGGGAACAGGAAAGGGGCAGAGTTTTGCTTCGTCCGGCAATGCGATGCGCTTTCCGCCCCTGACTACCAAGACTGGGTCGAGGCCCAGACGCTGGCGGCGCAGCACGCGAACCGGGACGATCCGCGCAACTGGCCGCGAAGGCCGCACATCCTCGTTTCGATAGAGGGCGGGGACAATGCTGCTGTCGCCGAAACCCGGGCGTCGCTTGCGGCACAGAGCTGGCGCGATTTTCACGAGTTGCCGGCGAGGGACGCGATCAAGATGGCGGAGGCTGGCAAAAATCTCGACGATCTCCTCTGGCTTCGGCTGCCAGCGGGCATGCACGTTACAGCGAATGCCCTGGAGAGGCTGGCCCGGCCTTTTGCCCTCTCAACCGATGTCGCGGTCGTCTATTGCGACGAGGACCATATCGACGGCCGCGGAAGGCGCTTCGCTCCCTTTTTCAAGCCGGCTTGGAACGAGCCGCTAGCTGTTTCCGGATGGCTGCCGCTCGAAGGGGCGCTTTTTCGCCTTTCCGACATACCTGAAGGTATTGACCTGGAACATGCGCCGGCTGCTCTGATTGCCCCTGCCGTCGCGCGGGCAAAGTCGGGGCAGATACTGCATCTGCCCGAGATTCTGCTGCACCGAGGACTGTCGTGCCGTCGTAGCGGTGATATCTCAAAGACCGTTCAGCCGATACGGGTGGGTCCGTCAGTCAGCGTGATTATACCGACGCGCGACAGAGCCGATTTGCTCGACGCGTGCCTAAAGGGGCTCTTTGAGCGCACGGCGCCAGCTGACCTAGATGTGCTCGTGATCGACAACGGAAGTGTCGAGCCGGCTACGCTGGAACTGTTTACGCGCTACGAGCAGTCCGGTTTCATCCGCCGGATACCGCTTCCGGGCGACTTTAACTTTTCTCGGGCATGCAATATTGGCGTTGATGCCGCACGGCACGACCTCATCCTTCTTTTAAACAATGACGTGGAACCCATCGACCGCCACTGGTTGGAGCAGTTGGCGGGGGAGCTCGATGATCCGACGGTTGGAGCTGCCGGCAACTTACTGTTATTCCCGGATGGCTTCGTTCAACACGGCGGGGTCACGCTCGGCGCAGGTACGGTCGCTCGGCACAGCTTTCATTTTCTTGATCCGAAGGGGCGGGGCGACAAGGGGCTACTCAGTCAACGCCGCGACATGTCGGCGGTGACCGCAGCCTGTCTGATGACGCGCAAGGAGCTCTGGAACCGGCTTGGCGGCATGGACGAACAAAACCTGACTGTCGCCTATAATGATGTGGACTATTGCCTGAAAGTTCGAGGAGCGGGGTTCCGAATCGTCTGGACGCCGGCCGCAGCGATGTTGCATAGAGAGAGCGTTTCGCGTGGGGCCGATGACACGCCACAGAAACTTGAGCGTTTCGCACGGGAGGAACGAACCATGCATGAACGCTGGAGCGACGCTTTGAATGCCGATCCACATTATAATCCAAACCTTTCGCTCATCGCCGAAGACTTCGTTCTCGAGGCCTATCCGAGGAATCTGGCGCCGAGGTCGAGCGTTTGACGAGCGTGCGCGAATGGTTGGCCTGTTGGATCGAGCAGCAATTACCACAGCCGCGCCTTCGGCAGGGGGCAAGCGGGGGCCCGCGGAGGCCGGTGAAGCGGATTATCGTTTTCGGTCGAATACCGAACCCGACCTTTGACTATTATCTTGCAGCTCGCCTCGGGGCACCCGACATGCCGCCGTATGAGGTTGCAGATATCCGCGGCAGTGAAACACGGGTTCTGGATGCCGATGGGGCCTTCGTTATTCTATGCCGTTATGCGTCTCCATCCGTTTTGCGCTGGATCGAACGAAATGTGGGACATCTTTCAGGCGTAGGCCTGTTCCTCGACGACGACATCCCTGCGGTTGTAACGGGCAAAGACGCAAATCTTTCCTATCGCCTATCCCTCTGGTATCTAGCGCTTTGGCCGCTTCGCCACCTGAGCCGGCACCTGGATATCGTCTGGGCCTCGACACCGCACCTTGCCTCACGGTTGGCGGGGGCGAAGGCAGTGGTCTTACCCCCTGCACCGTTAAAGGCTTTTTGGATGAACGCTGCCGACGATGTCGATGTCTGTGGTGAGCGGAACGGTGAAGTTCTGATTGCCTATCACGCAACAGGTGTGCACTTGGAGGAGCATCGATTTCTCCGACCAATTATCACGGAGGTTTTGCGTGAACGACCGCAGGCCCGGTTCGAAGTGTTTGCAGATCGACGTGCAAGCGCAATCTGGCAGGGAGCCGATCGTGTAGAAATCCGCAAGCCGATGTCATGGAGGGCATATTTGGCTGACGCGAGCGCTCGGTGTATCGACATCATGCTCGTACCATTGGCGCCCTCGCATGTGAACGACAGTCGCGCACCGACGAAACGTATTGACGTTGCAAGATACAAGGCCGCCGGTGTGTTCTCCGCCGGTGCGGCTTATGGCGAACCGTCAGGTGGTCCAGAAGTGCGCCTCGCCTATGATCGCGCCCGTTGGAGTGAGATAATCGTCCAACTTGTTGATGATCTTGACCGACGCCGTAGGGCGGCAGCTGCGACTCGTACGGCTGTTTCGAAAATGTCCGATTCGGCGGAAATAGGGTTCAGGGACCTTTTGAGCCGATAGAAGTATGAGCTTCACGCCACGATAGCGGCTGTTTGTGCGAGAAATTCGCCATTGTGGCGGTGCCAAATAGGTCAACGGGTTTCAAGATTGCTTCTCCGGAGATAGTGGCACATTACCCCAGCATTACTGGTTCCGAACTCCACTACATCTTTACATCTCTGGCAACTACCTTGGCGTTTGAAGTGCTTGGAGGGCGTGACACGTCGAATTGTGCGACAATTAACGCATAAGTCTTGAAGAAGCTGCAGTTCTTATCGACGAAAAGAGCGGCCCCCTTGAACGGGGGGCCGCCTTTCTCGTTCTGCCGATGATGCCATTTTGCTGGTTCTGCCGCTAACACGTGGGATGGGAGCAATTTTAACGTCACCAAGCAGGGGCACTCAACTCAATTGTGTTCCAGAGTTCAGGCAATCCGAACGTCGCGAAGCGCTTGTTTTGCAGGAAGTTCGAATAGCTCGCGATGAGCACCTACTGCGTACATTCTAGCGCCAGCCTCGACCGCTCGCGACTGCTGCAATTCTATAGGCATCTTAAACGATACAACAAACGGTATCCTATTCGGTCCCAAATCGCCGCGGTTCGGCCGATGCAGCAGCTCGCCGGAGAATCTATTCCCGCCAACGATCAAACAGTATTGGTCGTGCGGAACTGCGATGTCATGCCATCCCACCGCTGTCATAATGAAGGTATTATCCGCCCTCACGCCGTGTACGTAATCGACACATGCGTCCGCAATCGGCGTCGTGAACCACGTTTCGTCGTTTGAGTGGGTGGCCGCAACCGGATTGCGACCCGTTGGCGGAATATAACCATCCCTTCGGCTCATTCTGAATGTGATAAAATTGGTGCCCGCGAACAAATGGTCGAGTTGTTCAATGACTTGATCCGGAACCCAACCTTCTACGTATGTGAGCTCGGCCGTTGACGATGTTACAAACTCAAAAATTCTATTTGCAGCCCAATCATGCATCGACAGGTCGACAAGGCGCGCCCAAAATTTCGCAATATCTTGCTCGGCGCCAACAACAAAAGCACTGTTTGGCTGAGCCTTGATTGTATCAGAAGCCAAATCGTCTAGTCGCTTGTAAACTCCTGCCGCGACCAAGAGTGATCCCATTCCGCTCTTCCCGTTTCCAGGAGGATCAAAATTGAAGATGATTGATTGTCTTCGCCGACGGATGTGAAACACTCTACGGTCGATTGCGTCTCCCATCTGTTTAACGGAGTCTCCATCGTAAAATAGCTCAAAATTGAGCTTCCGTACGGTGGAGCGCAAATGGCCCTTTGTGAAGTACTTCTTTGGACCGTCCCAACGTTCGTGAGTGATAAATGAAACGGTCGGGTCGTCGGTCGCACCGATGCCACATTCAAGTATAAGTACGCCATCTTCTGTGAGAAGACCGATCGCCTTTTCTAGAATCTTTTCCTGATCTTCAGCGTAGTGAATCGCTGACGCGAAAAGTATCACATCAAACTTCTCTTCGGAAGTATCCAGATACTCATCCCATCCAGACCTGATAAACTCGACATCGGGAAAGTGAGAGGTCGCCTTTTCAATTGCGTCCGGTTCATAGTCGACGCCGACCACTCGAGACGCACCAGAAAATCTTGCAGCTCCACAAAAAAAACCTTCGTTACATCCGAGATCTAGGAAAGATTTTCCTCTCAACTCGGGAAGGCGGATAGCAGCCAATTTACCTATAGAATCGGAGGCCGATGGACCATTAAGGCTCTGATAGTTCATTGAAATTCCCATATTCTCCCATTGTATTCGCCTTTATGCCATAACTATACAAAGTAAACAAACAGAACGTTATGATCGTCGGCAACTGAGGCGGCAGAGCTTAGCGCCTCGTTGGGTGCCTTGGTCCAAAGGTTTTGTGAAAATTTGTCGGACAGCGCGGCGAAGAATAAGGAGAGCAATGGCTGCAAAAGCGCAGCTTTTTAGGGCGTGGCCAGATGCGCATCAGAACGCCGCACGCCTTAGTTTGCACGATTGGTACCTTACGATAGGCCAACAGTGGGGGAGAGGCTAGAAGGTCACTATCTCGAATAAACCAAGCCAGTAGGAGGCATGGTGCGTTTCCGTGCGAAGCGTACCCCCCCTCCGCTTCTGAGATGGGAGTGGCTAAAAGCTTGCGCCGATTGGCGGTCCGTCAAGTGTGAGGCAGAAGAAATTGCCATCGGAACTTGACAGCTGTCGGACTTACCGTGAAATCAAGCAACCTAACCTGCGGCCGCGAGGACGATTGCGGCGCTCTATATCCCGTCGCTCTACCAGACGGGGAGTAGCCGTATGGTTGCCACAAAGAACATCGACAAAGCGAGCAACCCGATTTTGCGAAACCGATGCGGATTTTTAACTTGAGACCCTATGAAAAGCAGGATCGCACCATAAATTTGAATCTCTTTGCGGAACGGTTATCCACCGAGATCCCAAATTGGACGAACCTGCTATGAAGGCAGAAATGCGACCAACTCCGGTACTGATGCGATACGTAAATCAGAGGATTGACGTTGTTCTAGCGCTCATTCTTCGAGATATGCGAACACGTTTTGGCAGGTCTCACCTGAGTTATCTTGTCGCTGTGGCTTGGCCACTCACTCACATGGTTGTGATCGTTGTTAGCGCCAGTTTAACGAGCAAGGTGATACCGATTGGGACGAGCCAGTCGGTATTCGTATCAACTGGCGTGCTCCCATACATTCTGTGCTTGTATCCGGCGAGAATGATGATGGTCGCCATTGAGCCAAATAAGTCTCTATTGAATTTTCCAGTTGTAAAGATATTAGATCTTCTAATAGCAAAAGCTATAATCGAGTTCGTCACTGCATTTTCAGTTATATTGATATTCTACATTGGAGTGTATTTCGCTGATGTCGATATAATCCCAAACAACCTAGCGACGTGGGCTTGCGCAATATTGATGACCATTTATCTCGCCATTTCAATGGGCATCTTAAATGCAGTAATGGTTACGTTAACGCGAGCCTGGATAGCAGTATTCATTGGTGCAATTGTTATATCATATGTCTTGTCGGGCGCGTTCTTTCTCCCGTCTGCAATGCCGCAGGGGGTTCGCGACGTAATATGGTATAATCCAATGTTTCATTGTGTCGAATGGCTACGTTCTGCGTTCTATGAGGGGTATGGAGACGACGAACTTTCAAAGGCCTATGTTTTCTGGTTTGCCACATGTTTGCTATTGTTGGGCCTGGTTGGTGAACGTTTCGCTCGCGGGAAACTTCTTTCGTCATGATCAAACTAGACAATGTTTTCAAGTTTTATCCGGTCCGAGGAGGTTCAAGGATCATTCTTGACCATGTCACATTCAACTTTCGAGCTGGAATTTCTTATGGAATACTTGGAATTAACGGCGCCGGAAAGTCGACGACTATGCGAATTCTGGCGGGTACCGAGCTGCCGAATTCGGGTACAGTAAGGCGCGCAGCGCGCGTTTCTTGGCCTCTAGGCTTTGCGGGAGGAATGCATCCCCATCTTTCTGGGCGGGAAAATGTGCAGTTTATAGCAAGAATGTACGGGCAGAACCCGCGCCGCGCGACGGAGTTTGTCGAGGACTTTGCGGAGCTAGGAATTTACATTGACGAGCCTTTCAGGACATATTCATCTGGCATGACTCAGCGCTTAGCTTTTGGTCTATCAATGGCGATCGACTTTGAGTGTTATCTGATTGATGAAGTAACCGCAGTTGGTGACGCCCGGTTTCAGGAACGATGCAGGATTGAGCTTGCGAAAAGACGAGCGAAGTCGGATGTCATAATGGTTTCGCATTCTATGGAGACGATTCGTGATTATTGCACGCGTGCCATCGTGCTCGCGCACGGAGTGATGCATGAGTTCTCCGATTTGGACAGCGCTATCGCGTTGTATAAGAAACTGAATCTGTAGCAGCTATATCCTATGCCCGAGTCTATCAAAGCCGAAGCAATGCCAGCCTATGAAAAATCGATTGCGGTCGCACAATCGATTTCTAAAGAGTTGAGAAGCGCTTCGAGAGCCGCTCGCGTCGTCAGGCCCATAACCGCAGGCGGCGGCGGCTTCCGAGCGCGAAAAAGTGACCGCGCCTTTAAAAAAGTTATAATAGCACTTTTCGTTATGGTGTTTGTACTTCCAAACGTCGTCTCAGCGACATACCTCGCTTTCTTCGCACTCGATCAGTACGAAGCGGAGGCACGCTTGGTTGTGAAAGCCGCTGACACAACGAACCTAGAAAAGCTATCTGCATTCTCAAGCTTGTTTGGTGGCGGATCTGCGGCCGACGCCGAGATTGTTTCGCAATACGTAAAAAGTCGTGCAATGGTCGATGCGCTCCAGCAGCACATTGACCTTCGCAAGGTTTTTAGCCCGGGAATGGGCGACGTATTTGCGGAGATAGATCCCGATATCAAAGTTGATGAACTGGTGAAACACTGGAAAAGGCAAATCAGCGTAAGTGTTGAGAAAGTATCGGGACTCATAACAATTCGAATATGGACGTTTTCCCCTGATGACAGCCAACGAATCGCGAATCTAATAGTGAAAATCGCCGAGGAGACGGTAAACGGGTTAGGTCACCGTAGCCAAGCGGATGCGGTCGGTCAGACGCTAGCGACTATGAAGGCGGCTGAGGGGCGGCTTGAAAAAGCAACATCTGAATTGCGCGATGCGCGCACCAAGACGGGCGTACTTGATATCGAGTCCAGCAATGAAGTGTATGCGAAACTTTTGACATCCATTCGACTAGATCTATCGGCGGCCCAGCAAGAGGAATCGGCTCTGCTCAAGACCGTGAAGCAGGACGCCCCACAGATTGCCGCAGTGAGAGCGCGAATTGCCGCGATTTCTGAGCAGTTAAGGAATTACGAGACGCTAGTCGCTGGTGGAGGAGCTGTCGCGTTACATTCTGTAGCGGAGCAAAGCTTGGCCGATAATGCCGTTGAGCTTAGTAAGAAGGAGTTGGATCTAAAAATCGCTCAATCTGAATACGCATCTGCCTCAGCCGCCTATGAGAAAGCGCGCATGGTGAGTGAACGGCAAGCGACCTATCTTGTGCCGTTTGTAGCGCCAGCGTTGTCAGAAGAATCAAACTATCCTTCTCGCGGATTGGTAACGTCGATGATGCTGGTCGGTGCCTTCTTAGCTTGGTGCGCCATCTACGGTTTGGCCAATTTGGCACGGAACCATATGGCTTAGGCGCTGAAAACTTGTAGCTGATGGCCTCCAGAAAGACATTGCGTCGGGTCATCATATTCAACCGTGCTTGTTGGAAAACCATGCAGTTTCATATCGATGTCGATTCGCAGAATGCGATTGGAGGTTGGGTTGCCCTGGACAATCCGGCGGACATCCCGTTGTTTTGTATTAAAATTTCAGGACGTCCGGACATTAACTTTGAACCCAACTGGTATCGGCCTGATGTGGTTGATCTCGGGTTTCACGCTACAGGTCAGGTAGGTTTTGCAATAGACGAGAATATGATCCCTGACATTGCGGAAGTCCGGTCGTTGAAAATTTTCGAAACGACAACTGGGGTCATAATATACTGCCGTCTCGAACCCGAAACCATGGTTCAGAAGCGCCTCCTCCTGATCGATAGCAGTGTCTTTCCGCAGATAAATTTTGTGAGAACCTTGGCCGCTAATTTTGGGCTGCAATATCCCATGGTTGAGCGTTATTCGTTGGAAACGGCCTACTCAATTCTGACGCAGGATATCGTAAAATCGGCGTTTGTTTCTGGGGCGCTAAACTGGATGCGTGCGGCTGGGCCTGCACAGGCGTCGCAATTTGTCACCGCCGCCCTCTTACGTGATCCATTTGAGGAGCTTGCTGAGCGTTTCCTGTTTCTCAAGCATTTGGACCAGGTCCCATCAACCTCGCTCACGAGTTCGATCTTGGAGCGCCACCAACCAGTACTGTCTCTGCTGCGTGGAATGGATTTCCAAGACCGTAAGACAATCATCCGACCACTTCGCAACATGTCCAGGGAGCAACAGCGACTTTTGCGGTCGCCGATGACGTATGCTTATGGCGCAGCCCCAGACGATCAATTACAGCGTCGAAACGTGAGTGTTGCCCTGGATCACTTATCTCAGTTCAGTCTTGTTGGCATACGGGAGTATTTCGACGGTTTTACGGAATCACTTGCCGGGCTGATAGGGGTGGACGGTGTAAGGGATGCCGAATTGGTAAATCTGTCTGGAATGCCGGAGCTTGCGAGGGAGCTGATGGAAATCGGCACGGTATGCGACCTGTTAGATGAGGATATCGCTTTGTACTCTTTCGTGAAAAAAGCGGTGGAGAAAGTTGTTTCTGAGCCATTAGACAATTTGCTGACGCTTTCTCAACCTTCCGGTGAGCTTTGATGAACGGGGATGGGAACAAGGCCCCCGAAGGTGCGATCAATTCTGCCAACAACGGGAGTTTGGCAGGTAACATGGTTGTGTTCGGCGATCGTAGTGGCTTGGAACAAAACGATCGGGCGAGGAAGCGCTCCTGGGTCGAGCCAATCAGGCAGTTTGTTAAAGATAGGATTGCTGTAACCGTTCTAGAAGACGATGGATTTAGTGCGAAAGCATTGCTTTTTTGGTCGTTCTCGTTCTTTGTGTTTCTTCCGGCGTTATTGGTGTTTCTTTATTATTCCATATTCGCAGCCGATATATATTTGACTGAGACTAAGCTTACCGTCCAGGCTCCAGTTGACACGCGAGGCGATACGTCGTCGCTCGGTGCGAAGTCCACGACGGCATCCTCTCTTCTTAGTTCGCTCGGGATTAGTTCAGGAGGAAGCACTGGACAGGACGTATTAATTATTCTGGACTATCTCAAAAGTCGGACGATAGTCGCTGATTTGGGCGGGGGGCCGCAAATGCGGGCTGCGTTCGATAAACCAACTGTGGACTGGTTCACTAGACTGGGCGATGTCGATGATATCGATAGTTTATGGGTGTATTGGAAGGGGATGGTTACGGCTTCCGTTGATACCCAATCCAATATTCTCACTCTGAAAGTCAGGGCATTTTCGTCCGAAGAATCGGTAAAGCTTTCAAATGACATCGTGGGATTAAGCGAGCGCTTGATCAACGATCTGTCGGAAAGAAGTAGACGAGATGCTCTAAAGCGTTCGGAAAATGAAGTCGATGCGAGTGCCTCACGCCTCGCGGACGCCCGTACGGCTCTGCTGGAGTTTCAAAAGGAAAACAATACATTAAACCCGGTCGAAACGGCGAAGCAGCTCACGTCTGTTGTCGGTGCTTTAACTATCCAGAAGATTAAGCTCGAAAGCTCGCTGTCTTCCGCAAAGTTGGGGGGGGCCTCTGAGCGGCCCGGGGATCGCTATATACAAACGCAAATTGACGTGATCGAGCGGCAGATCGCTGAAGTAAAGGCCTCTCTTGCGAGTGGCAAGTCTGACCATACAATCGCGCAGCAGCTTAAGCAGTACGAACTACTACAGTTACGGACCATGTTTGCCGAGCAGGTGTACTCGCTGTCTCAGGCAAGCTATCAGGAGGCCCGCCAGCGACTTGAGCGGCAGCAGCGATACGTTGTGACCATAGTGCCACCAATACCGCCTGATAAGGCGACGTATCCTCAGCCTTTTGTTAACGCATTTCTGGTGTTGCTGGCCTGTTTCGTAGGGTGGTCTATATTGTCGCTTATCGCGGCTGGGGTCATGGACAGCAGTCAATAATTATGGCGCGCTTTCCCGGAAGTGTTGCCGAGCGCTGCAACGATAACCGACGATCGCCGTGCCAGCGTCTCAAAAGGTATCTTATTCAGAGGCTACCGCTGTGCCAATGCGTGTTACCACGACGGCATCCAGCCGTCGCTCGCCTACTGACCACGGGTCAAAACCGACTTGTTCTTTCCTGTCGAGTTTGGAGAATGCGCTTGCATCGAACTCCCACGGTATTTATAGCTCTTGGCCGAATCTCCCCAGACAAAAATCTCCTTTTTTAACAGGCTGAATTGAAAATCATGCGATTTAGCAAGAAAATATTCTCGAAATTAGTCGAATCTCGAGTGGCTGCAAAAAGTGGTATTAAAGGTCCTGTTTCCGGTATATCCGTAGCGGTTGAGCAGGCACTAAGCGTGGCTTTCGATAAGGATTACTATAACAATACCTATCAAGACGTCAGCGCATTAGGTGTGAACCCGTTTGAACATTATATGGAGTGGGGATGGAAAGAAGGTCGCAACCCCAGTCCGACGTTCGATAGCGCGTGGTATCTTGAGCAGAACGAAGATGTCAGAAGTTCTGGCGTCAATCCGTTTGTGCATTACGTTACGTGGGGTAGGGACGAGGGACGACTGCCGCAACCCCCTCGATATGGGCCCGAAACTAAGCAGGATCCCTATTCCGTTTGGTGTGATTTGAACGGTATGACGTCTGGATCTCGTTTAGATCTTGAAGAACTACTGTCTGCGCGTTTCGGTCGACTTCCGCGCATCAGCTTTGTGACGCCGGTTTATAATACGGATGCTGCGCTTCTGCGTTTGCTCGTATCGTCGGTTTTGGCTCAGGTCTATGACGATTGGGAGCTGTGCCTTGTTGATGATGCTAGCTCTTCTGGTCATGTCGGCAGCTTGCTCGATGAGCTTGGGGCGCTCGATGAACGTATCCGGGTCATCCGTTTGCAGGCCAATGGCGGCATCAGCGAAGCGACCAATGCCGGCGTTACGCTTGCGTCGGGGCCGGTGGTAGCCTTCCTCGATCATGATGATCTGATTACGCCGGACTGCGCTGCCGAACTGGCGATCTATTATGCAGACCATCCGGATGCGGATATGGTCTACAGCGATGATGACAAGATCGACATGGAAGGGCGCCGTTATTCTCCGCAGTTCAAGCCGGATTGGGCGCCGGTGCTGCTTCTGTCTTACATGTACATGTCCCACATATTCTCGGTCCGCAAGGAATTGTTCGAGAGACTTGGCGGTTTCCGCAAGGATTTTGACGGGGCGCAGGACTATGATTTCGCACTGCGTGCCAGCGAGTGCGCCCGCCACGTCGGACACATTCCCAAGGTGCTCTACCATTGGCGCGCAGCCCCAGGCTCGACCGCTAGTTCCGCCGATACAAAGCCCGCAAGCCTTGAACTGGGGCGGCGCGCCGTCAGGGAAGCCGTCGAGCGGCGTGGTCTGCCAGCCGAGGTCGTTCATCCGGATTGGGCTGCTGCGGCTAAGGTTGGCATGTTCGAACTGCGATTCGTCGATGACGGCCCTTCGGTCACGCTCATCATTCCCCTGCGCAACAAGGTCCATTTCCTGAAGGCATGCCTTGAATCCCTGGAAAAAACGACCTATCGCAACTACGATATACTCGTCGTCGATAACGAGAGCGACGAACCGGAAACACTCGATTATCTGGCGGGCCTCGAAGGCATGCCGCGCATCCGCGTCGTCAAGATCGCCAATCCCGATAGTGGCTTCAGCTATGCTTATGTCAACAATCAGGCCGTCCGTCACACCCAGGCGGACTACGTTCTTTTCCTGAACAACGATACCTCCGTCATATCACCGCAATGGCTGAGTCAGATGATGGGGTATGCCCGGATCGACGCTGTTGGCGCCGTTGGCGCACGCCTCTACTTCGAGGATGGCACCATCCAGCATGCGGGCATCGTCCACGGATATCACGAAGGGCTCGTCGGCCACGCCTTCCGCAACAAGCCGCCCTATGACTGGGGAACGATGGGCTTCATCCGCACAAGCCGCGAATATTCCGGGGTGACGGCGGCCTGCCTTCTCACCTCGCGCGCGCTGTTCCAGTCCCTCGGCGGTTTCGACGAGGTTAACTTTGCCGTCGCCTACAACGACGTCGATTATTGTTACCGTGTTGTGTCAGCCGGCAGGAGCTGCATCTACTGCTCCACCGCCGAGCTCTATCATTACGAAGGCAAGACTCGCGGCTTCAACGACAACCCGAAGGAGCGCGTCAACCTGCGCCGTCTATGGGGCGACTGGAACGACCGCTGGTATAATCCGAACCTGTCGCTGGAGAATGAGGACTTCGAGCCGTCCGCAGCGCGCCCGGCCACGACACGCCTTAGGTCCGTACGTGTTGTTGCAGTCAGCCACAATCTGAACTACGAAGGCGCGCCGATTACCTTCTGCGACCTGATGCAGGGGCTCAAGGCGACGGGGGGCATGGACATCACCATCGTCTCTCCCGAAGAAGGGCCGTTGCGCGCCGTCTACGAAAATGCCGGCATCCGTGTCATCGTCACGCGTCACGCCATGGCAGGCGTCACCGACGGAGAAACCTTCACAGCATGGATCGGGGGCATGGCCATGCTGTTCGAGGGGCTTGAGGCCGATGTCGTCGTCGCCAATACCCTGCGGACCTTCTGGGCCGTACAGGGCGCCCGTGCCGCAGGTATTGGAAGCCTCTGGTGCCAGCACGAAAGCGAGCCTTGGCCCACTTACTTTAACTACCTGCCCGCGAGTATAAGACCTTTCGCTTATCGTTCTTTCGCAGATGCATACAGGGTACTCTATGTCGCCGAGGCGACTCGTCGCGCATGGCGTGAGCTTGATACGAGAGGCAACTTCAAGATCATCCGCCACGGCATCCCGCCCGAAAGGCTCGCAGCGGAAATCACGCGATACGGCCGCGTCGAGGCACGCAGCAGGCTCGGCGTCGAAAAGGACGACATCGTCGTCAGCGTCGTGGGCACCGTGTGCGAGCGCAAAGGGCAGGAAGATCTCGTCAAGGCATTCGCTCTGATCGATGAAAACATCCAGACTAAGCTGCGCATCTTCATCGCGGGCCGCCTTGCGGAACACGCCTACCACGTGAAGCTCAAGACCGCAGTCAGCGCATTATCACAGGCGCTGCAAGACCGTGTCGTCATCACTGACGAAATCGAGGATCCCTTCCTCTATTACAGCGCTAGCGACATCTTCGTCTGCACGTCGCGCATCGAAAGCGCCCCTCGTGTCCTCGTTGAGGCAATGGCATGCCAACTGCCGATCATAACAACGCCAGTCTTCGGGATACCAGAACTCGTCGCGCGCGACGTTAACGCCCTCTTCTACGACCCCGCCGACATCAAGGACCTCGCCGCAAAAATTCAAAACCTAGCAAGCGACCCGATACGTAGAAGCGAAATGGCGCAGAACTCAAAACATGTCCTTGATGCCCAGCCAGGCTTCAACGATATGGTCCAGAATTACGCAATACAAATAAAACAAGCAGCAAATCTCGCTTGAATTGAAACCAATTCGACAGGTAATCGGCAAATGAGCAATGTCATCGATCCCAGACACAAGAACAAGAAGTTCAACACAAGTTCGATTGGGAACTATCTGAGCGATTACGCCGCCGCGCTCAGGGACACATTGAACGGAGTTGATCCTCTGCAGATGGCTGCCGCTTGTGAAGCAATTCTCAAGGCAACCGAGATGAGTGGGCACATCTACGTAGCTGGTAACGGCGGGTCGGCTGCGATTGCGGACCATTTGTGCTGTGACCTAACAAAAGGAACCGCGACACTCAAGCACAAGACGATTGCCACGCATTCCCTGAGTTCAAACGTTGCTTTGTACTCCGCTATCGCGAACGACTTTGGTTTTGAGAAGGTATTCTCGACACAAGTCGGATTCTTTGGCAAGGAAGGCGATGTCCTCATCGCAATTTCGTCCTCCGGAAACAGCCAGAATATTGTAAACGCCGCCGAGCAAGCAAAGGCCCTTGGCTTGATTGTTATCGGACTCACGGGTTTCGAAGGTGGTAAACTCAGACAGATATCCGATATCCCGCTGCATGCCGACGTACAGAACTACGGCGTCGTGGAGGATTGCCATCAGGCATTGATGCATATTTTAGCTCAGTATATTGCGAGCGGCAGAGACGGCTGAGTCGTGAACGATTTCGCGAAAACCATTTGGCAATTTGATGGAGTGCGCATTGAGAACCTTAGTAACGGGAGGCGCCGGTTTTATTGGCAGTTTCGTTTGCGACAGACTTCTGAAGGACGGACATTCGGTAACAGCCTACGATGATCTATCGCTAGGACGTGTTCGCAATATCGAACAGAATCTCTCCAATCCCAAGTTTCGGTTCGTCGAGGGCGACATCTTGGCCCCCCGGATGGATGAAGTGTTCGCGACTGGCGAATTTGAATGCGTGTTTCATATGGCCGCCAATTCCGATATCGCGCGGTCCCATGAATCGCCGTCGATTGATCTCGACCGTACTTTCATGACTACGTTCCGCGTCCTTGAAGCCATGAGAAAAAATGGCGTCAAGCAAATCGTGTTCGCTTCAACTTCGGCCATTTACGGTGAAACCACGGGAAGAATTAACGAATCCTATGGCCCGCTAATACCCATATCGCATTATGGCGCTGGAAAGCTGGCCTCCGAGGCATTCATAACGTCGTTTGCCGAAAACTATTCCATTCAAAGTTGGATCACGCGGTTTCCAAACGTTGTGGGGCCGAGATCAACTCACGGCGCAGTCTACGATTTCGTGCAAAAGCTGAGGAAGACCCCTGGGTCGCTGCACGTGCTTGGTAATGGCCAGCAGATAAAACCCTATCTGAACGTCGAAGATCTCGTTCAGGGAATTATGCTCGTCTGGACCAAAGCTTCCGAGAAGGTTAACATATTCAATATTGGCGCTGATACACGCACACGAGTTGCGGACATCGCCCGTATCGTTATCGAGGAAGGTCCTGCTCCGGCCGAAATAGTGTATGCAGGCGGCGACCGTGGCTGGATCGGCGACGTCCCCGAGTTCGAATATGATACAAGTTCTATTAGACAACTTGGTTGGTCGCCGTCCATGACGTCGGACGAAGCAATAAGAGTTGCCGCCGCAGCCGCTTGGAGTGAGCAAGTATGAAAACCGTCATCCTGGCGGGGGGTAAAGGCACCCGTCTTGGGCTTAACGGCATACCTAAGCCAATGGTTCCAGTCCTCGGAAAGCCGCTGCTCCAACACATCGTCGAGAATGTCAAAGCTTCAGGCTTGACGGACTTCATATTTCTCAACGGTCATCTCGGACACGTCATCGAAGAGCACTTCGGAGATGGGTCTAAATTCGGCGTAAATATTGAGCACGTCCACGAGTTGCACCCTCTCGGTACCGCGGGGTGCTTCCGGCAGATCGCTGATCGGTTGACCGAACCTTTTCTCGTCATATACGGCGACATACTTTTTGATATCGATTTTGCGTCGATGGTCGCCGCGGCGCTTCGCCGCGGTGGGGCAGGAACTCTCTTTGTACATCCCAACGACCATCCACATGACAGTGATCTTTTGTCGGTCGACTTCACCGGAAAAATTACCGCATTCTATCCCAAACCGCACGCAGAGAATGCCAGGCTGCCGAACCTGGTAAGTGCTGCGATTTACGTCCTCTATCCCAACGTCCTCAAATACATTCCCGATCAACAGGCTTCCGACTGGGGAAAGGATATATTTGAAACGCTTTGTCGTGAAGAGCGCCTTTACGCCTACCGAAGCTGCGAGTACGCCAAGGATGTGGGTACACCCGATCGCTTGCAACGGGCGGAAGCGCACCTTGCAGAAGGACGACTGGCAAGCCTCAATAAAAAATCGCCGAAGCAGTGCATCTTCTTGGACCGCGACGGCGTTATCAATGTAGAGAAGAATGGTATCTTCGATGCTTCAGAGCTTCGGCTCATTGATGGCGCTGCCTCCGCTATAAGGTTTGCGAACCGTTCCGGTATCCCCGTAATCTGCGTGACGAATCAGCCTGCAATCGCGAAGGGACAGATGGACTGGTCGGATCTGGAGGCGGTTCATGCGGAACTCGACTGCTTGCTTGCAGAGGCTGCGGGGGCATTTATTGATGCGTACTATGTCTGCCCGCATCATCCTGAGAAGGGATGGCCCGGAGAGGTTCAAGCCCTTAAAATCGAGTGTTCTTGCAGGAAACCTAAGCCTGGAATGCTTCAGGATGCATCTGTTGATCACGGGGTCGACTTGCGAAACTCATGGATCGTTGGAGATCGGTATTGCGATATCGCCAGCATGAAGGCTGTCGGCGGACGCGGAGTGCTCGTGCAAACTGGCCATAGTGGCAACGACAGGCCCGCCTTTCCGCACATCAAGCCGGACTTCATTGCATCCGATATTTCCGCCGCAATAAATTACATCGTAGGACCTTCGAAATGATCATTTCGCGTACACCCTTGCGTGTAAGCTTCGCCGGGGGAGGAACTGATCTTCCGAACTTCTACCGCCAACACGGCGGGGCAGTTTTAAGCATGTCGATCCAGAAGTACATATATCTGGCTATGCACAGCTACTTTGAGAAGGACGGCTATATACTGAAGTATTCAAAGCTTGAGGCACCTCGCACTTTGGGCGACATAGAACACCGGATCATCAAACAGGTCTTCTCTGATCTGGATATCAGACGTGTTGATTTCAATTCCAGCGCAGACGTGCCAGCGGGGACCGGCATGGGGTCGTCGAGTGCCTTTACCGTGGGGATTCTCAACCTTTGTTATGCTTATAAGGGTCAGTTCGTATCCAAGGCCACACTCGCGGAGATGGCCTGCGAAATCGAGATCAACAAGCTGAATGAGCCTATTGGTAAGCAGGATCAGTATGGTTGCGCATTGGGTGGTATCAATTTCATCCAATTTTTCGAAGACGAAAGTGTTGCTTTCGAGCCGGTGCCGTTAAGTTATGAACAAAAGCGCCAACTAGAAAGCTCGCTGATGATGTTTTATCTCGGCGGAACTCGGTCAGCGAGTGCAATTCTTTCAGAGCAAAGCAAGAACTCGGTTGAGAATGTTGATATTATCAAAAATCTCCGTTTCATGGCTGGCCAAGCCCATAGCCTCAGGCGCGACATCTGCCAAAGCGTTGATGTCCTGGGAGAGTACCTGAACGAAGGTTGGATGAGGAAACGCAAGCTTGCACCTGGGGTTTCCAACCCTCTCGTAGATGGGTGCTACGATCGGGCGCTTGCAGCCGGAGCTACGGGGGGAAAACTTCTTGGTGCAGGTGGCTCGGGATTTCTGCTGGTCTATTGTCCCCAAAAGAAGCGACAAGATGTGATCGAGGCACTCGCCGAATTTGACCTCCATGAGGTTCGAATGGATAACGCGGGAGCTACAATTGTATATAGCGATGCGTAGCTCAAGACTACGAAAGCAGATGCAACTCTCAATATCTGAGGAATGCTATGGATACGGCTGAGTTTCTATTTCCCTCTAAGCTTTCCAGGCAGGAAGTTAAATTCGAAAAGATCCTTTTGATCGGATCATGTCTTTCCGAAACATACGCAGAACGCCTGCGGGAAAGTCAGTTCTGCAAGACGTGTGATTTTGTTCTCTTCAACAATGCGATGAAGCTGCCTCCCAAGACGCGGCAGGAGATCGCTGATTATGACTTTCAATACGTACAGATCCCGCTGAGAACGGTCCTGACAGATGCTATCGTTATCGTTGACGAAAAATTGAGCGGAACGGATTCCATCGACTTCCTCGAGCTTGGTAAGCGGAACATCGACCTCCTTCTTCAAAGCGCATTGGTTTATGGAGAGGACGGCAGCCTCCTAACGCTTGTTTCGAATTTTGTCGTACCACAGGGACATGCTTCGCCCAGTCTTTCAGAAGAAGATACTCCACTCGATATTGTATACATTGTAAGAGAATTGAATTCATATTTAGCAGCAGCCATAAAGAAGTATCCAAACACCTTCCTGGCAGACATTGAGATGATCGCGAGTTCCATGGGAAAGCGCTACTTCCTTGATGACACCATTTACTTCTACACGCATGGATCCGCTCAGTACCCCTATTGGAGCGACTTAGAAGCCGCTCCTTATTGGACTGCGCCGGAGAGAGGTCGTATCGACCCGATTCCAGATCTCGGATCGACGTATGAAAATCATTCCGCACACTTTTTTAATGCGGTGTTCCGCCAGATGGAGGCAATTTACCGAACCGTCCATCAAATCGACATGGTTAAACTTGTCATATTTGATCTCGACAACACCCTTTGGCGCGGAATTCTGGGCGATCACTATCAGCCCGGTGCAAGGTGGCCCTATAACGATGGATGGCCAATGGGAATATGGGAGACGATACACCACCTCAAAAGAAGGGGTATTATGGTGAGCATCGCCTCCAAGAATGACGAGAACTATGTCAAGTCTCGCTGGCGAGATGTCATAGATCCATCGTTCATTCGTTTCGAGGATTTTATAAGTCCTCAGGTAAATTGGGAACCTAAGGCCGGAAATGTCAAGAAAATCATTGAAAGCTTGTCTCTCACGCCTTCTAGCGTAGTATTTGTCGATGATAACCCGGTTGAGCGTGAGTCGGTCGAAGCGATGTTGCCCGGCATTCGGGCTATAGGATCTGATCCATTCGTGGTCAGGCGGTTGTTGCTTTGGTCGCCGGAAATGCAGCTGGCAAGGCGGACGGACGAGTCGCTTCGGCGCGAGGGTATGCTGCGTCAGCAAATGAAACGCGAAGAGAACCGCGCGTCGCTTACTCGCGAAGAGTTTTTGCGAGACTTGGGCGCGACGATATCACTGAAAGAGATATCCAGTCTTGATCACCCTCTTTTCAGTCGTGTTTTTGAGTTGGTTAATAAAACAAACCAGTTTAACACGAACGGGCAACGGTGGAGTCATCTGGATTTTTCAACTCATCTTGATGACGGTGGTAAGGTATTTACGTTTTCGGTGAGGGACAAGTATACGGAATACGGAACTGTGGGCATTGTATTCATTGCCGGAAACGATGTTAAACAATATGTTATGAGTTGCAGAGTGCTCGGGATGGAAGTCGAGTTGGCGGCACTCGCAAAGATTTGCGCTCTTATGCGCGAGGGATCGCCCAATATTGCCATTGGCGCACAGATTGTGGAGACGCAGTCGAATATGCCTTGTCGAACATTGTTTTCCAATGCGGGTTTTGAAGAAGGTGAAAAAGGTAGGTTCACGTTGCCATTCGGTCGTGAGGCCCAAGGAGGCGGTCACGTAAAGGTGGAAATTTCTTCTTAGTGATGCATCGGCACGCGTCACCCCGTCTAGGGATAATAAGCAAGATTCGTGACTGATAGTGCTATGAACTAGGGCTTCAATCGGAAGGCTCTGTTTACAGCAAGATATGCAATGAGGGTGGCGTTGAAGTTCCTCTTGAGAGAGATTCGGCTTCTCAAATCAAGACTTAAGCACGCGATGAAAATTGCGAGAGTCAAAAGAAGAACCGAAACTCGGACAGGTTTCGTCCGGTTTTTCTATCAGGCGTTGCGAACCCATGGAGAAATTTGGTCACCCAAAAGAAATGCTTATTCTATTTGGTGTGATTTGAACGGTATGACGTCTGGATCTCGTTTAGATCTTGAAGAACTACTGTCTGCGCGTTTCGGTCGACTTCCGCGCATCAGCTTTGTGACGCCGGTTTATAATACGGATGCTGCGCTTCTGCGTTTGCTCGTATCGTCGGTTTTGGCTCAGGTCTATGACGATTGGGAGCTGTGCCTTGTTGATGATGCTAGCTCTTCTGGTCATGTCGGCAGCTTGCTCGATGAGCTTGGGGCGCTCGATGAACGTATCCGGGTCATCCGTTTGCAGGCCAATGGCGGCATCAGCGAAGCGACCAATGCCGGCGTTACGCTTGCGTCGGGGCCGGTGGTAGCCTTCCTCGATCATGATGATCTGATTACGCCGGACTGCGCTGCCGAACTGGCGATCTATTATGCAGACCATCCGGATGCGGATATGGTCTACAGCGATGATGACAAGATCGACATGGAAGGGCGCCGTTATTCTCCGCAGTTCAAGCCGGATTGGGCGCCGGTGCTGCTTCTGTCTTACATGTACATGTCCCACATATTCTCGGTCCGCAAGGAATTGTTCGAGAGACTTGGCGGTTTCCGCAAGGATTTTGACGGGGCGCAGGACTATGATTTCGCACTGCGTGCCAGCGAGTGCGCCCGCCACGTCGGACACATTCCCAAGGTGCTCTACCATTGGCGCGCAGCCCCAGGCTCGACCGCTAGTTCCGCCGATACAAAGCCCGCAAGCCTTGAACTGGGGCGGCGCGCCGTCAGGGAAGCCGTCGAGCGGCGTGGTCTGCCAGCCGAGGTCGTTCATCCGGATTGGGCTGCTGCGGCTAAGGTTGGCATGTTCGAACTGCGATTCGTCGATGACGGCCCTTCGGTCACGCTCATCATTCCCCTGCGCAACAAGGTCCATTTCCTGAAGGCATGCCTTGAATCCCTGGAAAAAACGACCTATCGCAACTACGATATACTCGTCGTCGATAACGAGAGCGACGAACCGGAAACACTCGATTATCTGGCGGGCCTCGAAGGCATGCCGCGCATCCGCGTCGTCAAGATCGCCAATCCCGATAGTGGCTTCAGCTATGCTTATGTCAACAATCAGGCCGTCCGTCACACCCAGGCGGACTACGTTCTTTTCCTGAACAACGATACCTCCGTCATATCACCGCAATGGCTGAGTCAGATGATGGGGTATGCCCGGATCGACGCTGTTGGCGCCGTTGGCGCACGCCTCTACTTCGAGGATGGCACCATCCAGCATGCGGGCATCGTCCACGGATATCACGAAGGGCTCGTCGGCCACGCCTTCCGCAACAAGCCGCCCTATGACTGGGGAACGATGGGCTTCATCCGCACAAGCCGCGAATATTCCGGGGTGACGGCGGCCTGCCTTCTCACCTCGCGCGCGCTGTTCCAGTCCCTCGGCGGTTTCGACGAGGTTAACTTTGCCGTCGCCTACAACGACGTCGATTATTGTTACCGTGTTGTGTCAGCCGGCAGGAGCTGCATCTACTGCTCCACCGCCGAGCTCTATCATTACGAAGGCAAGACTCGCGGCTTCAACGACAACCCGAAGGAGCGCGTCAACCTGCGCCGTCTATGGGGCGACTGGAACGACCGCTGGTATAATCCGAACCTGTCGCTGGAGAATGAGGACTTCGAGCCGTCCGCAGCGCGCCCGGCCACGACACGCCTTAGGTCCGTACGTGTTGTTGCAGTCAGCCACAATCTGAACTACGAAGGCGCGCCGATTACCTTCTGCGACCTGATGCAGGGGCTCAAGGCGACGGGGGGCATGGACATCACCATCGTCTCTCCCGAAGAAGGGCCGTTGCGCGCCGTCTACGAAAATGCCGGCATCCGTGTCATCGTCACGCGTCACGCCATGGCAGGCGTCACCGACGGAGAAACCTTCACAGCATGGATCGGGGGCATGGCCATGCTGTTCGAGGGGCTTGAGGCCGATGTCGTCGTCGCCAATACCCTGCGGACCTTCTGGGCCGTACAGGGCGCCCGTGCCGCAGGTATTGGAAGCCTCTGGTGCCAGCACGAAAGCGAGCCTTGGCCCACTTACTTTAACTACCTGCCCGCGAGTATAAGACCTTTCGCTTATCGTTCTTTCGCAGATGCATACAGGGTACTCTATGTCGCCGAGGCGACTCGTCGCGCATGGCGTGAGCTTGATACGAGAGGCAACTTCAAGATCATCCGCCACGGCATCCCGCCCGAAAGGCTCGCAGCGGAAATCACGCGATACGGCCGCGTCGAGGCACGCAGCAGGCTCGGCGTCGAAAAGGACGACATCGTCGTCAGCGTCGTGGGCACCGTGTGCGAGCGCAAAGGGCAGGAAGATCTCGTCAAGGCATTCGCTCTGATCGATGAAAACATCCAGACTAAGCTGCGCATCTTCATCGCGGGCCGCCTTGCGGAACACGCCTACCACGTGAAGCTCAAGACCGCAGTCAGCGCATTATCACAGGCGCTGCAAGACCGTGTCGTCATCACTGACGAAATCGAGGATCCCTTCCTCTATTACAGCGCTAGCGACATCTTCGTCTGCACGTCGCGCATCGAAAGCGCCCCTCGTGTCCTCGTTGAGGCAATGGCATGCCAACTGCCGATCATAACAACGCCAGTCTTCGGGATACCAGAACTCGTCGCGCGCGACGTTAACGCCCTCTTCTACGACCCCGCCGACATCAAGGACCTCGCCGCAAAAATTCAAAACCTAGCAAGCGACCCGATACGTAGAAGCGAAATGGCGCAGAACTCAAAACATGTCCTTGATGCCCAGCCAGGCTTCAACGATATGGTCCAGAATTACGCAATACAAATAAAACAAGCAGCAAATCTCGCTTGAATTGATAGACGAAGGGGCGAGGCGGCCTCTCGTTGAGGTGGCTGCAAGTTGCGGTAGCCACGTCAATACACGTAAAACGAAAGAATTCAATTATCGAATCCTTTACAGTCGATTGCCTACCCGCTAATCAGACGCGCAAAGCTACCGAATGAGGGCACAATGCAGTTTGAAAAACTGGACATTCCAGAAGTCATTTTGATTGAGCCGAAAAAATTCGGTGATTCTCGCGGCTACTTCGTGGAGACGTTCCGACAGGACCTCTTTGCCCTGCATGTCGGAGCGTTCGATTTTGTGCAGGATAACCAGTCGCTTTCTGCCCAAGCGGGCACGGTGCGGGGATTGCATTTTCAACTGGAGCCTATGGCGCAAGGCAAGCTCGTGCGCTGTGTCGCAGGTGCGTTGCTTGATGTTGCCGTCGATATCCGCAATGGCTCACCAACTTATGGCAAGCATGTCGCTGTGGAGCTAACATCGGACAACGGTAAACAGTTGTGGGTGCCGCCCGGATTCGCGCATGGTTTCTGTACCTTGCTGCCGGACACGGTGATCAGCTACAAGGTTACAAACTACTACAGCGCCGAGCATGATCGTGGTTTGCTCTGGAGTGATTCTGCGTTGGGCATTGACTGGCCAGTTACGGCGGACCAAGCGCGTTTGTCCGCAAAAGATGAAAGCCAGCCGAAACTAGACGACCTCGGCAGCTTTTTCAATTACTGAATATTCTTGCAATTGGCCAATTTCTTGGAAGCTGACTTGTCTGTCGCTTTCGTAGATCTTCCCGTTGCGGCCCGTTCCGCAAATGATAACGGAGACTTTTTCAGATGCGCGTCGTTGTAACAGGTGGTGCAGGGTTTATTGGCTCCGCTGTCGTGAGACATCTTGTTCTGAACAAGGGCTATGATGTGCTCAATATCGACAAACTGACTTATGCCGGCACCGAAACTTCGGTAAAGGCGGTGAGTAATAGTGCGGGCTACCGGTTTCTGAAGTCCGATATCTGCGACCGCGCCGCGATCTCCGAGGCCTTGGTTAGTTTTAGGCCTAACCGGATCATGCATCTGGCGGCAGAAAGTCATGTGGATCGCTCGATCACCGGCGCCAAGGACTTCGTCGATACCAATGTAATCGGCACTTTTAACATGCTGGAATGCGCCCGCCATTACTGGTTGACGCTCAACGCGGCTGAGCAGCAGGCTTTCCGCTTCCTGCATGTCTCGACCGACGAGGTGTATGGTTCGCTCGGCAACGACGGGTTGTTCACTGAGGAGACGCCCTACGATCCGAGCTCACCTTATTCGGCTTCGAAGGCGGCATCCGATCATCTGGCGAAGGCCTGGGCGCGCACCTATGGCCTGCCAGTCATCGTATCGAACTGCTCCAACAATTACGGACCTTACCACTTCCCGGAGAAGCTAATCCCCTTGATGATCTTGAACGCGCTCGACCGCAAGCCATTGCCCGTCTATGGCAACGGCGCAAACGTCCGCGACTGGCTGTATGTTGAAGATCATGCTCGAGCACTCGACGTTATAGCCGAACGGGGCCGGATTGGTGATACCTACAATGTCGGTGGTCGCAACGAGCGACGCAACATCGAGGTGGTTACCCGGATTTGCGAACTGATGGACGGGATGCTCCCGCAGGCCGAGCCCCATTCTCGCCTGATCACTTATGTGACCGATCGTCCGGGACACGATGCCCGCTATGCGATTGATGCGACCAAACTCGAGAACGAACTCGGCTGGAAAGCGCAGGAGAATTTCGATACCGGCATCGAGAAAACAGTCCGCTGGTACCTTGATAACGAGTGGTGGTGGGCCCCGCTGCGGAAGGGGTATGAGGGCGGTCGTCTCGGCCTGTTTGATGCCGATCGGAAGGCGGCGGTATGACCCGGAGCCGCAAGCGCATGGTAGTGACTGGCCGTGAGGGGCAGGTCGTCCTTTCCTTGGCTGAACGCGCGGAACATGAAGGGACTTTCGAAGTGATCGCGCTCGGCAGACCGGAGCTCGATCTTTCCGATCCGGAAAGGATCAATGCGGTCCTGTCTCATGCGAGGCCAGATGTGATCGTCTCGGCTGCGGCCTACACGGCTGTTGACCATGCCGAAAACGACGAGGAAACCGCGACGGTCGTTAACGGAATCGCCGCTGGTAAAATCGCCGAGACGGCCGCAGAACTTGGGGTTCCGGTCATTCACCTCTCGACCGACTACGTCTTCGACGGCAGCAAGTTATCGCCCTATCTGGAAAGCGATCGCGTCGCGCCGATCAGTGCCTACGGACGTTCCAAGCTTGCCGGCGAACTGGCCGTCGCTGCGGCAACGCCGAACCATGCAATCCTGCGCACGGCGTGGGTCTATAGCCCGTTCGGCAGGAATTTCCTTAAAACGATGCTAAAGCTCGCCGAAACTCACGATTGCCTCAACGTCGTCGACGACCAAGTCGGTAACCCGACCTCGGCGCTCGATATTGCGGACACAGTTATCATAGTCGCGGCCAATCTTCTGTCGAATAACGATCCGGCTCTGCGGGGCATCTTCCACATGACCGGAAAGGGTGAGGCAAGTTGGGCGGATTTCGCCACAGAAATATATGTGCAATCGAGAAAGGCCGGCAGTCCGTCGGCAGAGGTCGGCCGGATACCTTCGAGCGCCTATCCGACACCGGCCAAGCGGCCCGCCAATTCTAGGCTCGACTGCGGACTTCTTGAGGCCCGCCATGGCGTAATACTTCCCGACTGGAAACAGTCCACAGCAAGCACCGTCGAGCGATTGGCTCGAACGAAGTAGGGGCGACACGAATGAAGGGCATTATTCTTGCCGGCGGCAGCGGCACGCGACTTCACCCAATGACCAAGGTGGTCTCGAAGCAACTCATGCCGATTTACGACAAGCCGATGATTTTTTACCCGCTGTCTACTCTAATGCTAGCTGGTATCCGCGAGATCTTGATCATCTCTACGCCCGCCGACATGCCGCAATTCGAGCGGCTCCTGGGTGATGGTTCGCAATGGGGTATCAAATTGAATTACGCCGTCCAGCCATCGCCCGACGGCCTCGCCCAGGCCTATATCATCAGCGCCAGTTTCGTCGGCGACAGCCCGTCATGCCTAGTCCTTGGCGACAATATCTTCTACGGCCACGGCATTACTGATCTTCTGACAAATGCCATACGCCGTCCCAAGGGCGCAACTGTCTTTGCCTATCATGTCAATGATCCGGAGCGTTACGGAGTCGTCGAGTTCGACAGCGCCAAGAGGGCGGTGTCGATCGAGGAAAAACCGACGTCACCACGGTCCAGTTGGGCTGTCACTGGCCTCTATTTCTACGACAAGGATGTTGTAGAAATCGCCGCCAACCTGAAACCGTCGCCGCGTGGAGAGCTGGAAATCACCGACATCAACCGCGCCTATCTTGAACGCGGCGACCTACACATTGAGAAGATGGGCCGGGGCTATGCCTGGTTTGACACAGGCACGCCTGATAGCCTGCTCGATGCATCCGAGTTCGTCGCGACGCTTGAACGACGCCAAGGCTTCAAGATCTCTTGCCCGGAGGAAATCGCATTTCACATGGGCTTCATCGATCGTGACTGCCTCGCCAGACTCGCTGAAGGTTACGGTAAAAGCGGCTACGGCAAATACCTTAGGGAAAAGGTACTTACAGGCATGTGAGAGCACACCTGAGTCACCAGAGGCGTTACCACGTGCCTATCGCGCTGGGAGCGCCTAGCACGCTAGCTGCGGCTTCTTGCGGCGAATAGCCATTCTTGAAGCCTAAGCCTCTCGCTTTACAGTCCAGTCAGCTATAACGCCGCCAATCGACGACCAACCCTTTCGGCAGAGCGTGCGGTTGACGTCGTGTCCACGGATCGAAACGAGGCGCCGACGATTTCGGTGGCTGCCAAGGTTTTGCCGGTTCCCGTTTGCCGTTTGCCCGGTC
This sequence comes from Ensifer sp. ENS06, assembly GCF_014852205.1. Taxonomy (NCBI): domain Bacteria; kingdom Pseudomonadati; phylum Pseudomonadota; class Alphaproteobacteria; order Hyphomicrobiales; family Rhizobiaceae; genus Ensifer; species Ensifer sp. ENS06. Next base: position 233,140 of record NZ_JACVBC010000005.1, on the reverse strand, counting down.
AGGATCAGGTGCTCATGGGCATAGAGCCACTCGCCTTGTGCCAGGGCGTGAAGCTGTCCGCGGTCAAGGCCGCGATGGGCGGCGAAGCCGATGTTCTCGATGCCAAGAGTCGGGGAAGCGCAGTTTAGCGATTGCAAGCCGGATGGTTAGGCACTTGTCACCGCTCACGGCCATCTCCCGATCGAGCGCCGGCCTCGTGCGCAGCAGGTAGGTCGAAAGGGTCGTTTTGCTGATCTTCAGTCGTTCTGACCTGCCACTGAGAATTCCCTCCAGAATGGATTAAAGTCCGGCCCATAGAGGACGGACGAATGAAGAAGCAGAGATTTACGGAAGAGCAGATTATTGCGGTGCTGAAGGAGCAGGAGGCAGGCGCAAAGGCCGCTGATCTTTGCCGCAAGCACGGGATTTCAGAAGCGACGTTTTATAACTGGAAAGCCAAATATGGCGGCATGGAAGTCTCCGAGGCGAAGCGGCTGAAGGCGCTTGAGGACGAGAATGCGAGGCTGAAGAAGCTGCTGGCCGAACAGATGCTGGATGCAGCCGCACTTCGCGAGCTTCTCCAAAAAAAATGGTAGGGCCCGCTGCCAAGCGTGAAGCCGTCACGCATCTGAAGGCCGTCATGGGTCTGTCGGAGCGTCGGGCCTGCCAGATCATATCCGCCGACCGCAAGATGATCCGCTACCGGTCGTGCCGACCCCCGGAGGTGGAGTTGCGGACGAAGCTGCGCAACCTCGCCAATGAGCGGCGGCGTTTCGGCTATCGGCGGCTGTTTGTCCTGCTTCGGCGGGACGGAGAACCGTCCGGGGTCAATCGCATCTACCGGCTCTATCGCGAGGAAGGACTTTCCGTTCGCAAGCGGAAAGCCCGGCGGCGTGCCGTCGGCACGCGTGCGCCGATCCTGGTCGAGGCGAAAGTCAACGCTCGCTGGTCTCTGGACTTTGTGCATGACCAGTTCGCCTGTGGCAGGCGCTTCCGTGTTCTCAATGTCGTCGACGATGTGACGCGCGAATGCCTGGCCGCCATCCCCGACACCTCGATCTCCGGGCGTCGCGTGGCGAGGGAACTGACGACACTCATCGAGCGCCGTGGCAAACCCGGCATGATCGTTTCTGACCACGGCACGGAGTTCACCTCGAACGCCATCCTCGCCTGGTCGAAGGATCACAAGATCCAATGGCATTACATTGCGCCGGGAAAGCCCATGCAGAATGGCTATGTAGAGAGTTTCAACGGGCGCATGCGGGACGAGCTGCTCAACGAGAGTCTGTTCTTCGGCCTCGATCATGCCCGCAGTTCCATTGCCGAGTGGGCGGAGGATTATAACCATTTCCGGCCGCACTCATCGATCGGATACCAGACCCCGGCAGACTATGCCGGGTCCATCGCCGCAACCGGCTCCAACGCTGCGCAAGTTGAAAGCTTCGCGTTTCCGCCGGTTGCTCCCACCGCGCCACTTGGCGTATTCAGAACCGCGGGGACTTTAGTCGCAGCTGGATGAAAGTTCAGTGGCAGGTCAGTTCGAATACCGCACGAACCGAAGGCCCCTGTTCGTGCGTCGGTAGTAATCCGATCATCAAATCGGGGTCCAGAATGGCAAAACGGCGCGTGCAAAAGTCGATGTTTTAATTGCCGAAGACCGTCCGGGATCTAGCGGAATCGCTGTCCGGGGGTTAATTGAAGCCCTGTCCGTGAATTACCGAAACACGCATCAGAAACCCCTTCATGCGAATCTTCACCGTTCAATGGGTGATGAAGCTTGCTTGTGGCGAGTTACCCGAACATGCCATCGTTAAAGTAGCTGCGCCCCTCGTACATGCCGTAGCCCAGATAGTGCTCTAGAGGGTTCACACCGGCCGCGGCTACATCTGGGTTGAGTTCAAGGTATCCTACTGTATCGAAGATCGCCGAGGGATCTCGACCTTCCTTCCAGCCATACTGGTTGTAGTGATCCAACGGGTTAATGCCCGCTGCAGCCACATCCTTGTAGGTGGTCAGGTAGTCGGAGGTGTCGAAGAAGGCATTTGGATCACGTCCTTCGCGCCAGCCGTACTGTTGGAAATGCTGGTCGGGGTCGGCACGGCCCGCCACATCCCGATTGTTCTTGAAATAGAAGATGTCGTCTATGAGCGCGGTACCTGCATCGATTCTACGGCCTTCGAAAATGCCATACTGAAGATAGTGGGCGAGGGGATTTATCCCTGCTGCCGCGACATCCGGATTTAGCAGCAAGTAGTCGGTGGTGTCGAATAAGCTCGAAGGGTCTCGCCCCTCCTTCCAGCCGTACAGCGCATAATGCTCAAGCGGGTTTATGCGCGCGGCGGCAACGTCAGTGTAGGTTTCAAGATACTCGGATGTGTCAAAGAAGCCGTTGGGGTCACGCCCTTCTTTCCAGCCGTGCTCCGAATAGTGGTTCTCTGCCTCCACGTTTACACGATAGACATCGTTGTAACGGCTGTAGTAGCGCAAGTCGTCAACGAGCGGGTTACCATCATCCTGGGTAACAATGCGGTCCGAGAACTCGAATTGCTCGATAGAAAAGAGGCGATCGATTGCGCTTTGGTGTTCAATTGCCATCGCGCCGCCTCGATAGGCGAATTTGGCGTCCAATAGACTGAAGTCGAAACCGGCACTGTCCCATCCTTCGCCGCCATACAAGGTGTCGGAGCCTGCTCCGCCTCTGAGGTAATCATGGCCGCGGCCACCGACAAGAATGTTGTCTAGAATGTTGCCGCTGAACGAATCGTTCCCATCTCCACCGATCGCATTCTCAATGAGCGAACGCGTATCGTTGTTGTGCACTAATGCATTGGCGATATTACCGACCGCCTTTTTAGACACGTCAAAATGGAGGTCAGCCAACTGAGAATCGGACGTTCTCGTCCATCCGCCAGGTTGTAGATCTACGTTCACGCCCGTGGCGTAGTTTGAGAAATCATAAGTGTCGGTGCCTCCGCCGTCCCAAACGGTCAGGAAAACACGGTTAGCGCCTGGGGCGCCTTGGCCTACGCCATTGATGAACATTTCCCCGGTGGTCGCACTCCAAGAATAGACCGAATTGCCGCTCTGCGTGCTATAGTCAGCGCCATACATATGCTGCAACGCGGCGATATCGTACATCATCAGAGATTGCGCGAATCCCCACGGCTCGTTCGTGTATCCGTCATACGGGGAGGCGCCGCTATACGAGCTGTAGCTCATCACGGTGTACTCCATGGAATCACGCTGGGTGGGCATCAACACACCCTCGTGTGCATGGTCAAGGCCGAGCGCGTGCCCAAGCTCGTGCAAAAATGTCACATATGCATAGTTGCCTTTGCCAGGAGCGACGTAGTCGCCGTATGTCGTGCTAAACCACGCATCGCCGGCTTCAGCCGAGTCCGATGGAAAGTAAGCCCAAGCGGTCTCGGGAAGGCCAGACTGGGCAAGTCGAAGGTCAGCGTGTTGGGTCGTGCTTTCGGCAATCTCGGTAAACGTCAGATTTGCCACCGATGAAAACTCAGCGAACGCTGCGCGTGCTGCGGACATCTGTGCCGAATTGAGCGCGGCAAAGCCATTTACGGGCTCGCCGCTTCCGTAAAAGCCCTCGTAGAAAGAACCGCTTGTCGGGAAGCTAAACGTTAGGCTCTGCACTGCCCACTGCTCGGTGCCCAGTATACCCCGTATATAGGCGTCTCCAGAAAAGACTACCGAGTGTGTTAATGGCATGTTTCCCTCTTTGGCAGTGCCGCGGTCGCCCCGCGAGTCTTCGATATTTCCGTGTGCATATACGGGATCACAACCTCAAATTGTCAAGCGATTTTTTGCCAGTAAGCATGTCCAACATGGCAATCTGACACCGAAGAACCAGCATCGATCAGCCGTCAGATCACGGGTTAGAAAAGGGCACAAAAGCCCCCAAGCCTCACTACTTACTGCTCATCCGTGATATCAGTCTACCGACGTGCACATCCAATCCTTGAGTAGGATAACCGTTTAAAGCCTGAGATAGCAGCTTAGCTTTGGCGTGATTGAGTTCCGCTACACGGACATAGAAATCGGTGTCGGGCGTTTCCTCGCAGAGGATGAGCTGACAGTCGCTGAGTTCGTAGCCGTCCGTATCGTGGGCAAGGACGATTTTCACATTTGTGTCAGTCCAGCCGGTAGCCGCGAACTGATTCGCCCACCATGTGCGATCCGAGAGGAGATTATGGGTCGGATCGGTCCTTAGGTTGACCAGGTGCCCAAAGGGATCGCCAACGTAGGGGCCGGATCCGATGATTGGCATCATATGGAACTGAAAACCTTTGCACACCCTACCTATTTCCGCGAATGCCTTGTCTTTCAGCTCATGTGGCAGATGCTCTAGGGCATGCATAGAATAAACCACGTCGAAATAGTTGCTTTCATAGGGCAATGCGTCGGCGCTGGCTTTAATGATGTTCGGGTGCAGCCTATGCTCTACCGCCCAATCAGATACATCAATACCGTGAGCTTCAATCCCGAATAGCGGCATGTGATTGACAACCGCGCCGATAGCGCAGCCAATTTCAAGAACTCGCTTAGGACGGAATACTTCATTGATCGTCTGCGCTATTTCATAGTAAGTCCTGTTTCCAGCCGCCTGGGCAAGATAGTCTTTGTATTTAGTACCCCGTTCAGATCCGCGCTGAAAGTAGGCTTCATCATACTGCTCGTTTGGTTCAGTCAATTCGGTCTTCCTCCCCATTGGTTGAGTAAAACAGAATACCGGTGCCGTGGCTATCAGCAATATCGCCAATGATAGCCTAAAAAGCGCGTACGAGGGCCTCGTAGGATCGACGACATGGAACTCACGCTGCGGAGTGGTCTGAGCTGACGGATTCCATAATTGATACTGAAGCCAGCAGCAGTCATGTGTTTAGCCACGACGCTAATATCAGAGGTTTCCTAAGTGGTAGGAAGCGCAGAGTTTCGCCATTGGCTCCCAACGACCGCTTTTTTCTCCGAAAGCGTCTATGACCGCGGTTGAGTTGCATACTTGCTCCGCGAGGCGCGTCGATAGACGAGCTCTGCCCCGGGTGTGAGCAGGGCGGCACGCAACTCCAGGGAAGACAAACCCTCCCGCGGAAAAAAACAGGGTTTCGCTCCTATTCGATTGGAATTGGTAACTTTGCACCCGTTGATGCAAAAAGATTCGATTGCCTCACCTCGTTTGGGAACATTGAAAAGGCATGGTTGTTTCTGCTCATCCCTGCTACTCCTCTCGCATGGCCCTCTTCATTTGGTCTGTGAGCGGTTTGACGAGGTAGGATAAAGCAGTGCGCTCCCCTGTCTGGATGAACGCTTCGACCGGCATGCCTGCGTGCAGTTTGAACTCTCCGAGCCGGTTGAGCTCGGGCTTCGGTATCTTGATGCGGGCGCTGTACCAAGTTTCGCCGGTCTGCGGATTGTTGCTGAGGTTGGCGGCGATTGTGGTGATAGTGCCGCTGATCTCCGGTGTCGTGCGCTGATTGAACGCGGAAAAATGCAAGACCACGCTCTGGCCGATATGAAGCTGGTCGATATCGGCCGGCTGCACCTTCGCCTCGACCACGAGGCTGTCATTGACCGGCACCACGTGCATGATCGTCTCGCCTGGCGCAATCACTCCGCCGACTGTGTGCACGGCCAATTCGTGAACGATTCCATCCTGAGGCGCCAGAATGTCGACGCGCTTCAACTGGTCTTTCGCTGCTATCTGCTGTTCGGTGAGCTCGGCCAGCTTGTTGTCGACATCGCGCAGTTCGGTCAGTACCTCGGAGCGGCGATCCTGATCAAGCTGCAGGATCTGCAGCTCTGTCTCGGTTCGGCGAGTGGCAGCCCGCGCTATCTCGGCGGTCAGCTGTCCGCGCTCCCCCGACAACTGTGCTCGCATGCGCTGCAGCTCTGCCAGACGGGAGAACGGCATCAAGCCCTTGTCGTGCAGGATCGATATGCCCGCAACTTCTTGCTCAATCAGGCGAAGCTCATCATCTTTAGCCGAACGGCGCGCCGTCAGGCCATCCGCCTCTTGCTGCAGCTGGCCGATGCGCTGCTGCAGCTGCGCCTTCTGGCCGTTGATCGTTTCCCGACGGGCAACGAATAGCGCGCGTTCGGACTCGACATAATCGGCGATCTCGGGCTGATCCAGGCGCTTCTTCAGCTCCCCCGGAACCACGACCACCGCCGAAATGTCGCGCTCGGCCGTCAGTCGCATTGAGCGGGCAGTCAGCTGATCGATCTGCTTGCTCACCATTGCGACGTTGGCCCGGGTCACAGTATCGTCGAGGCGGATCAAGAGCTCGCCTGCCTTCACCTCACTGCCATCTCGCACCCGGATCTCGCTGACGATACCGCCTTCCCGGTGCTGGATGCGTTTGACATTGCCCTCGACGACGACTGTGCCCATGCCGACAACCGCACCCGATAGCTTGCTGGTGACAGCCCAGCCGCCAGCGCCAAGCAAAAGAATGGCGATCGATATACCGCTGATCAGCATGTAGCGCCAGATCGCGCGCGATGCTTTGCTTGTCTCACCCGTCATCCTGCCCTCTCCGGAACTGCGCGCACCGTGGTTTTGCGCAGGACTTCATCCCGCGGACCGAAAGCTACCATACCGCCCTTTGCCATAACCAGAACCTGGTCTACTGCCGCCAGCGCGTTGGGACGATGGGCAATGACGACCACGATCGCGCCGGCCTCGCGCGCCGTGATGATGGCACTCGTCAAGCCGGCCTCACCCTCGGCATCGAGACTGGCATTTGGTTCGTCGAGCACGATCAGGAACGGGTTGCCATAGAGGGCGCGCGCAAGCCCGATGCGCTGGCGCTGACCGGCCGAGAGAATTGCGCCTGCAGCACCGATGCGAGTGTCGTAGCCATCCGGCAGCGAGAGCACGAGCTCGTGTACACCAGCCTGCGTCGCCGCTTCGATGATTGCCGAAGGGCTCGCATTAGCGGCAAAGCGGCTGATGTTCTCTGCGATCGTACCGTCGAACAGTTCGACGCCTTGCGGTAGATAGCCGAGCGATGCGCCGATCGCTTCCGGATCCCAGTTGTTGAGCTCGGCGCCATCGAGACGGATGGTTCCACGGGCCGGCGGCCAGATGCCGACCAGCCCTCGCGCGAGCGTCGACTTTCCCGATCCGCTCGGGCCGATGATACCGAGTCCCTGTCCGGCGGAGAGCGTGAAGGAGATGTCACGCACGATCGGCGCTGCTGTCCCCGGCGCCAGAACGGCAAGGGCGGACACATCGAGCGCACGCTTGGGCGCCGGCAGTGGCATCGGCCGACGGTTTTCCGCGAACGCACCAAGGATGTCCTCGAGCCGGCGGCGCGCCTGACGGGCACTGACGAATCCCCGCCATTGACCGATCGCCTGCTCGAGTGGAGCGAGTGCCCGCGCCGTCAGGATCGAGGCTGCGATCATCGCACCGGGGGAGGCCAACTGGTAGATCGCCAGCCAGGCGCCTAACGCGAGTACGGCCGACTGAAGCGCTAGGCGAAAGATCTTCGATAGCGTGCCAAAGCTGGTGGTCGTGTCGCTCGTTCGCCGCTGTATGTCCACATAGTCCGCATTGGCTGCATGCCATTTGGCCGAATAGGCGCTTACCATGCCCATCGCGCGAACCGCTCCAGCATTGCGACGTCCGGCCTCGATGAATTCCGCCCGCATGGACGCCAACTGGGCCAGTCGCTGCATCGGCGCGCGCAGGACAAATTCGCTGGTCAGCGTGAGAGCGATCAGGACTACCGCGCCCGCGACCGCCAACCAGCCGAGATAGGCATGGAATAGAAAAAGGATCGCCATATAGACCGGAAGCCAAGGCATGTCGCAAATTGCGATCGGGCCTTGGCCGCCCATGAACTGTCGGATCTGGTCGAGATCGCGCAGCGGCTGGGAAATTGCCTCCTTTTTCGACGTGCGAAGCGGCAGCTTCAGGACTGCATCGAAAGTCGGGCCACCGAGTTGTTCCTCGAGTCGCTGGCCGATCTGCGTCAACACCCGGGCACGCAAAACCTCGAGCAAGCCAAGGAAAAGATAGAGGCCGAGCGCCAAAACAGACAGTGCTACCAGAGTCGGCACGCTGCGGCTTGCTAGCACGCGGTCATAGACCTGCATCATGAACAAGGGGCCGGTCAGCATCAGGAGGTTGGTGACGGCGCTGAGAACCACTACGCCAAAAAAGGCCCGTCGGGTAGAACACATAGCGGCGGAAACTATCGGGTGCTGGCGATTAGTTGATCTGGAGACCACGTGAAAAACCGTGTTGGGACAAAGTGAATTCGGCCTTTTGATTGCAGCACGAACTGATATCGGCAAATCGATATCAAGCCGTGCAAAGAGTTGCAAAGCTCTTCATGCAATCAAACCGAAATTGCATTTCGTAGGCGCTGGAGATCGAGCGGAGGCTGTGCCCACATCAGTACACTCGACCTAGCACTGCACGCCTGAGTCACCGTCGTTCCAAGAACCGCGTGGACCATAGTAAGCCCTTCGCTGTATCTCGTCGCGGCTTTTGGCAACTTCCCAGAGGATTCTTCTAACGTTCCTCGATGCCCTGCCCGCCGCTCTCCCCCTGTTTGTAATCGAGCTTGGCCGATCACTCAGATGAACTCGGCAAGATTCCACCAGGTAGGGGACAGTTTTACCCGTAGCAGGGCAGTCGCGGAATGCGGACGTTATTCGCCGCGATTATTTTGAAGCGCTCGAATGCCTTGGCGAAGGTTAGGGCAGGGATTTCGATAGCGCCGCCAAGAGACGCCGCAACGTCCGGCGTTGGGTTCTTCATTTCCTGCCGTGCGGTGATCGCCGGGGACAGCATCTCGATACGTTCCCGGATAGGCGTTTGCATGACTTCTTGGGACGAATGGTAGGAAGGCATCGACAGTTGCGCGACTATCCCCTTCACCAGATCAATGTTGATGTTGGCGGCTTGCGGCTGGTCGCCGAGCGCGAACTTCCGTTTGTACTCGTCTACCAGCGGACCCACCTTCGAAAGCGCGATAACCGGGTCTTTTGTCTCAAGCGATATCCAGACCTAATTTGATCCAAAAATTAGCTTCGCCCGCTTGGGCACGTTCATAACGAAGTAATAATATCCGTTATTGCGACGGAACAAGTGCTTCTGGTCAGCTTCTATCTTCATAATTAAAAACCAAAATAAATAATCCGCTTAGAAAGGTAGTCAAAATATATATTGTCAGAAAAACAATCGATATTAGACATTCTAACGATGTTATGTCAAGAATCGTCGGATGACTTCTTTGAAGTTGCAGAAGTTGATTTGATTTTATGTTTTGAGTTGTTTGTTTTGATGCCTTGAATCTATTAGCAATACATTGGCATTCCATTAGAAGATTTGCGCCATCCCTTGATTTCATTGGATTTTTCGCCTATTTGCATGATCTGATCCGGATCATACCGGCGTAGGAACGGCAAGGGCCCTTCTGCTAACCAGCCGTCATTGCGCATACCGATCGGATCTCCGTCCATTTCCGGGAGGTCGCTTCGCTCGTGTCTGTTTTTGACTCATTCCAAAAAGGCTCAAGGCTCATGCAGGTGGGGCTATGACCGCGATCGCAGTTACCATCGCAGGTTCGGATTCCGGCGGCGGGGCCGGCATTCAGGCGGATCTGAAGACGTTCTCCGCGCTCGGTGTCTATGGCGCAAGCGTGATCACCGCGGTCACCGCGCAGAATACCCGCGGGGTATCTGCGGTGGAGGATATCTCCCCGACCGTCGTTGCGGCTCAAATCGATGCCGTATTTTCCGATCTCGCCGTCAGTGCGGTGAAGATCGGAATGGTATCTCGTCGGGAGACGATTGGGGTGATTGCGGCCGGTCTGAAACGCTATGGCCGGCTGGCTGTCATCGACCCGGTGATGGTGGCGACCTCGGGCGATCATTTGATGCAGCCGGACGCGATCGCGACGCTCAAGGGGGAGTTGTTGCCGCTTGCGCTCATTCTGACGCCGAACCTGCCTGAGGCGGCGCTGTTGACCGGACGCGGGATCGCCGAAACCGAAACCGAGATCGCGCGCCAGGCCGAGATGCTTCTGAAACTCGGCGCGCGGTCGGTGCTGATGAAGGGCGGACATGCCAAGGGCAGGGATGCTATCGATATTTTCTATAGCGGGGAGGGTGTCCTCAACCTGTCGCGACCACGGATCGAAACCAGCAATGATCATGGCACCGGGTGCACTCTCTCGGCCGCAATCGCTGCGGGTCTTGCCAAGGGCAGGCCGATCGAGGATGCGGTCGTCGCTGCCAAGGCCTACTTGCATGACGCGTTGGTCGCTGCCGATCGTCTGACCATCGGACAGGGGCGGGGGCCGGTGCATCATTTTCATCATTGGTGGGGCGACGACAAAGGGTCGGGCGCCGCGGCATCGAACGTAGCCGAAGCCCAGGGCGCTCTTGGCCGTGCTTCGCGATCTGGCTGAGCAGTGTGGGCTTCGGGCTTACCTCAGGCCACTGCCGCGCTCGGCAGGGCCGGTTGCTCGCCCTTGAGCATTTTCCGATAGAGCGCCACATGTTCCCGCGCGCAATCGACATGGCTCGTCGGTCGCCGAAGTGTCGCACGCAGATTGTCCCATGCCCGTGGCGCGCCCAAAACGTCGATCAGGCGGTCGGCCAGATCCTGGGCGCTGCCGGTGCGGAAGTGATAGCCGTCCAGGCGGTCGCGAACCTTTTCGGCCATGCCGCCGATGTCTGAACACAGGATTGGCCGGCCGTGATGCAGCGCCTCCTGGATGACGACGGGGGAATTTTCCCACCAGACCGAGGGCATTACCACCCAGTCGACCGAGCGCATCAGCCGCGGCATGTCCTGGTTCTGGTAGGCGCCATAGAAGCGCACACGGCGTCCTGCGTCCTCGATCAGTTTCGCCACCTTCTCCTGATAGTCCTTTGGCTGACGCTCGAGGTTCCCGCCAAAGATCATCAGCGAGGAATCATCGCCCCAAATGTCGTCGGGCACGCGTGATACCGCGTCGATCAGCACGTGAACGCCCTTGAATGGCGTCATCTGCCCGAAATAGGCAAAGCGGTTGCGTCGCGCCGTCGGCGACGGCAATTCGCGGGCTGGCGCCTTGTCGCCCATGACGATGCCGTTCTCGATGACGAAGATCTTTGCGGCTTCAAGACCCCATTCGACATAGCGGTTGGCGAGAAAGGCACTCGGCGCGATGAAGGCATCGGCGAGATTGAGCATGCCGCGCACGAACTGTTCGCGGCGAACGAAGCGCGACACCGGGATTTCGGGGAAGCACGTGTGGCAACTGATCGGTGAGGCGCCGTTGCAAAGCTGGCCCGAGGGGCGTTTCACCATTTGCCCGTGATTGTGGCAGATCGGCAGATACTCATGGAACGTCACGACGATGCGTGCCTTGGGCAGGGCATCACGAACGGCATAGAGCGCTTCCAGGCCGAAGCCGAGAATATGATGGAAGTGAATGACATCAGGCTTGATGTCACCGACGAACCGCAAGAGGTCGCGGCGGATGGCGTCCGTATCGCCGTTCGACAGGAAGAAATGGTCGAAGTCTTCGGCGTGGTAGAGCACTTCGTCCATGGCGAGACGCAGGCTCATCAGCGCGGAGGCGCCATGGCGCGGAACCGGATTGCCGACGCGGGCGAGGTAGATCGATTCCACACCCGACAGGCCGTTCAGCGCCTTGTGAAGACCATGCGAAGCAATTTCCGCCCCGCCAAGCGAATGGGTCGGGTGGCCATGGGAGACCACGAGTACGCGGAGTTTTTCGCTCATGCGTCAGTCTCCTCGAAGAATGTTTGGGCGGTTTCGGAGGCGGGCATCCATCGGGCGCGGAAGAGCGTCCGGTCGACACGCTCCACGAACCGGGCGGTGGCGGCAGAGCCCGCTCCGGGCACCTCGTCCGATCCGACCATCTGCAGGGAAGGAAGCCAGTAGGCTTCGTAGCCCTTTCCGCTGAGGCGAAGGGCGAGATCGAGGCCCTTCAGGGCTGCGCCGAGATAGGTCGGCGACAAACCTGCGTCCTCCATAAGCGCTTCGCGCGGCAGGATGCAGCAATCGAGCGATGCAGTTGCGACCCGGGTCAGCTTCAGGCGATTGACGGCGCCGACAGGATAGCCGGCGTAGCGGCTCGATTGAAGATGGTCGGGGCGATCGAGCGACGTGCTGCCGGCCCAGCGGATAGAGTGATCCTCGTAGGCAAGGGTCGGCGAAATGATGCTTCCCGTCTTTGTCTCGTAAGCGGCAACGAGTGCCTGATACCACCTGGCATTGGCTGGCGTGAGCGACGCGGAAAGCAGAACGACCGCGTCGCTGTTTACGCTTTCGGCGGCCGCTTGCGCCAGGTCGCATGCATCGCCGGCGCCTTCGACGGATACGAGCCGCAGCGGCAGGCGATAGAATTCGGAGAGTTGACGGATGTGGACCGCGTGCCTTCGGAACCGCTCGGCCTGGAGCACGAGCGCGATCGGCGCACGACGGGTCTGGGGATCAAGCGCGAGCAGCCCCAGGAGCGGCGCGAAATCCGTTTCGGTTTCTCCGGCGACAAGAAGGATGGCGGTACCCTCGGCTTGTTCGAAGGGGCCCATGTCGACAACGGTCTCGATGGTCGGTGCGGTGCTGCGCGCCGCCGTCAGGAAAGGGACGATCTGCTGGTCGATAATATCGGGCAGGGCCCAGCTTGTCGGATCGATCGAGGCAAGAAGCCGTAGGGCGGCGGCGCGTGCGGGCAGCCGGACCGGGAAAAGTGGCATGTAGGCGCGGCGGGCGTCCCTGAGGGTGAGTTCGAGGTGAACTGGTCCCTCCGCCTCGCCACCAAGCGCCTCGACGCGACCGATAAAGCCATGGGACCGGCGATGGCCGGAAATCGCGCTTTTGAACTCCGGCCGATCGACGAAGGCCTCTTCGACGTCGGATCGTTCGGTACGGGTCCAGGCTGCGTCCAGCCGCGCTCCGCCGCCCTGTCGGCAAAGTCGCGCGCTTTCAACATGCCCATCAGGGTCTAAAAGCCAGCCCGAAATCAGGAAGGCACCATCCTCACCCTGGTAGAGTGCATCCACGCCAAGGCGGACAGGAACCGGAAGGCTTGAGATCGTCTCGGTGCCATCGTATCCGCTCGCGGCATCGCGCAGGCGAAGCATGACCTGGGGCGAGCTCTGGCTCTGGAGCAGCATCGCGCGGATATGGCCGGGTGTCTCGAGTGGACCTGTCACGACCCGGCGTTCGTGGAGCCCGACATAACGCCAGGCGCCACGGCCGCGATAGAATATGCCCTTGATGTCGCGCGCTCGGGGCAGATCGTTTGCGGACAGGAGGCCGACGAAGCCAGCCGCACCGTCAGGGGCGTCGTTGCGCTGGAAAATGGCGACGTTGCAATCGGCAAGGACGGTATCGTCAGCCTTGACGATCGCCCGGCAGACGCCGGCGGGCAGGTCGCGCGCCCATCCTTTCAGGGCGATGGTCCCGTCATGGCCCTCGCCAAGCAGTTCGATGTATCCGTCGCTTGCCGCTCCGGTTTGAAGCAGGGTTGTAATGGCCGTGAGCCGTTGATCGGCATCCGGCGGCTTGATCAGCACGTCGACCAGGCGGCCGAGCACGTGTACCAGCTGCGGACCGGCGAAATCCTTCAGCATCGCGGTCACTTCACCGATCGAAACGGTGCGTGGCGCAACCATATAGCGCTTACCGTTACCCGTCTTGCCGAAGCGGAGGGTAGTCGGTAGCTGCTCCGAGCCTTCGACCGGCAACAGCGCGGCGAAGCCATGCGTGGTGGAAGACTGGGGTGCCGCCAGCCGCCAGCCGACGACCGACGCCATGACCTGGCTTGACGCATCTTCATTGATCTCGACCGGCAATTGATCGGCCATCGGGCCACCGGTTCCGATAACGAGCAACAGTGTTTCGTCGATCGGGCAGGCGATGATCCGTCCACTACGCGCGATGCGGCCAAGCGGTGCTGGGCTTGCGGAAAGGCTGAGTTCCGAACTGGGCATGAGATGCGCCTCAGGTCCGAAGGAAGACGGAAAGGATCGCGCCTGCCGCAAAGCCCGCAAGCACGAAGAGTAGCAGAAACGCGGGCTTCAAATCGCCGTTCGAGCGCTGCTTCAGTGCGTTGAGGCTCTTTTCCATGCCCGCGATTACACCGTCGAGCCGCATCAGGTGGACGTCGAGATCGGTCAACCGTTGGGTGATCTCTCCGCGGAGGTTCGCGACATCATCGCTGATTGCTGCAAGTCCGGGGCTTTCGGCTTCATCGCCGTCGTCAACTTTCGACCGCAGGGCGGAACGCTGCGAGACCTGCAATTGCCGTTGCGCTGCCATCAGCACGTCGAGCTTGTCGAGCACTTTTGCAAGCGGTGCTGCAATCAGCGCTTCGGCCGCCTGTTCATCGGGTTTGGGAACACGAAGCGGCAGTTCGCCGCCTTTGCCGGTCGCCGCAAGCACGACGAGTTCGCCGCTGCGCGCGCTCGCCATCTCAGGCAACGCGATTTCAAACGCGTGGTTGCCGTCGCCAATCCCGTTGCGCTTGAGGTCGGGCCGGTTGCGGTCGGCGAGCGCCTCGGCGATCACCTTGCCGTCGAGAAGCACGCGAATGGCAAGCCGCTTTTCCGGGTTTTCCGGGTCAAAGGCCCAGCCGAAGACGCGGCCCTGGTCGATCGCGTCCACGCGGCCCTTCAGCGGCTTTGCATTGTTCTGTTCCGGTGCGACGTCCGGTTTGTCGGCTGCTACAGACATGGTCTTCCCTCTAGGCGGCGACGGTTTCTCGGGGCTCGATCGCGTCGATGAGCGTGAGATAGCGCCGGGCAGTGGTATCGATATCGTTGGGCTTGCGGGCATTGGCCGAAAGGCGGCGCCGAAGGTCAGGGCTTTCTGCGATGCGGCGCATGGCGGCGGCCAGCGCACGCGGATCGTTTGGCGAGACGGTGATGCCGTTGACGCCGTCCTGCACCATTTCGGCCATGCCGCCGATATTGCTGGCGATCACCGGTTTGCGCTGAGACTGGGCCTCGCCGATGACGAGCGGTGCGTTCTCCCACCAGATCGAAGGCACGATGGTGCAATCGACTGCGGCAATAAGGTCGCCGATGTCCTCGCGCCTGTAGGCGCCGCGCTGCTGGACGGAAGGCGCCGTCTTCTTGAAGAGCCGAGCGATCTCGTCCTTGAAACTGTCGGCCTGGAAGGGCGCGCCCCCGTGCACCCGCAGCTCAAAACGCAGGCCCTCGTCGATCAACTGCCGCGCAGCCTCGAGAAGCACGGACGTGCCTTTCCACGGATTGAGATTGCCGAAATAGCCGAAGACCGGCCGATCGTTCTCCGGCTGGCCCTTGCGCGACGGCGCGTCTCGTGGCGGTAGGCCATTGGCAATCACGTCGATTTGGTCGCCGTTAAGACCCCAGTCGATAAAGCGTTGCCTCAGAAACTGGCTCGGCGAGATGAAGCGATCGACGGTTCTGAGCAACGCTTTCAGGTGCTGCTCGCGCAACACGAAACGATCGAGGGGAATGTCCTTGAAACAGCTATGGCAACGGTCCGGGCTCGACTTGTGACAAAGCTCCTTGCCACTGGTGCGCACCATCAGGCCATCGTGATGGCAAAGTGGATAGTAGTCGTGCAGGGTCATCACAATCCGGCAGTCGGGCAAGGTGCGGCGGACGATGTGCGGAAACTCGGCGCCAAGCAGCAGGAGATGGTGGATGTGAACCACATCCGGCCGGAAATCGCGCAAAAGCTCGGTAACGTCAGGCACGACGCCATAGAGGTCGATCTGGCTCATGAAGAAGCGATCGAAATGGCCGGACCACAACAGCACCTCGTCGCCTTCGGGGCCGATCGCCTGAAAGCTCGTGCCGGGCCGCACCTGGCGGTGGGTCTGGTTGGTGGCGCCGAGGAAGAGCGCCTCGTGACCGGCCCGCTGATAGGCGCGGAAGAGGTCGTGCGCGAAAATCTCCGTGCCGCCGGGGTGAAGCGCCGGATGGTTGTGCGCGGCGACCAGAATACGCTTCTTCATCCGCTCACACTCCGACGTTCGGCGACGAAGACATCCTGGTAGTGACCGGCACTTTGGCCCCGCCAGTGACCGAGCGATTTCAGGACCGTCGTGAAGCCTGCCCGCTCCAGCGCCCGGTCGAGGAAGCCGTCGTCGAAACCGACGGCGGCAAGCGGCGGCAGGCCGGGCACGAACCAGCAGGGGCCGTCGCCGCTGCGAACGAAGGCGAGACGGGGGTCCCGCCGGCCGTGTTCATCCTTCGCGGCGATGCCGTCGACCACGAAGGCGGTAACGAAAAGCCGTCCGCCCGGCTTCAGCATCCGGTTGATCTCGCTGAAATAGACGAGCACTTCGTCCGGCGGCAGATGGGTGACGATCGACGTCATGATGGCGAAGTCGAACTGTCGATCCGGGTAGGGTAGCTTCAGCGCCTTGCCGTTGATCCTGCCTGACGGGTTGTAGAGTTCGTGGGCGATGTCGACATGCTGAAAGGTGAAATTCGGATAGACCGGCGTGACGGATTGACGGCACCAGGTGACGCCGCCTTCCACCGGGTCGATACCGACATAGCGCCCGTGATCGCTATCGAGATATTGCGTCAGCGGAACTGCCATGCGGCCGATGCCGCTGCCGATGTCGAGCACGCTGCTTTTCGACTGTAATCCGCCCATGCGGATGAAGTGGCCGAGAAACTCCGCGCCGACAGCCCGGTAGTTGCCATCTCCGACGAAGACGCTGTTTTGGTCCGGCTGCGGCAGGAAACGATTGGTGAGAACCGTCTGAAGCATGCCTTCGATACGGTCTTCGTTCTGTTGCCAGGCCGGCTCTCGGTTGTCTGCGTGGCGAAGTGCGGGCTGGTTCATGCGGCGCTCCTGGCGGCAGGCTTACGGGTGCTCGGCGCTGCCGCCTCTTCGGCGCCGAGGTAGGATGGCATCAGGGTGGTAATGTCTTGGTTCCAGCGCTCGGTATGCAGCCATGCATTGTACTGGCTGGCGACGCCGCGCGTGTAATCCTGGCTGCGGCTGATCGAGCGTCGCTCCAGATGATAGAGACAGGCTGCCGGCTCATAGACGATGTCGAAGCCGGCTTGGCGGATCTTGAGGCAGAGATCGCTGTCCTCGTAGTCGCCAATGACGAAGTCCTCGGCATAGCCGCCGACGAGGTCCCACACCTCCTTGCGCATCACCTGGCAGGCGCCGGTGACGCCGGGCACGCTGCGCGTTTCTTGCGCCGGCGCATAGGCGCCCGGCATGCCCTTGTAGAAATGGTGATTGAGCCAGATGTCCTGCTTGTTGCGGGCAAAATAGAGGCCCGCATGCTGCAGCGAGCCGTCCTCGAACAGCAGTTTCGGGCCGATGGCGCCGATCGACTTTTCCTTCAGCACCGGCAGCGCAAGCTTTTCCAGCCAGCCGGCCCCGCAGGGCACGACGTCCGAGTTGAGCATGACGATGACAGAACCGCGGGCAAAGCGTGCGCCGGCATTGCAGGCGCGGGCATAGCCGCCGTTGCGGTTCATCACCACGAGCTTCATCGAAAGCCCATGAAGCAGATGGAAGCCACCGAGCAGGTGCTCCGTCTCGTCGTGGATCTCGGGAGAATCGAGCACGTAGATGATCTCGGCGTTGGCCGCGACGAAAGGGTCGGTCGCAAGTCCCGACAGCTGGAAGCGCAGGAAGTCGAGCACGCGGTAGAGGGGAACGACGATAGAGATGAGAGGCGCGGCCATCATCGGGCCGAAGTCCTTGGTCTGGTCGACCCTGATCGTCTTGCCCAGTCGCTGCTCCACGTCTCTCAGCGCCGGCGCAAGGATCGTGCGGAATGCCTGATCGTTGGCGTGCTGGGGCGGAACGGCACGCAGGATGCGGTTGCGTTGCGTTGCTGGATCGAAGGGTTGCGGTTTTGGCACCAGCGGCTTGACTGCGCCGGACGCCAGCCGCAACTGGAAGCGCGGCTGAAGAAGGGGACCAAGTGGATCGCGCATCGGCAGCCAGCTTACAAAACCGGTCACGTCGGTCTTGGAGCCTTCTTCGGTGCCGCGGGCCCAGCCCGGAAATTCATACCAGTTGCCATCGAGCGGCAAGGCGGTGCCGTCTTCCTGGAGATAGTCGATGCCGGCAAGAACGCCGTTTGCGTCCCGCGTCCAGCCGCCGATGAGCAGGCCTTCCGACATGGCAAGGGCGAGGTCGATCTCAGCACCCGGATGGAGTGCGGATTTGCCCGCCTGCTTTGCCGGCAGGGCGGAGCGAAGCTGCAGGTCGATCGCAAGGGCCGTCCCGCTTTCCGGAACCTCGCTCAAGGACCGCACGACGAACTCGCGCAGGCCCGGCGCTGCGCCGTGCTCGGGCCACCATTGCTGGAGGTTGGGATATCGGGAACCGCGCGGCGAAAGCTCACGCACGGCGATACCGCGCTTTCCCATGATGATGAGTGAGAGCGCCTGGGGCGCGCGCGGCGATTCAAGAACGAAATGGCAGCGGCGCTGGCCGCGCTCGGTTCGGCCGGTTACGGCGAATTGCTGCGGCAGCGGCAAAATTGCCTCGGCGCCGAGCGCATAGATGGCGTTGATCTCGCCGAGCTCGGCATTGACGGTCGTCTCTGCCAGATAGCGTCCATGCGCGAGCCGACAGGCGATGGTTGCGGGGCGCTGCCCAAGGTTCAGGGCGTGGATCACGTCATCGACGAGGCCAATAAAGAATTCGTCACGAGACAGGCGAAACGCGCTTCGCCAGACCGTCAGCAGATTGTTGAGAAACTTGAGACGACCTTCGGGCTGGAGATCGGAAAGCTGGGCCGCCAGATCGAGGAAAGGGAGCTTGGCGGTCGGTTCCAGAACCACCGTCTGCAAGATCTCGCCGTCCGCCGCGATTTCGCCGAGTTCGCGGTCGTTTCCGGGGCGCATCGCCCAGAAGATCCGTTGGCCCCCTTGGGCGCGCGGAAGCGCCATGCTGACGAGAGGTACGAGGGAACGCGACGCAGAAAGGGCGTATTTTGTCTTTGCCGAGAGTTCGGAAGGTGCGTCCCAGATCAGCACAGCAACGTCGAAGCCGAGCCTGAAAGCTGCGGCGCTTGTGAAGTCGAGGCCGAAGCTTCTGATACGGTCGTCTGCCGTCACGCGCTACTCCTGAAGGACGAAAAGGGAGGGCGCCCCACGGGAGGAAGTGGGGCGCGCCAGTCAATCTCAATGGATCGTGAAGTAGTGGTTCGGGTTCGCCTGGATGTCGTCGGCGTCCGCATTGACGAGCGTCAGCGTATCGCCATGGCCGAAGTCGATGACCACGTTGCCACCAACCTGGGTGACGCGCGATGCCAGATCTTCAGGCGACGAAATGTCGAGGCCGTTGATGTCCTTCGAAATCTGCAGAAGGTCTTCGCCGGGCGTGAAGTCGAGGATGACGTCGTTGCCGCCACCGCCGTCGAACACGAACACGTCGCTGCCTTCACCGCCGGTCATGACGTCGTCGCCGTGGCCGCCGTTGATGATGTCGTTGCCGGCACCACCGAACAGAATGTCGCTGCCGCGGCCGCCCATCAGCAGGTCGCTACCGTCGCCGCCAATGAGAATGTCGTTGCCGTTGTCGCCGTAGAGCAGGTCGTTGCCCTGGCCGCCGAACAGGACATCGTTCCCGTTGTCGCCATGGAGAACATCGTCGCCCCAGCCGCCGAACAGGGTATCGCTGCCGTTACCGCCGAACAGCATGTCATCACCTTCGTCGCCGAAAATGGTGTCGTCGCCATTGCCTCCGTTCACGAAGTCATCGCCAGCACGGGCATGGATGAAGTCGTCGAAGCGTGAGCCAAAAAGGGCGTCATCATACGCGCCGCCTTCCAACGTGGCCATATGCTACTCCTCTTAGTTGTTGCTTACGTCATCTTGGTTGTTGCTTGCGCTCATCCCCGGTCTCAAACCGGTGGCGAGCGCGGCGACATTGCACTGCAAAAAAACATATGGCAACAGCAAAAAAGAAATAAAAACAGCTGTACTGTATTATTATCTGCTACCTACGATGTATATCTTGTATCAGTTTGATGATTATCCCTGAGATCTAAGGGGAGATAGTTTTGTTATTACTTAGAAATAAATTCAAAATTAGAAACAAATTGCCGGCGAAATTGAATTTCGCCGGCGCAGGTAGTGCTGGAGTCTCCTGGATCAGTCTTCGCGGAAGGCTCGATTGAGGCTCTCTGCAATCGGCGAGACCATGTAATCAATCGCCGAGCGCGGCTTGTGGACGATGAGCACTTCCGCCGGCATGCCGGGATAAAGGCGGATGTCCGGGTTGGCGGTGAGCGACGCCGGCGCAATGCGGGCGCGCGCCACGTAGTAGGAGACGTTCGACTTGTCATCGACCGATTGATCGGCGGCGACGTAGCTGATTTCGCCGTCGAGCGGCAAGTGCGAGCGCTGATTGTAGGCGGTCAGCCGGATCTGCGTCTTTGAGCCGATGCCGATGCTATCGATGTCTCGGGTGCCGACATGCATCTCGACGAGAAGCGGCTCGTCCTCGGGGACGATGTCGAGCAAGGGCTGGCCGGCAGAGACCGCGCTGCCGGGTGTGCGCAACTGAATGTTGGTGACGATGCCGGTCTGCGGCGAGCGGATTTCGAGGCGGCTCAAGACGTCCTTGGCCGAGACGAGCCGCTGTCCCACATCTGCAAGTTCGAGGCGGGCCGTCGTGATTTCGCCGGCGATCTCCGACTGGAATTCGTTCTCGATACCGGTCAGCCCGAGTTCCGCTCCGGCTTCCGCCTTTTCGGCCTGGGCCTTGTTGCCGGCAAGCTCACCGCGCGAAGCGGCAAGTTCGCTGAGCTTGGCATCGATCTCGATCAGCTTGGAGCGCTGGGCAAATTCCTTTGCAACCAGCGTCGCGATCGCGGTGCGCTGCTCGGTGATCAGTTCGATCTGGCGGTCGGTCGCTCTGATCTGCTCGGCAAGCGACTTGGCCCTTTCCGAGTACTCTTCGATGGTCTTGCCCTGAACCTCTAGCCGGCCGGCCTTTGCTTCGCGCCGGCGGTCGAAGAAGTTTGTCTCCGCCTTCACCGCGTCGTCGGCAGCGGTTTCCGCGGTGCCCATCAGCTCGTCGGGGAAGTCTATCTGCGCGGCCTCCGTCTGCTCCGCCCTGAGGCGGGCAAGCTTTGCGATCAGACCAAGGCGCCGGCTTTGCAGTGCCTCAAGGTCGGATCGGGCGCGGGTGTCGGCAAGCTTGACCAGCGGCTGGCCGAGCGTGACGCGATCGCCTTCCTGGACGAGGAGGCGGTCGAGGATGCCGCCTTCGAAGTGGCTGACGGTCTTGCGCTTCGAATCGACCACGATCGTGCCGCTTGCGACCGACGCGCTGCTGAGTTCCGTCGAAAACGCCCAGCCGAAGAAGCCGCCGAAGGCGACGAGGATCGTCGTCAGGCCCGCAAGGACCACGCCGCGCAGCGGCGCGGTGGCGCTTCCTTCTGCGTCCGCATCCAGCCCGTGCAGCGGGTGGGGCCGGTCAGGGATCGCGGGCAGGTTCGCGCGGTCGTCCTTGGCCACGAGTGTGCGCGCCTCGCGAGAGGCCGGCAGGTTCTGTTTGTTCGTCATGCGGATACGCCTTCCCGTCTCGGCTCGCCGGGTGTCATGGATGCGACCACGTCGGTGCGCGGGCCAAACTGGGTGATGCGCCCGTTTTCAAGAACGAGCAGCTTGTCGGCGGCCTGCATGATCGTCGGCCGGTGGGCGATCATGATGACGATCGCACCGTCGTTGCGCGCCCGCTCGATCGCGCGGATCAATGCGCGCTCGCCGATGGCGTCGAGATTGGCGTTCGGCTCGTCGAGAACGATCAGGCGAGGATGGTCGTAAAGGCAGCGGGCAAGAGCGATGCGCTGGCGCTGGCCGCCCGAAAGCGTCAGATGCCCATCGCCGACCGGGGTGTCGTAGCCGAGCGGCAGGCGGCCGATCATGTCGTGCACGTCAGCAAGCCGAGCCGCTTCGAGCACTTTTTGGGGTTCGCCTTCCTCCATGCGCGAGATGTTGTCGCGGATTGTTCCTTCGAGCAGCGAAACGGACTGCGGCAGGTAGCCGGTCATCTGGCCAAAGGAAGCGCGTTCCCACAGATAGACATTGTTGCCGTCGAGGAAGACGCCGCCGGTGGTCGGCTTCTGAATTCCGACGAGGAGCCGGGCCAGTGTCGATTTGCCCGCCGCCGAGGGGCCGACGATGCCGAGAACTTCGCCGGGCGAGAGCGAGAAGGAAACGCCCTTGATGATCGGCACATCGAGGCCGGGCGCCGCGTAAACGAGCTTATCCACAACAAGATCGCCCTGCGTGCGCGGCTGCGGCATGGTCTGGCGTACGGCCAGATCCTGGTTCAGTGCAGTCTCTATCCGGCGCCAGCTTGCGATGGCGAGCACCCACTGACGCCAGTTCTCGATCATCGAATCAAACGGGGCGAGCAGGCGTCCGACGAGGATGGTCGTCGCCATCATCGCACCGGGGGAAATCTCCTGTTTCATCACGAGGATAGAGCCTGTTGCCAGTGCGGCCGCCTGGATCATGAAACGCAGCGAACGGGTGATCGAAGCCATCGCCTTGCTGCGGCTTCCGCTTGTTTCCAAAGCATCGAGCGCGTGCAGCTGTGCGGTGCGCCAGCGGCGGGCGAGTGCTGGCAGCATGCCCATCGCTTCGATCGCCTCGGCATGGCGCAAGCTTGAACCAATTTTCGAAACGGCCTCGATATTGGCTTGATTGGCCTCTTTCATCAGCCGGCGAGTCAGCAAATCAGTCAGCAATCCACAGCATACAAGCAGGGCAATGGAAATGGCGCCAAGAAGGCCGAACATCGGGTGCAGCGCAAAGAGCACCCCGAGAAAGATCGGCGACCAGGCGGCATCGAGCGGAGCGCTGACGGCAGACGTCGTGAGGAAGCTGCGCAATTCCGCCAGGTCCCGCAGCGACTGGGTCGCCCGGGTCAGCCCTTGATCGGCGGCCGCCTGAACGGCGGCGGTCAGCACCGGCAGGTTCAGCCAGCGCACGACCGCACTACCCATCGCCTGGAACGTCAAAGCCCTGATGTATTCGAGCACGCCGTAGATCACGAGCGCGCCGATGACGAGAATCGTCAGCATGGTCAGCGTGTCCATGCTCTGGCTGTTCAAAACGCGGTCATGAACTTGCATCATGTAGAGTGGTGTCGAGAGCTGCAATATGCCGATGCAAGCACTCAGCAGGGCTGCATAAATAAGTGCCAAAACGAACACGCGGCGTGCCTTCAAAATAAGCAGCCGCGGATCGTTTGCTCCATTTTGCGCCTTCTTTGGCCCAATTTGGTTCTTGCTAATCATATTGCCTCGTTTGCTGTCACGCGTGGCGATTTTCTGGATAAGTTCGTTGGGGTCTTGAGGAAGCTATTTTGTTTGTTATCACTTAAATCACAGTGTTGCCGTGATAAGTGTGACACAATAATGGTGGAATGCTCAAGATAGTCGTATTCGGGGGGAGTAAAGGGGGCGAAAAATTGCTTCAAAATTTGAAGTAATTTTTGAATATTGTAGTAATGCTCAGTTGGAGAGAGGGATGAATCAAAGGATTCTCTATCCGTTCGCAGATTTTGGCGGCGCTGTTGCCATCCGCCCCGGGGATGACGCAGTTGGAAGTGCCCCTGAACATGACAATATTGACCAGGAGAGCGAAGCATCCGTGGTCACATATTTCGAGTTGGCACGGATGATGGAACGGGCCAGCCGGCGCTTTACCGGCCTGTTGCGTGCCGAGCTCACGAAGCTTGGCGTCGACGATATCGGCCCGGCCCAGGCGATGGTCCTTCTGGCGATCGGCGATGCGGAAGTGTCGGTGGCGGAGCTTTTGGACCGTGGCCACTATGTCGGCTCCAACGTTTCCTACTACCTGAAGCAGTTGGGTGACGGGGAGTATATCGACAGGGCCGCCTCCCAGCGCGACCGGCGCTCGGCCCGCATCAAGCTTTCGGAGAAGGGTAAGCAACTCTGCGATGCCCTGCGCAAGGCGGCTGGCGCCTATGAACGTGTCCTCAGTCACGGCGAGCAGGACCGGCGCAATCTCGAAACCGCATTTCAAACGCTGCACCGGCTCGAGCTGGTTTGGGGGAATGCAACGCGCTACGGCATCTGAGATGCCCGCGCACAGGCTGTCCTTTCAACGGCTATAGGCAGGGAATATGCACGTAGCATTTGTACACCGGCGCGGCTTCTGCCAGTTCGCCGCTCTCGCGTCTCATTTGGCGCAGACGGGAAATGAAGTGACACTCGTGACGGAAACCGTGGATCAGCGGATTCCGGCAACGCGCGTCATTCGCCACAGAGCAGAACCCGGCCCGCAGGCCAATTCGCAGATGGCAAGGCACCTCGGTGTGCCTGACCATCATGTCCGGATCGGTCACCGGGTCGCCGAAACCTTCGATGCCATGGCCCGCCAGGGGCAGGTGCCCGACGTTATCGTCGGGCACATCGGCTGGGGCGGCATGACCTTCGTCAAGGATGTGCTGCCGAATGTCCCGGCACTCGGCTATTGCGAGTTTTTCTACCGAGCCGAAGGGGCCGATATCGGCTTTGCCCCCGACGACAAGCCCGACCAGGATACGCGCAAGCGGCTGCGGCTGCGCAACATGGCGCAACTCCTGACGCTTGACGCGATCGATGGCGGCTTCAGCCCGACCCAATGGCAACGGAGCCTTTATCCGGCGGAGCATCGCGCCCGTATCGGCGTCTGCCACGAGGGCGTCGACACTCGCGTCTTCCGTCCCGATCCGTCGGCATCATTGAAGCTTCCGGACGGACGGGTGCTAAAGGCGGGTGATCCGCCGATCGTTACTTTCGTCGCCCGCGATCTCGAGCCCTATCGCGGCTTCCCGCAGGCGTTGGAGGCCGCCGCAAAGGTCGCGAAGCGCCATCCCGATGCGCTTTTCGTTTTCGTCGGTGGCGACGGCGTCAGTTACGGCGCGCCGCCGCCCGGTGGTGGCTCCTGGAAAGACTACCTGCTTCAGTCCCTGGATATCCCAGCCGACCGGTTCCTGTTTCCAGGCGTGGTGCCGCATGGCGTCCTGAAGCAGCTGTTCCAGATTTCGGCCGCCCATATCTATCTGACCTATCCTTTCGTTCTTTCCTGGTCGGTCCTCGAGGCCATGGCCTGCGGCGCGCTCGTCATCGGGTCGGATACGGCGCCGATGCAGGAGGTGTTGAGCTCCGGCCGCAACGGCCTCCTCGTGCCGTTCTTCGATACGGATGCGCTCGCGGAGGCGATCTCCGGGGCCATGCAGCAACCGGAGAAGTATACCGAGTTGCGTGCAGCCGCCCGCCGCACCGTCGAGCAAAGGTTCCGTCTGGGTGATTGCATTGCACGACAGATGACATTGCTGGACAAGGCAATGGGAAATCCCGGATCCACTCAAATATTACGGGTCTCATCTGCATAATACTTCAAAACCCGAAGTATTATTTCACGAAAAACGCAAATATAACTTATTGTGCAGTGCAAATAACCTTGATATGCTTTCTCTAGGTCGTTGAATTCGCCGGTTTATTTCGGATCGGCGGATTCAACTACAGAGAGAATTCGGTTGTATTGAGGGTGGCGCGTGCAAGGGTTGGTGTCTTCTGGCGTGAGGTATTCGCAGGCGAAGAGAAAGCTGGTGTTGGCCTCGGATCACGATAGGGCGAGTGTCCAGGGCAGTGGCATCGAGCACCTGGTTCATTTTCTTCCGGCAGGCGATCGGCCTGATGCGACCTTGGAAAACGTGTTTCCATTGATCGGGCTCGCCTTTTCAAGGGAGGGCGAGGCGGATCTGGCCGACGGCATCGTCTCGCTTCGGGCGCTTGGCACCGTCCCGGATATTCCGATCAAGCGCTTGAGCGCCGAGGCCGTCAGCGAAAGTGCGGGGCTCATCCAGGCATTGGTCGACGGTGGCGTCGGGCGGCTTGCCCGGTTTTCGTCGGCAATCACATCCGAGCTTGCGCTGCTTCGCCGCGAGCGTGAAACGCTACTTGAAAACTATCGCGCACTCGAAGATGCGTTCCAGGCACGCAACTGGGAGCCGGTCGCCGAAGTCTTTGCGCACGACCCCTATGTCGATCCCAAGGACGAGGGCATCGGCCATCTGATTGCCAATGCCTTTGTCGAACAGCTCCTGCCGGTCTCCAGCCATGGCGTCGCCGGTATCGCGCTTCACTTCAATTCGGTCCCGCGCGATGGCGGCGAACTGGTCGTTGTCTTGAGCTATGTCGAGAGCGGCGAGGGGGTTGCCGAGTGGGCCGTTCCATTCTCGCAGCTCGTTCCAGGCTGGAACTTCTTTGCCCTGCCGCGCACCTGCGGGGGTGGCGCGAAGACCCTGCGGCTGCGCGTTTCGACGACCGGTAGTGAAACGATCGGGCTTTCGCTCGGCTATCCCATCGCCAGTGAACACTATACGGCTCGGTCCGAGACCCGCCATGCCGACCTTGATCTGCGCCCTCTAGCGTTCCGCGTCTATACCGGTCTGCCCGGCGTCAAGCCGACGCGCATGCCGAACATGATCGCGCCGACAGCGCTGCTCGACGGCCACTTCATCGAGGACTATCGTCTGTCGGTCGATCTTCTCAGCCAGATCGTCGACGTATCGGTGACGCCGGTCGTCCCGGAATTCCAGACGGTACGCTTTCTCGAACACGAACACGCCGTCGTCTGCCATCCGCTTGCAAATGGCGTATCGGCCGGCGCCGTCGGTCGCGCTGTCGAGCCCGGCACCATATCCTTCTCCGCAAGCGCAGTGGTCGATCATCCCAAGGGCGCCCCGGCGGCCGTCAGCTTCCTGCTCGCTCCAGCGGGCTCGAACGCGCGCTCCGAAGTGGCGGAACTGGCTCGCAAGGGGGTGGTCAAGCCGTCCGCCTTCTTCAGCGGCTGGCGCGAGGTCACCAACGAGCAGCCGATCAACATCAACTTCCAACTCGACGAGCCGGTGCGCCAGCCCATGGATCTGATGATCCTCAGCCGCGCCGTAACCGACTCAGTCGATTTCTCCTGGCTCAAGGTGTCGGGCTTCCGGATGGTCAAGCAGTCGGGTGGTGCGTCTCATGCACAGCAATAGCGATCCAAGGGACCTCGTTGCGATCGCCATGCCGCTCTATGGCCACGCGGCGCTGGCGCTCGAAGCGCTCGAATCCGCGCTTGCATCGGATCTCGAGGGCTGCCGTATTGCCATCGTCGTTTCGGTCGACGGCGACCCGCGGCAGGAAACCTTCGATCAGCTGTTGCTCTATACCGCGGCCCACCCTGATATCCATGTGGTCTTCGGGCGTAACGCCGGCCCCGGCGGCGCGCGCAACCGCGCCATCAACTACGTGCTCGAAAATCTGCCCGAGGCGAAGGCCGTTTATTTCCTCGATGCCGACAACCGAGTCTTGCCGGGAACGATCGAGACCCTCTATCGGCGCCTGCACGAAAGCGGCGCCGGCTGGGTCTATACCAACATTGACACCTTCTCGGTGAGCTGGCGAGCGCATTACGGCAACCAGTATTCGCGGCTCGTCCACTGCATCACGGACAACATCTGCGACACCGGCTCGATGATTTCGATCGAGGTCTTCCAGGAAGGCGTTCGGTTCAACGACGACCGGCAGAACGGTTTTGAGGATTGGGAGTTCTGGCTTTCCTGCGTCGAGCACGGTTTTGTCGGAACCCCCTGCCACGACACGACGTTCGAATACCGCCTGCGCGCCGAAAGCCGTTTCAAGGAAGCCAACCGCGACCGCGCGACATCCGTGAGCTTCCTCAGAAAGCGCCACAAGGCTCTGTTCCAGCGGCCAATGCTCGTCGATTTCGAGCATGAGGAGTGCCCGCGTTATCTCTTCGCGCGCACCGAAGACGCGGCGATCTCGTTCTTCACAGATCCGACGAAGCAACCGAAGCGGCTGCGCCTCGACGACATCATCCCAGCCTTCTGGGCAAGCACCGGCGAGCCCGACAACGTGCATTTCCCGCCCTTCGTCATGGCCGGCAGCGGTGCGACGATCGATCTGCTTTTGCGCTCGCGCATGCTGCCCAACGTGCTTTGCCACCTGGAGCGCCTGAGTGAGAAGGCCAACGTCGTTTTCGTGCATCTCGGCAACGACGCGACGCAGCGCAAGATCGAGCCGACCTTCCTCGACGCCGGCGCCCAGCATCTCGGCCAACCGGATCTCATCTTCATTTCGACGGCGCTCTTGCGCGACGTCATCCGCAACAATGCGCTCGACTGGTTTGCCTCTATCGGCACGCAGCAGGTCTGGCCGACCTCGGCGGTTCTCAATGTGCGCTTCCCGTTCCCGCGCGCCCTGCCGCGCCGCACGCTGATCACGCCGCAACAGGTGATGATCAACTGCGTCAACGCGATCGCCACCAGTCCGCTTCGCCGCACGGCCGGCCGTCGCTGGACCTGGCGGCCCGCGCGGCTCATGCCCTATTCCGACCTGCACAAGGCCTTGCGAACGGAAATCGGCGGCTCGCCGGTGCTGCCGCTCGGGCACAGCGAAGCCGGTAAGAAGACTGCAGCACTTCTCGTGCCGAACGCGTCGTTTGGTGGCGCCGAGAAGGTCATCTACGCCGCCTCGCGTGAACTCAGGGCCGCGGGCTACGAGACGCATCTGTTCGTGCTCGGCACCAGCCGGATGGACGTGATCGATGAGTTCGATTCGAGCTTCGACTATGTTCACTTCTGGGATCAGGGCATCCCGGCCTGGGGCGGCTCCGGCTCGTTCCTCGGCCAGGATTTCATTGCCGACCATCATGAAGTCGATTGGGGTGCGCTTAAAGGTCAGCTCTCGGGCTTCGATCTCGTCATCAACAACCACGTGATGGCGATGCATCCGCTGATCGCGCGGCTGCGCTCGGAAGGGACACGCACGGCGTGCTATCTGCACGTCGTCGACAATACGCCGTTCAAGCGCCCGGCCGGCCAGCCCTTTGCAGCCATCGCCCACGAGCATTGCTACGACGCCTTCCTCACCTGCTCGGAACAACTGAAGTTCTACCTGCACAGCTTCGGCGTGCCGCTGGAAAAGATCTTCGCCGTTCCGAACGGCGCAAGTTTCTCCGTGCCGCCCAAGGTGCTTGCAGACGTGCTGCAGGTGCGGCGGATCGAGCGCAAGGACGACCGGCTGCGGCTGCTCTACATGGGTCGTCTTGACCAGCAGAAGGGCATCGACCGCCTGGCCGCGACCATTGCAGAGCTGCGTGCGGCGCACGTGTCGTTCGACGCGCGGGCGATTGGTGGCGAGATCCTGGCGGATGCCTCGTTCTCCTGGACGGACCGGCTCAAGGAACTGGGCGTCGACGTGCGCCCACCGGTCTTTGCCAGCCGCGACCTGATCAAGGCGCTCGGCTGGGCCGATGTTCTGATCATGCCTTCGCGCTGGGAAGGTGCCCCGCTGATGATCGCCGAAGCCCAACAGCTCGGCTGCGTGCCGATCGCAACCGCGGTTGGCGCCGTCGACGAACTGATCGTCGATCGCGAGGACGGCATCCTGATCGATGCCTCCTCCGATCCCCAGGTGGTGCGCGACATGGTCAAGGCGATCGCCGAGGTTTCCCGCGATCGCAACCTGCTGGCTCCGATCATGGAAGGGTGCCTGAGAACAGCGGCGCGTCGCGGCTGGGCGAACTCCTTTTCGGAGTTCCTCGGCTGGTGCGACGGCGCCGTGAACAATTCCTCGCTTTCGCGCGCCAAGGTCATCCGGGCGCGTGAGACATCCAATACCGGCGTCGCAGCTGCAGGCTGATCGACCCGTACGACTTTTCAAAGAGAAGGGACTTACGCATGCGTCCAAGAATCCTCCTGACGGGTATTCCTGGTCATTACACGCGCCTCGCAAACGGCGCCAATGGCCTGTCGGTTTCCTATTCGGAACGGCAAAAACAGCCCGAATCCAAGGACGAGTTTCTTCAGGAGCTTCGCAACATCAGCAACACCGGCAACTATCTGATCGGTGAGGGGGCTCTGCGCGCCATCGCGCCGCACGCCAAGCAGATTCCGTTCTGGCATCTTTACAACGCCCACAAGAACGGCACCGGTTTCGATGAATTCAACAACAACTTCGACATCTGCGTGTTCACCTGCGCCAATCTGTTGCGCAAGGGGCTTTCTGCGGATGCCGAGGCTGATGTCTTGAGCAAGCTCAAGATGCCGATCGTCATGCTCGGTATCGGCCACCAGAACCGCAAGGACCTGGAAACAGGCCTGCCGGAGGGGACGAAGCGCCTGCTCGATGTTCTCAAGGACCGCGAGCACTACTTCCTGACCCGCGGCTACGAAACCGCCGGCTACCTGAAGGACCAGGGATTCAAATACGTCCGGCCGACCGGCTGCCCCTCGGTCTATTTCGCGCCGAACAATATGCGCGCGTCAATGAAGAAGCTGCCTGACGTCAAGATCGGTCAGGCAAAGACGATCTTCTCGGGCTATCTCGGCGCCAATCACGATTGCATCGTCGATGCGATCGCGCTCAACCCGGAAGGCGCCAAGCCCCAATACATCATCCAGGACGAATTCCTGCACTTCGACATGAAGGTCGAGCCGGATGCCGATGGCAGGGTCTTCGATTCCTGCTCGGGCAAGATGCTCGGCGAACTGGCTTTTCCGGGCGCTGAGCGCCAGAAGGTCCCCTTCGATGTGCGCACCTTCTTCGATACCAACATGTGGCGCGCCTGGGCCTCGCACATGGACTTCAATTTCGGCCGTCGTTTCCATGGCTCGATCATCGCCATGCAGGCAGGCGTGCCGAGCCTGATGGTGGCCGTCGACGACCGCATGCGCGAAATGCTCGGCTTTACCGGCCTCCCGTCGGTTGACGTCCAGGAACTCGAAAAGGCGGAAAACCGGGCGGAGTTCGTTGCCAGCCATCTGGCCGGGCTGAACGCGTCTGAACTGGTCGACCGCTACTCCGATCGCGAACGCAATTTCCGTACGGTGCTGCGCGAGATCGGCATCGGCCTCTAAACCGTGATGCCTCGGACGCGTTCGATCCGAGGCGCTCAATTCATGATGTCCGGGCGGCACGGTGAGGTTTGAAGATCCGCTTCCTCGTGCCGCCCTCCCTTTTCCTCAACTCTGTGGGCCAGTCCACAAACCAGGTGTATCGATGCGTATCCTGCTCACCGGAATCCCTTCCTACCTCCAGCGTACCGTGGCGCGCGTTTCCGGTGCGACGGTGCATCACAAACCCTACTTCGACGATATCCGAAGCAAGAAGGATCTGGTCGACCAGGTCAAGAAGATCGCCAACACCGGCAACTACCTGATCGGCGAGGGCGCAGCTTATGCCTTGCGCGGTCATGACGTGACCTATGTGCCGTTCTGGCATCTGGTCAACAGCCGCGGCGCCAACGACGTCTACGATGCCCTGAACAAGGAATTTGACATGTGCGTGTTCGCTTCGGCGAACCTGCTGCGTCCGGGATACTCGGCCGATCTCGAAGCGGATGTGTTCGAGAAGCTGAAGATGCCGGTTCTGGTAATGGGCATCGGCATCCAGAAGCGCGAAGGTCTGAAGGAAAACCTGCCGGCCGGCACGTTGCGGTTCCTGGAGGTGTTGAAGCAGAAGGAAAGCTTCTTCCTGACCCGCGGCTACTTCACCGCCGAGTTCCTGCGCGCGGAGGGCATGAAGTTCGTCAAGCCGACCGGCTGCCCCTCGCTCTTCTTCGCTCCCAACGAGATGCGCCACTCCTTGACGTCGCTTGCCAACGCAGACCTTGCCTCGGCACAGAAGCTCGCGCTCGGCGGCTATCTCGGTAGCGTCGCCGACACCATCGTCGATGCCCACGCGCTGCTGAAGCCGGAGAGCGTGGCCAGCTACGTCATCCAGGACGAAATCGTCGCCTATAACCTGACGCTTCCCGTGGATGACAACGCGCCGGTTTACGACCGCTCCAGCGGCCGCATCACCGGCAAGACCGAATACAAGCATCAGGAAAAATGGCAGCGGCAGAATGAACTGATGGTGTTCTTCGACACCAACCAGTGGCGCGCCTGGTCATCGACCCGGGACCTCTGCATCGGCAGGCGCTTCCATGGCTGCGTCATTGGCATGCAGGCGGGCACGCCTTCGCTGATGATCGCCGTCGACGACCGTATGCGCGAGATGCTCGAATTCATCGGCTTCCCCTATATCGAGGCGGGCGTCTGGAATCGTGAGGCGGACAAGAAGGCGCATCTCGCCAACTTCCTGTCGAAGATCGATGCGCAGGCGGTTACCGAACGCTATTCGGCATGCGAGGCGAACTTCCAAAGTGCGCTTAAACAGGTTGGCATTTAATCTGCCCCTGACCCGGGCAGCGCCGTTGGCGCTGCTCCTTGCCGCCCTGGTCTCCTGGGCGGCGCTTTCGCGTGGCGCTCCGGCGTTCGCGGGCGAGGCTGCGGCTGCGCGCTACGGCGTCAATCGGCTCAATCTCGCCTGGCTGGAGCGCACGGATCAGGAACGCATCCTTCGCGAAATCGCCGACAGCGGCGCGACGCATGTGCGGCTATCGCTGTCGCGCCCTGTCGACAAAAGCATCGACGCGCTGGAGATTGCCAACCGGCTGGGTCTGCGGATCCTGCTCGAAATCCAGCTGTCGAACAAAAGCTATTATCCGGACAGCGTTCGCCCGCGCACCGGCTTCGGGCGCATCTGGGATATCAACCGGTTGTCCGATCTGGACCTTGATCGTTACCGCGTCGGCCTGGCGTCAGCACTGCAGCGCATCGATGCCCTTGGCATCCGTCTGGACGCGGTAGAACCCGGAAACGAGATCAACCTCGCCGGCTATAACGGCGACCTCGCCGTCTACGAGAAGCCGGGCCGAGCGACGCCGCGACATCTCGGCGAACTCAGGGATCCCCAGGCATTCGGAAAAGGTCTCGACAACTACGTCGAGGCGCTGAAGATCACCCGCGACGCCGTAAGAGCGAGCGCCAACAGCAAGGCGATCATCGTCTCCGCCGGGCTTTCCGACATGGGGGCCAAGGAAGCGGACCGCCAGGGAATGGAGCGGCTGGATCCGGGCGAGGTGATTGCCCTTTTGAAGGCGCGGGGCATGGACGCGCTCGTCGATGCCTATGGCATTCACATCTACCCGGCGCGCAAGGATAAGGCTGCAATCACGTCGATCGTCACCAGACTTCTCGATTTCTGCGCGCCTGCCGACAGAGGGCGGCCCTGCTGGGTGACGGAATGGGGGATTGCCAACACGGCGCGCAGCTGCCCCGTCGATGATCGCGAGCGCGAAGGGGCGATGACCGCCATGCGGACGGTCTTCGAGCGCTTTTCCGAAGAAAATCGCCTGAATGCGGCCTACTACTACGACTGGGACACCCAGCAGAACTACCGGCTATGGCGCTGCGGTGCTCTAAGCCCGGCCGGCGCGCTTGCGATCGAACCGGCCAAGGGTGATTGATGCGAGGCATTTTTGGCTGTGAGTTGGATGGAGCCAAGCGCCCTTGTCGATCAGCGCCGCGTTGCGCGGCTCGTCGCCGGTTCAAGCCCCTTGCCGCGGTAGGTGACGGGAATGCCGAGTTCCTCGTGGGTTCGCGCCAGCGTTTCCAGCCAGGTCGCCAGCTCCTCCGGGACCATTTCGTCCCCGGTCTCCATCGCCTCGATCCATGCCAGGTTGCAATGGAGGGCGCTTGCCAGATTGATCGGCGTCCAACGAAGAACGAGAAGGCATTGGGTGAAACGGGCGGGGGTCATCGGTTGTGCTCAAGGTTGCATGTGGAATGGATGAAGCAGGCTTTACACGTGGAAATAAGTCAAGGTGATGACTTGCCGCGGCCAAAAGTCGTGATCTTTTCGTGAGTTAGAATTGATTGGGCAAAATGCCGCAGTGCAGCATGGAAATGGCGCCTTTCACGCGGCATTTGCCGGGAACGCCTGGACACGATTGCCGCGCCCATGCGACAAAATCGGCGAAAATACGGGACTGACCGTCGCACTCCAGAGGGTTCTCTGCCCCTAGCCGGTGCGAATCGCGCGCCTTTGAGGTTGAATGGCCGCAAATCCAGAGGACCGATTCGGTCCTGGACAAAGCGCTGAGGCGATCAACCGTTGCATGCACCCCTCTATCAGACCGCGATCAACATCGCCGCGAAGGCCGCGTTCTATCTGTCGCTCGCGATGCTGCTGCCGGCCGCAGTCGATCTGTTCTATGGTCATCCCAACTGGAGAGTGTTTGCCGGTTCGGCCTTTGCGACTGGCGGTCTGTCGCTTCTGGCGATTGCCGCCACGCAGGGCGGCTCGCCGCTGTTCAGCCGCAAGATGGGCTTTCTGGTCGTCAATCTTCTCTGGATTGTCGTGTCTCTCGTCGGCGCCGTGCCCTTCTGGCTGTCGTCGCTGAAGCTCGATTTCGCCAAGGCCTTCTTCGAATCGGTCTCCGGCATCACGACGACGGGCTCGACCGTCATCAGCGGCCTCGACCATGCGCCTCCGGGCATTCTTCTCTGGCGCTCGGTTCTGCACTGGCTCGGCGGTATCGGGATTGTGGCGCTCGGGCTCTTCGTCATGCCCTATCTCAGGGTCGGCGGCATGTCCTTCTTCAAGATGGAGTCCTCGGACACCACCGAAAAGCCCTTCGCCCGCATCGTCACCTTCACGCGCGCCTTCATCCTGATCTATGTCGTGATGACGGTGACGTGCACGATCATCTTCTCTTATCTGGGCATGAGCCGTTTCGACGCGATGAACCACGCAATGTCGACGGTCGCGACCGGTGGCTTCTCCACCCACGATGCCTCGCTCGGCTACTTCAACAGCCTGCCGATCCTCTGGGTCGCAACCTTTTTCATGACGCTGAGCAGCCTGCCGTTTTCGGTGCTCATCCTCTTCATCGTTCGTGGCCGGCTCGATACGCTGAAGGATCCGCAGATCATCGTCTTTCTGTCCTATCTGGCGGCACTCGCGCTCGCCGCAAGCCTCTATCAGCGGATCGTGAACGGGGTCTCGGCGCACGAGGCTTTGGCGCACGGCTTCTTCACCGTCTCGTCCATCCTGTCGACCACCGGTTTTGCCAGCGACGATTACATGCTCTGGGGTGAGTTCATCGTCGCACTTGCCTTTGCCGCCACCTTCATGGGCGGCTGCTCCGGCTCGACGGCGGGCGGCATGAAGGCCTACCGCTTCATCATCATCTTCAATTCAATCCGCGCCGGTCTTTTCAAGCTGATCTACCCCAACGCCGTCCACACGGTGCGCTACGGCAAGACACTTGTCGACATAGACGTGCAGCGCACCGTGTTCATGTTCTTCACGGCCTACATGTTCATTTGGGCTTTCGGGAGCCTCGCCATGGGGGCGATGGGCTATGATCTCGTCACGGCGGTGTCGGCGGTCGCAACGGCGCTTTCAAACGTTGGCGCCGGGCTCGGCCCGATCATCGGGCCGGCCGGCAACTTCTCGACGCTGACCGACCCGGCGCTCTATCTCCTGTCGCTCATGATGCTGCTCGGCCGTCTGGAAATCCTGACGGTCCTGGTCATCCTGACACCGCTCTTCTGGAGGGACTGAGCGACAGGTCGAAACGAGGCGCGCCCTGTCAGGCGGCCTCGGTCTTGCGGCGCGTGCCGGCGCTTTCGATGTAGTACTTCTCATAGCGGTGGCGGTAATGCTCGGCACCGCCAAAGTCGCTGTACTTTGCCAGTTCCTGCATGTCGGTCTTGTTGAGGATCACGCCGAGGATCTTGGCATTGATCTGCGGCTCAGAATGCAAGAGGTCGCGCACCAGGCGCGACGGCGTCCGGCCCCATTCGGCGACATAGAGGAAGCCGTCCGCAAGCGGCGCGAAGGCCTTGGCATCGACGACCGGGGCGAGTGCCGCGAGATCGACGACGACATAGTCGAAGGACTTGCGTGCATTGTCGATGAGCTCGGCCATGGCCGGCGACGCAAGCAGCTCATGGCTGTCATACGGGCCGTTGCCGTCCACTGCTTCACCGCCGACCGGCAGGATCGCAAGCTTCGTCTGCTGGTCGATCTTGATGCCCGCCGGCCAGGATGCCTGCCCGGTCAACGCTTCCACCAGACCCGCCTTCGGCGGCGGATTGATCATCTTGCTCAAACCCGGTTTGCGGATGTCGGCATCGATCAGAAGGGTCTTCTTGCCGCTTGCGGCAAGGAGGGCCGCAAAATTCGCGGCAATGATCGACTTGCCTTCATCGGGCACCGCCGAAGCGATGCCGATGACGCGTGAACCGTTGCCGGTCAGCATCCGGTCGCAGGCGAGCTTGGCGTTGCGGAAGGTCTCTGTGAAGGACGAGCGCGGAGCGTCGAGCACGATGCGGCTGAGGCGCTCGAACGACGGCGCCCCTTGCGTTACCGGTGGCGGCATCTTGTTCTTCATCAGCTTGGCGCGAACGAGATCCGTCGTTCCAGGGTGACGCGGGCCGACCAACGGAATGTAGCCGAACGACCGATGACCGAGGATCGCGCGCACGTCGCCTTCGAGCCGGAATGTCCGCTCGCGAAATTCCTGGAAGGCGGCAAACGCGCCGCCCGCCATCAGGCCGAGTACCGCCGAAAGGGCCAGCACCATCGTCTTCTTCGGGCTCGAAGGCGAGGCCGGGACGCCGGCGCTGGAAATCACCCGCGCCTTGGCGATCGGGAAGGAGCGCTGCTGCGAGGCCTGCTCGTAGCGGTTCAGATAGGTCTCATAGAGCGTCTTCAGCGCGGCTGCCCGCTGCTCCAGTTCGCGCAGGTGCACGAGCGAGACATTTGCATTTGCGTTGCGGCCGGTGGTGCCTTCTATGTTTTCGCGCAGCGACGCTTCGCGTGAGCGCGCCACCTCGTATTCGTTGCGGTAGCTTGCCGTCAGCTGCTGCAGTTCCTGGAAGATCTGGCGGCCGACATCGGTTTTCTCCTTGCGCAGCGACACGGCCTGCGGATGGTCGGCGCCGAAGCTCTGGCTCACGTCCTGTTCGCGCTTGCTGACCGCAAGGTAGCGCGTGCGTAGATCGCGGATGACCGAGTTGTCGCCTTCCTTAGCGGAAATCGTGGCGTTCTTGACGGCCGTCTCCGGTCCCTGGTCGACGATCGCCTGGAATTGCTTGTAGCGCGCCGAAGCGCTTGCGCTATCGGCCTGGGCAATGATCAGCTGGCTGTTGAGATCGGCCAGCTGCTGTTCCGACATGAGTTCGCCGCGCGCAAGCGTCAGGCCGTTTTCGCTGCGGTATTTTTCGACCTCTAGGGACGCGGTCTGCGTGCGCTGCCGAAGGTCTGCAAGACGCTCCTGCAGCCAGACCGAGGCCCGTTCGGTCGCCTCGAAATTGGCGTTGAGCTGGTCGTTGAGATAGGCGTCGGCATAGGTGCGAACGATGCCGGCGGCAAGCTGCGGATCGCTGGAGCGATAGGCAAGCGAGACGACGGAGCTTCGCGTCACGCGTTCGACGGCCAGTCCCTGCTGGAGCAGTGCCGCCGCCTTTTGCCTGCGGCCGTTGCGGGCCATATCCTCGGAAATCTCCGGCCCGCTCGAGAAGATGCCCGTAACGGACTTCAACCCGTCCTTGACGACGTCGAACGGCGAGCGCGGTGGATTGAGGACGGTGTCGTTGTCGGCAAGGTTCATCTTGTCGACGACACGCAGGGCGAGTTCGCCGGATTTCAGGATTTCCACGGCGCTGGCAATCTGGGTGTCGAGCAGGGCGCTGTTTTGCGGCGGCGCCTGTTCTTCGGCAAATTTCGACAGGTTCTCGTCGAGAAGGACCTGCGTTGCCGATGTGTAGAGCGGTGTTGCGAAGACCAGGTAGGCGACACCGAGCGCGATGAAGAGCGCCACGAACAGGCCGACCATTCTGGCGCGACGCAAGACGACCGAAAACAGACGATCGAGGTCGATGAAGCCGTCGGGCTCCTCCACGTTGCGCGGTACGACACTGTTGAAGGGGAGACTTCTTTGGTTCATTGGGTCGCTCTGTCCGTTTCCCTTTGGTCCGAAGGCTGGCGCCTCTTGTTTTCAAAAGAGGCGCCGAAGCCAGTTATGCGGCGCGGATGCGGCCTTCGTGAGACAGGACCATGTCCTTGACCGAGGCATAGACCGCGTCGCCGAGATCGGAACGCGCCAGCGCGAAGGCGACATTGGCCGCGATGAAGCCTTCCTTGGAGCCGCAGTCGAACGTGCGCCCATCATAGGGATGAGCGTGAAACGCTTGATTTTGCGAGAGTTTCAGCATGCCGTCGGTTAGCTGGATCTCGTTTCCGGCGCCGCGCGGCTGATGGGCGAGTATGTCGAAGATCTGCGGCTGCAGGATGTAGCGACCGTTCAGATAAAAATTGGACGGGGCTTCGCCCATAAGCGGTTTTTCGACCATTTGGGTGACTTCGAAGCCATAGGGGACGGCAGCACCCTTGCCGACGATGCCATATTTCGAGGTATCTTCCGGAGCGCATTGCTCGACGCCGACAACGTTGCCGCCGGTCTGACGGTAGAGGTCGACAAGACCGGCCATGCAGCCGCGTCCGCCGTGGCAGAGCATGTCCGGCAGGAGCAGTGCAAAGGGCTCGTCGCCGATGAGATCGCGGGCGCACCAGACGGCATGGCCGAGGCCGAGCGGCGCCTGCTGGCGGGTAAAGCTGACGGAACCGGCGCGCGGCAGCATTTGCTCCAGTTCGGAAATCTGGGCGTTCTTACCGGAGCGGGTCAGCGACGAGATGAGTTCAGGCGTGTCGTCGAAGTGGTCTTCGATCGCCTGCTTGTTGCGGCTGGTCACAAAAACGATGTGCTCGATGCCCGCTTCACGGGCTTCATCGACCGCATATTGCACGACCGGACGATCGACGATCGTCAACATCTCCTTCGGTATCGCCTTCGTCGCGGGAAGAAACCGCGTTCCATTGCCGGCGACCGGGATCACAGCTTTCCTGACGGTCCTGATACGGTCCATGGTCTTATCCTTTACTTACGTGTGGGCTTTCGCCCGAGGTGGGTCGTTCGGCCGCCACCGTCGAGGTGGCAGGCTTCATGCGTGCGATTGGCGCAAGTAGCCGGCGCAATCGCACGGCGATCGGCATTCTGAGGTGCCGAAGCGCTCTGGGGTTGGTCAGAGCCACCTGGGTGGCTCCGGCCAACGATCTGGATTTCAGGTGTTCGACAAGGCGAAGGAAGGCGTGCGCCTCCACGAGGCTTTTGTCGCGCCGGCGCTGCATAGCCAGCGCCTCGGCATCGAGCGTGTGCCTGGCAAGGAATTCCCGGTCGGCCGTCATCATCGCTTCGATGTGGCGCAGTTCGAGCACGCGCGAAATCGAGCCCTCGCGGATGTGATAGCAATAGCCGGCCGAGGGATCGATGACGCATCGGCCGCCATGGGCAAGCGCCGAGGCGAGCAGGATGTAGTCCTCGCCGATGCGGATCGTTTCCTCGAAGCGCAAGCGATGTTCGTTCAGAAACCGGCGCTCAAAGATCGGCTTCATGTAGCCGAAATTGAAGGTGGAGCGGAAAAGCACGTTGGAACCGATGAAGGCCGCAAGCGTCAGCGTCCGACGGCGCTCAAGCTCGGCTTCGGGAAACATGCGCTCCAGCCGCCCATCGAGATTGAGGACGTCGATGTTGTCGACCACAATCGAAGCTTCGGTCGAGGAAGCAAGGCCGATCATGCGCGACAGCCGCTGAGGGCTAACCGTGTCGTCCGCGTCAAGAATGGCGATCCAGTCGCCACGGGCCGCTTCGAGACCGGCATTGCGCGCGCCGCCGGGCCCGCGGTTCTCGGCAAGTCGCAGCAGCCGCACGCGCGGATCAGCGAGCTCTTCGACGACCGCACAGGTCTCGTCCTTCGAGCAATCGTCGACGACGATCACCTCGACGTCGACGCCCTTCTGCGCAAGCGCACTGTCGATGGCGCGTCGGATCGTGTCGGCAGCA
The DNA here is from genome assembly GCF_014852205.1 of Ensifer sp. ENS06. Taxonomy (NCBI): domain Bacteria; kingdom Pseudomonadati; phylum Pseudomonadota; class Alphaproteobacteria; order Hyphomicrobiales; family Rhizobiaceae; genus Ensifer; species Ensifer sp. ENS06. Next base: position 193,357 of record NZ_JACVBC010000005.1, on the reverse strand, counting down.
TTATAGGCCGCGATGACGAAGCTGACGTCGGGGGCGCGTTGCGTCATCAAGCGGTCGCCGCTCCGTATTGCTGGAGTTCGCGCACACCAATGAGGCCGCTGACGACGCCCGCATGCATGATTGCGCGAAGCGCGTAGCGCGAGCGAGCGACCGGCGATCCGAGCAGCATAAGACTTGCGATGGCGCAATAGCCTGATTTCGCCGTCGCGCGCACAATTTCGGCAACTCGGCTGCCGGCTTGGCCCGGTTCACTCAAGAGCCGGCCATGGGTTTGGCCGGAACGGAAACGACGCTTTGCAAGCCAGGCAAGTCGCGCGCGTTTCTCCGGTACCGGTTCGAAGACCAGCGCATCGGGCGCATAGGCCAGACGCCCACCATCCGCATGCATGTGGCGGAAGAACTCCGTATCCTCACCGCCTGTCTGCCCGAGCGTCAGATTGAACCGCCTGTTGAAGACGACCGGGCGAGTGAGATCGATCAGAACATTGCAGGTGTAGCCCGTGCGGATCTCGCCATCGACCCAGACCGGCCGGGTTGAATGAAAATCGCCGCGGCGCATCCAGTTCGGGGCAGACAGCGTGTATTCGGCACGAACCGGGCCGAGCACGACATCGGCGCCGGTCGTTAGCGCGGTATCGAGCAATTGCACAAGCCAGGTCCTCGACACCGTCTCGTCGTCGTCGACGAAGGCGAGATAGTGCCCGGTGCTGTTGTCGAGACAGGCGTTGCGGGCGATGGAAATGTTCGACGCCGGGCAATGCACGTAGAGGATCTCGCAAGGCATGGTCGGGCGCATCTGGTTGACGAGCGCCTCAGCACTCGGCGTCACGTCATTGTCGGCCACGATAATGCGGATCGCCACATCGGCAGGCACGGTGATGAGCGCGAGAGAATGCAGCGTTTCTGCAAGCTCCGGCCGGCGGAACGTGCACACCGCTATGTCGATCTGTGTCCGGGCGACGGTGTTGGTCATGGTGCCATCCTCCGGTTGCGCGTGGTGAGCAATTCCCGCCAGAAGCCGGCCGACCAGGCAAAATGCATGACCATTGCCGAGATGGCCGCGAGCGGGCCGTAAGGGTTCTTCTGGCCGAGCGCCATCCACATGCCGTAGCCGATGCAGGCCACAGCCCAGAGCACGACCGGAACGACCGCAAGCCAGCTGACGACCGCGAGCAGTGCGCCGACAGCGACCGGAGCGACGGCAAGCGGCAGCAACTGCCTGAGGCTCGGCCAGGCGCGGTGCTTCAACACATTGCGCGCGCGTCCGCGCCCATAGGCGAAGTACTGGCGGAAGAGCGGCCCGACTTTGGCACGGGGGTAGTAGACCATGCTGGTCCGGTCGGTCATCCAGATGCGATAGCCCGCCTGGCGGAAGCGATAGTCGAACTCCGCGTCTTCGTTGTGGCTGAAGATCTCGTCGTAGCCGCCGATCGCCTGGAAGGCGGAAATGCGCATCAGCGCATGGTGACCGTGATCGGCCCAGTGGCTCGCCGCGCCGAGACGGTGCTTGGCGCCGCCATTGCCGAGCTTGGAATTCTGGGCGTAGGCCGTGGCCTTCTGGAAGGGCGTGAAGCCAACCGTCTGCATGGCGACGACAACCGCGTCCGCGCCGGTCAGAAGAGCCTCCTCGACGAGGCGCTCGCAATAATCATCCGGATAGGTGCCGTGCGCGTCGATGCGGATCATGTAGTCGAAGCCGGCCCCGTGGCGTGCGACGGCGAGATTGATCGCAGCACTCTGGATGCGTTTCGGATTGTCGAGCACCAGCACGGCCGGATCCTTCTCGGCGAGACGCGCCGCGATCTCACGGGTGCCGTCGGTGCTGCCGCCGTCGGCGATCAGGATGGCGCCGTTGAGGCGCCTTGCCGCGGGTAGCAAGGCTTCGGCGAGGCCCTGCAGATGTTCCGCCTCGTTTAGGCAGGGAATGACGATGAGGACACGTATGCTCATGACAATCCACCTTCGTTTTGGGGCGTTGAGGTGTTTTGATGTGCTTGCGGGAAGTCCAGCGCGATGCGCGGCGGAGCGGCGGACGTGACGGCCGACAGACGGCGCACGAGGCCCTCGCAATCGCTGCGATTGAAGATCCAGGTTTCCGGCGCGCAGGCCGCGATCCGCCGGGATGTGGCGTCGTAAATCTCGGAGGTCATCGACCCCATGAGCGCGGCAAGCGCGTCGGCATCAGCTTCTTCGAGCAGCACGCCAAGGCCACGTATGGCCAGAAACCGCGCGGTCTCGGTGCCGCGAAGCGCAATCGGCACCCGCCCGAAGCGGCAGCCTTCATAGAGCCGGTTCGGGAGCAGCCATTTGGAGTTCTGACCTTCCTCGAAGAAGTCGATCGCCCAGGTGAAGTGCACGTCGGAGTAGATCGCGCCAAGCTCTTCCGGGCTGCGATAGGGGCCGTGGAACGTCATGAAAGGTTCGTTGCGGATGAAGCCGTCGAAGTCGTCGAACTCGCGATAGGCCGGCCGGCCGCGCAGCACGATCTCGAAGCGACCCTCCATGCGGCGCGAGAAGGCCGCCAGCAGCGCAAGTGATTTGCGGCAGCGCAGAGCACCGAACCAGCCAATCCGCCATGGGCCATGTGTCGGTGCGGCGGCAGCGGTCACCGATGGTCGCGCATCGGTTTCGTCGAGCTCGAGCACTTTGTTCTCAAGCATCATGGTCGGTGCCGAGATACCCGATAACGGGCGGAAATAGTTCTCGACGAAGGCGGGAGAACTGGTGATCAAAAGGCGCGCGTCACGGCCGAGCAGGCGCTCGCTTGTCCGCAACGCCTTGCCAGCGATGCCGGGGGAAAGGAGTAGGCGGTGAATGTCGAGGCATTCGTAGACGATTGGGACGTCGCCGCCGAAGAGGCTGACGGCCTTCCTGGCGATGGCCAGCATGTCGAGGTTGCGGGCTATGATCAGGTCTGGACGTTCGACGCCGCGCAGCGCCTGCTTCAGCGAGAGACAGCTCTTCGCGATCGCACCGACGCGCTGGACGAACCGGCCGTCATGGGTGTTGCCGAGCTCGACAGGTACGATGCCCTCGATCGCCGCCAGCGGATTTGCGTCGCGCCTGAACCCGGCAAGCGTCACCTTTGCGCCGCCGGTAAGTAACATCAGCACGCGTCGGCGAACGGCGGGGTCGGCAAGATCTTGGGCGAAGTAAAGTATCTGCAGCATGAACATCCAGTTTTCTGTCCGGCTGCGCCGGACATGGTTCAAATTTTCCGCCTTGCAGCGGCGAGAGCCACGCCCACCGGCACGGCTCCCGATCGTCGGCTAGTTTATTTTGCAGGCAATCGACTCGGGGAACTGGCACTCGTCTCCCGGCGCGGTGAAAGCGACCCGGTCGACCTGCATCATCGAGGGACCCTTGTAGGCAAAGGCGCCCATCCAATCCGTCAGGGTATCGGTTCCCCAAAGGCTGAAGAAAATCTTTTGCGGATTGGGCGGGATCTTCGCTGGGTCGGTGACCTCGTGGACCAGTTCGCCATTTACGTAATAGCGAATACGCTCCTTCTCCCAGACGAAAGCGTAGTCGTTGAAGCCCTGGTTGGCGCCGCCCGGCACGTCGACCAGCTTCTCGTTGCCGCCCTTGGCGGAGACGTATTGATTGATCTGGACCTTTGCCGGGTTCTTGCCGAGCACTTCGAAATCGATCTCGTCATGCGGCTTCTTGTCGGCCGGCCCGATATAGGTGAAGAAGGCGGAGTTGAGCCCCGAGCCGTCGGCCGTCTTGATCCGCGCCTCGTAGGTGCCATAGCTGAAGCGCTTGCGGGTCTGGATTTCGCCGCAGGCGTAATTGCGCTCGCCGAGTTTTCCTTCAGCAAACGTCAGTTCGGCGATGCCGTTGACGACCTTCGCCTGTTTCTTCGACCAGGTGCAGTTCTGATGCGCGCCATTGTTCCAGCCGTCCGAGACGTACCAGACGGCGGTGTCGAGTGTATCGAAGTTGTCGATGAAAGACGCACCCGTCGTGGTCTCTTCGGCCAGGGCCGGACCGGCAAGGCCGACGGCGACAAGGGTGAGCAGGGCGAGGCGGTGAGGTCGTTTCGATCTCATGGTCAGGTCCTTTGCTGGGGGGAGGGACCGGCGCGAACAGCCCCTGTCCGCGCACGCATGTCGCGGGCGGAGCCGGTCCGGCTGCCGGTGAGAATAGCGGTGAGGGCTGGCAGCCAGCGCGCGGAAAGAGCGTAGGCGCCGGCGAGGAAGGCGATCGTGATGAGCGGAACCGCGCAGTAAAACGCCGGGTAGTAGCCGATGTCCGAGCGGTTCCAGATCATCCAGAAGAGCACGAGTAGCGGAAAGTGCGTGCAGAAGATCCAGAAGCTGAGACCGCTGCCGCGCGAAAGCTGAGCGCCGATGTTGGTTCGCACAAGAAGTGCCGAAACCGCCCAGGAACCGACGATGCCGGAAATCGCAATCAGACTGCGCAGCATTTCGAGCCACACCGGAAAATTCGGGCCAAACTGATAGAGCAGGATGGACAGGAGCACGGCTGCGCTCAGGAACGCGATGGTAATCGGCCAGGAAAAGCGATCGAAGCTGCGGACATCGATGCGATGCAGGCTCATGTAGATGCCGGCGCTAAACCCGAAGAGGATCGACTTCTTCAAGAAGATGCCGTTCGGAACGGGCAGCACCGCATAGGCGAAGAGAACGGCGAGCGTCTGTGCCGGATAGCGCTTGATCAGCCACGCGAGCGCTGGCGAAAGAACGATACAAAGCAGGAGGTCGCGCAGAAAATAGAGCGGCAGATTGATTGGTAGATCCTCGAGCGCGAAGGCAAAGCTCAGCCACTCAATGGGGCTGGCTCCGATGACCTTCGGCAAATAGCCCGAACTGATGTCCTTGCTCTGCGCGACGAAAACCAGCGCGAGAAACGCCAGGTTCCACAACAGGAATGGCAAAAGTACCGTGCGAGCCTTGGTCTTCAGCGTCCGGCCATAGTCGAAATTTTCGAGACCGCGACGGAATAGGAGATAACCGGAAATTGCGCTGAGGCAGGGGACGCCGACACGGAAGAGGCTGTCGCCCAGGAAAATGCGCAACCAGTCGATGCCGCCATAGGTGCCGACATACGGACTGGTCGCCGGATCATAAGGCACATGCACAAAGACAATGCCTGAGATCAGCACGATGCGCATCAGATTGATCCGCGAGGAGATATTCGCGTTCACATCAACGATATCCGTCACCCCCATCTGGCAGCGCGTTTAGAAGCGGCCGTTTCAACAGAGCAGACCAGAGCCCGCACCCAGAAGATTAGGCTCGGGCACGGATCAAAATATGGCGCCGCAGCAAACGAATCGGCCTTGGTTTGCTGCGGTGCAGCATTAGAATTTGCGACAATACTAGGAAAATAGGCCTATCCCCGCACTTGGACTGGGAAAAAACCATGACGTGGGCGTCAGTTGCGGAATATTAACGGCCGCTGATTTTCTGATACCTCTGCTTGTTAAAGTGCATATGTAACGCCGAAAAGTTGTGCGCTTTTTCTTCTGTTTTTCAGTTGAGACAATGCCGCGGATCTCATTCCTCGCCGAAATGCGGCAAGGGTGGGGCAGTCTTTAGCGCTATTCCAGCCGTTACTCGGCGGCGGCTGGTACAGAGCTCGAAGCACCACGGGAACGAACCATATCGGTGAGCTTTGCCAGCAGCGACCGTTCGGTAACGAGTACCAGCACCAGATAGATCAGGGCACCGATCGCGGCGCCAACAAGAACCTGGAGCACCGCGCTTGGAAGAAGCGTGCCGTAGTGGTCCAGCAGCAGCCTTACGATGACAGCCATGATGAAAGCCGAGACCAGCGGCCTCACCGAAATCAGGAACCCGCGCAGGAAGGGCAGCTGGTCGGCGCGAAAGACAACCCAGGAATAGCCGACAAGCGTCGCTAGGTTCACGAGGCAGAGGGCGATCATCGCTTCGACGAGCGATCCGCCGATCGCGGCATAGGCGACGGCGGCAGTGGTGGCGATTGCCCGGATCACCGCCCACCAGAAGAGGGTCGTGCCCTGGCCGATACCCTTGAGATAGGGAATGTAGGTGCTGCAGGGTGTCAGCAGGCCCTTCGACAGGGCGAGCAGGCCGAGCACCGGCCAGGCTGAGGCCCATTGCTGTCCGAAGAGCACGAGCATCGCCGGCTCGGCAAGCGCCCAGAGGCCGAACATCATCGGCGCGAGCAGCACGGTGGTGACCTGCGTGCTGAGCATCAGCGCTTGCGAGCGCCGCTGGCGATCCTCGCCCATATGGCTGAAGGCGGGAAAGAGAACGCCCATGACTGCTGAAAGGACGATCTGGTTCGGAATGCTGGAAAAGCGGTTCGCCGCCGAATAGGCGCCGGCATCCGAAAGGCCGAGATAACGGCTGATGACGACCATCGGCGATTGGAAGGTGACGAAGTTGGCGATCTCGGAGCCCATCATGCCAAAGCTGAAGCGGCAGAGCGAAAGTACGCGCCGTGCCGAGAACACGAAACGCGGGACATAGCCGGAGACGGCGTAGAGACCGGCCAAACGGATGAATGCAGAAACGAAAAGCTGGGCGAGCAGCGACCACACCCCAAAGCCGAGAAGCGCCGCCCCGACCGCGATGAGCGCGCCGAGGATTTCGGAGAGCATGGTCCAGACCGCGTCCTTGCTGAAATTCATCCGCCGGGCAAGCAGTGAATAGGCAACATCGCCGGCAAGCTGCAACGGGATGAGCAGGCTCATGATCTGGAGCAGATGGCTTGCCTCCGGCGCACCCAGCAGGCTCGCCAGCGGTCCGGCAAAGACGAAAAGCCCAAGCGCCATCATCAGCGAAACCACCAGATTGGCCCAGAAAGCGGAGTGGATGAGTTCCATGTCCTCGTCGCGCTGGATGATCAGAGCGGAGGCAAGACCGGCGCCGCCGATCATCGCCAGAAACTGCACGACGGTGAGCGCGACGGCGACCGTTCCGAACTCCTCGGGCGTCAGGATACGGGCAAGAATCGGCACGGTGACAAACTTCAGCCCGAATGTGCCTGTCTTTGAAAGGACGCTCCAGCCGACGTTCCGAGTCACAGACTTGGCATTTACGTTTGAAGGCATGTGAGCATCCCGTGATGCCTTTGAAGGATTTCCGACAAAGGGCAAGCGCTAGATTTGAGGTCGCGACCCGGTGGGAGGAGACCACGAAATACTCTTTTAGAGAAACCGCAGGGGCGAAAAGATGGCGAAGCTGACTGTTATTATTCCCTACTACCAGAAGGAGCCGGGTATTCTTCGGCGCGCGCTCGCGTCCGTCTTTGCCCAAAGCTATCAAGACTTCCATGTCCTGGTGATAGACGATCAATCTCCCTACTCGATCGACGAGGAGTTGAGGCCGCTTGCCGATGGCGAGCGGGCGCGCGTGACGGTGATCCGGCAGGACAACAAGGGTCCAGGCGGCGCGCGCAACACCGGGCTCGACAACGTTCCGGCCGACGCCGCGTTCGCCGCGTTCCTCGATTCCGACGACATCTGGACCACCGATCATCTCCAGAATGCCGTCGACAGCATGAGCCGCTTTGGTGCCGACTGCTACTGGGCGTCGATAACAGGCGGCGAGGCGTTCTACTACCATTTCGGCGTCGCCGATCTCGAGGCAAGCGATACGGTCGTGCGCTTGCAGGAAAGCCCGCTTGTCGTCGAAGTTCCCGATCTTTCCAATGTCATGCTGCGGAACTGGAGCTTCCTGCACCTGTCTTGCATGGTGGTTGGTCGCCGGCTTTTCGAGACGGTGCGCTTTGATGCCGAGCTGCGTCTCGCGGCCGAGGACGTGCTGTTCTTCTGCGACTGCATTCTGGCGGCAAATCGTGTCGTGCTTTGCGATGCAGCCGGTGCCGTGCGCGGGGAGGGCATCAACATCTTCCACTCGATCGACAACGACTCGCCGCAATTCCTGCAGCAGCAGTTCAACACTTTTGTTGCCCTTGAGACGCTTGAGCACCGGCTTTCGCGCAAGCCATCGGCCGTCGCGTCGATCCAGTCCTACCAGCACACGGCCCGTCGTCAGGCGCTCTGGAGCCAGGCGCGCCGGCTGAAGCGGCGGAAGTCGCCGCAGTTTCGACTGCTGGCACGTTGGGTCCTGCGCGATCCCAAGCTGTTGCAAAGCGCATTCGAGCTTGCCGTCGGCAAGTTTTCCCGTTCACGCTGATCCGGACAGAAACTCCTTTTGGAGGAAGAACAAGCCCGCCAGGCGCGGCATCGAACCTATCTCGCATTTGAAAGAAGGGACCGCCCATGAAGCCCTATTACTGGGAATCTCAGCACGGCAATTTCGGCGACGACCTCAACCTCTGGCTTTGGGATTTCCTGCTGCCGGGTTTTCGCGATGTCCATGACGACATCCTCCTTGTCGGCGTCGGCACGGTGCTCAACCGCGCGCTTCTGCCTGATGGCGTCCGCAAGCTCGTTATCGGCAGCGGTTTCGGCTACGGCAGCTTGCCGGACATGCGGGATGCCGCCGAATGGGACCTTCGCTGCGTGCGCGGGCCGTTGACAGCCGAGAAGATCGGCCTTGCGCCGGAGCGCGGTATTGTCGATCCCGCGGTCATGGTCGCCGACATGCCGGAATTCCGGAACCTGCCTAAGCTATACAAGCGCAGTTTCATTCCCCATTGGGAAAGTGCGATCGCCGGTATGTGGCCCGTCACCTGCGGCACCGTCGGCCTGCACTACATCGACCCGCGCGGCGAGGCCAAGAGCGTGATCCGCGAGATCGCGCAATCGGAGTTCATTGTCGCCGAATCGATGCATGGGGCGATTCTCGCCGATGCATTCCGCGTTCCCTGGGTGGCGGTGACGACGTCGGACAGCATCAACAGCTTCAAGTGGAACGACTGGGCAAAAACCGTCGGCGTCGAATACCGTCCCCGCCATGTTCCGGTCTCCAGCCGCACCGAAGCCATGATCAAGGGCGCACGTTTCTGGGGCATGGGCTTCGAGGCGCAGACCGTGCCGGAGGCTGCGAACCTGCGATCCGCCGACGGCGAGGTGATCGTCGCGGCCAGAGAACCGCGTCAGACGTTCTTGCGCAGCGCGGCCAAGCAGGTGCTTGCGGCGCCGTCGACGCTTGCACTTTGGCAGGCCACTCGCGCAGAGCCGCAATTGAGCAGCGACAGCCGGCTCGCCGAACGCAAGGAACGCTTCCAGGATGCGTTGGCCGCCGTACGGCGCGCCTACTTCTAGGACGTGACAAACGACGCTCCGGACGAGATGCCGGAGCGTATTCCGCTCGCGATGGTTCGACGTGGCGCCGACGCCGCAACGCGTGGTGCTAGCGCGCGTGCTCCGCGCCGATGGGCAGAAGGTAGCGCACTGCCGCGCCTCCGCCCGCCGGTGCCGCATCCTGGCGCGGCCTGAAGCGCTCCGTCTTGTCGGCGAAAATACCGGCGGTGACGGCCGGCGCGGCGCCCGGGCGCCGCATGAGGTAACCGATCGCAGCCATAGCACCGCGCTCTTTCTTGAGGTCGAGGAAGTGGCGGTGCTGGTAGCGGCCACGCACGTGACGCTCATGCCGTCGCACGGCAGCCGCTGCCTCACCGTCGAGGTCGTTTGCCGCGAGTATGACGCGGTCGGCCTCGTAGAGGCGCTTTAGATCCTCGGTCCGGTGGCTGCCGCTCAACGAATTGCCGCGCACGATCGCCGCATAGCCACAGCTTTGAATGACCTTGTAGCGTGCACCTTTGGCCAGTGCGCGAAGATAGAGGTCATAATCCTCCCCCAGACGAAGCGCCTCCTGATAGCGGATGCCATGCTTATCGAGGAAGCGGCGGCGCATCAGCGGCTTCAGGAAGCCGATCTCGCCACGTTTCACGCCCGGCTGCGAAATATTGCCCTCGACGAAATCAATGAGGCCGAGAAGGCGCGGCCGTGGCGGGAAGTCATCGACCCTTGGAGCCGCACCAGTCACTGCGGCCTCGCCCATGAAGGCGATATTGTCGGCGATGAAATCCCACTCCTCTACTGCGAGCAGCCTGCCGAGCCTGCCCGGTAGAAAGAAATCGTCGGCGTCGAGGATCGCCAGGACCGGGGCGCGGCTGATGGCAATCGCATGGTTGCGCGCTGCTGAAGGACCGCGATTGCTTTCAAAGCGTGCGATCGTCAGCCGTCCGCTGTGATCGTCGGCAGATCGCGCCGCGGCGACGGTCTGATCGGTGGAGCCGTCATCCACCACGATCACTTCGGCGGTTTCCTGTTCGGCCAGCGCCGACGCGACCGCGCGGGCGATGGTCGCCTCGGCATTCTTCGCAGCAATGATGACGCAGACATCTGTCCGGGCGACTGTGGTCATGAGGGCCTCCAGTATCGTGTCTCGCGGGCAGCGCGGCGCCTAGGGGCCAAGTGGACTGCACCAGTTCTCGATCGCTGCATGACGCAGCCGGGTCATTGGCAACCCGCTAGATCATGCAGCCCGGCATGGAATCTTGCCGTAACGGGCCGCACCATGCAGGGCGATCATGTCGCAACCGCGTCAAAGGCGATTTTTTTGAAGAATGGCGAGGCAGGCTTGTCCGGCCGTGCGGTCAACGATTGAAGTGACCGGGCCGGTCCAGGCGGTGGCTATTGCTGCCCGGCTTGTCGTCATTGGCCGATTGCAGCACTTCAGCCGCTTTTTTTCCGCGCTCGCGCTCTTTCCTCCAGATTAGGAAAACGACCGCGAGGAAATAGCCGATCTGAATGAGGACCGCACAGATCGCCGTCTGGATCAGCGTGGATGTGAGAGAGCCATTGAGGAAATAGGTGACGACAGCAAAAACCGTCAGGGCGCCGATCATACTCACGAAGACGCGTGGTGCGTACATGACACTAGCTCGCAATCGGTTCTATCGCTGCAGACGTCATCGCAAAATCGGCCTTTCCTCTGCAAATGTTAATATATTGGCGACGGACATCGGCTGCAACCGGCAATAGCCGCCGCTTTGGCACATAGAAACAGGCAAATCTTTATGTCGCGTTTCGGGCAGCGTCGATCGAATCAAAATCAGTTGATTGGCCTCGAACGCCATTGTGACGCGAGCCTGCGCTCGGCAGCTGATTTTCCACCTCCCGTCGGGAGACGCACTCCGCGTCGCCCAATGGTTGCCGCCACACTCACGTGCTGATCAACTTTTATTACAAGTTTGAACGATGTTGCGAGTCTTTGTGTGCGCCGCGAAGACTTGGTGCGACGCAGCAAAATTTGGGAAATACGGACGACCGATAATTTTGGAGCAGGGGAAATCACGCTCCCGAAGCTCAAGGAAAACATCGGCCTGCGAAGATATCGCCACTTCTCCGGAAATGTAATTTGGCTCGCCAGAAACAATACAGGAATACGTGCGAGGTGATACTGTTTCTCGCAATAATATAACAGCGCCTGTCACGAGAAATATTTCATATTCGAAAGTGGTGATATACGCATTTTGGCCCCTTCTCGGATACTCGCCTTTATTTCGCCTTCAAAAAGCAAATCCTTACCGGACGTTCATTATTCACGATGAGCGCGCCCCAGTGTGGGCTGTAGGCCCCCCTGGGGAGACCGACAAATCGCCAAACGTAAATGGAGTCACCTCTATGAAGTCTGCGACCAGATCGGCCAATTCGCCGTTTTTCAGTGCCGCAGAGTTTGCGGCAATCCCACCCGTGGGTGGCGTTTCGAAGCGTGGCTTCGACGTGCTTGCCGCTTCCCTCGCCCTCGTTTTCTTAAGCCCGCTGTTCCTGATGCTCATGGCGCTGGTCAAGTTTTCCGACGGCGGCAGCATCTTCTACGGCCACCGCCGCATCGGCCACAACGGCAAGTCGTTCCGTTGCCTTAAGTTCCGCACCATGCGCCCTGATGGGGACCGGATCCTGCAGGACTACCTCAAGGCCAATCCGGCCGCCTACGAGGAATGGCGCGCGACGCGCAAACTGCAGGACGACCCGCGTGTTACGGTCGTCGGCAGTGTCCTGCGCAAACTAAGCCTTGATGAACTGCCGCAGCTCGTCAACATCGTGCGCGGTGAAATGAGCATGGTTGGCCCGCGCCCGGTGGTGGAGGACGAACTGGAGCTCTACGACAGCGCCGCCGTCTACTACCTGCAATCCCGACCCGGTCTTACCGGCCTTTGGCAAATCAGCGGGCGCAACGACGTATCCTACGCAACCCGCATCGCGTTCGATACCCAGTACGTCCAGAACTGGTCGCTGCTGAAGGACTTCTCCATCGTTGTCAGAACCATTCCCGCCGTTTGCCTTTCGCGCGGCAGCTACTGACGAAACAGCGCCTGGAAAGCCCGCGCGACCGGTCGCGGGAAGGCGCCTTCATTCGGGAAGCCCAAATGAGAGAACATCATCTGTCGGGAAAGTCGCGCATGCCGCGCACGCTACCCCGTTTCCTGCGCCGGGCGGTTTTCATCGCCGCGGCGCTCACTTGTGCTTTTCCGGCTTGGGCCGATGAGTATCAGCTCGGCACTATGGATAGGCTGAGAATTCGCGTGGCCGAATGGCAGACCGCGGAGGGGGCTGTCCGCGACTGGTCGGTCGTCAGCGGCGAGTACACCGTTGGTCCTTCGGGTGCTCTATCCTTGCCCTTCATCGGCGACCTGCCGGCGGCGGGCAAGACGACGACCGAAGTTGGTGAAGCGATCGGCGAGAAGATGCAGACGCTCTTCGGTCTGCGCGATCGGCCGTCCGCCTCCGTCGAACTCGCGCAGTACCGCCCGGTTTATCTCGCGGGCGAGGTCCAGAAGCCCGGCGAATATCCTTTTGCCCCCAATCTGACGGTGTTGAAGGCCGTAAGCCTTGGCGGCGGATTGCGCCGTTCGGAAAGCGGCCAGCGCTTTGCGCGCGACTACATCAATGCGCATGGCGATTCGAGCGTCCAGACATCCGAGCGCAACCGGCTGCTGATCCGTCGCGCCCGCCTTCAGGCCGAGATCGCCGAAAAGGATGGCATCGAACTGCCGAAGGACCTTCAGGGTGTTCCCGGTATCGACAAGCTTCTCGCAAACGAGACCGCATTGATGGCCTCGCGTGACAGGAAGCAGAAGCTGCAACTGGAGTCGCTCGCCGATCTGAAGTCCTTGCTCGAAAGCGAAATCCAGTCGCTGGCAAAGAAGACGGAAACCCAGAACCGCCAGCTCGAGCTCGTCGTTGAAGACCGCGAGAAGGTCGAAAGCCTCGCCGAAAAGGGCCTGGCGCTCAGCCAGCGCAAGCTGTCCCTGGAGCAGCGCGTAGCCGAACTGCAGGCCGCCCTTCTCGACATCGATACTGCTTCGCTGAAGGCGAAACAGGATGTCAGCAAGGCGGGCCAGGACGAAACCAATCTTCGCAACGATTGGGACGCTCAGCTGGCGCAGGACCTGCAGAACACCGAGGCCGAACTCGACACGCTTTCGATCAAGCTCGGCACCAGCCGCGACTTGATGGCCGAAGCGTTGCTGCAATCGGCCGAAGCCGCGCAGTCGAAAGACAATACGGAGGAGGCGACGATCGCCTATTCGATCATGCGCGAGCGCGACGGAAAGCCGACAGAGATCTCCGCCGACGAAAATACGCCTGTATTGCCCGGTGACGTGATCAAGGTCGAAGCCAACCTGGCAACGCAGTAGGAACGGCTGTGAAAATTTCGAAGGCGAGCCTGATTTCTCCCGATCGCAATGGTGTCTATGGCACTGTTGCGATCGCGCTATCGCTGTTCGTCTTCGCCTATTCCTCGCGCTTCGGACAGGCGTCGATCCTGCTCTACTATGGCCTGTGGCTGCCGCTGGTGCTGGTCGATTATCGTCGTGTGCTCGGCAATTACGGAATCCGCCTCTGGATCTTAGGATTTGCGATCTTCGCCTGCCTGTCGGTCTTCTGGTCGGCGGCGCCCGGAATGACGGCGCGAACGGGGATACAGTATCTCTCCCACGTGATCTGCGCCCTGATTGCCATGCGGGTTGTCGACATCAGGACCCTGGTGCGCGGCGCGATTGCCGGAACCGGCGTCGTTCTCGTCTACTCACTCCTCTTCGGCGTCTACCACCTCGATCCTCTCGACGGCACTTACAGCTTCGTCGGCGCTTTCGCCTCGAAGAACCAGCTGGGCTTCTACGCCTCGCTCGGCATCTATTTCGCCTTTGTCGCGCCGATCGCGCTTGGCGAACGCGGCCTGTGGTTCGCGGCAGCCAGCCTGGTCGCGTTGCTGTCGGCCTATTCACTTTTTGCCTCGCAATCGGCGACGTCGGTGTTGACCACAGTGGTCATCATCGGGGTGTGGCTGGGCATGCGGTTGGTCGGACTATTGTCGCCGGCACACCGCAAGGGGCTCTTCCTCGCCGCCGCCGTCTGTGGCGTCATGGTCGCCGTTGCGGCCATCTATGGTGGGGGCGTCGATCTTGTCCTCGGGCTTTTCGGCAAGGATTCCACCCTAACCGGACGGACCTATCTGTGGCAGCAGGGCATCGAGGCGGCCATGTCGTCACCGCTGGTCGGTGTCGGCTATCAGGCCTATTGGGTCCAGGGCTTCTCGGAGCCCGAACGCCTGTGGGAAGAGTTCTATATTGCCACGCGCTCCGGCTTCCACTTCCACAACACCTTTATCGAAGCGATGGTGGAGACCGGCGCGATCGGGCTCGTGCTTCTGTCCGGCATCCTTCTGATAACCGTGCTCGGGCATACCAAGCGGTTGTTGACGCAGGATCATGACACGCAATCTTCCGTGCTCTTCGGCATAGCGCTGCTTCTGCTGGTGCGGTCCTTCGTCGAAATCGACATCATGAACCCCTATCACATCGGCTCGTTCCTGCTCTATTTCGCCGCCGGAAAGCTGACTTTACCGGAAGCGCGCACGCACCAGAGCGTCGAAGATCGTCCGGCGCCGGCCGTATCGGAGATCCCGCTACGACTGAGGTATCAATGATCAGCGCCCCGACGACAACGATCTACGGCATTCAGTATCTGCGGGCCGTCGCAGCGCTCGGGGTCGTCGTCTTTCATGCCGCCGAGCGCACCGGGCACCACTTCGCAATTGGTGCTGCCGGCGTCGACGTCTTCTTTGTCATCAGCGGCTTCATCATGTGGGTGATCAGCGAACGGCGGCCGGTGTCACCGCTCGCCTTCCTCCGCGATCGCATCCAGAGGATCGCGCCGATCTACTGGCTCGCAACCGCGGTCATGGTCATCGGCGGCCTTGTTGGCCTGTTTCCCAATCTTGTCTTGAGCAACGCGCATGTGCTTTCCTCGCTGCTGTTCATTCCCATGCGATCGCCAAGCAGCGGCGAAATCTGGCCAGTGCTGGTGCAGGGTTGGACGCTGAACTACGAGATGTTCTTCTATGCGATCTTCGCCTTGACACTGCTGTTGCCGCGGTCGAGCCGGTTGCCGGCGATCGCTGGCTGTTTCTCGGCGGTGGTTGCCATCGGCTTTGCCGTCGACAGCGACAACGCGCTCTTCGTCACCTATACGCGGCCGATTATTCTTGAATTTGTGGCAGGCATGGTCGTCGCCGAGTTGTGGCTGAGAGGCAGGGTGCCCGGCGCAAAGTCCGGCCTTATGCTTGTCGCCGGCGCGTTTTCAGGATTTGCGGCGGTCGCCGTGCTTCGCCTGCCTTTCGACGAATTCATCCTCGGGCCTTTGGCCGTCATGCTCGTCTTGGGAACGCTGGCGCTCGAAGCGCAGGGCTGGTTCCGCCCCAGCAGGCTGCCGATGATGCTTGGCGACGCATCCTACTCGATCTACCTCTGGCACACCTTTGCGATTTCGGTCGTGGTCAAGGCTTGTGGAATGATGGGTATAGGGCTGCTCACATCGGCGCTGCTGGCGGTCATTGCGGGGACTGCGCTTGGCGTTTTCGCCTATCTTCTGATCGAGAAGCCGCTGGCCACACGGCTGCGCTCGGGCTTTTTCTCAAGGCCGGTGCAGCGCACGGCCTGACAAATCGGAGCCGTCTGGCGCGGCGATCACCGCCGCGCCAGACGTGGTCTATATCTCAGACACCCTGATTACGACGGGAATGCCAGTTCCAGGCCGTGCGCGTGATGTCGGTGAGACCGTATTTCGGAACCCAGCCGAGAATGTCGCGCGCCTTGTCGTTGTTGGCGACCAGGGTGGTCGAATCCCCTTCGCGGCGGTCGACGAGATCGACCTGGAATTCGCGTCCCGAAACCTCGGAAATCGCCGTCAAGAGTTCCTTGACGGTCGTGCCGGTACCTGTTCCGAGGTTGAGCTCGACGCTGTCGCCGCCCGAAAGCAGGTGTTCGACCGCGCGCACATGGGCGTCGGCAAGATCAAGCACGTGGATGTAGTCGCGCACGCAGGTGCCGTCGCGGGTGTCGTAGTCCGTGCCGAAGATCTTGAAACTCTGGCGTCGGCCGAGGGCCGCGTCGATGGCGAGCGGGATGGCATGCGTCTCCGGCTCGTGCCACTCGCCGATGCGGCCTTCCGGATCGGCGCCAGCGGCGTTGAAGTAGCGCAGGATCACCGAGCGCAGGCCCTTGTACTGCCCGTAGTCCTTCAATGCCTGTTCGCACACCCATTTGGTCCGGCCGTAAGGGTTGATCGGCGCCTGGCGGTGCTGTTCGTCGATCGGCACGCTCTCCGGCAGGCCATAGGTGGCACAGGTCGAAGAGAAGACGAAAGCTTCGACGCCTGCGGCAAGGGCAGCCGAAAGCAAGGTCAGCGTGCCGATGACATTGTTGTCGTAGAAGGAAACCGGGTCTTTCACCGATTCACCCACCTCGATCATCGCGGCAAAATGCAGGATGGCGCGTGGCTTGTGACGGGCAAGGACTTCGTCGAGCCGCTTTCGGTCGCGGATATCACCCTTTTCCAGCACGCCCCATTTGACGAATTCTTCGTGGCCGTTCGAAAGGTTGTCGTAAACGACAGGCTCGAAACCCTTGTTGGCGAGTTCGAGGCACGTATGCGAGCCGATGTAGCCGGCACCGCCGACGACGAGGACTTTATTGCTTTCCATGATGCTTACGATCCTTGGGAGGTTCAGAGAAATTGCCAAGATTTTTCAACGGATGACGACAATGGTGTCAATGCCGCGCGCAATCAAGCACGTGTCCATGTCGCGTATGTGGCGGTGGTTACCAGCGGGCTTCTTTCCACACTTCCGTCGATCCCGGCCCTTCAAAATTGGTGGGAAAAATGCGGGAAGGGACAATTATCTCCCCGGCGACGGCGCGCTAGATGCTTCTTTCGGTTCGGGTAAAACATATAGCATATTAATTTACTAGATTTAATTGATTACGCCGGCCGCAGTCGTACCATAGCCTCCAGATTTCTGAAGGAAGGCTCTCATGACGACGAAACTGAAACGCTTGGCACTGACGCTCGCCACACTTGCGACCACTGGCCTGGCTCTGAGCGACGCGCAGGCGCAAGCGGCAGATCCGGTCAAGGGCGGTACGCTGATCTATCTTGAGCAGCAGGCCCATACGAACCTCTACCCGCCGGCCGGCGGCTTTTATCCGAACGGTGGCATCCTCAACCAGATCACCGACAAGCTGACCTATCAGAACCCGAAGACGCTGGAGATCGAGCCCTGGATCGCTGAATCCTGGACGGTCAACGCGAATGCGACCGAATATACGTTCAAGATCCGTCCCGGCGTGACGTTCTCCGATGGTTCGCCGCTCGACGCGGCTGCCGTTGCCAAGAACTACGACGTCTTCGGCCTCGGCAACAAAGCCCTGAAGCAGCCGGTCTCCGAGGTCATCAACAACTACGAGCGCAGCGAAGTCGTCGATCCGCTGACGGTCAAATTCTACTTCAAGAAGCCGTCGCCGGGGTTCCTTCAGGGAACGTCCGTGATCGGTTCGGGCCTGGTCGCGACAAGCACGCTGGCACTGCCCTTCGAAGAACTCGGCGACGCCACGAAAATCATCGGCTCCGGCCCATTCGTCGTCGAGAGCGAGACGATCGGCAAGGAACTGAACCTGAAGGCGCGCGACGAATACAACTGGGGCCCGGCCAAGCTCGAACACCAGGGCCGCGCCTATCTCGACGGCATCAAGTACATCATCACCGGTGAAGACAGCGTGCGCATTGGTGCACTGCTCGCAGGGCAGGCGGATTTCATCCGCCAGGTCCAGGCCTATGACGAGGGCCAAGTCGAGGCGCAGGACTATCAGATCTACGCGCCTTCCACCCGCGGGGTGAACAACAGTGTCGTCTTCCGCCCAGACAACCCGTTGGTGTCCGACATCAGGGTGCGTCAGGCGCTGCTGCATGCGACCGACACCAAGGAAATCGTCACCACATTATTTTCTGCCAATTATCCGCAGGCAACCTCGATCATCGCGTCGTCGGCCCTCGGCTACAAGGATATCTCGGCCAAGCTCGCTTTTGATCCGGCGAAGGCCAAGGCCCTGCTCGATGAAGCGGGCTGGTCGGTCGCCGCCAACGGTCTGCGCCAGAAGGACGGCAAGGAACTGGTGCTGACGGCTTATGAATCGCTGCCGCAGCCGCAGAACAAGGAAACGCTGCAACTGGTCGCGCAGCAGTGGGGAAAGGTGGGCGTCAAGCTGAGCGTTCTTGCCGGCGATAGCGGCAGCAAGACGGTGGATGATCTCGATCCGCTGAAGACGCCGGTGTCGCCTGCCATGGTCGGCCGTGCCGATCCCGATGTGATCAAGAGCCAGTACTATCCGAAGAACCGCGATGTGCTGCGCCAGAAGGGCGGGCTTAGCGACAAGGTCCAGAGCTTCGTCGATACCAAGCTGAATGGTCTGCTCGATGCGCTCGCGTCCGAGCCGGATCGCCAGAAGCGCCTCGCGATTGCCGGCGAGGTTCAGGATTACGTCGTCGATCAAGCCTATGCGATCCCGATCTTCGAGGAGCCGCAGGCCTATGCAGGTGCGCCCTACGTCCAGGGCGTGGCATTCGAGGCCGTCGGGCGTCCAAGCTTCTACAGCACCTGGCTTGCTGAACATTGATCGGTTCGACGGCCACCGCAACGTCGGTGGCCGTCGTCTCTGAAATCCGCCTGCGAGGAACGGATCATGTCCGCCTATTTGTTCAATCGTGTTGCTCAGGCTCTGTTTGTGCTTTGGGCCGCATTCACGATCTCTTTCGTGCTGCTGCAGGCAATGCCCGGCGATGCGATCCTCATTAAGTTCCAGAACCCCGATCTCGGCCTGACCGCCGAACAGGTCGCCGAAATCCGCGCCTCTTATGCGATCGATAGCTCCGTGCCGGTCCAATACGCGCGGACTATCGGCAAGTTCCTGGCCGGCAACTTCGGCTACTCGGTTCAAGCCGGTGTTCCGGTTTCAAGTCTGCTTGCTGCGCATCTGCCGGCAACGCTGAAGCTCGCGGGGCTCGGCTTCCTGCTAGCTGCGATCCTGGCGACCGTCATCGCTTTCCTCTCCAGTCTCGCGCCGTTTGCGTGGCTGCGTGGCGCGCTGCAGTCGGTTCCGTCGCTCTTCATTTCTATCCCGACCTTCTGGCTCGGCATCATGCTCATCCAGATCTTCTCCTTCCGCCTGAAACTCGTGCCCGTCATCAACCCTGGTCCCTGGCAGGAATTGATCCTGCCGGTTGCAACGCTTGCCGTGCCGATTTCCGCGCCGTTGGCGCAGGTGCTCGTTCGCAATATCGACGAGGTGATGACGCGGCCCTTCGTCGCCGTGGCGCGGGCAAAGGGCGCCACTCGCCTTTGGGTTCTCTGGCGGCACGTCGCGAAGAACGCGCTGCTTCCGACGCTGACGATTGCCGGCGTGTTGTTCGGCGAACTGATTGCCGGGGCCGTGGTGACCGAGACCGTCTTCGGGCTGAACGGCATTGGCGGGCTGACCGAACGCGCCGTGGGCAGCCAGGACGCAGCCGTGCTTCAGGCGATCGTCGTTCTGTCTGCGCTGGCCTTCGTGATCATCAATCTCGCTGTGGACCTGCTCTATCCGGTGCTCGACCCACGCCTCAGGACCAAAACGGGAGCCGTTGCATGACGACCTTCGATACGCTTCGCGATGACGCTATTGCGGCGCCAAGGGCAAAGAGCGAGCGGCGTTCTGGCGCGGCATCGCGGCTGCGCCGTGTACCCGTAGGACTGGCCCTTTCCTGGCTTATCCTCGGTTCTGTTTTCCTCTGGGCGGTCGCCCCCTCGTTCTTCACAGGCTACAACCCGCTTGAGGGCGTCGGTGGCGCGCAGTTGCAGCGGCCGAGCGCCGATCATCTGCTCGGAACCGATGCGCTCGGGCGCGATCTCTATGCGCGCATCGTCTACGGGGCCGTTCATTCCCTGACAGGTGCTTTTGTCGCCGTTGGGCTGGGACTTGCGGTTGGCACCGGTCTCGGCGTCGTCGCTGGTTCGGTGCGGCGTCGCTTCGACGATGCGATCATGCGCGTTGTCGACGTGCTCCTGTCGATCCCTCCGCTGCTGCTTTCGCTCAGCATCATTATCCTGCTCGGCTTTGGAACTGTGAACGCGGCAATCGCTGTTGGGGTCACCTCGGTGGCAGGCTTTGCCCGGCTGGCGCGGGCGGAAGTCGTGCGCGTGTGTCGCAGCGATTATGTCGAGGCGGCCTTCGGCAGTGGCGGGACCTTCGCCTCGGTTCTGTGGCGCAATATTCTGCCGAATTCCTTAACCTCGGTCGTCGCCTTTGCCGCGCTGCAATTCGGATCGGCCGTACTGCAGATTTCGACGCTTGGATTTCTCGGCTACGGCGCGCCGCCGCCGACCCCGGAATGGGGGCTGCTGATCGCCGAGGGGCGCAATTACATTTCTACCGCCTGGTGGCTGACCACCGCGCCAGGCATCGTGGTTGTCCTCGTCGTGCTGGCTGCCAATCGCGTCAGCCAATCTTTCGGGAGGCCCGCAGCATGACCGTCATACCTGGACCTTTTCCCCCCGTTCTCGAGGTCGAGGATCTTTGCATTGCCTACGCTGACAGCAGCGGCGAACGCCGCGCCGTTCATGACGTTTCGTTTCGCATCAATCCAGGCGAGGTTGTGGCCCTTGTCGGTGAATCCGGTTCCGGCAAGACGACGACCGCACAGTCGATCATCGGTCTGCTCGCTGCGAATGGCCGAGTGGAACGCGGAACCATCAAGCTGAATGGCACCGACATTGCCCGCTGGACGGATCGGCAACTGGATACGGTGCGCGGCGCGAGGATCAGCCTCGTGCCTCAGGATCCGGGAAGTTCGCTCAACCCGGTCAAGACGATCGGCTCGCAACTCGGCGAGATGTTCCGGATTCATGGTGCGCTGAGATCCGACGAGATCGAGGCCCAGGTGCTCTCTCTTCTGGCCCGCGTCGGCTTGAGCGAGCCGGCACTTCGGGCGCGGCAGTATCCGCATGAACTGTCGGGCGGCATGCGCCAAAGGGTCTTGATTGCGATTGCGATTGCGCTGAAGCCGCAGCTGATCATCGCCGACGAGCCGACGAGCGCGCTCGACGTCACAGTCCAGAAGCGCATTCTTGATCTCATCGACGAGTTGCGAACGGAGTATGGTACGGCCGTGCTTCTGGTGACCCACGATCTCGGTGTTGCCGCCGACCGGGCCGATCGGATCGTCGTCCTACAGGGCGGCCGGATTCAGGAGCAGGGCGCAACGGGCGCTGTTCTGGCCGCACCACGCAGTCCCTACACGAAACAACTGCTTTCGAACGCGCCATCCTTTACCGCCCCCCCGAGGTTGGCAACGGTTCGACCACCCGTTGCGGAGGCTCCGGACGATATCGTCGTCGTCGAGGGCCTTGTCCGCGAATTCGTTCGCAAGGACGGCGGATCCCCGCTACGCGCCGTCGACGACCTGAGCTTCCGCGTCCGGCGCGGAACGACACATGCGATCGTCGGGGAATCCGGTTCTGGGAAGACGACGACGATCCGCAACATCGTCGGCTTTGACAGGCCGACGGCCGGCCGGATTGAGATCGACGGCACCAATGTCTCGGGCCTGAGCGGAGAAGGGCTTCGGCAGTTCCGCCGCAAGGTCCAGCTCGTTTACCAGAATCCCTACGGCTCGCTGGACCCGCGTCAAAGCGTGCTGCAGATCGTGACCGAGCCGCTGACGAATTACCCGGGACTTCTACGTTCTGATCGTGAGGAGAAGGCAAGGGCGATCCTTGGCCGCGTCGGTTTGCCTGAGGACGCATTTGCACGGCGGCCCCATGCGCTTTCCGGCGGCCAGCGCCAGCGTGTTGCCATCGCCCGGGCGCTCGTGCTCGATCCGCAACTGGTTGTGCTCGACGAAGCGGTTTCCGCACTCGACGTCAGCGTGCAGGCCCGCATTCTCGACCTCTTGGACGAACTGCAGGGCGACCTCGGGCTCACCTACCTCTTCGTTTCCCACGACCTCGCCGTGGTGCGTCAGATCTCGGACACCGTTTCGGTTCTGAAGGATGGGCGGCTGGTCGACGGCGGAACCGTTTCCGACGTCTTCGAAAACCCTCGCAGCGATTACACCCGTGAGCTGATCAATGCCATTCCCGGACGCAACCGCCGGGCTGCGGCCTGAAGCAGCGGACTACAGACAGGACCGACCATGATTGAGACGACGCCACGCAAACGCCTTGGCTTTTTTACCCGGCTGCTCGACGACGTTCAGGCGGGCACCCGCTACTACTACGCAAAGGAGCAGATCGTCACCGCCGAGCGTTTCGGCTTCGACACGGCCTGGGTCGCGCAGCACCATTTCCACGCGGACGAAGGCGGCCTTCCGGCGCCTCTGGTTTTCCTTGCTCATGTCGCCGCGGAGACGACGCGCATCCGCCTCGGGACCGGTGTCATTACGCTGCCGCTCGAAAATCCGATCCGGGTGGCCGAGGACGCCGCCGTTTTCGATCTGCTCTCCGGCGGGCGACTGGAGGTCGGGTTCGGGACCGGCGGCACGCCGTCCTCCTTCACGGCCTTTGGCTTGGAAAGCGCCGATCGCGGCGCGATCTTCGGCAGGCATCTCCAAACGGTTCTCGACGCTTGGGCAGGTCGGGCCCTTCCAGGCGGAGATCGCCTCTACCCGTCAGCGCCGCAACTGCTCGGCCGTATCTGGCAGGCAACCTTTTCGGTGGCGGGTGGCGAGCGGGCAGGGCGGGCCGGCGACGGCCTGATGTTGTCACGCACCCAACCGCGGCCAGAAGACAATCCGCACGCTTCGCTGGCGGCGTTGCAAAACCCGATCATCGACGCCTATCTGCATGCGCTTCCTTCCGGCCGCGCGCCGCGTATCCTCGGTTCTCGCAGCCTGTTCGTTGCCGACAGCCGTGCCGAAGCGTTGCGGCTTGCCGAGGTTGGGTTGAGACGGGGTGCGGAACGACTGATCGCTAGCGGTCATACAGTTCCCGGCAATTCACTTGCCGATCTGATTGCGGCCTTCGACGTGCATGTCGGCTCCGTTGACGACGTCATTGCCAGTCTCAGCGCAGATGAAACGCTGGAGCGTGTCACCGATCTGGTGTTCCAGGTTCATTCCGTTGATCCGCCGCACCCATTGATTCTGCGCTCCATCGAGCTCATCGCCACCAAGGTCGCTCCGGCGCTCGGCTGGTCGCCGCAGGAGAAATTCCATGCCCGGCGTTTCGGCGCCGTCGGTTGAAACGGACAGCTGGTTCCATTTTTCAAAGGAGACGACGTCATGACCACCACGTCACCGGATATCATCGATCTGCTGGCCGGCATCACCGCCGGGTCGGCGCTCGACCGCATTCGCGCCCAACGGCCGGAAACCCGCGAACAGGCGCAGAAAAGCTATCTTGCACTCTTTCAGCCCGCGGATTTCGGCGACGTGTCGGCGGCGGAGCGGCATGCGGTCGGAAGTTTCGTTGCCGGCCTGCACCGTCAGCCGGACATTTTCGAATTTTACAGCAGTCCTTTCGAGGATAGCGACAACGATCGCTGGTTGATCGAGGTTATCAAGGCCGAGATCGGGGTAGGACGGGCAACAGGGCCATACGGCAACTATCCGGACGGGCCCCTTAATGGAGAGAATGAAGTCGGCCCACTCTATCAAGTATCACGGTCAAGCCGCGAGGTGCTCGGCCGTAAGCTGTCCGCCGCGCTGGAGCACGCCCACCTGCTCGTCTTCCATTTGCGTGATGCCAGCCCGCAGGCGTTGCAAGCCTTGCTCGACGCTGGCTGGACGACAAATGGTGTCGTGACCCTGTCGCAGCTGATTTCCTTCGTTGCGTTTCAGATCCGCGTCATCACCGGTCTTGGCTTGCTGTCGACCGCCACGAAGCGCGCTGCGGCTTAAGAACTCAAGGACATGCGAATGACCGAACATGCCATCATCCCGATCGTTGAAAATCCGCCTGTTACCTTCACGCAGGCCGAGATCGGCTGGACACCGTGGCTGCAGCCCTTGCCTGAGGAAGAGCTGACGGAGCGTCACCTCAAAGGCCTGGTCGAGGCTGGGCGCGCAAAGTCGCCTTACTTCCGCCTGCTCGTGCGCGATCCGGAAGTGCTTGAAGCGCGCACGAAAACTGACAAGGACATCTTCTACAACACCCGCTCGGGCCTGCCGCGCGCCGAGCGCGAACTGGCGGCGACCGCCGCGTCTAGATATAACGGCTGCATCTTCTGCGCCTCGGTACATTCGCGCTTCGCTTCGCATCACTCAAAGCGCACAGAGGATGTGCAGAAGCTCCTCGACGAGGGCGTCGGAACCGATCTCGGCGAACGCTGGAATGCAATCGTCGCCGCTTCCGTGGCGTTGACGGCGACCCCGCCTACCTTTGGGGAGGAGCACATCGGCCGACTTTCGGCAGCGGGCCTAGACGAACTGGAGATCGCCGACGTCATCCATGGTGCCGCCTTTTTCAATTGGGCAAACCGGCTGATGCTCTCACTTGGAGAGCCAACGCCGGCAAACTGAGCCGCACACGCGGTCGGTCGCAACCGACGCCAGACATAGGCGAGCCCGCAAGATCGAGATCTTGCGGGCTTTTGCATGCGCGTCACCTGACGCATCTCGAACCTGTGAGCGGCCGAAACAGAACCCGCGGTGATTGTTTGCGGTCAGAAAGCGGCAGGCACTCCAGAACAATTGCAATCGCGCAAAGCGCTCATGCCGGCTTCGATCGAAGTAATTCGGCTTTTCTGAAGAGTGGCACAAGAACAGCGGCCAATTTTACTTCCACCATAGAAAAAGCCCGCAACGTCTTACGATGTTGCGGGCTTCTTTCATCCGAGTTTTATTCGGATTAGAAGTTACGCTGCAGACGGACGAAGCCGAGAACCTGGTCGTCCGAACCGCCACCAACCTTGTCGGTGTCTTCGTACTGAACCGATACGCGGGTCGCGAGGCCTTCGGTGATCGCGTAGTCGAGCGTTACGCCAGCGCGCCACTTGGAGAGGTCGTTGTTGAAGTCGTTGCCCGTGCGCAGGCTATCCCAGTACTGAACGCCGGGGGTGATCTTCAGCTTGTCGGTTGCCTTGAAGGCGTACGAAGCAGCAACGGTCCACTCCGAAGCGTTCCAGTATGCGTTCGGGTTCGAAGCCCAAACACCGGCGACCTGGAAGACACCCGGGCCGAGGTCGGCCGAGAGCAGAGCGCGGATTGCGCCTTCTTCGTATTCAGAGTCGTAGCCGCCGAGCAGGTCGAAGGAAACGCCACCGAGCGTAGCCGAAACGATGGCTTCAACACCAACGCCGTTCGACTTGGTCGAGGTGCCTTCAAGTTCGTCAACGGCGATACCGGCCTGGAACGAACCGCCGTCATAGAGGTAGGCGATCGAGTTGAATTCGGTGACGTTGCCGATCGAGTCGGTTTCGCCGTTCAGGCCCTTATCCCACCAGCTGTAGAAGAAGCCGGCCTTGAGGCCGCCGAGCTGGATGTAGGCTTCATCAACGTCGATCAGGCTGTCGCCAGCGTCGGTGTCGTTGTCGGCGTTGAATTCAGCAGCGAAGAAGCCAGTGAGCGTGCCGTATTCGGTGTCGCTCTTGGCGTCGAACGAGATGTAAGCGCGCGAGAAGGAATCCCAGTCAGATGTAGACTGGCCGCCGAACTTTTCCTGATTGTAGCGGCTATCAGCGGCGTCACGACCAAACGAAGTCTGGAAACGGATGAAGCCGCCGATCTTGAGGCAGGTTTCGGTGCCCGGGATGTAGAAGTAGCCAGTGCCGAAAGCGTCGCAAACGCGAACGTATTCCATGGGCTCCGGCTCGGCTGCAACGATGGCGTCGGCAGCCTGAGCGCCGGAAACTGCTGCGAGAGCAGCAGCGGAGCCGAGAAGAAGGCTTTTGATAGTCATTCGATCGATCTCTCTAATGGTTATCAAGGTCAACAAGGCCCGCCCCTGGTGTCCCCCAGAGATTTATCGGTTACCTCGCTCGCGCTGCTACGAAATGAACCACTGCGATGACTCGCAGCGGGCAGCGGCGACACCGCTATCACAAAAAACAAGACAGTTACGCAACAAACGCGTTTCGAGCGTTTGTGAACAGCTATTACTATAAACTGTTGCACTTCGGCAACTATCATATATTTCTAAAATAAGTTTATCTTACAGATGATAGTAATGAATCCGAACTATATTAAAAGCGAAGCCTTTATATGACAAAATGCTCTCATAAAAACTTCACAGTTTGCACGTTGACGTCTTGATTTTGTTATTTTACGTAGAGCCGGCCTTTGAGAAGAGAGGCTTCCGGTGAAAGCGCCGTCAACTATCAACAGTTGGCGGCGCAATTATTTTTTAGGGGTATACACGGAGGCTTTGGGCTTCTCTTTCGCTCAGGAGTGAGCCTTCGAAGATCTACTGCGTCGCCACCGGCGGCTCGGCGTTTCGCCTTACGACCTTGCCTTCCTCAGCCTTGTAGAAAAACTGACTTGAGACGAGCCAGCCCTTCAGGGGGCGAAGCGGCGGAATGCAGGTCAGCAGCATGAAGGGCCCGGTCACCAGTAGGTGTATCCAGAGCGGTGCGCTGTATTGAACTTCCAGCCAGACGCCAAGGAAAACACTCGGTACGCAGGCAAAGCAGATGACGAAGAAAGCGGGGCCATCGGCCGGATCGGCAAAGGAGTAATCGAGGCCACAGACTTCGCATTCCTTGCGCATCTTCAGGAAGCCGTTGAACAGGTGCCCTTGCCCGCAGCGCGGGCAGCGGCCGCGCAAGCCAGTCTGCATGGGCGGGATCGGCGGCCAATCACTATCGGAAGACATGTTTGTTCCTTTCAGGCGTTCCGGTTGGCGCTGGAGTTTTGCGCCGAGATTGCCTGGATATGCGGCCGCTTCTTCTTCTTGGGGCCGCATCAGGCTCGCCAAGATTAGGCGCCGAAAAACATACATTGTCAATTTATTGTATGCATACATGTCTGCGACAATTTCGCCCGCCGACCATTTACACCACGAAGCTTGAGGCGGCGGGGGGCTGGCCGATGAGGTCGTTGATGACAAGAAGACTGCGTCGCAGCTCCGCGTGGCCGGCAGCGGCGCCGAGGCCGAGGCGGACGGCTTCCGGTGGCGCGCCGAGCGCAAAGGCGTCGCTTGCAACGACGCTGATGCCGGCTGCTTGCAATCGCGCGCTCAGTTCGCCGCGTGTCCAGGGCGGCGGCAACTGCAGCCAGGCGTGAAACGCGTGCGGATGCGTTTGTGCGACGCCGGCTGGAAGAAGCTCGGAGACGATGCGCTGTCGCGCCGCCGTCTCTCTACGTATGGCTGCGAGCACGGCGTCAGCCGTCCCGTCCTCGATCCAGCGCGTGGCGATAGCGGCCGCAAGAGGGGACGCCATGCCGACAGTGGCCCGGATCGCGCCTTCGACGCGGACCGAGCTTCGGCTGTCCGGCACGATAAGATAGGCGATGCGCAAGGCCGGCGACAGGCATTTCGCAAGGCCGCCGACATAGTAGACCAGGTCAGGCGCCAGCGCCGCCAACGGGCGCGGCGTCGAAACGGGAAGGGCGCCATAGGCATCGTCTTCGATGATCGCTACGTCGTGCCGCCGGGCAATTGTGACGATCGCCTGGCGCCGTTCGAGCGAAAGTGTCGTTGTCGTGGGATTGTGAAGCGTCGGATTACAATAGAGCGCTTTCGGCGTTTCCTTCGCGCAGAGTTCTTCGAATGCT
This sequence comes from Ensifer sp. ENS06, assembly GCF_014852205.1. Classification (NCBI taxonomy): domain Bacteria; kingdom Pseudomonadati; phylum Pseudomonadota; class Alphaproteobacteria; order Hyphomicrobiales; family Rhizobiaceae; genus Ensifer; species Ensifer sp. ENS06. The sequence goes on along the minus strand of NZ_JACVBC010000005.1, from coordinate 165,402 downwards.
TCGGGCAGGAGGCCCTCTCGATCCATGGCGAGGCCGTGCAGTCTGATGCCGAGATGTGCTGCGAGCGCGCGGAGGCCGGGGTAGGTGATTGCCTCGGCGCAAATCATGTCACCGGCCTTGGTCAGGCTGCCAAGCGTGGCAAGCAGAGCCCCTTGCGCGCCAGCGGCAATCAGAACGCGCTCAGCCGGAACCTCGCCCAGCCTGGGTTTCAGCCATGCGGCGCCTGCAGCACGGTTGTGCAGGGTGCCGCCCGGCGGCTGGTATCGCATCAGGAGTTCGAGCCCATGCTCGGCCTGCAGCGCCGCCATGTCGTCCCAGAGCCGAGCGGCGAGCATCGGGTCGTCGAACAACGGCGGCAGGTTCATGCTCATGTCGATGAGGCCGCCTGCCGGCGTACGGCCGGTTCGGATGCGTCGCGTTTTCACGTAGGTGCCCTGGCCGACCCGGCCCTCGACGAGGCCGCGATGCCGGGCTTCGTTATAGGCGCGACTGACGGTGGTGAAGTCGATCCCCAGCGCCTCGGCAAGCGTGCGTTGCGGCGGCAGACGCATCCCCTCGGAAAGGCGCCCTTCGCTGATATCGGCAGCGATGGCGTCGGCGATCGCGAGATAAAGCGGTCCATCCGATTTACGGATTACCGGTTGCCACGAAATTCCCAAGCGCACGTCCGTCATCGCGATTACCTCATGCTAATTGTATGGATATTGCATGGTTATCCGATTGAGGGCAAGTGTTAACAGTGGGAATGCAGCGGCACGCCCGCGACCAAGCGTCGCCTAGCGTGTCACGCTTGCCGTTGCCAGCAACGCGCCGAAGCCGACGAGCAGGGCGCCGAAGGTGCGATCGATCCAATGGCGAAGCGCGATAAGACGAAGCCGCACCGTGCCGGAGGAAAAGAACAGGGCAACGATTGCGAACCAGATCAGATGCGCGGCAGAGATGAACGCGCCGTAACCCATCTGGACGGGCAGAGCCGTGGTCGGCCCGACGACTTGCATGAACAGGCTGACGACAAAGATCGTCGTTTTGGGGTTGAGCGCGTTGGTGAGAAACCCCACACGCAGCGCACCGATGTCGGAGAGTGCGGGATGCACGGCCAAGCCCGTCGTTTCGGCTGGCTTGGTGCGTAGCATCCTGATGCCAAGCCAGATCAGATAGGCGGCGCCGACGAACTTCAGGACTGTGAAGAGAAATAGCGACTGGCGAATCAAGAGGCCGACGCCGAGCAAAGTGTAGGCGACATGGACCCAGACGCCGGCGGCGATACCGAGCGCCGTCAGGACGCCGGCCCGCCGCGACAAAAGCAGGCTGTTGCGTGTCACCATCGCGAAATCCGGTCCCGGACTGATGACGGCAAAGATTGTAATGGTTACTACAGCTAACAGTTCAGTCATTGTCTTTCCCGTTCGTCTCTTTCATTAATGTCTAAATAACTTGATCGATGAGAAGCGACTAACGATGAGTTCTGACCATTTTGGTGAGCTGCACTCACAGATGTCGGCGACGCGGCTTCCGCCGCTGGCGGCGCTGCGCTGTTTCGAGGCGGCGGCCAGACTCGAGAGCTTCAGTCGCGCCGCGGACGCGCTCCATCTGACGCACGGCGCGATCAGTCGCGCGGTCCGGCTTATCGAAGATGAACTCGGCGTGGCGCTGTTCGAACGCCGCAGCCGGCGTGTCTTCCTGACAGAAGCCGGGCGAAAGCTGGCGGCGGCCGTGCGCGAAGGTTTCGGTCTGGTGGAGAGTGCCGTCCGGGAGATCAGGGACGTGGCGCGAACGCCGGCGCTGGTGGTGTCCTGCGAGCCGACCCTTCTGATGCGCTGGCTGATACCGCGCCTTCCTGATTTCCAGGCGCGGCATCCGGAGGTGTCTATCCATCTCGTTGCCGGAGGTGGGCCGGTGTCCTTGGGCCGTGGCATCGATCTGGCGATCCGACGCGATGATTTTCCTCGAGCGGGCGGCACGCATGCCGTGCCGCTCTTTCCGGAGCGAATAGGTCCGGTCTGCCGAACGGACAAAATCGCCCTGTTTTTTAACGAGGCTGAGGCCGGCTCTTTGCCTCAATTGCGCAAGGACGCGATCCCCTTGCATACGCGAACGCGGCCAAATGCGTGGGAGACCTGGGGGACGACGGCAGACCGCGCCGCACCCGAACAGCGCGGCCAAGTCTTCGAGCATTTCTATATCAGCCTTCAGGCGGCCATCGCCGGGATCGGCGTGGCGATCGGGCCTTGGCAACTCGTCCGCGACGATATCGACAATGGCATCCTGGCCGCGCCATGCGGATTTATCGAAGACGGTACGGCCTATCATCTGCTGTCGCCGTCAGCGATCGGCGACCATGGACCAAGCGCGGCGTTGCGTGACTGGCTGCTGGCCGTATCGATCTGAAACGGACCGTTTTCATTTCTGTCATTTGCATAAAGGCGAGCAACGTCATACGTTTAACGAATACGCGCGCATGACCGGCGATGCCAGTCGGCGGAAAGGCGCGCGAAGCACCTGATATGCAATCGATTCGACCCTCGGGTCCTGGAGCGGCGCCATGAACATCCTCAAAATCAATCTCGGCCAGGAGCGGGGTACGCTGCGCCCGGCTAGCGCAAAGGCATCGAGGATCGTGGCCGACGTCATGAAGGCACTGGTCGTTCCGGCGGCGGCTATAGGCCTAGTGGCGTTCGCAGCGCCGTCGATGGCGCATGCCGCCAGTTGCAAGGATTCCGCATCGCCTGGAGCCGATTGGACCGACTGCAACAAGAAAGCGCTTATGCTCGGCGGCAGCGACCTTCAGGGTGCCAATCTCGTCAACACCGACTTCACCTTGACGGATCTGCGCGGTGCGAACCTGACAGAAGCCAATCTGGAAAAGGCAACTCTGGTTCGATCCTCGATTGCGGGGGCTACCGCGAATGGCGCGAACTTCTCCAAAATCGAAGCCTATCGGTGCAATTTCGCAGGCGTCTCCGCCGAGAAGGCATCGTTCGTCAATTCCGAGCTGCAGCGGGCCAATTTCGGCGGTGCCCGCCTGACGGGGGCAAGCTTTGAAAAGGCCGAACTCGGCCGGGCGAATTTCGACAAGGCGGAGCTCACCGGAACCCGGTTTACCCATGCCAACCTTTCGCGCGCGGACCTGACCAGCACGAGTTTTTCCGGCCCGATCGATTTCCAGGGGGCGTTCATGTTCCTGACACGTATCGAGGGCGTCGACCTGTCCGAGGCAACCGGACTTGAACAGGAGCAGGTCGACATGACTTGCGGTGACAGCTCGACCAAGCTTCCCGCCGGCATGAGCACGCCGGCGGGCTGGCCCTGCGCCAGCGACTGATCGCCGTCACAAAGCCGCGGCCCAATCGGTCGTTATGCCAAATGCCGCTTTGCGGCAATCGCAAGGCATTCCTTGAAGGCTTGCAGGTCGGTCAGGCGATCGGCCTCAGGCACTTCGCGCTGGACGAGCCTGCCTTCCCTTCGCAGAACGCCGCCATCGAGCATCAGGTTGTCGGCCATATCGAAGTCTTCGATGCTGAGCCCGTCCGGACCGGCCATGCGGCCGTCGAGGCGCAAGCCGGCCTTGCCGCCGTAGTGGTCGTGCAAGATGCGCTCGTAGTAGCTGCGGGAGGTGTTCGTATAGGCATAGACGTGCTTACTGTGACCGCACATGAAGCCGAGTTCGAAGACCGTGCCGACATCGGCGCTGATGCCGCGAAACGGTGTCAGGTTGGCGATGATCATGTCGGCGGCAAGCATCATGCCTTCGTCGACGGCGTAGATCGCAAGGCCGCGCTGATGCTTGGTCGGAGCCGGCGGAATCTCAAGATCGCCGGGCACGAGCGGTGTGAACCCGGCTGCACGCGCCAACTCTGCCTTCAATTTCTGAATCTCCGCCGCATTGGGCAGAAACACTTCCGGGCCAGCGAGATAGACTTTCACGCGCATTTCTCCTCACATTTTCGAGCGGCCAATCTAGGAGAGCTGCAGCGCCGAGCCTAGCCATGGACTTCAGCTTGCCCACGGTTTTTTGGAGCGTGGGAAGCAGGTATGCTGGCTGAGCGCATTGCCCCACCGGTGGAGACGCCCGTGGCCCGCCATGTGCCACCTTCGGCCAATTCCGGAGATTTGCGCATGCCACGCGGGCGAGCTGGACATGCGGACGTGTCAAAATCTGCAGCCGATGTCAGCGGGGGCTGCGATCGCAACCGCCGCCACCGGCGCGCGCACCATCCCACGGGAAGGCTCGCGGGTCGTTGGTGGCAAGGTCTCCGCCACGTTCACATGCGGAAACACTCATAAATACGGGTGTTTCCTAACGAATCCTGTTTGCACGCAGACATGCCAGGATGCCCGCCGCCGGTTTGCAAGGGCGCTTCTCCGGTTTCGATTCGCTCCATGGTTGCCGCTTCCCCCTTATTTTTCCCATGCCCTGGTCCGCTGGTGGGCCGTCGTTTTCACCGCCGCATGCGACTTTAAACAATCATGCATACAAAATTGTCGACAAAATAGTTGACATTGTCGCCGACAGCTTCAAATCTAGGGCAACTTGCTCACGAGTGGGTGAGGGCGCCTGCATATGGCGACTGATGAGAAAACAGAGGGAACGACATGAAACTGAGAAAGCATCTCCTCGCGGGGTTGGCATTTGCCTTTCTCGCATCCTCGGCCTCCGCCGAAACGCTGCGTTGGGGTAGCCCGCGGGATATCTTCTCGCTCGACCCCTATTCCTATGGCAGCACCTCGAACCTGGCCTTCCTCAACCACGTGTACGAAGGCCTGACCCGCTATACGCCGGAGTTCAAGGTCGAGCCGGCCCTCGCCACGAGCTGGGAGATGGTCAAGGACAAGGTCTGGCGCTTCCATCTGCGCAAGGGCGTAAAGTTCCAAAACGGCGCCGAGTTCAACGCTGACGACGTCGTCGCCTCCATGGCCCGCGTCAGCCATCCGACCTCGCCGCTGCGCGGCAACATTCCGGCCTATGTCTCGACCACCAAGGTCGACGATTACACGGTCGACATCGAAGTCAATTCGCCAAACCCGCTCTTCCTCAACGACATGACCAACATCTTCATGTTCGACAAGGACTGGCTGGTCGACAACAAGTCCGAGCTGCCGACCGATGTCGGCGCCAAGGTCGAAGGCTACGCCACCTACAACACTAACGGCACCGGCCCGTTCAAGGTCGAATCGCGCGTGCCCGACAGCAAGACCGTTCTCATCAAGAACGACGGCTGGTGGGATACGCCGAAGCACAATCTCGACCGCATCGAATTCATGCCGATTACCTCGGCCGCAACCCGCGTTGCAGCGCTGCTTTCGGGCGAAATCGATCTGACCGATGGTGCGCCGGTGCAGGATCTTGAGCGCCTAAAGAGCTCGCCGGACATCAAGGTCATCGAGCGCACTGACCTGCGCACCGTGCACATGGTCTTCAACCGTCACGAGACCTTCGCCGACGGTCGCGAAAACTTCTTCAACAACATCAAGGTGCGCCAGGCGATTGACCATGCCATCGACCGCCAACTGATCTTCAAGCGCGTGATGCGCGGCAAGTCGCATGTCGCCGGCACCATGGTTGCTCCGGAAATCCCGGGCTACAGCGCCGAACTCGATGTGCCGACCGCCTACGATCCGGAACTCTCCAAGAAGCTGCTCGAAGAGGCAGGCGCCGTCGGCAAGGAGTTCACGCTCGTCTGCATGAACGACGAAAGCGTCAACGAAGAAGACGTCTGCAGCGCACTGGTCTCTATGCTGTCGCGCGTCGGCCTGAAGCCAACCCTCGACATCGGTCCGCGCGCCGTGCAGGCGCCGAAGCGCGCCGGCGGCAAGTCCGACGCCTACATGATCGGATGGGCCAACGAGCCGACGCTCGATGCCTATTCGATCCTGGTTCAGGTTCTCTCGACCCGTGAAGGCGCGGCCGGCGTCGCCAACTATGGCGGCTGGTCCTATCCGGAACTCGACGCGATGGTGAAGAAGGCCGCGCTCGAGATGGATCACGACAAGCGTCTGGCGATCGAAACCGAGGCGCTGAAGTTCGCCAAGGATGAGGTCATCATGATCCCGTTGCACCAGCAGCCGATGGCCTGGGCAATGTCGAAGAACGTCACGGATGTGACCATTCGGGCCGACAACAAGCCGCGTCACTGGCTGACCCGTATCGGCGATTGAGTTTTCTTGCCCCGGCAGAGCGTGCTTTGCCGGGGCTCCTCATTCAGCGAGAAACCCAATGATTGTCTTTCTCATCAAGCGGCTGGCCAATGCCGTGCTGGTCATGCTCGCCGTCGCGCTGCTCGCCTTCCTGATCTTCCGCTTCGCCGGCGATCCGGTCGAGTTGATGGCCAACGAGCAGATGTCGCAGGCCGACCGTATCGAGCTGCGCGAAAAGCTCGGGCTCAACGATTCGTTCCTCACCCAGTTCGGTCGCTTCGTCGGCAATGCCGCCCAGGGCGATTTCGGCATCAGCTACCGCAACGGCCAGGACGTGATGAAGCTCATTGCCGAGCGCTTCCCGGCAACGATGGAACTGGCGCTGGTCGCAACCGTCCTGTCTCTCCTGATTGGTCTTCCACTTGGTGTCCTGACCGCTATCCACCGAGGGCGATGGTATTCCGAGGGGTTGCAGTTCGTCAGTATCATCGGCGTCTCCTTGCCGAGCTTCGTCGTCGGTATCCTTCTGATCCTCGTCTTCGCCGTAACGCTCGGCCTCGTACCTGCTTTCGGGCGCGGCGATGTGGTGCAGCTCGGCTGGTGGAGCACCGGCCTGTTGACGTCGTCGGGCCGCGCGTCGCTGCTTCTGCCGTCGCTCGCACTCGCGCTCTACCAGATCACTCTGGTCATGCGTCTGGTGCGCGCAGAAATGATGGAAGTGCTGCGCTCGGACTTCATCAAGTTCGCACGCGCCCGTGGCGTGCCGCGGTGGCGGATCTATTTCCGACATGCGCTCAGGAACTGTCTGATGCCGGTTGTCACCATGACGGCGATGAACTTCGGCTCGTTGATCGCCTTCGCGCTGATCACCGAAACCGTGTTTCAGTGGCCGGGCATGGGCATGCTCTTCATCCAGGCGGTCACCTTCCTCGATATGCCGGTCATGGCGGGCTATCTCTGCATCGTCTCCTTCATCTTCGTCACGCTCAATACGCTCGTCGATATCGCCTATGCGGTCATCGATCCGCGGTTGCGCGATGCAACCCGCTGAGGTCGTTGCCATGACAGATCACGTCCAGCAAACCACACCGGCGCGCAAGCCTTCGCGGCTTGCCCGCTGGCGCCAGAGCGATCTCTGGTGGTCCTTCACCCACAAGCCTTCGGCAATCATCGGCGCGATCATCCTTACGTTCCTGATCGCGACCGCCTTTGCAGCACCTTTGATTGCGCCGCAGAACCCCTTCGATCCGGCTCAGCTCGAGCTCTGGAACTCCGAGCTGCCGCCGATCTGGGAGGCCGACGGCCAATGGCCTTACGTGCTCGGCACCGACACGCAAGGGCGCGACATGCTCTCGGCCATTCTCTATGGCTCGCGCATCTCGATCCTGATCGGCGTCGCCTCGGTCGTGCTTTCGCTCGCCGTCGGCCTTAGCCTCGGCCTCGTTGCCGGCTATTTCGGCCGCTTCATCGACAATTTCCTGATGCGCATCGGCGACGTGCTTCTGTCGATCCCGACGATCCTGATCGCCATTCTCGTCAGTGCCGTCGCGCGCCAGATGCTGCCGCCGGAACTGCGGGACGTCGGCTCTGCCGCCGTTCTGGTGCTGGCGATCACGCTCAGCGCCTGGGTGCAATATGCCCGTACCGTGCGCGCCCAGACGATCGTCGAGCGCGGCAAGGAATACGTTCAGGCGGCGCGTCTTCTGAAAACGCCAGCGCGGCGCATCATGCTGAAGCACATCCTGCCGAACACGCTGACGCCGATCATGGTTGCTGCGACCCTCAACTTCGGCATGGCGATCCTGACCGAAGCGACGCTTTCGTTCCTGGGTATCGGCATGCCGCCGAGCCAGCCGAGCCTTGGAACGCTGATCCGTCTCGGCAACCAGTTCCTGTTTTCGGGCGTATGGTGGGTGGTGCTCTTCCCCGTCGTCCAGCTTTGCCTTCTCGTGGTTTCGGTCAACCTTCTCGGTGACTGGCTGCGCGATGCGCTCAATCCGAAATTGAGGTGAATGATGTCCAATCTCCTGATCCGTAACGTCAGGCCCAACGCCGGCGAAGCGACCGACATCCTGGTGCGCGACGGCAAGATCGCCGCCTTCGGCAAGGGCCTCGCCGCCGATGGCGTGGCCGTGGAAGACGGCAACGGTCATATCGTGATCTCCGGTCTGATCGAGGCGCATACCCATCTCGACAAGTCGGTCTGGGGCATGCCCTGGCACGTCAACGCCAAGACCGCAACGCTGCGCGAACGCATCGATTTCGAACGCGAAAAGCGGCTGGAAATCGGCATCGACCCGCACCGTCAGTCCATGCGCCAGGCGATCATGCTCGCTGCCAATGGCGCAAGCCACATCCGCAGCCATGTCGACATCGACACCACCCACGGCCTTCGGCTGATGGAAGGCATCATCGAGACCCGCCAGGTGCTGAAAGATGTCATCGATATCGAGATCGTCGCATTCCCGCAGTCGGGCCTCGTCACGCGGCCCGGCACTGTCGAGTTGCTCGACAAGGCTCTGAGCAATGGCGCGGAAGTCCTTGGCGGCATTGACCCCTGTGGCATCGATCGCGACCCGAAGGGCCATCTCGACGCGATCTTCGGCCTTGCCGAAAAACATGGAAAGCCGATCGACATTCACCTGCATGAGCAGGGCGAACTCGGCGCCTTCAGCATGGAGATGATGTTCGAGCGCATCCGCGCGCTCGGCATGCAGGGCAAGGTCGCAATCAGCCACGCCTTTGCGCTCGGCGCACCGGATTATCTGCGCGTCGGCGGTCTCATCGAACAGATCGCCGAACTCGATATCCGTATCGTCACGACAGGCTCTCCGTCTTCGACCGTGCCTTCGATCCTGCGTCTGAAGGATGCCGGCGTGAAGGTTGCTGCCGGCTGCGACGGTATCCGCGACACCTGGGGTCCGTGGGGCCAACCCGACATGATGGATCGTGCCCGCATCCTCGGCATGAAGAACGGCCTGCGCCGCGACGTCGATCTCGAACATGCGCTTTACGTCTGCTCCAAGGGCGGCGCCGACGTCATGGATATCAAGGGATATGGCCTCGATGTTGGCTGCGATGCCGATTTCACCCTGCTCACCGGCGAGACGCTGGCGCATGCCGTCGTCGACGTCGCGCCGCGGCCGCTGGTCGTCAAGCGTGGCCGCGTCGTCGCCCGCAACGGCGTTGCGGAGGTGGCGATCCCATGACCAACATCAAGGATTTGACGCTCGGTGAGCGAGCCGAAGGACGCACGCTTCTGACAGCACAATGGGTGCTCGGGCACCGCGACGGTTCGCACCGGCTGATCCCGAACGGCGAAGTCGTCATCGAGGGCGGCACGCTGCTCTATGTCGGCCCACGTTTCGAAGGAGAGGTGGCACGCCGCATCGATCTCGGCGCAGCCATGATCAGCCCCGGGCTCATCGACCTCGATGCGCTGTCTGATCTCGACACGACGATCTTAGCGATCGACCATCAGCCTGGTTGGGCCAAGGGTCGCGTCTGGCCGCTGAGCTACATCGAGCGCGGCCCCTATGAGATGTACACGCAGGAGGAGCTGGCGTTCCAGAAGCGCTTCGCCTTCGCGCAGCTTCTCTTGAATGGCATCACCACCGCAGCGCCGATCGCCTCGCTTTTCTATCGTGAATGGGGCGAGACCGTTGCTGAATTCGCCGCCGCATCCGACGCCGCAGGTGACCTGGGTCTTCGCGTTTATCTGAGCCCGGCCTATCGCGCCGGCGGCATGATGGTGTCGGCGCCGGGTCAGCTCGAAGCGATCTTCGACGAGGCAAGGGGTCTGAAGGGCCTTGACGACGCGATTGGCTTCATCCGTGACCATGAAGGTCGCCATGGTGGCCTGGTGAAGGGCCTGCTGGCTCCCGACCGGGTGGAAACCTGCACCGAGAAACTGCTGGTGCGCACCGCCGATGCGGCGCGCGACCTCAATTGCCCGATCCGGCTTCATGCTGCGCAGGGCACGATGGAGGTCGACACCGTCCGCCGCCTGCATGGCAAGACGGCGCCGGAATGGCTGGCGAGCTTCGGTTTCTTGAGCGACCGGCTGATTGCGCCGCATGCGACCCAGGCGACCGACAACGATCTGCGTCTCTATGCCGAAAACGGCGTGAGTATCGTGCACTGCCCGCTGGTTTCGGCCCGCGGCGGAAGCACGCTCAACTCGTTCCGCTCGGTCAAGGCCCGCGGCGTCAATATTGCCATGGGCACCGATACGACGCCGCCGGACATGCTGATGAACCTACTCGTCGGCCTGATCGCTGCCCGCGTCGTCGAAGGCGACCCGTCAGCCGTCAGCTGCGCCGATCTCTTTGATGCTGCGACACTTGGCGGCGCCAAGGCCCTCGGTCGCTCGGATCTCGGTCGCCTGGAAACGGGCGCCCGTGCCGATATTGCCGTGTTCGATCTCATGGACCATCACATGGCGCCGGCGATCGATCCGATCACGACGCTCGTCGTCGGTGGTTCCGGACGCGTCACCAAGGCGGTCTTCGTCGATGGCCGTCTGTCGATGCGCGATGGCGAGGTGGCAGGCTTCGACATGAACGCGGCACGCGCGCAGGCACAGGTCCAGTTCGATGGCCTGATTGCCAAGTATCCGGAGCGGAGCTTCGGTCACCCGCCTGTCAGCGAGATCTTCCCGCCGAGCTACCCATTGGAGGTGCAGCGATGACTGAACATACCTCATCGGCCGTGCTCGACGTGCGCGGTCTCTGCGTCGAATTCCCTGGCCGCCATGGAACGGTGCAGGCGCTATCCGACGTTTCGCTCAGCATTCGCCCCGGCGAAATTCTTGGCGTCGTTGGTGAATCCGGCGCCGGGAAGTCGATGACCGGTCTTGCCGTCCAGGGTCTTCTGGAGCCGCCTGGCCGCATTTCCGGCGGCGAGGTCTGGGTCGGCGGCCGCCGCATCGACCAGCTCGACGACAAGCAGATGCAGCAGGTGCGCGGCCGGCAGATCGGGGCGATCTTCCAGGACCCGTTGACCTCGCTGAACCCGCTCTTCACCGTCGGGGCGCAGCTAGTTGAAACCATCCGCCTTCACCTGAAGCTTTCCAAGGCCGATGCCAAGGCGCGGGCGATCCAGCTCCTGAAGGAAGTTGGCATTCCGGCGCCCGAGGCACGCTATGACCACTACCCGCATCAGTTCTCGGGTGGCATGCGCCAGCGCGTCGTCATCGCCCTGGCACTTGCCGCGGAACCGAAGCTGATCATCGCCGACGAACCGACGACGGCGCTCGACGTCTCGATCCAGGCGCAGATCACCTCGCTGCTTCGCCGTCTTTGCGATGATCACGGAACGGCGGTCATGCTCGTCACCCACGACATGGGCGTGATTGCCGAGACGGCCGATCGCGTCGCGGTCATGTATGCCGGGCGGCTCGTCGAAATCGGCCCGGTCGCCGAGGTGCTGAAAAACGCCCGTCATCCCTATACGCGGGGCCTGATGGGCTCGATCCCGGCGCTTGGCCGCCGCGTCGAGCGGCTGAACCAGATCGACGGTTCCATGCCGCGGCTGAACGCGATCCCCGCCGGCTGCGCCTTCAACCCGCGCTGCCCGGATGCCGGGCCGCGTTGCCGCAAGGATAGGCCCGAACCGGCGCCGGTCGGGACCGGCGTCGCCGCATGCTGGCTCAATGCAGGAGGAGTGCTATGAGTGATGCCCTGACGGTCAACGACCTGACCTGCAACTTCGACGTTTCGGCACCCTGGCTGAACCGCGTCATCGAGCGCAAACCGCGGCAGTTCGTGCGCGCCGTGGACGACATCAGCTTCAGCGTGCCCATGGGCGGCTGTCTGAGCCTCGTCGGCGAATCTGGCTGCGGCAAGTCGACGGTGGCGCGGCTGGTCACAGGTCTTTATCGCGCCAGCGAAGGCGAGGTGCGGTTTGCACCGAGCAAGAACGGCGAGCCGCTCTCGGCCCAAATGATCTTCCAGGATCCCTATGCAAGCCTCAATCCGCGCTGGCGGGTGCGCAACATCATCGCCGAACCGCTGCGCGAGTTGAAGCTGCGCAACTCCGAAGCCGAGATCATGGACCGGGTCGGCGAACTGCTGACGATCGTCGGCCTTGCGCCCTCGGACGGTGCCAAGTTCCCGCACGAGTTTTCGGGAGGCCAGCGCCAGCGTATCTCGATTGCCCGCGCGCTTGCCGGCGAGCCGGAGTTCCTCGTCTGCGACGAGCCGACCTCGGCGCTCGACGTGTCGGTCCAGGCGCAGATCCTCAACCTCATGCGCAAGCTGCAGGACGAGATGGGGCTGACCTATCTGTTCATCAGCCACGACATGAGCGTGGTTCGCCACATGTCGGACCGGATCGCCGTGATGTATCTCGGACGCATCGTCGAGGAGGCCGACACCGAGACGCTCTTTGCCAATCCGAGGCATCCCTATACCCAGCTGCTGCTGGAGACGATCCCGGATATTACCCATCCAAAGCGCGGGCGCAGCATTGCGGCGAGCGAAGTGCCGAGCCCGCTGAACCCGCCGTCCGGCTGTACCTTCCATCCGCGTTGCCCGTTTGCAGACCAGCGCTGCAAGAGCGAGCGGCCGGAGATGCGCAGCTTCGCTGACGGCTCGCGTGCCGCCTGCCACCGCATCGAAGAAACTGTGAAGGCGATCAACGCAGCGTAACGCCCACCTCTTTCCCTGAAGACTTGGGCTCCGTGTCGTACCAGTCGCGGAGCCTCTTTTTTTGCCGCCGGCGATTTTCAGTATTTGCGCCAAGCAGTTCGCATGCCCTTTCGCATCGCTGTCGTGGGGCAAGTGCTAGGCTGCTAACCGGAATTCAACGAAATAGACCGATGACCATTCCCGGGCTCCAACACTCACGTTAGGGTAGGGGCCAATGGTCGGACCGCTTCCCGCTCGGGACATCCGGCCGGGATCGAAATGCGTTGATTTGAAGAGTTGGCTTATGAACACGACCTCCGACACCGATTTCCCCGTCCTCAATGCCGTTGAAGCCCGCGTTCTCGGATGCCTGATCGAGAAGAAGGAAACGACGCCCGACGTCTATCCGCTGACGCTCAATTCGGCGCATTCGGCTGCCAACCAGAAAACGGCGCGCGATCCCGTCATGGCGCTCGAGCAGGTCGAGATCCACCGCGCTCTCTCGTCTCTGGGGCAGAAAGGGTTGGTCCGGCAAGCATTTGCCTCGCGGGTCGAGCGCTACGAGCACCTCGCAGCCAACCGCTTCTCGCTGACGTCGCCGCAGATCGTCGTGCTCGGTCTGCTTCTTCTGCGCGGCCCGCAGACGGCCTACGAGCTTTGGGCGCGCAGCGAGCGCATGGCGCGGTTCTCGTCGATCGAGGAGCTGAAGGACAATCTGGATCTGATGATGGGCCGCCGGCCGCCGCTCATCGTTCAACTGAACCGGGGTGCCGGCCAGCGCGAAGACCGCTTCGCGCATCTCTTGTGTGGTGAAGTCGAGCAGCCTGCCGAAAGGGCGGCCGTGTCGTCGGCGCCGAGCGGTTCGGCCCTATCGGCTCTCGAAGAACGACTGGAAGCGCTTGAGCGGAAGGTGGCGACGCTCGAGGAACAGCTTGACGCCCTGACGCGCTGACAGCACGGCGCCGGAAACAAAATGTCCCGGGCGCCATGTGCGCCCGGTGACATATTCGGATGCGCTCAGCTGGCGTCGACCAGCCGGCAGGCCGGCGCTTCCTTGGCGCGCGGATAGTCGTACGCACCGACCTTCGAGGTGGCATAACCGCCCCCGACGAGCGCCTCGGCAAGCTTCACGGCTGCCGTCACGCCGTCGATCACAGGCATGCCAGTACGCGCCTTCAGGCGGTCGCAGAGCTCAGACATACCGGCACAGCCGAGGATGATCGCTTCGGCGCCATCCTCCTGGCGTGCTTTCAGGATCTCCTGAACCAGCATCTCCTCGGTGTGGGCCAGATCCTCCTCCAGCGCCAGCACGGGCATGTCGACCGATCGCACCTTTCGGCAGCGATGGCCGGCACCGTAGGCCTCGGCGAGGTCCTCGATGATCGGCACGGAGCGGGGCAGGGTGGTGATGATCGTAAAGCGGGTCGCAATGTTCATCGCCACCTGCACGGCCGCCTGACAGATGCCGATGACCGGACCGCGAGCGATCTCGCGTGCAGCGCCAAGTCCGGGATCGTCGAAGCAGGCGATTACATAGGCATCGATGCCGCGCGCTTCGCCTTTGCGGATTTCCGCAAGCATCGCTGGCACAGCCATCGCTTCGTCGGCATGGCCTTCGATGCTGGCTGGGCTCGATGTCGGGTTGATCGATTCGAGCTGGGTGTCGGCTGCAGCGACGCGCTCGGCGCTGCGATGCGCCTGTTCGGTCATCGAGCGGGTGGAGTTCGGATTGATCAGCAGGATACGCATGGATCAGCTCGTCTTCCGCATGGCGTTTGCAGGGGGGGCATAGGCGGTAATGTCGGGCGTCGGCATGACGAACTGACGATCCGATGTGATGTAGTTGTTGGCGTGCAGCCGTGCGATCGGCTGGTATTGGGACGGGTCGACGTAGCGGCCTTCCTCGTCGAGGCAGTCCTTACGCACGTGCATATGCACGACCTCGCCGAGAACGATGACGCGGCGGTCATATTCGATCAGCCGCTCAACGCGGCATTCCATCGAGCAGGGTGACTCGACGATACGGCGGGCGCCGACCTTGAGGCCGTCAGCCGCCGTCAGTCCGGCGATTGCCACTTCGTCGACATCCGGCTCGAAGGACAGGCCGCAGACCAGCATCTGGTCGGCGATCGCCATGTCCACCATGTTGACGACGAACTCGTTGGTGCGCCGGATATTGGCGACCGTGTCCTTCTCTTCCCCGTTCGGGCGGGTCTGGATACCGAGAATGACGATCGGCGGGTCGTGCGAGAAGACATTGAAAAAGCTCATCGGCGCGGCATTGTCCTGTCCGCTCGGCGAGAGCGTCGAGACCAGCGCGATCGGTCGCGGACCGATGAAGTTCGTCAGCAGGCGGTAACGGTCCTGGGCCGGCAGTTCTGTGAAATCGAAGTCCATCGGAGCTCTCAATTGGCGCCGCGGCCCGGTCTATTTGCCGGTCGCACGGTCGTGTTTAAGCGGTTGCCATTGCACATCAAGTTGCGGTACACAATATTGTCTACAATTTTGTAGTCAATATCTAACTGCAGCGGATGGAATTGACTTTGAGCGCCGCACGGCGAGAGTAAGCGAACGGCTAAGGGAGATTTCATGTATAACGCGGACGAAGTCGCCGGTGCTCCGACGGCGATCATTTGCGAGAAGATCTGGCTTGCGATTGCAGAGCGTCGGCTACGGCCGGGGACGCGATTGAAAGAGGAACAACTTGCCGAAATATTCTCCGTCAGCAGGGCTCGCATCCGCCAGGCACTGACCGCGCTCGAGCGCGATGGCCTGGTGACGATCATGCCGAACCGGGGCGCCTTCGTCTCCGAGCCTTCGGTAGACGAGGCACGCGATGTCTTCGTTGCCCGCAGGGCGATCGAACAGCGGGTCGTCGAGCGGCTTTGCGAGCGCGCCAATCCCAAGGATATCGTCCGGTTGCGCGCCCATATCGAAGAGGAGCGCATTGCCGGCCGATCCGGAAATCTCTCTGATATCGTTCGGCTTTCCGGTGGTTTCCACCTGTTGCTCGCGGAGCTTTCGGGGTCTGCCTTCCTCTTCGGTATCCTGCGCGACCTCGTGTCCCGGACATCCCTGATCACCGCAATGTACCGGTCGAACCACCTGCACAATTGCGGACCGGACGAACATCTGGCCGTGGTCGAGTACATCGCGTCACGCGACGTCGCGAGCGCGATCAAGGAAATGGCCGAGCACCTGAACCACGTCGAAGCGGAGCTGGACCTGGACGAGGAGAAAGACCAGCCCCGCGATCTTCGCACCGCATTGCTTTGATGCGGCGCGCGCGACCCATTGCACCGCACTTTAGAGGAGGCGGTGCCTGCAAGCAGACTGAAGGAAGATATGACCAACCGTAGTTACTATGCGCCGCATGGCGGCAACCCGCCCCAAACCCAACTCCTTTCGGATCGCGCGGTCTTCACCGAAGCCTATGCGGTGATTCCGAAGGGGACGATGATGGACATCGTCACCAGCTATTTGCCGTTCTGGGACAAGACCCGGCTGTGGATACTGTCCCGGCCGCTCTCTGGTTTTGCTGAAACATTTTCACAATATATCATGGAAATCGCTCCGGGCGGCGGCAGCGACCGGCCGGAACTCGACGAAGGCGCCGAGGGCGCGATCTTCGTCGTCGAGGGCGAATTGACCATCACGCTCGACGGTAAGGCGCATAAGATGCAGCCGGGCGGCTTCGCCTTCATTCCGCCGGCGAGCAACTGGACCGTTCGCAACGGAAGTGAAGCGATCGTTCGCTTCCATTGGGTGCGCAAGGCTTACGAGTACGTCGATGGCCTGCCCGCGCCGGAGGCCTTCTTCACCAACGAGGCCGAAATCACCCCGTCGCCGATGCCGGGCACGGAAGGCAAGTGGGCAACGACCCGCTTCGTCGACCCGACGGACCTGCGCCACGACATGCACATGACGATCGTCACCTTCGAGCCCGGCGCGATCATTCCCTTTGCCGAGACGCACGTGATGGAACACGGCCTTTATGTGCTCGAAGGCAAGGCCGTCTACCGGCTCAATCAGGACTGGGTCGAGGTCGAGGCCGGCGATTACATGTGGCTGCGCGCTTTCTGCCCGCAAGCCTGCTATGCTGGCGGTCCGGGCAAGTTCCGCTACCTGCTATACAAGGACGTGAACCGCCACATGAAGCTGAAATCACGCTGAGTAGTTCACCTTGGGCCAAGAAAAACCGCGCATTCCAGGGATTGCGCGGTTTTTCTTTTTTTCCGCCAGATAAAGCCGTTTCCAGATCCTGGCTCTCAGCGCTTCGCCGTTTGCCAACCGTGGACCGGACTATCAGTCCACCAGTTGCGGATCGGCCGGCTGCAGGCTGCGCGGCTGGAGACGCCTGAGCGTGTTGCCGGTCGGGTTCTTGTCGAGGTGGAGCACGCGGGTAAAGAAGTCGCTGCCGCGTTCGGTGCGTCCGATGTTGACGATCGCAACACCTTGAAGCTCGTCGTCCATGAACTTCAGCACGCGCTGGTAGGCGTCGTCCTCAAGGGTATCGAGCGCTTCGTCGATGATCAGCCAGCGCGGCTTGTGCAGGCTGAGCCTAGCGATGGCGAGGAGGCGCTGCTCGGCCTCGCTGAGGTTCATCTGCTTTCGCGCATCCTGGTCGAGCCGGCCGCTCAGGCGGCCAAGGCCGACCTTCGAGAGAACGGCGGCGAGTTCGCCCTTGCTGTAGGTATCGGGCGGGCTCGGATAGGCGAGCACTTCTCCAAGCGTGCCCGGCGGGAAATAGGGAGACTTCGGCACAAAGGCGAGGCCGTCGTCAACCGGCAGTGCAATGCGGCCGTGCCCCCAGGGCCAGAGCCCGGCGATCGCGCGGAAGAACGGCGCCTTTTCGACCTCAGGCGCGCCGGTGACGAGCACGCGTTCGCCCGGATCAATGGTGACGCTCGGCTCGCGAAGCTGGATGCAGCCGGTCGGCGAGACGATTTCGATGTTGTCGAAGCTCATCTGCGGCGTATCGGAGGTCCTGAAGTCGATGCGCTTGTCGCCCTCATGCCGTTCGTCGGTCATCAAGAGCGCCGAGCGGAAGGCGGCGACGCGCAGCAATGTAGCGCGCCAGTCGGCGATCGCGCCGATATTGTCGACGAACCACCGCAGCGACGCATGCACCTGATTGAAAGCGCCGACGGCCATCATCAACCCACCGAAGCTCAGGTCGCCGGCGAAATAGACCGGTGCAGCAATGACGATCGGTGCGACGACGGTGATCCAGCCATAGCCGCCGGTCACCCAGGTGAGCCGCGTAACCGCACGCAGCAGGCCGTAGCTGATCTCGAGCACCGAGGCGAGGTCGCGCTGCAGCCGCTTTTTCTCATTGGCCTCGCCTGATGAAAGCGAAACGGCCTCGATATGTTCGTTGACGCGCATCAGCGAGAAGCGCAGCGCCGCCTCCCGGGCATAGTGTTCGCCATTGAGCGCCACCAGAGGCCGGCCGACGAGCCAGCTCAGCCAGGAGGCGGTGCCCGCATAGAGGATCGCGGCCCAGACCATGTAGCCGGGAATGTCGAAGGAATAGCTCGCGACATGGAAGACGAAACCGTCGGACAGTGACCACAGCACGCCGATAAAGCTCACCAGCAGAATACCGGATTGGAAGAGGCCGATCGAAAGTCCGGCCGAGAGATCGGTCAGGTGGCGCGCGTCCTCATGGATTCGCTGGTCCGGGTTGATGCCGATGGCGCCGGCATTCGCCAGCCGGAACGCGCGCGTCGGGCGCATCCATTCGGTGATCAGGTCCTGGGTCAGGCCTTCGCGCAAGCGCAGCTTGATGACCTGGCCGAGCCAGGTTTGCAAAACATTGAGAACGAGGAGCACGCCGGCGATCTGGGCGAAGACGACGAGCTGATGGAGAAAGGCCGGAAGGTCGCGTCGCTCGAGCGTGTCGTAGAACGGCTTGTACCATCGGTTGAGGATGATCTGACCAAAGGCTGTCACAACGATGACAACGATGATGCTTATGCTCAGCCAGATGATCTTGTTGCGCAGTGGCGAGGCCATGAAGGCCCGATGCATCATCCGCAATTGATCACCGAGGGATTGTTCGTCGCTGGGTTCTATCCGGCCGCTATTTTTGCCGTTCGTCCGGTTCGACATCGGTGCGAATCTCTCCTTCCCGGTCTCCTCGAGTAGAATATAGCCTGCCTTACCCTCTCTCCCTAGCGCGGATTGTCTGCGCCCACATGTAACCGCGGTCACAGCGCGGATCGTAAAATCCGTGACAATGCGGCACACTGCCCGAATTGCGGCGGGAAAGTTGAATTGCAACCCTCCGCAGAGGGTTCATAGTTTCGTGAGCGAGGTCGGAACACGGCACCGAGGGAGGAGCCTGCATGTCGGCGCATCTCGATCAAATCCGCGATCAGCAAAGAGAGACCTGGGACCGCTTCTCCGCCGGCTGGAAGAAGTGGGACGCACTGGTGCTTGGATGGCTCGCCCCCTTCGGCGAGGCAATGATCCGGCAGGCGGCCATCAAGGACGGCGACCGGGTGCTTGACGTCGCTGCGGGAACTGGAGAACCAGGCCTGACGGTGGCGGCGTCGATACCGAAGGGCCGCGTGACTGTCACCGACCTTTCAGAGCGCATGTTGCAGGTGGCGACGGAGAACGCCAGGCATCGCGGTCTTGCGAATTTCGAAACGAGAGCCTGCGACGCTGGCGCCTTGCCGTTTCCGGAAGCAACATTCGACGCCGTCCTCTGCCGGTTCGGTTTCATGTTTTTTCCCGACGTTGCAGCGGCAGCCCAACAGTTGACGAGGGTCGCAAAGCCCCAGTCGCGTGTATGCGCTGCGGTGTGGGGTGCACCGGAAAAGAACGCCTGGGCAACGACGATCATGGCGACGATCGCCCGGCACGTCGACATGCCGAAGCCTCCGGCCGGCGCGCCCGGCCTGTTTCGCTGCGCGTCTGCAGGCCTGATGAAGACCGTTTTCGAGGATGCGGGATTGCACGACATCCACGAGGAGGAGGTCACCACCACGATGGTCCACGAGACTCCGGAGGACTACTGGGCCTTCATGACCGAGATCGCCGCACCCGTCGTCGCCGGACTGGCACAGGCGGACGATCAGACGCGCAACCGCATCCGCAGCGAGGTTCTCGATCTGGCAGGCCAAGCGATCCGGGCGGGCAAGGTGGAACTGCGCGCGACGGCAACGATCATCGCCGGCACGCGACGATAGCAGAAGGGAACGACGGGGAGGGGAGGTTTCCATGGACAAGCGATCGGCAGCGTCCAGCAGGGTGGAGGAAACGCTCGACCCGAAAGACTGGGCCGAATTGCGGGCTCTGTCGCATCGCATCGTCGACGATGCGATAGACTACCTCAGCCAGGTCCGGGAACGGCCGGCATGGCGCAACATGCCCGATATGGTGCGGGAGAGCTTTTCTACCCCGCTTCCCAGGACACCAAAGCCGCTCGAAGAGATCTACGCGTCGGTCGCGGAAAACGTGCTCGGCTATCCCATGGGCAACATCCACCCCCGCTTTTGGGCCTGGTACATGGGGTCGGGAAACTTCACCGGGGCGCTTGGCGAATTTCTTGCTGCCGTCCAGGGGTCGAACGTCGGCGGCGGCAACCATGCCGCCGCACTCATGGACCAACAGGTCGTCAATTGGTGCAAGGAAATGCTGGGGTTTCCGACGACGGCCAGCGGCACGCTCGTCAGCGGCGGCTCGGTCGCCAACATTGTCGGCCTGACGGTTGCCCGCAACGTCAAAGCCGGGATCGATGTGCGTGCGCATGGCATCGGCGATCGGCCGCTCTGCTTCTACGGTTCGGACCAGAGCCACAGTTGCCATCGCAAGGCGGTGGAACTGTTCGGCCTCGGCGACCGGGCCCTCCGGCGCGTTGCGACGGATGCCGAGTTGCGCATCGATATCGCGGCCTTGCGCCGTGCGATCGAGCAGGATCGCGCGTCCGGTCGGCTGCCCATCTGCATCATCGCCAATGCCGGAACGGTGAATACCGGCGCCATCGATGACATCCAGGCTCTCGCCGATCTGGCTGCAGAGTTTGGCCTCTGGTTCCACGTCGACGGCTGCATCGGCGCTCTGCTCCGGATCGCGCCCGAGAATGCCTGGCGTGTCGCAGGCATCGAAAGGGCAGATTCCATCGCGCTGGACCCGCATAAATGGCTGCATGCGCCCTTCGAGGCAGGCTGCGTCCTCGTTCGCGATGCGGCCGCACACCGCGGCACCTTCGCCGTTACGCCGGAATATCTGGAGTCGACCGTGCGGGGTCTCGCTTCGGCGCCCTGGCTCTATGACTATGGCCTGCAGACGTCGCGTGGTTTTCGTGCCCTGAAAATCTGGATGTCGCTGATGGAGCACGGCATCGAGAAGTTTGGTCGCCTCGTCGACCAGAATGTTGCTCAAGGCCATTATCTGAGCGGCCTCGTCGAGGCAGAGCCCCAACTCGAGCTCGTGGCGCCGACCAACATCAACATCGTCTGCTTCCGTTACCATCCGGAGGAAATGACGGCTGAGCGATTGAAGGCAGTGAACACGGAAATCATGCTGCGGCTTCAGGACGAGGGGACCGCCGTCATCTCCGACACGACGGTACACGGCGAGCATTGCCTGCGCGTGGCAGTCAACAATCACCGGACGCGACGGGAGGACCTGGACCTGTTTGTGCGCGAAGTTGTTAGACTCGGACGGGAGATTGTCGCAGGCGGCGGCATCGGCTGACACATAGTTCTGCGAGACTCCAAGCGTCACCGGGTTGCGGCCGGTTCTTGCGCCGGCAGGGTTTCTGGCGCCGGCGTGGCTTGGAGCACGCGAACCATCTCAGCGATCGCGGCTTCCCGCTGCGGATCCTTGCCGGCCGCATAGGCAAGCGGAAAGGCCATCTGCACATCCGGCGCGATGCCCACCCCCTCAAGCCTTAGCTCGTCGCCGATGACCGCGTCCGAAATCGCCACTTCCAAGAGGCTGTCGTCCGGTAGCACATAAGCACGGCCGGCAAGCAGAGCACCGGCCGTCCGCTCGCCGACGAGCGTGATCCCGTGTTGCCGCAGCGTGTAGGCAAAGAGTTCGAGGCCGCTGCGGGTTCCGTTGTCGATCAGCGCGACCACAGGCTTTTGCCAGCGGAAATTGGCAAGCGTGGCTTCGCCCCGGCGTGGAATCAGCCGGAACGTCGGCGTACCACCGACCAGAAACTCGGCTGCGTCTGCCGGCCCGCCGCCCCAGCGGCCGCGCAGGTCGACGACGAGGCCTTCCGCATCCTTCAAGCGGCCGCTCGAAAGCGCCTCGGCGACGAGATTGAGCCCGTTTCGCGTGGAAAGGGTCCAGAGCCGCACATAGCCGACCTTCCGGCCGCCGGTCTCGATGAGCGCGACACTTTCTTCGATCGCGCGCTCGAACATTTGAAGTGGTCGTAAGCTTTCGACCGGAACCTGCAGCGACAATGGCTCCGCATCGCGGTGGCGGCGGAGCCGAAGTTCGACCGTGCGGCCGACCTTGTCTTCGAAGGATCCGATCTCATGATAAGCCTGCCCGTCGACCGAAAGGATCTGGTCGCCAACGACGAGGCCCGCCTTCTTTGCAGCCGATCCGTCATAAACATCGCTGACGAACCGCTGCCCATTCTTAACCGTCGTCACCATGCCGATGCCGGGATAGCGCGCGGCGCCATCCGGCGGAAAAAGACGCCGCATATCGTCACGGATGGCGAAGCGAAAAATGTCGGCGAGCTCGAAATAGTCGATCGTGTCGGCTTTGAAACGTCCGGTATGAGAAACCCCGAGACTTGCAAGGACGGACGCGATCGCCGCATCGACGCGGGAAGACGGGCTCGTCCTGGATAGTGCCGCCACGGGATCCGTGATCTCAGCCTGGGCGGTGGTATTGAAACGGTCGAGCGCCTTGCCGTCATAGAAGTTCGCGTTCACGAGTTCGATCACCCGGTCGAATGTGGGCTCGCCGGAGCGTGGCAGCTCCGCGGCCCACGCCATAGCGGCCATCGACATGACGAGGCTGGCGATCAACGCTGTACACCTTAGTCTCGGCCGCATGGTCGTTGCTCCGGTTTCGCGCCGCCGATTATCGACAAAAGCGCGCGCACCTGCCGGCAAAATCGCGTGATCACGCCGTGATCCCCGCCCGGCACCCCGATCTGCCGAACCCACTGCGGCCAAACCTTTCAGGTTCGTGTCAGGTTAGGGTGGCTTGTGTGGTGCATCAATCGCTCCGGGGACAGAGGCGATTGCCCTCTCCTTTGGCGTGCTCCGGAAAAGAAAGGACAGTGCGAATGGTTGGCAAGGCCCCGCATCTACACGTGCACGACAACAGCCACCGCCGGGACGAGGTTTTCGCCGCACCAGACCAGAATGTCGGCGACTTCGCCTTCAATGCAACCGTGGCCGCCGTCTTCGACGACATGGTCAGCCGATCGGTTCCCTACTACGGCGAAATCCAGCGGATGGTTTGCGAACTCGCCAGCGACTTTGCCGAAGCCGATACCAACCTCTACGACATCGGTTGCTCGACCGCGACGACGCTGCTCGGGCTCGACGCCATGGTTGATCCCGCCGTGCGCTTCGTCGGCATCGACAACGCTCCCGACATGATCGAGAAGGCGAAGGAAAAGATCGTCCAGGCAAATTCCAACCGGGCGATTGATCTCAGGGGCGGCGACCTGCACCACGGCATCGAAATCCACAATGCCAGCGTCGTCCTGATGCTTCTGACCTTGCAGTTCGTGCGCCCCCTCTACCGCGAGCGCGTCATGCGCTCGATCTATGACGGCCTCAACGAGCGCGGCGCTCTGCTGCTCGTCGAGAAGCTGACCAGCGAAGACTCGACGTTCAACCGCTTGTTCATCGAGCACTACTACGACTACAAGCGCCGCAACGGCTATTCCGAGATCGAGATCGCCAGGAAGCGCGAGGCGCTTGAAAACGTCCTCATTCCGTACCGCCTGGAAGAAAATTTCCAGCTGCTGAAGGAAGTGGGTTTCCGCAGCGTCGAGGTCTTTTTCCGCTGGTATAATTTCTGCGGCATTGTCGCGATCAAGTAGGACGGACCGACCATGATCGCGATCGGCAATTTTCTCTTCCGCTTCCGCAACCAGCTTTTTCCCGCGATCATCGTGGTGTTGTTCCTGCTGATGCCGCCGCCGGCATTGGTCTTGGACAACCCGCTGCTGACGCTGGCCAAGGATGCGGTCGCGATCCTCGTCATTCTGGCAGGCCTGGCGCTTCGCGCGACGGTCGTCGGCTATAAGTACATCCAGCGTGGCGGCCTGAAAAAGAGGGTCTACGCCAAGGACCTGGTAACCGAGGGCATGTTCGGCGTTTGCCGGAACCCGCTCTATGTCGGCAACATGCTGCTCTACTGCGGCGTTTTCCTGCTGCACGGCAACCCGCTGCTCATCGTGATCGGCATCGGGCTCTTTGCCTTCATGTACCAATGCATTGTCTGTGCGGAGGAGGCTTTTCTTCTTCGCACCTTCGGCGAAGCCTATCAGGTCTATTGCCGTGACGTGCCGCGCTGGGCGCTGCGCCTTTCAAACTTCAGCCAATCCACGGAAGGCATGGCGTTCAACATCAGACGTGTCGTCGGCAAGGACTATTCGACCGTCTCGGCGGCCATGATCGCGGTGCTCGCGACAGAGATGTACAAGCTCGCGACCTACGAGCCATCAGGCCGGAATGTTGGCGTCCTGGCCGTTCTTGGCGGCGCGATGGCTCTGGTCGGGATCGCGACGGCGGTGATCAGCTACAAGAAGAGGCGCGGGGCCTTTCGCGATCCCGTCGCCTCCTGAAATCCTCCCATTCTTGCGCCCTGTATGCGGCGGCCGAGACGGGCAGCCTCACCGCATTTCGCCGCTTGGGCGCTCAAGGACTTGACGGCCATCCCCGATCGACCCTAGGCAAGGACGAACAAGTGTCCGGTGATATCTTGAGAGTCCTACTAGTCGAAGACGATCAGGTTCTGGGGGAGGCGCTGCGCGACCATGTCGCCGCCGCCGGCCACGCGGTCGATTGGTTCAAGCGCATCCTCGATGCGGTGGCGGCGACCGATACGGTAACCTACGGACTGATCCTGCTCGATCTGCGATTGCCCGATGGCGAAGGGCTGACGCTCCTGCGCTCTCTCCGCGCGCGCGGCGATGGCACGCCCGTAATCATTCTGACGGCGCACGACCAGATATCCGACCGGATCGAGGGGCTCAACAGCGGGGCGGACGACTATCTGGTCAAGCCCTTCGATCTCAATGAACTGACGGCCCGCATGCTGGCCGTTTCCAGGCGCTATACGGGCAACGCGACGCCGACGGTCAAGCTGCCCGGCATCGAGATCGACCAGGTTCACCGCAAGATCGCCGTTAATGGTGACAGCCAGAGCCTGAGCGCTCGGGAATGGGCCGTTTTGGACAAGCTGGCCGCGCATCCCGGCGCCCTCGTGTCGAAAGCGCAGTTGCACGATGCGCTTTACGCCTTCGGTGCCGAGATCGAAAGCAATACGGTCGAGGTCTATATCAGCCGCCTGCGCAAGAAGATCGGGCCTGACCGGATCGAGACCGTGCGCGGCCTCGGCTACTGCCTCAGGTGATCGCATGTCCGACAAGAGGAGCATGACCCGCAGACTGGCCATTGCGCTCACCAGCGTCGTCGCCCTCTTTTGGTTTGTTGCGCTCGGGCTTGGCGTCTATGTGATGCAGGACGAGTTCACCGAAATCTTCGACAGCGGCGTGCAGGAAACCGCCGAACGATTGTTGCAGATCGTGGCTAACGAGACGACGAGGGACGCGCCCAGCGGCTTGGCCCAGGCGTCGGTTGTGGCGCCCGCGCTCAATTCGCAATTCCTTACCTACCAGGTGCGCGACCGCGACGGCCGCGTTCTCTTTGACGACGGCGC
The DNA here is from genome assembly GCF_014852205.1 of Ensifer sp. ENS06. Lineage (NCBI taxonomy): Bacteria > Pseudomonadati > Pseudomonadota > Alphaproteobacteria > Hyphomicrobiales > Rhizobiaceae > Ensifer > Ensifer sp. ENS06. The sequence continues at coordinate 139,756 of NZ_JACVBC010000005.1, read as the reverse complement.
GCCGGAGCCCTTCGCGGTTCCCCTTGCGACCGGCTTCTCGCAGACCCCCACCCATCGGATCTACACGGCCGGAACGACTGACGGATCACTCTATGTGCAAGTTGCCGATGCGATCGAACATCGCACAGAAGCGCTCATGGAAGGCGGAACGGCGCTGCTTTTGCCGCTGCTCGTGCTGATACCGGGCAGCATCCTTGCGATCGTCTTCGTCGTTCGCAGCACGCTGTCGCCCGTGTCGCAGCTGCGCGACGATATCCTGACCAAGGACAGCGGTAATCTGGCGCCGATCGACGAGGCGACGCTGCCGCGCGAACTGCGGGCGATCGCGCGTTCCGTGAACCTGCTTCTGGCGCGGCTGAAGGCGGGCCTAGAGGCGGAGAGGGAATTCACCTCGAACAGCGCCCATGAGCTGCGGACCCCGATTGCCGGTGCGCTCGCGCAAACCCAACGGCTGGCGCGCGAGGTGCCGCCGGCATACCAACCGCGAACCGCCCAGATTGAACGCGCGCTCGTGCATCTGAGCCGGCTTGCCGAGAAGTTGCTGCAGATGTCGCGCGCCGAAGCGGAGATTGCCATTTCGGACGAGCAGCACGATCTGCTGCCGGTGTTGATGGTCGTGATGCAGGATCTGGAGCGATCCGCGCTCGGCGCCAACCGCCTGAACGTTCAGGTCGCCAAGGGCACCGTACTTGAACGGCCGATCCGCGTGGACGCCTTTGCGATCGTCTTGCGCAATCTTCTTGAAAACGCCCTGATCCACAGTCCGCCGGGCAGCCGGGTCGATCTCCATGTCGACCCAATGGGAATCCGCGTCACGAACGAAAGCGCTGTTGTCGCCGAGGACGTCCGCGCCAACCTGACCAAGCGCTTCGTCCGCGGGCCGACCGAGGCCTCCGGTTCCGGGCTCGGGCTTGCCATCGTTGAGCGGCTGGTCGCGCAGATGCAGGGCCAATTGCTCATCGCTTCGCCGGCGCGCGGCAAGACGCAGGGGTTTGAGGTCGAAGTCCGCCTTTGACGGCTGCAGGACCGGTCAATCCGGTCGCGTTTCCGTTCCTCGCAATCAAGGTCACGCGAGGAAAGGACGAACAAGCGGGACGCCTGTCGCCCCGCCTGCCTCTGGATCTTACTGCTGGTCGAGCGCGCGGCTGAGGCTCAGCGCCGCGATCGTGCAGATCGCACCCGAAATCAGGTAGCCGCCGATGAAGATGATGCCAAAGCTGCTGGCCAGCCCGAGTGCCACGAGCGGCGCGAAAGCGGCGCCGACGAGCCAGGCGAGGTCCGACGTCAGAGCGGCACCCGTGTAGCGATAGTACTGGGTGAAGCGCGAGGAGACGGCGCCCGAGGACTGGCCGAAGGAAAGGCCAAGGATGGCGAAGCCGATCAGGATGTAAGCGTCCTGGCCCTTGCCGCCGGCATCGAGCAGGAAGGGGGCCGAGAAGCTGAAGATCGCGATCAGGATCGCACCGATCATCAGCTGGTTGCGGCGACCGACCCGGTCGGCAATTACGCCCGAAAGCACGATGCCGATGGCGCCGACGACGGCACCTGCCACCTGAACCCACAGGAATTCAGCCGCCGACTGGCCGCCATTGAGCGTCACCCAGCTCAAGGGGAAGATGGTGACGAGGTGGAACATTGCGAAGCTTGCGAGCGGCACGAAGGCGCCGAGCACGACGTCGATGCTGTGCTTGCTCAGCATCTCGAAGATCGGCCGCGCCTCAAGCTCCTTGGCTTCCATGGCGGCGCCGAACTCCTTGCTGGCGACGATGCGCAGGCGCGCGAAAAGCGCCACGACGTTGATCGCAAAGGCGACGAAGAACGGATAGCGCCAGCCCCAGGCGAGGAAATCTTCCTGCGAAAGGTTGCTGACGAAATAACCGAAGAGGATGCTCGCAAGCGCAAAGCCGATCGGCGCGCCGAGCTGCGGGATCATCGCGTACCAGCCGCGGTGATTTTGCGGCGCATTGAGGTTCAGCAGCGATGCGAGGCCGTCCCAGGCGCCGCCGAGCGCAAAGCCCTGGCCCAGCCGGAACAGCGCCAATAGCGCTACCGCCCAATACCCGATCGTGTCATAGCCGGGCAGGAAGGCGATTGACGCCGTCGAGCCACCGAGAATGACGAGCGCGATCGTCAGCTTCGTGCCGCGCCCGTAGTTGCGGTCGACCCACATGAAGACGAAGGAGCCGACCGGGCGGGCGAGGAAAGCGAGCGGGAACAGCGCGAAGGACATGAGCGTCGCGGTGACCGCATTGGGCGCGAACGGGAAAATCAGCTTCGGAAAAACGAGGATCGAGCCGAGGCCGTAGACGAAGAAGTCGAAGAATTCCGAGGTTCGTCCAATGACCACGCCGATGGCGATGCTGCCCGGGGACAGAGGCTTGTCGTCCTCGTGAATGCGACGTGCATCCCGCTCGAGACCAGACGATGTTGGGTTAGCGACCGAAACCATGAATTTCTCCGACGATCGAACGTCTTGTCGTTAGAGTGTTGACCAATTGGCGTCTGATATCAAGAATGCCGTGCACGTACCTGCGCACATGCCTCATTCGAGTTCGTGCCTAACGTTCGCTGGAACAGCCGGCATCGAACCGACAATATGCCTTTGCGCCCGTACAAACGCGCATAGAGCGATACGGTCGTCACTGCACTGCGGCAAAATGTTGCGCTGCGACGATGGACCTCACTTCCATGCCCGATCATGCCCGAGTAATGCCGACTAGACAAAACGCAAGTTGAGGCCGCAATGCCGAAGCCATACAGTTTAGCCGGACGATCGACGATTGCCGTCCTGTTGCTCTCCGTTCTCTCGGGATGCAACATGGTGGTCATGTCGCCTTCCGGTGATATCGCCGCGCAGCAGCGGGATCTGATCGTTATTTCGACGGTCCTGATGCTGTTGATCATCGTTCCCGTCCTTTTCCTGACGCTGTTCTTTGCCTGGCGCTATCGCCAGTCGAACACGGCCGCCAAGTATGATCCGGAATGGCACCATTCCACCGGCCTCGAAGTCATCATCTGGTCGGCTCCCCTCGCGATCATCATCGCGCTCGGCGCGATCACCTGGGTCAGCACCCACAAGCTCGACCCCTATCGACCGCTCGATCGGATCGATGCGGCGCGCCCGGTGACCGAAGAGACGAAGCCGATCACGGTCGAAGTCGTCGCGCTCGACTGGAAATGGCTGTTCTTCTATCCGGAATACGGTATTGCCACGGTCAACGAGATGGCGGCGCCGGTCGACGTGCCGATCAACTTCAAGATCACTGCCTCGTCGGTGATGAACTCGTTCTACGTTCCGGCGCTCGCCGGCATGATCTACGCCATGCCCGGCATGCAGACCAAGCTGCACGCCGTTATCAACAAGGCAGGCGAATACGAGGGCCTTTCGTCCAACTACAGCGGCGACGGCTTCTCGCACATGCGCTTCAAGTTCCACGGCGTGGACCAGGCGGGCTTTGACGCCTGGGTTGCCCGCGTCAAGCAGAACGGCACGATGCTCAATCGCGACGCCTACCTGAAGCTCGAAAAACCGAGCGTGAAGGAGCCGGTGCGCTACTACGCTTCCGTCGAAAACGGCCTCTATGAAGCCGTTCTCAACATGTGCGTGCGCGAAGGCCAGATGTGCATGAAGGATATGATGCACATCGACATGATGGGCGGAGCCGGCGTCGAAAGCCATGAGAACCGCGCCAAACTCGAGCATGACAACCGCCATACGGGCGGAGTGACCGAAGCGGCCGCACCGGCCGCGACCTTCCCCGAAACCGGTAACCCCGCCAAGAGCGAGGAACCGGCCGAGGGCGTCAAGGAAGAGCGGCCCGCGGCTGAGCCCATGAACCACGACATGCACAAGACGCACTAGGACTTTCGCGCGCTCGCCGGCCTTGATCCAGCGAGCGCCAGGGCCCTTCGGGCCGCAATTCGAGACATATTGGAAGACCCATGTTTGGTGACACCAGCCTCACGCAATTCATCTTCGGGCGGCTTACCTGGGAAGCGATCCCATACCACGAGCCGATCCTTGTCGTGACCTTCGCAGCCGTGGCCGTCGGCGGCCTGGCGATCCTCGCGCTGATCACGAAGTACAAGCTCTGGGGCTATCTCTGGAACGAGTGGTTCACGTCGGTCGATCACAAGAAGATCGGCATCATGTACATCATCCTGGCGATCGTGATGCTTTTGCGCGGATTTGCCGACGCGATCATGATGCGCATACAGCAGGCGATCGCCTTCAACGGCAACGAAGGCTATCTCAACCCGCACCATTACGACCAGATCTTCACTGCCCACGGCGTGATCATGATCTTCTTCGTGGCGATGCCCTTCGTCACCGGTTTCATGAACTATGTCGTGCCGCTGCAGATCGGCGCGCGCGACGTCTCGTTCCCCTTCCTCAACAATTTCTCGTTCTGGATGACGACGGGCGGTGCGGTCATCATCATGATGTCGCTGTTCGTCGGTGAATTCGCGCGCACCGGCTGGCTCGCCTATCCGCCGCTCTCGGGTGCCGACTATAGTCCCGGCGTCGGCGTCGACTATTACATATGGGGCTTACAGGTGGCGGGCGTCGGGACGACCTTATCCGGCATCAACCTGATCGCCACGATCGTGAAGATGCGCGCTCCGGGCATGACCTTCATGAAGATGCCGGTCTTCACCTGGACGTCGCTGTGCACCAACATCCTCATCGTCGCGACCTTCCCGATCCTGACGGCGACGCTTGCGCTGTTGTCGCTCGACCGCTACCTCGGCTTCAACTTCTTCACCAATGACCTTGGTGGCAATCCGATGATGTACATCAACCTCATCTGGATCTGGGGCCACCCGGAAGTCTACATTCTCGTACTGCCGGCCTTCGGCATCTTCTCCGAAGTCGTCGCGACCTTCTGCGGCAAGCGCCTGTTCGGTTATACGTCGATGGTCTACGCCACCTGCGTGATCATGATCCTCTCCTACCTGGTGTGGCTGCATCACTTCTTCACCATGGGTTCGGGTGCTTCGGTGAACGCCTTCTTTGGCATCACCACGATGATCATCTCGATCCCGACCGGGGCGAAGATGTTCAATTGGCTCTTCACCATGTATCGCGGCCGTATCCGCTACGAACTGCCGATGCTGTGGACGATCGGTTTCATGGTGACCTTCGTCATCGGCGGCATGACCGGCGTCATGCTGGCGATCCCGCCGGCCGACTTCGTGCTGCACAACTCGCTGTTCCTGATTGCCCACTTCCACAACGTCATCATCGGCGGTGTGCTGTTCGGGCTGATGGCCGGCCTTGTCTACTGGTGGCCGAAGGCCTTCGGCTACAAGCTCGATCCCTTCTGGGGCAAGATGAGCTTCTGGTTCTGGCAGATCGGCTTCTTCTTCGCCTTCATGCCGCTCTACGTGCTCGGCCTGATGGGGGTCACCCGGCGTGTCAGCCAGTTCGAGGATCCCTCGCTGCAGATCTGGTTCATCATCGCCGCCTTCGGTGCGGTCCTGATCGCCATCGGCATCGCGTCCTTCATCATCCAGCTTGTCGTCAGCTTCCTGCGTCGCGACCAACTGCGTGAAACCTCAGGCGATGCCTGGGATGGCCGCACGCTCGAATGGTCGACCTCGTCGCCGCCGCCGGACTACAACTTCGCCTTCACGCCCGTCGTTCACGACCATGACAGCTGGTACGACATGAAGAACCGGGGTTACGAGCGTCCGCTCGAAGGCTTCAAGCCGATCCACATGCCGAAGAACACCGGCACTGGCATCGTTCTCTCCGGCATCAGCGTCGTTCTCGCCTTCGCGTTGATCTGGTACATCTGGTGGCTGGCGGCGGTATCCTTCATCGCCCTGATTGCGGTCTCCATCGGCCATACCTTCAACTACAACCGTGATTTCTTCATTCCCGCGGAAACTGTCGCGGCGACCGAAGACGCACGCTCGAAACTGCTTGCGGAACGGATCTGAAACGATGAGCCAAACCCAAGTCCAAGAAACAGAAAAGCCGCAGTTCTACCTGAAGGAAGAGCACCACCCGGAGCACAGCACCATGCTGGGCTTCTGGCTCTACCTGATGAGCGACTGCCTGATCTTCGCCGTTCTCTTCGCCACGCACGGTGTGGTCGGGCGCAACTACGCGGCAGGTCCCGCACCAGCCGACCTGTTCGACCTCAACCTGATCGCCATCAACACGGCGATGCTGCTGTTCTCGTCGATCACCTACGGCTTTGCCATGCTTCAGATGGAGCGCAACGCCAAGATGGAGACGCTGTTCTGGCTCGGCGTCACCGGCGTGTTCGGCGCGATCTTCCTCGCGCTCGAGCTCTATGAATTCTACCACCTGATCCACGAGGGTGCCGGTCCAACGCGTTCGGCGTTCCTGTCCTCGTTCTTCACGCTGGTCGGCACCCACGGCCTGCACGTCACCTTCGGCATCATCTGGCTGATCACGCTGATGGTGCAGGTCAAAAAACATGGCTTGAACCCGGAAAACCGCCGCCGCCTGATGTGCCTCTCCATGTTCTGGCACTTCCTCGACGTCATCTGGATCGGCGTCTTCTCCTTCGTCTATCTGTTGGGAGTACTCGGATGAGTTCGCAGCATCCTGGCCACGAAAGCGCGTTCGAGCCTCACCACGCGCACAGCCATCCGGGCGACGCTGCCGGGCATGGTTCGCTCAAGAGCTACATGACGGGCTTCATCCTGTCGGTCATCCTGACGGCGATCCCGTTCTGGCTGGTCATGAGCGGCGCGCTCGACAGCAAGTTGCTGACCGCCGTGCTCGTCATGGGTATCGGCGTCGTCCAGATCGTCGTGCACGTCATCTACTTCCTGCACATGAACGCCCGTTCGGAAGGTGGCTGGACGCTGATGGCGCTGATCTTCACGATCATCATCGTCGGCATCGCGCTCGCTGGCTCGCTCTGGGTCATGCATCACCTCAATACGAACATGATGCCGATGACCCACGAGATGATGAAGAACATGCCCTGATCAGGGGCGGGCAGACGCGAACATGACCGGCGGCCGCGACGTGAAAGGGGAGGGTGCGAAAGCGTCCTCTCGCGCCAGGTTCCTTCTGACCGGCGCGCTCCTGTTTCTTTGCGCCATCTTCGTGGCGCTTGGGACCTGGCAGATCCAGCGGCTCTTCTGGAAGCTCGATCTGATCGCTCGCGTCGATGCGCGTGTGCACGCTGACGCCGTCCCGGCCCCGTCGCGGCCGGACTGGGGTGGCATCACCCGAGAGAACGACGAATACCTTCGCGTCACGGCAACGGGTACCTTTAGCCACGACAAGTCGGTTCTGGTGCAGGCGGTAACCGAGCGGGGCGCCGGGTTCTGGGTGTTGACGCCGATGCGCCGCGAAGACGGCACGACGGTTCTCGTCAATCGCGGCTTCGTGCCCGCCGACCGGCGCGATCGGACTGCCCGCGCCGCAGGCGAAACGCCCGGCACCACCGGGATCACCGGGCTCTTGCGCATCAGCGAACCCGGCGGCGCCTTTCTTCGCTCCAACGATCCGGCTAGCGATCGCTGGTTTTCCCGCGATGTCGCGGCAATCGCGGCAGCACAACAGCTGACGGATGTCGCGCCCTATTTCATCGACGCGGACGCGACGCCAAACCCAGGCGGCCTACCGATCGGCGGTCTCACAGTCGTCAGCTTCCGCAACAGCCATCTTGTCTACGCGCTGACCTGGTTCGCGCTGGCGGCCATGAGTGTGGGGGGCGCATACCTCGTCTTTCGAAGCCGGAAGAGGCCAAGCGCGGAATAACGATTCTCTTCGCGACGGCTGGCCGCCATTTTCGCGCACTCCTCCTGCAGTTGCTGACCTTGGGGCCGTCACTCGGCGCAGCTGAAGTTCAGTCGGCGGCGACGCCAAAAAGTGTGATCGATAAGCCACATGGCAACGGCCGACCGCATTTTCTCCGGCAATGGTGAGTTGTGCGATTGACTCAGTACCTTCCACTTTATTAGCTGCCTCGACTGGGAGATGGGGCTAATTTTCTCGGCATATATTGGGGGTATTTATGGGGCTGCGGTGCGGAAGCGTCGCGGGCGGGAAGATTTTTTCGTCTGCATTCCAGGGTTTGTATTTCAGGACATTTTTCGCAGCGATTGGCATTCTTCTGGCTTCTGCCATTGGTGCCTCGGCGCAGGTTGTGACGATTTCGGCGAACCCGGCGACCTTCAATGCGGCTGGCGACACGATCAATTTCAGCTATGTGCTGAACCCCGGATCCTACAATATTCTCAGCATCGCGCCTGCGACCACCGCGAACAAGGGCGTCGTCGTTTCATGCCCGGCAATCCCGGGCGGCGGCACGACGTCTTCCGTAACCTGCACAGGCTCCTATCAGGTCGATTCCCTCGATGCGATGTCCGGCCAGTTTTCCGATTGGGTCACATTCACGGGCACGCGCACGGGCGGCAACTACACCGCCAACAGCAACAACATCGTCGTCAAGGCGGCCACAGGGGGACCGGTTGTCGTTGATGTCGTATCTTCCCCGAGACCGTCGCTGCCGGGCGAACAGGTTTCGGTGACGGCAACGGTATCGTCGATGGGCTGTAACGCCGGACAGTCTCCGCCTGGAAACGTGACGATCACGATCGGATCGCAGTCGACGACCCTTGGGTTGACGCCGACCGGGCCCGTCAGCACGGCATCGTCTGCGACCTTCCAGACATCGACGCTGCCCCTCGGACAGCACGCGGTTTCCGCCAGCTACGGTGGCGGCAGCGGCTGCAGCACCGGCACTGCGACCGGCGCCAGCCACTGGGTCGACACCAAACCGACGGTCGCGATCAACCAGGCAGGCTCGCAATCCGATCCCAGCGCCAAGACATCCGTTGCGTTCGATGTGGTGTTCAGCAAGTCCGTCACCGGCTTTTCCGCTGGCGACGTCCAGATTTCAGGCACGGCCGGCGCGACGACGGCGAGTGTTTCGGGATCGGGCGCCAATTACACCGTTTCAGTCAGCGGAATGACGCAGGCAGGCACGGTCGTGGCGTCCATACCCGCCGGCAAGGCCATGAGCGCGGCCGGCTTTACAAACGACCTATCCACCAGCACCGACAATTCGGTTGCCTACGCACCGATCGCGATTTCGACTACAACGCTGCCGAACCCGGTCTACAACCAGGCCTATGCGGCGCAAACGCTAAGTGCCACCGGGGGATCGGGCACCTTGAGTTACGCAACGACCTCCGGTGCACTGCCCGCCGGCATGGCGATCTCGAGCGGCGGCGTCGTCTCCGGCACCCCAACGGCAAGCGGTCCGTTCAATTTCACAGTGACAGCGACCGATCCCGAAGGCTCGACCGCCTCGCGCGCATTCTCCATCACCATCGCTGCGCCGACGATCGCGCTCTCGCCGGCGACGCTTCCTGATCCGACCGCTGGCACCGCCTATTCACAAACCCTGGCGGCATCAGGCGGCGCAAGCCCCTACACATTCGCCGTCACGCAGAATGCCTTGCCCGCTGGCATGACGCTGGCGAACAACGGGGTGTTGTCGGGCACTGCATCGATCGGTGGCGCCGTCACCTTTACCGTTACGGCAACGGACGCCTATGGCGCGACCGGCAGCCAAGTCTTCACTGTCGACGTTGCGCCGACCGTGCCCGACGCGCCCACCATCGGTGCGGCCGTGGAGGGGGATGCCTATGCAGACGTGTCGTTCACCGCCCCGGCGTCGAACGGCGGCGCGACGATCACGGGCTATACCGTGACGTCGAACCCCGGCGGCATGACGGCCACGGATACGACGAGCCCGATCAGGGTGACTGGCCTGACCAACGGCACGAGCTATACGTTCACCGTGACCGCCACCAACAGCGCCGGGACAAGCACCGCGTCGGCCGCCTCCAATGCGGTTACGCCGCGATCCGCACAGACGATCACGTTCGCCAATCCGGGTACGCAGGCGTTCGGCACGTCGCCGACATTGACGGCGACGGCAAGCTCCAGCCTGGCTGTTGCCTTTACCTCGTCGACTGCCGGCGTGTGCACTGTGACGCCCGAGGGCGATTTGACCTTCCATCAGGCCGGCAGTTGCACCATCGCAGCCGATCAGGTGGGCAACGGAACGTATCTGGCTGCACCGACGGTCTCACAGACGTTCACGGTCGATGCCGTCGAACCCGGCGCACCGACGATCGGAACCGCAACCGCCGATGTCGCTTCGGCGTCCGTCGCCTTCACGGCGCCGGCGAGCACGGGTGGAGCGTCGATCTCTAGCTACACCGTGACGTCGAACCCGGGTGGCTTCACCGGGACGGGGTCGTCAAGCCCGGTCGTGTTGACGGGTCTCAGCAATGGGACCAGCTATACATTTACGGTGACGGCAACCAACAGTGCCGGCACGGGGCCAGCGTCGGCGGCCTCGAACGCCGTCACGCCGCGCGCAACCCAGACGATCACCTTTGCCAATCCGGGCGCGCAGACGTTCGGGACCACGCCGACATTGACGGCATCGTCGGACGCGAGTTTGCCCGTTGCCTTCACATCCTCGACCGCGGCCGTGTGCACGATCACGCCGGGTGGCAGCATGACCTTCCACAGCGCGGGGACCTGCGCGATTGCTGCCGACCAGGGCGGCGACGGCACCTATCTGCCTGCGACGACGGTCACCCAGAGCTTTACCGTCAACGCGGTTGTTCCGGACGCCCCGACGGTGGGCACGGCTATCGCTGGCGATGGCGAGGTGTCCGTCAATTTTACCGCGCCGGTAAGCGCCGGCGGCGCATCGATCACCGGCTACACGGTCACGTCCAATCCCGGTGGTTTTGTTGGAACGGGCACGTCGAGCCCGGTCACGGTCGGCAGCCTCAGCAACGGCACCAGCTACACGTTCACGGTGACGGCGACCAACGCTGTCGGCACGGGACCGGGCTCCAGTGCGTCGAACGCGGTGACGCCCAAGGCGCCACAGACGATCACCTTCGCCAATCCCGGCCCGCAGGACTATGCAACGCCGGTGACCCTTTCGGCGAGCGCCAGTTCCGCTCTGCCGGTCACGTTCCAGTCTCTGACGACGCCCGTCTGCGTCGTCACGTCAACCGGCGATGTCACATTCCGCAATGGCGGCACCTGCACCATCGAAGTCTCGCAAGCCGGTGACAGCGCTTACCTGGCCGCGTCCAATGTGAGCCAGTCCTTCCTCGTCTCCGCGCCGATATTCGCCTTCACGCCGGCGGCCGGCGCTTTGCCGACCGCAACCGTGGCAACGACCTACAGCCAGAGCTTCACGGCCAATGGCGGCACGGCGGCCTACAGCTACGCCTTGGCCAGCGGCGCGTTTCCCGCCGGACTTTCGCTCGACGCTGCCGGTACGCTGTCCGGCACGCCAACGGCGGACGGCAGCTTCACCTTTACGGTTCAGGCGACCGATACCCATGGCGCGACCGCAACCAGCGGCAGCTATAGCCTGGAGGTTCGCATCCAGGCGCCGATCGCCAACGCCACGACGGCAACCGTTGCCGCCAACTCGTCGGCCAACGGGATTACGCCGAACCTTACGGGCGGCACGGCCGCTTCGGTCGCTATCGCAGCGCCCCCATCGCACGGTACGGCCACGGTCGCGGGTAACACATTCAGCTATACGCCGGCGGCCGGCTTCTCCGGCGCCGACAGCTTCACCTACACGGCGGCGAATACGACCGGAACATCCGCTGCAGCGACGGTCACGGTGACGGTGTCTCCGCCGACATTCGCCTTCACGCCGGCTGCGGGTGCGCTTGCCGGCGTGACCGTTGCAGACGCCTATGACCTGACGATCATCGCCGCCAACGGAACGGCTCCCTACACCTACGCGGTCACCGGTGGTGCACTTCCGGCCGGCTTGACGCTTGCTGCCGACGGTCGCCTGTCCGGAACGCCGACCGCCGATGGAGCGGCAACGTTCACGGTGACGGCGACCGACGCGAACAATGCGACGGGCACCGCGAACTATAGTCTCGCGGTCGCCGTCGAAGCGCCATCGGCCGGTCCGGTTGCAGCGACTGTTGCTGCGAACTCCAGCCCAAATGCTATCAGCCTCAGTCTGACGGGCGGGGCGGCAACATCTGTGGCGATCGCCACCGCGCCCGCGCATGGCACAGCTACGGCGACGGGGACAACGATCCTCTACACGCCTGATGCCGGCTATTCGGGCGCTGACAGCTTCACCTATACGGCAACGAACGCGACCGGCACGTCGGCGCCTTCAACCGTTTCGGTCACGGTCTCGCCGCCGATGCTGTTGTTGTCGCCGGCAGGCGGGGCGCTTGCCAACGGCGTGCCCGGCGTTTCCTACAGCCAGAACATCTCAGCCAGCGCCGGCACGGCCCCCTACAACTACGCGGTCTCGTCGGGTGCTCTGCCGGGCGGTCTGTCGCTCGATGCCTCAAGCGGGACGATCTCGGGACGACCTTCGGCCGATGGCGATTTCGCCTTCACCGTGACGGCGACCGATGCCAATGGCGCGACAGGCCAGGCCAGCTATCAGATCGCCGTTGCCTCCGCCAGTTTCGTCTTTACCCCGTCGGCCGGCGGGCTTCCCGACGCGATGGTCGGCGAAGCCTATTCCCAACGCGTCTCGGCGACCGGTGGCACCGGCGCGCTGGTCTACAGCCTCAAGAGCGGCGCCCTGCCGAATGGCATGGTGCTGAATATCTCCACTGGCGAATTGACCGGACCGCTCGCGGACGATGCGGTGCCTGACAGCTATCACTTCACCATTGCTGTGACTGACAGCCGCGGCGCCAGCGGTTCGGCCGCCTATACGCTGAAACTGAACGCTCGTGCGGTGACGGTGCCCAATGTCGTCGTCGAGGTTCCGGCCGGTTCGACGCCGAAGGATGTCTATCTCAACGGTGGCGCCACCGGCGGTCCGTTCACCGACGCATCGGTTGCCTCGGTCTCGCCGCCCTTTGCCGGCACGGCCGAAATCATCGAAGGCGAGCTTGCCGCTGCCACCAGCTTCACGCCGGTCGGCTTCTATCTGAAGTTCACGCCGAACCCGTCCTATTCCGGCTCGGCGGTGGTCAGTTATACGCTCAGGAGCTCGCTAGGCTCGTCCAATATTGGCTCCGTCACCTACAAGATCGCGCTCGATCGGGTGGCTGCCGGCGAAGAGATCGACGGGCTGGTGCGCGATTTTGTGCGCAATCGCCAGAACCTGTTGTCGTCGACGGTCAAGGTGCCCGGCCTGATCGAACGGCGGCGGGCGGCGATGAGCACCGATCCGGTGACGACGGCGGTGACGCCGTCGGAAAAGGGTGCCCGCCTCGGCTTCTCCTCCAGCCTGTCGCAGATCCAGGCGGCGCGCGATGCCGCCGATGCGGCAGCAACCGGTCAAACCTTCGTGGCGACCGACCGGCCGTTCGACATCTGGGTGAACGGCAGTTTCCTGTTCCACAAGGATGAAGACGACAGAAACGACAAGTGGGGCAATTTCGCCCTGTTCTCGCTCGGCGCCGATTATCTCTTAAGCGATCGGGCGCTCATCGGCCTGTCGTTCCACTACGACTACATGACCGATCCGACCGACGCGGATGCCGAGCTTAAAGGCAACGGCTGGCTGGCCGGTCCTTATGCCTCGTTCGAGATCGGCCAGGGCGTCTTCCTCGACGCCAACCTGCTCTATGGCGGTTCGTCCAACGACATCGACACCGGCATCTTCACCGGCACGTTCGACACCACCCGCTGGATGGCGGACGTCAAGCTGACCGGCGAATGGCAACTGGATGAGGCGACGGTGCTGATGCCGAAGCTGAGAGCCGTCTACTTCAATGAAGAGACCGAGGACTACACCGTCAAGAACCCGCTCGGCGAGGTGATCGATCTCAAGGGCTTCATCGAGGAACAGGCCCGTCTCAGCATCGGCTTCGACGTCGAACGCACCCTGGAGCTAGAAAACGGGCTGATCCTGTCGCCGACAGTCGGCGCCGATGTCGGCTTTGCCTCGCTTGACGGCGAGGGTCTGTTCGGGCGGGTGTCGGCCGGGCTTGCGCTCAGCAACAACGACAACTGGGACCTCGACTTCTCGCTGCTCTTCAACATCGAGGGCGACGGTTCGAAGTCGGCCGGTGCCAAGGTCGGCGCCCGCGTCCGGTTCTGATCGCGCGCAACCGGTTCGGGCAGGCAGGCTGCCCGAACCGGCGCTCCACCGCTGCCTTTCCGCTCCCGGATATGCACCGGTCCATGTGCGTTCTGACCGTTTAAATCGCGTTGGAAAGATTACGGGCTTCCGTCAAACATTAAAGATGAGTAATGGAGGAAGGAATTAGCCGGAGGCGTCGCCTCGTCCTAGAGCATTGGATACGCCTAGATGTCGTTTCAACCGCGGATGCAGAACAAAATTTCCGGGTTCAAGGTGATCGGCGGGCTCCACCGGCGGGAATGGAACGGGATCATCGCCGACGTCTGGGACGTCGAATGCGAGGCGAGGGCAGGTGGCCACTACCTCTCGGATGATCCGCGCATGTTCATCGTGCTCGACGCTGAAGGCGGTAGCCGTTGCAACGTCAGACTTTCGCCCGATGGGCGCGGCGCGGTCGAGAACGAGCGCCAGCAGGCGCTTTCCTATATCCCGGCGGGCATGGAAATCTGGGCGGACATGGTCGATGTCAGGCGTATCCGCCACCTCGACCTGCATTTCAATCTCGAGGTTCTCGGCCGACGGCTGGAGGAGGAGCTCGATGCGGGGCGATGCGACACGCCACGGCTGATGTTTTACGACGAACGCTTCCTGCAGCTTGCACAGCTGATCGCCGCCGAGTGCCTCAATCCGCAGCCCTTGCACGATCTCTACGGCGATGGCCTGACGGTCGCATTGTTCATCGACCTGATGAAGCTTAATCGCAGCGATGCCCGCAAACGCAGCGCGCTTGCCACCTGGCAACTCCGCCGGGCGGTCGAATACATCGACGAGAACTGGGGGCGCAACATCCGCCTGGAGGAGCTGGCGTCCCTTGCCGGACTGTCGCAGTCGCACTTCAGTCACGCCTTCAAGGCGTCGACCGGCATGGCACCGCACCAGTGGCAGACCAATGCGCGGGTTGAGAGAGCCAAGCAACTGTTGCTGAAGAACGAGGCGTCGCTGACGACGGTTGCGGCCGAGACCGGCTTCTCCGACCAGGCGCACTTCACCCGGGTCTTCCGCAAGGTCGTGGGCGCGACGCCTGCGTCTTGGAAACGCAGCCGATTGAGCTGAGCAAGTTCCATCTTGAAGGGCGGTTGTTCGCATCAAATAGCCCAGAAACGTTCAATTTCCGCTGATCGCGACAAGAGCCACCGCAATAGTTGATATAAACACTCATCTTATTAGAGGGTGTAAGCCGCGCCGCCTGTAAGGCACTGCGGTGGTTCGGGTGAGATGGCAGACAGATGATGGTAAGAGGCAAGGCAGTACCGCTGACGGAGTGGCTGGCAAGCGGGGTCGCCGCCATTGCGGTTCTGGCCACCGGCGCGGCAATGGCGCAGGATGCGCCGGCGACAAGGCTGGAAACGATCGAGGCGACCGGCGCGAGGACGGAGAACGACGCCACAGGTCCGGTCGACGGCTATGTCGCCAAGGCGACGACGACCGGCTCGAAATCCGCAACTCCGATCGCTGAGATCCCGCAGAGCGTTTCCGTCGTCGGACGCGAGGAGCTTGACGACCGCGGCGTCGTCAACAAGGTCGACGAAGCGCTGCGCTACACGCCGGGCGTGATGGCCGAGCCCTTCGGCGTCGATCCGGATACCGACTGGTTCTACATCCGCGGCTTCGACGCGACGCAAACCGGCGTGTTCCTCGACGGCCTCAACCTCTTCTCCTACGGCTTTGGCGGGTTCCAGATCGATCCCTTCATGCTGGAACGTGTCGAGGTGCTGAAAGGTCCGGCTTCGGTGCTTTATGGCGGCGCCAATCCGGGCGGGATCGTCAGCCTCATCAGCAAGCGGCCGACGGGGGAAAACTCCGCCTATGTCGAGACCGGCATCAACAACAACGGCAATGCCTTCCTCGGGATTGACGTGAACCGGCAGCTGGACGACGCAATCAACTATCGCGTCACCGGCAAGATCTCAGGTGGCGACAACTATGTGGACCATTCGGAGGATCTGCGCGGCTTCATCCTGCCGCAGATCACCTATCAGCCCGACGATGCGACCAGCTTGACCGTCTACGGCCTGCTGCAGGGGCTCGATCAGGTTCATACCGGTGGCGGCTTCCTGCCCTATGTCGGCTCGGTCGTCGATGCGCCCTTCGGCAAGATCGACCGCAATGCCTTCTTTGGCGAGCCGGACATCGATACCGGAACTTATGTGCAGCAGATGCTCGGCTACGAATTCAAGCACGAGTTCGACAGCGGCTGGCAGTTCAGTCAGAACCTTCGCTACGGTCATCTCTACAAGCACGAGAACGGGCCTTACACCTACGGCTACTACGATCCGAGCCTTCCTTTTCCGGTTTCGAACACGCCGGCGACCCCCGACAACCTGCTTTATCGCCTCGGCTTCGAGGCGACGTCGAAGGTCGATACGTTCGCCGTCGACAACCGGCTCGAAGGCGAGTTCGAGACGGGAGCGCTCGAGCATACGCTGCTCGTCGGCCTCGACTACAAGTTCTTCCGGCTGGACCACGTCCAGGCGTCGTCGGCGGGAACGCCGATCAGCGCTACTGATCCGGTCTATGGCGCGCCGCAACCCGCGAACGCCATCTACATCAACCAGGTGATCACACAGCAGCAGATCGGCGTCTACGCGCAGGACCAGATCCGCTTTGGCGACGGCTGGCTCGTCACGCTCAACGGCCGTTACGACTATGTCGACACCAAGACCGACAACGGGCCGACCTTCTGGGCGCCGACCCAGAATTCGAGTTTCGACTACAGCGAAGGCGCGCTTAGCGGCCGCGCCGGCCTTGCCTATGAATTCGACAACGGCCTCACCCCTTACGTCAGCGCCGCGACCTTCTTCAATCCGGTCGTGGCGGTAACGGTGACCGGCAACACCAAGCCGGAAGAGGGTGAGCAGTTCGAGGCCGGGATCAAGTACGAACCGACCTTTTTTGATGGCGTGCTGACGGCGTCCATCTACCAGCTGACCAAGCGCAACGCTCTCGTCACCGATCCGCTGACCAGCATCTCGACCCAGACCGGCGAAGTGCGTTCCCGCGGCATCGAGTTTGAGGGCAAGGTCAATCTCGACGAAAGCTGGAAGCTGATTGCGGGCCTCGATTTCATGGATATCGAGGTGACCGAGGACGCAAACCGTGCGCTGATCGGCAAGTCGCCCTATCTCGTCCCCGATACGCAGGCTTCGCTGTGGCTCGACTACACGGTGCAGCAGGGCGCGCTGGAAGGCCTCAGCCTCGGCGCCGGCGTGCGCTATCGCGGCGAGAGCTGGGCGGACAAGGAAAATACCGCGAAGGTGCCGGCGTCGACCGTCTTCGACGCAGCACTGCGCTACGAGAAGGACGGCTGGGGCGCTGCCCTCAATGTCACCAACCTGTTCGACAAGCACTATGTCAGCGGCTGCAATGGCCTGCTTGTTTGCGGATATGGCGATGCGCGTACGGTCACGTTGAAGCTCAGCAAGACCTGGTGAGATCGTTCGGCTGATCGATGACCTGCTAAAGCAAACAGGGCGCTCGACCCGTGCCGGGGAGCGCCCTGTTTTTAACCCGGAGTGCCGCTATCGCACGCCAAAAGGCGCCGACGGCTGAGAGCTCTCGAAACGGGTAGTGGCCTTTAAATGGAGAGGCCCGCCGCCTTTTCAAGGGCGAGAGCCCCCCTTGGAGCGAATTACTTCGCGCCGATTGCAGCAAGGCCTGATATCGCGCAGTTTGCGTCAACGTCGCCCGACGGCGCACCGCCGACACCGATGCCGCCGACGAGCGCCTTGCCGAACTTGATCGGCACGCCGCCGGCCTGGATGACCATGCGTGCGTCCATGTCGCGGAGACCTTCATTGGCGGGCTTGGAAGCGATGAATTCGCCGAGGCCAGCCGTGTCGCGCCCCATGGCCGCCGAGGTGAAGGCCTTGCCCTGGGCGCTGTTTCCGGTGTGCGGACCGGAATTGTCGGCCTTCAGCAGCACCTTGGTCGAACCGTCCCGTGCAACGACCGCGACGCTGACATTGTGGCCTTCGGCGGCGCATGCCTTCAGCGCTGCGTCGGCCGCCTTGACGGCCATGTCGAGCGGCAGGTAGGCGGCGGTCGGAAGCTCCTGGGCGGTGGCGGCAACGGGAGCGAGAAGAGCTGCTGCAAGCACGATATTGCGGATCATCAATGGGTTCCTTTCCTGTTGATATGGAAAGGTTATTGCGGGACGCCGCCCATCGATATTCGTAGCTCTTCCATCACCATCCGTAGTTCTACGGAGTTTGCGTCCCTTCGAGCCAGATGCGGGTCATCTCCGCCTGCGAGGTGCTGCCGAGCTTGGCGCCGATCGCCGCGCGATGGCTTTCCACCGTTCGCGGCGAGAGCCCGAGCCCCTCGGCGATCTGGCGGGTGGTGAAACCTGCAGCGATGCGATCGAGAACCTCGCGCTCACGCTGCGTGAGCGCTGCCAACAGAGCAAGAGTTTCCGCCTTTTCCGCCCGTGCCTGCATCGTACGCACCAGTATTTCCTGCCCCTTGTGGATCGCGTCGATCAGGTCCTCTTCGTCTATGGGCTTGGAGAGAAAGTCGATGGCGCCGTTGCGGAAGGCGCGCCGGCAAGCTTCGATATCGCCATGGCCGGAAATGACGATTGTCGGCCAGTCCACGCCATTTTCGCGGAGCTTTTCCTGCAGCTTCAGCCCGGAGATCGCCGGCATGCGGATGTCGAGGATCAGGCAACCCGGCTCAAGGCGCGACAATTGCCCGAGAAAAGCCTGCGGATCGGCGAAGGGGATGACCTTGATGCCGACCGTCGAGAGCAGCAGGCCGAGCGCGCGGCGGACCGCATCGTCGTCGTCGACGAGATAGACGGGAACGGTCATTGTGTCTCTTCCAGACGGGCTCGCGCCTTGGGCAGTGTCACCCGGAAGGTGGCGCCCTCGTCGCCGGCCACCAATGTAATCTCGCCGCCGACGCGTTCCACCAGGCGTTGGCTGAGGGCGAGGCCAAGTCCCGTGCCCCCCGCCCGCGTCGTCATGAACGGGGTGAAAAGGCGCGGGCGCAAGGCTTCGGGAATACCTGGGCCATTGTCGACGACATCGAAAACCACTATGGAGTCTTCTTGCCTCAAGGTCACGACCACGCCGGGCGCTTCGCCTGCGTGACCGTCAAGTGCTTCCATCGCATTACGCACCAGATTGAAGGCTACCTGCTCGATTTCGACCGGGTCGCCTGTCACGATCACCGGCGTTTCCGGCAGGTGGAACTCCAGCAGGATGCTGCGGGACCGGGCGTCCTGCTCCAGCAGCGCCTCGACATTGCCGAGCGCTCGGCGCAGGTCGAATGCACTCACAGGTACCGCATTCGGCTGCGACCAGTTGCGGAACCGCTCCAGAATACCGGAAGCCCGGCGCGCCTGACTGACGGTATCGTCGAGCACGGAGGCGAGGGCAGCGTGGTTCCCCTGGTTGAGGAGGCGACGCCCGGCTTGAGCCTGCGCGAGGATTGCGGTCAAGGGTTGGTTCAACTCGTGGGCCATGCCGCTTGCCATCTCTCCAAGCGCATTGACCCGTGAGGCATGGCTAAGCCGCGAAT
Source organism: Ensifer sp. ENS06 (assembly GCF_014852205.1). NCBI lineage: Bacteria > Pseudomonadati > Pseudomonadota > Alphaproteobacteria > Hyphomicrobiales > Rhizobiaceae > Ensifer > Ensifer sp. ENS06. The sequence continues at coordinate 120,110 of NZ_JACVBC010000005.1, read as the reverse complement.
CGAGCGCGCTCAGCCGTGCCTGCTGTTCCGCCGCGCGGGTTCGCGCCCGTTGGCGCAAGGCCGCCAAGCCTGCGAGATAGGCGAGCGTCAGGGCGACGAACGTCAGGCCAGTCTGTAGGGGCGGAAACATATCGGAGAGACCGATATCCATACCGGTTTCGAGCAAGAGCGGTTGTGACGCGCTGCTGAGCGGCCTGGAGAAGCGGATGGCATTGGGCAGCGTGGCCGGCTGAAGCAGATTGTGCCCGTCCGGCAGCGAAAGCCGGACGGCCGTGCTCGATCGGGACCAGAAAGGCCCGCCATCGCCGATCAGCTTGCCGGCATCGATGGCGAGCATCAACCCGTAGCGCGCCTCGTTCGTGTTGGGGCTGCGCTTGACCATCATGTAATGATCGGGGCGCTGCGGATGCGGCAGAAGCGCAATCCGGCCGTCGGAAGCTTTGGCCGCCGCACGAATGCGCTTGGCCGTCGCCGCATCCAGCGGACCGGTCCCGATCGTCTCTGTCTCCGGATCAAGCGAGACAAGCTGGACTTCATCAATGCGCGGATAGAAGCGGGTAATCGTGCGCGCGACATCCAGGAAGAGATCGTGCCGGCGCCCTTCGGACGCAACCGCCACGGCCGAAAGTGCCGTCAAATGGGCATCGTGCTGATCGGCGCGCTGGGAGGCCAGCCCATGGAGCACGGTACTTTCCTGCTCCAGTTCGGCAACGAGGGACTGTCGCTCACGAGCGCCGAGAGCCACGGCCCCGACAAGCAAGAGAAAACACCAGAGGGCAGCAAGAAAAAAGGGCCGCTCAAGAAACGGACGGTTGTTCGGTAACATTGATCATTCTTGTCATTTGCAGGCTTTCTTGCACAGCCTTCCATTGCTGCTGTCCGGCTGCGCGGGGCGCCTGCCGGGGAAAATACGGTCCCGACGACAGAAAATCCAGAGCGCGTCGCGCGGCGCTACCCCGAAGGATCGCCAAGCACGGCCGGCCGTTTCAGCCCGGCTTGCGCGCGATCACGAGCTTCGCCTTGAGGATCTGCACGACCTCGTTGCGCTGGTTGATCGTCTGGCTGACGACGACGGCGATGCCGCGGTCCGGTTTCGAGCGCGAGGGAATGATCTCGACCACCTCGCTTTCGACACGCAGGGTATCGCCGGGCCGCGTCGGGGCCGGCCAAGTGATGTCTCCGCCCGCGCCGATGAGGCCACCGGCGAAAGGCAGGCCGGTCTCCACGTTCAGCCGCATCGTGACCGCCGCCGTGTGCCACCCGCTTGCGGCCAGGCCCTTGAAGAGCGTGTCACTGGCGGCCGCCTCGTCCAGATGAAACGGCTGCGGGTCGAACTGTGCGGCAAAAGTCTTGATCTGCGCCTCGTCGACCGTATGCGTCGCGCTGGTAAAGCGTTGTCCGACGTGAAGATCCTCCAGATAGAGACGATCCGGTCTGGAACCTTGCATGGGCCTTCCTCCTTCCATCGTATCTTCGAATTAGTGTGCGCCACCCGCGCCGGCGCCGCCGAGTTGGATCTTGCGGGTGAAGAGCAGCGCGATGGCTGCAAGCGCCAGCACGATCCCGATCACCGCGAAGGTATCACTGAAACCGAGGATCAGCGCCTGCCGGCGAACCGTAGCACCGATCACGGCGATCGCCTTGTGCTGTGCGACGGCGGCATCGGTGACGCCATGGGCCATGAAATGCCGCGTCAGATCGCCGATCCGGTCGCGGACTTCGTCGCGATAGACGGTCACCGACTGGCCGATGATGTTCGAGTGAAACTGCTCACGCTTGGTCAGCACCGTCGCAAGGGTGGCCGTGCCGACGGCGCCGCCGAGATTGCGCAGCATGTTCGACAGGCCCGAGGCGGCTGCCGCGTCGTTCGGGGCGATACGGGCGGTGGTGATCACCGTGATCGGCGTCAGCACCAGCGCCTGACCGATGGCGCGTACGATATTCGGGACGAAGAACTGGTCGCCGGCACTGTCGAGCGACAGCGTCGTGTTCATGAAACAGCTGGCCGCGAAGATGCTGATGCCGACGAAACCGATATAGCGCACGTCGAACCGCTTCATCAGCGCCGGCACGAGCGGGATGATGAGAAGCTGCGGCAGCCCGGTCCAGGCAAGCACGAGGCCAATCTGCTCGGCATTGTAGCGCTGCACCTGGCCGAGATACTGCGGCAGGATGTAGACCGTGCCGAACAGGGCGACGCCGACAAGCACGTTGACGAGAACGCCGACCCCGAAATTGCGCTGCTTGAGCAGGCGCAATTGCACCAGCGGCTTTTCGACCTTGAGCTCTATGATGATGAAGGCGATCAGGAACACGGCCGCCGTCAAAGCGAGCTTGACGATGAACGGCGATTGGAACCAGTCGTCCTTGTTGCCTTCCTCCAGAACCGTCTGCAGCGCCGAAAGGCCGATGGCCATGGTAATAATGCCGGCCCAATCGCCCTCCTTGAGCAGGGACAATTGCATCGGCTTCTTCTCAAGGGTGAAGTAGAGCGCAATTACCATCACCAGGCTCGGCGGGGCGTTGACGAAGAAGATCGACTGCCAGCCATAATTCTCGGTGAGATAGCCGCCGATCGTCGGGCCAATCGCCGGGGCGAAGGTGACCGAGAGCGCAAACAGCGCCAGGCCGAGCGGCTGCTGCGCTTTGGGCAGGCGGGTCAACACCATGGTGAAGGCCATCGGAATGAGCACGCCGCCGGCAAAACCCTGCAGACCGCGCAGCGCAATCATCGAGCCTAGATCATGGGCAAACGCACAGGCCGCCGAAAACAGCGGAAACAGGACGGCGTTCGCCAGCATGTAGCGCCGGAACGAGAACACGCGGCTCAAATAATCGGTGAGCGGGATCACGACGATTTCGCCGATGAGATACGAGGTCGATATCCAGGCGCCGTTGTCGACGCCGGTACCGATGCCGCCTTCGATATCGAGCAGTGAGGCGTTGGTGATCTGGATGTTGAGGATCGCCATGAAGGCGCCGATCAGGCCGGCAAGAACGGAAATCCAGGCCGTCGTACTTGCCTTGTCGGGCGACGTTGCTGCGGGCTCACGCACGCCGGGCGAAACCATGGGCATCGTGGTGGTGGACATTGCATCCTCCTGCCAGCCCTTAAAGCTGGGAACGGCGCCTGAGCGTCCTTCAGTTTATGCTTGCCGACACGGCGGCCACCGCCGTTCCTGCGGTTCGGGTGTCGATCGTCGGGTAGACGGACATGCCGGGCCGCAGCACCACGTCGTGCGGACTGTCGCGATTGATCACGATCTTGACGGGGATGCGCTGCACCACCTTGGTGAAGTTTCCCGTCGCATTGTCGGGCGGCAGCAGCGCAAATTCCTGGCCGCTTGCCGGCGAGATGCTGTCGACGTGGCCCTCGAAGACCTGGCCCGGGAAGGTGTCCACCTCTATCGCCACGGTCTGGCCGGGAACGACATCGGCAAGCTGTGTTTCCTTGTAGTTGGCAACGATGTAGGCCGCGTGCGTGGGCACGACTGCCATCAGCTGTGTCCCGGCCTGCACATATTGACCGACGCGCAAGGTGCGGTTGCCGATCACGCCGTCGATCGGTGCTGCGAGCGCGGTGTAGGAGAGGTTGAGCTCGGCCTGATGATCGGCCGCCTTCGCGCTGTCGAGCGCGGCCTTTGCTTGTGCGACTTCGGCTTTGATCACGTCGAGCTGCTTGACCGCGCTTGCGAGCGCTGCCGTGTCGCGCGTCACCGCGGCCCTTGCGGCGGCAATGCGTGAGGCCGCCTGTTGCGCGTTCTGCAGGGTACCGAAGCCTTGCCTTGCGAGCTCCGAATAGCGCCTGTCGTCCTGCTCGGCGAAGGTTTGGTCGGCCTTGTCGGCCTCGACCGTCGCCTTGGCCGAATCGATCACGGATTGCTGTGCGATGAGGGCCGATTGCTTGTTTGCGATATTGGCCTCGGCGGCTTCGACGCCGGCCCTGGTCTGTTCGAGGCTGACTGTGAAGTCCCGATCGTCGATGCGGGCGAGAACCTGTCCGGCCTTGACCTGCTGGTTGTCGGTGACCAGCACCTCGGCGATATGGCCCGAGACCTTTGGGGCAATGGTCGTGCTATCGGCCTTCACATAGGCGTCGTCGGTCGACACCTCGAAGCGACCCGTCGTCCAGTAGGCCCAACCGAAATCGGTCGCGCCGGCGACGGCGGCGATGGCAACGGATGCGAAAAGCACATTGCGAAGCCAGCGCCTGCGGGTTCCGATAGCGTTCGTGGCGATCACAGTCGGGATGACAGGCAGCGTCCGCTGTGCCTCCACGCCGGGCACGGCCTCCATCGTTTTCATAGGCTGGGCATTTTCGATGCTGAATGACTGCTGGCTCATTTCCGGTTCCTTTCACCGGTGCGGCGCGCGTCGAAATGAACGGTTGGCCAAATAAGGAAACTTTATGCTTTCCAAAATATTCGCGCCGCCGATTGCTGTCAAACGAATTTGGAAAGTTTGGCCGTTCCATAATCTGAGCTGTCACCCAGGTAACATGATTACGAGGCGTTCGCGATCGACGGCGCCCGCGCCATCTTCAGTTGGCCGAACATGACCGCTATCTCAATGCGGCTACCGGGGCGCATATTCCGCGTGAACCTCACGACCCGGTTCTGAGGTATTTGTCACGCCGAGCCCTTAAAGCCCGGCCTGTCGCATCTCGCTTGCCAGAAACTCGGTGAAGGCCTTCACCTTCGGCAGCAACAGCCGATTGGTAGGATAGACCGCGTAGATGCCGCGTTCGGCGAGCTTGTGACCAGGCAGCACCTGGCAGAGCTTGCCCTCGGCAAGCAACGGCGTGGCGATGAAGGAGGGCAACACGCCAATGCCGATGCCCGCCTGAATCATTTCGCTGAGCATCAGGCTGTTGTCGGCGACGAAACGTGCCGGCAGGTCGATCATGACGGCGCCGTCAGGCCCTTCCAGCCTCCAGCTGCCGGGCTGGTCGGCCAGGCGATAGGTGAGGCAATGGTGGCTCTTGAGATCGGCAACGGTCGCGGGCGTGCCATTGTCTGCGAGATAGGCCGGGGCGGCGCAGATGACTTGGCCAATGTCGCCGAGCCGCCGGGCGATCAGCGATGAATCCGTCAGAGCCGCGCGCACCCGGATGGAAACGTCAAAGCCTTCCGAAACGACGTCGAGCACGTGGTCGTCGAGCGTCATGTCGACCTTCAATCGCGGATGAAGTGTCATGAAGCGCGCGAGCATCGGCGCAAGCACGGTCAATCCGAAGGAGAGGGGCGCATTGAGCCGGAGCCGGCCGTTGATCTCGCCGGCCTCGCCGGAGGTGGTGCGCTCCAGATGATCGAGCTCGTCGAGAAGCCGGCAGCATTCGGAAAAATAGGCGCGTCCGTTTTCCGACAGGCTCATGCGCCGGGTCGTGCGCACGATGAGCACGGCCCCGAGCCGTTCTTCCAGTTGCCGGACCTGCTTGCTGATCGACGCGTTCGACTGTCCGAGCTCCTCCGCCGCCTTGTTGAAGCTCTGAAGTTCGATGACGCGGCGGAACGAACGCATGGCGGCCAGCAGATCCATATTTTCTCCAGAGTAAATTATATTTTCAATTCATCGCTGATTATTCTCTTCAGCGCCAGCAATAAGGTGAGCCCAGCTTCCTGATATCGCGGGAAGACCAGAAGAAGGAGTTCATCATGTTCAACACCGCAGTCCTGGAGCGTGTCTTGGTCGCTTCTCTCGTCGCCAGCCTCGTCGGCGGCCCGGCCTTCGCGCAGGAGGTCGGCAAGAGCCCGTGGGGGCCGAAGGACGAGATCGGGCGCCTCAACCTCATCACGCCGGATTCCCGCGCCGCCATTTTGTCGCGGATCGAGGGGAGCAAGTCCTACGACCTCGCGGTCGAGTATTTCATCGGCATGCCCAGCTGGGAGGCGGCCGGGGACCCGCCCTACCAGATGTGGATGACGCACACGCCGAATGGCACCCTGGTCTCCGATCCGATGAAGGTCGGCAAGGAGATGAACGCCCATGTCAGCTACACCGGCTCGGCGGTTTCTATGTATGCCCACATGGGTACCCACATTGACGCGCTCAATCACTTCGGCCTGAACGGCAAGATCTGGAATGGCTATGCCGCTGCCGATCACCTCGGGGACCAGGGTTGGACCATCACCGGCGCCGAAAAGCTGCCGCCGATCGTCGCGCGCGGCGTGATGATCGACGTCGCGGCAGCCAAAGGCATGCAGATGCTGCCCGACAACTACCGGATCACGCGCAAGGATCTCGAAGACGCGCTGAAAAGCCAGGGCGTGACGCTGGCGGAGGGCGATGTCGCCTTGATCCGCACGGGTCGCATGCAGAACTACGAAGACAAGTCCGCCTATATGAGCAACCCTCCCGGCCTCAGCATCGACGCGGCAAAGTTCCTCGTCGAGGACGGCGGCGCCATGGTGGTGGGCGCAGATAACCTGAGCTTCGAAGCCTTCCCGGCCGAAACGGAAAACAACTACATTCCCGTTCACACCTACCTGCTCGCGCAGCAAGGCGCTCCGATCATTGAGCTCATCAATCTCGAACAACTGTCCAAGGACAGGGTCTACGAGTTTGCCTTCGTCGGCGCGTCGTTGAAGTTCCGTGGCGCCGACGCAGCTCCGATCCGGCCGGTCGCCTTCCCGTTGCGATAGGCGGATGCCGATAGACCATAATCGGCTGACCCGAGTGCCGCGGGATTGACCCCACGGCACTCGCCGTTTCCGCAACAAACGCCGCCCGATATCCCTGCCGCAGGGCGACGTCCGTACACGAAAAATCTTGACATTGCACGAAAATGCACGAAATTGCCCGACCGCATCACAGCCATTATCAATGGAGGGCAGCATGAGCATTGCACACCGAATTCAAGTGGAAGGCGTCACTATTCTCTCGGACGATTGGTACGTCCTGAAGAAGACCACCTTTTCCTTTCTGCGCGGCGACGGGAGCTGGCAGCGGCAGTCACGGGAAACCTACGATCGCGGCAACGGCGCGACGATCCTGCTCTACGATCCGGTCCGCCGCACCGTGATCCTGACCCGACAGTTTCGCTACCCAGCCTTCGTCAACGGCCATGACGATCTGCTCGTCGAGGCGCCGGCGGGACTGCTCGACAACGCCGAACCGGAAGCGCGCATCCGCGCGGAAACGGAGGAGGAGACGGGCTTTCGCGTGCGCGACGTGCGACAGGTGTTCGACGCCTTCATGAGCCCAGGCTCGGTGACCGAGCGCCTGCATTTCTTCGTTGGCGAGTACCAGCCCGGCGACCGCACATCCCAGGGCGGCGGTAACGAAGACGAAGGCGAGGATATCGCAGTTCTCGAACTTGGCATAGACGAGGCGCTTGCCATGATCCGCTCTGGCGCCATCCGCGATGGCAAGACGATCATGCTTCTGCAGTACGCCGCCTTGAACCTGTTCTCCAACCGAGTACCGGTCGGCAGCGTTGCAGATTGAGGCTGCGGCGCCCACCCGCCTCTGGGTCGGCGTCGATGAACCGGTTTTCCGACGGCTGTCGAAAATACTCAGCAACGTCAGCCGGTGACCGCACCTTCGCTGGCCGGGCGCACCAGGGCCGCATACTTTGCCAGCACGCCGCGCCGATAACGCGGCACAGGCTGGCGCCACAACGCCCGCCGTCGGGCGATCTCGTCTACCGGCAGGTTAAGCTGCAGGAGCCGCTTGCCAGCGTCGATTGTGATCTGGTCACCATCCTCGACGAGGGCGATCGTTCCGCCTTCGAACGCTTCCGGGGAGACATGGCCGACGACCATGCCCCATGTGCCACCGGAAAACCGCCCGTCGGTGACAAGGCCGACGCTCTCGCCGAGACCGCGCCCGATGATCGCCGATGTGGGAGCGAGCATTTCCGGCATGCCCGGTCCGCCCTTCGGGCCGAGATAACGAAGGACGAGGATATCACCTGGCCTTATTGTGTCGGAGAGAATGGCATCCATGGCGGACTGCTCGTCCTCAAAGACCCGCGCCGGACCGGTCATGACGGGGCGCTTGAGCCCGCTGATCTTCGCAACCGCCCCGCCTTCGGCGAGATTGCCATTGAGGATCGCGAGATGTCCTTCGCGATAAAGAGGTGCACTGAGCGGCCGGATGACCTCCTGCTCTGCGGTGGGCCTATCCGGCACGTGCGAGAGTTCCTCTCCGATTGTCCTGCCGGTTATCGTAAGACAATCACCGTAGAGCAGGCCCGCGTTCAACAGGAGTTTCAGTACCTGCGGCACGCCCCCGGCCTTGTGAAGGTCGACGGCCATATAGCGGCCGGACGGCTTCAGGTCGCAGATCACCGGAACCTGGCGACGCACGCGCTCGAAATCCTCCAACGTCCAGTCGACCTCAGCCGCATGCGCGATCGCCAGGTAGTGCAGCACGGCGTTCGTCGAGCCACCCGTCGCCATGACGAGTGTGACTGCGTTTTCAATCGATTGCCGCGTGACGATGTCCCGCGGCCTGATGCCCTTCTTCACGGCATCCACCAGGACGCGTGCCGATTCGACGGTGCTGTCGATCTTCTCCCGGTCGGGATTGGCCATGTTCGACGAGTAGAGCAGGGACATGCCCAGGGCTTCAAACGAGGAACTCATCGTGTTGGCCGTGTACATGCCGCCGCAGGATCCGGTCGTCGGACAGGCATTTCGCTCTATGCCTTCGAAATCCTCCGCGCTCATCTGGCCTGCCATGTAGGCGCCGACGGCCTCGAATGCCGAAACGACCGAGAGGCTCTGCCCCTTCCAGAGACCGGGCTTTATCGTGCCGCCATAGACATAGATGGCCGGGACATTGGCGCGGAGAATGCCGATCATGCCGCCCGGCATGTTCTTGTCGCAGCCGCCGAGCACCAGAACGCCGTCCATCCATTGACCCTGCACCGTCGTCTCGACGCAGTCGGCAATTACCTCACGCGAGACGAGGGAGTATTTCATGCCCTCTGTCCCCATGGACATGCCGTCCGAAATCGTCGGCGTCCCGAATATCTGTGGGTTGGCTCCAGCAGCCTTGATCGCGGCTACGGCCGCGTCCGCGAGTGGCTGCAGCCCGGCATTGCAGGGCGTGATCGTCGAGTGGCCATTGGCAATACCAATCATCGGCTTGGCGAAATCGGCCTTCTTGTATCCGAGCGCATAATACATTGCCCGGTTCGGCGAACGGGCGACGCCTTCTGTAATCTGTCTGGATCGTTGGTTGTGCATCTTGGCCTCCCGAAAGCGAGACCAACCTACTGGCGCGCAAAAGAGTTGTGAAATATATTTATGACGCCAATTTAGGTCGCCGAACATATTAATGAGCAACATGGACCTGAGACAGATTCGCCAGTTCGTGGCGGTTGCCGAGGAACTTCATTTCGGCCGCGCCGCCGAACGCCTCAACATGACGCAACCGCCGCTCAGTCAAGCGATCCAGGCGCTGGAAAGAGAACTCGGATTGCGGCTTTTCGATCGCACCAAACGCGAGGTGAAACTCACGCCCGTCGGCGAGCAATGGTTTGTGCATGCCCGACGCGTTCTGGCAGAGGCGACAGCGCTGCCTGATATCGCGAGAAAGCTTGCACGCGGCGAAATGGGGCTCCTGCGCCTGTCCTTCGTCAGTACTGTCGACTATAGCCTGCTGCCAGCAGCCGTCGGTCGCTTTCGGGCTGCCTATCCAAACGTCGAGCTCTCTCTGCGCGAAGCGACAAGCGACGTGCAGATCGATGCCCTGCTGAGGAGCGAAGTCGATGTCGGCATCGTCATCGCTCCGCCATCCAGTTCGCTGAGCCAAACCCTGAGCTATCGCCCGATCCTTCGCGAACCGCTGATTGCCGCGGTCCCGTCATCCTGGATAGACGAAGGGCGCGACGGCTTCTGCGAGGGGATACTCGAACCTGCCGCGTTCTTCGCCGCGCCACTGATCCTCTTTCCACGGCGGTCCGCGCCGATCTTTCACGACCTTGTTTCGGGCTACTTCGCCGAGCATCGCTCAGCCTTCTCCGTCTTCCAGGAGGCTATACAGATGCAGACGATCATCGGACTCGTGGGCTCCGGGATGGGTGTCGCACTGGTGCCGCAGTCCATGACCAGGCTGCAGCGAGACGGGGTGACCTATCTGCCGCTTTCCGGGCGCGTCCCGACAGTTGAAACTGGCTTGCTTTGGCGCACCAATGATCGGAACGCGGCATGCGCAAACTTTCTCGCTGTCGCCAATGCGTCGGTTCATCAGCCTGCGCAAGCGCTGTAACCGACAGGTGGATCCTGCGAAGGACGCAATTCGCGAATGCGAGGCGATGTATGCGCCTCCTCACCTCGCTAACTTGCTTCGGCGGATATCCATGCCGCTCCTGTCTGACCGTGGTGGAAACCATTGGAAAACGGCCTGTTTGGGTAAACGCCGCCAAGATCCGCCTGTGCTTCACGTGGCCAGCATCGCCCGGCGATGACATCGTCGAAGATGCGGGCCACGGCCGCCATGTCGCAATCCTGCGGCGACAGCCGAACGCGGGAAACGCCGGCGGCGGCAAGCTCTGGCAGTTCCTGCAGCAGCACCTGGCAGGTGTGCGACATGGTCTGTACGCCGTTCAGCGCCAGAAAAGGCTGGCTGTCGAGGGTCTCGACGGTCAGGCCGTCAGGGTCTTCGCCGCAGATGAACTGGCAATTGTCCTTGATCAGCCCCTTGGAGCGGGCATGGGCGCAACGCGCCGAAATCGCCAGCGGTACGCGGCCGAACGCGAAGACCTCGAAGGCGACCCCCGGACTTTCCTCGATAATGCCGCGCACCGACGTCATCGGCAGTTCTGGCGGCAGACAGATGCTCATCGCGCCCCTCGAGGCCAAGAGCCGGGCAGTCGCGCCGTTATAGACGTTGACCAGCGGCCCGATAGAATGCGGCTTGCCGGCAAGCAGGTGCAGCGCGGATAGGTCATTGACCTCGATCGGATGGGCGCTGTCACGCACCAGCCCGCGCACCAACTGGCTTTCACGTTCCAGCGTCACCAGCGCGAGCGAGGCGAGGCTCACCTGCTTGCCGGCATTCTCCAGCCGTTCGATGACCTCGCCGACATGGGGCTCGATGAAATGCAGCCGCTTCGAGCAGACGGCCTCGCCGATCGTGACGTGGGCGATCGGCGCTTCGTCAGCGATGCGGAAATAGAAATCGCGCCATTTGGGGCCATCCCAGAGATAGTAGACCGGGCCGAGGCTCAGGACGGGCTTGGATGGGCTTGTCGATATGGTCATGGGCCGATTACCTCCAGCGCTTTTCGTAGGCGCCTGTTGTCGTCTTCTGGCCTTCGCTGAGCGCCTTCAGCCGCGACACCAATGCGGGCCGCTCGGTGGCGCTGGCGGTCAGTGCCCGCCGCATCACTGACACGACCTCGGCGACATAGGCCTTGCCGCGCTGCCGGCCCTCGATCTTCAGCGCGCTGACGCCGGCGCTGCGCAGGGCATCGATATGGTCCATGACGTCGAGTGAAACCGGGTCCTCGAAGGCGTAGCCGCGGTCCTCCGCAATGTCGAAGCGCCCCTTGCAGAGCGTCGGATAGCCAGCGGCTTCGCCCGCCGGGAAGCGGTTGATAGTGTAATCGCCGAGCTCGGACACCAGCTCGCGTCCGTCCTGGCGATAGCGCACGTGGCTTGCGGGCGAGCAGACACCGTTCATGTTGGGCGACTTGCCCGTGGCGTAGGAAGAGAGCGAACAGCGCCCCTCGGCCATGACACAGAGGCCGCCGAAGGCAAAGACCTCGATCTCGCAATCGATCTGTTTGGCAAGGCGAGCGATGTCGGCGATCGTCAGGGTGCGCGGCAACACAACGCGTTTTGCCGCGAAGGTCTCGACGAGGAAGCGCACGGCGTCGGCATTCGAGGCCGAGGCCTGGACGGAAACGTGCAGCCGCTGCTGCGGATGGCGTTCCACCGTATAAGCCATCAGGCCGAAATCCGCGAGGATGACGGCATCGGCACCAAGTGCCACGGCGTCATCCACCGCCTGATGCCAGAGCGTCTCCTGGCCGGCGCGCATGAAGGTGTTGATCGCAACAAAGGTCATCACCCTGCGCTGCTTGGCATAGGCAATTGCCGTTCGGAGTTCGTCGCGCGAGAAGTTCAAGCCCGGAAAATTGCGGGCGTTCGTCTCGTCGCGAAAGCCGCAATAGACCGCGTCGGCACCGGCATCGACGGCTTCGCGGAAGGCAGCTGGCGTGCCGGCGGGGCAGATCAGTTCCATTGGGGAGCCTCCTCCTTGAGAACGCGGCCAAGCGCACGTTCGCGGATCTTTTCTCCCGCGCGGCGCACGAGCGGGGCCAGCGGTCCGGCCATGTCAGCGAGATCGCTTGGAAGGTCGATCTCGCAGTCGTCGAGTGCGTTGCGCAGCGCCAGCATCGCCTCCATGTCGCCGCTGACGGCAAGATCGCGCGAAAAGAACACGGCGTCGCCGTCGATGCGGCCCTCGAGCAGCGCCAAGAGCAGTACGAGCTCGCCTTCCATGCAGGCATCGGAAACCGGCGTGCGCTCCTTGCGATGTACGGAGATGCGCGGCACGGCCGGTTCGACAAGGAAGCCGATCGGCAGGTCAGACGGCTGGAAGGCGTAGCGCTTGGCTGCATGATCAGCGAGACGGTCGAAGAGGCCCGGATGGCTCGCGATCACATGGGCAAAGACGCGCTGCACCACGCTTTCGATGGCGACGATGGGAACGAAGCTAAGGGGGGCGGTGATCGCGAGCGGAAGTGTCATTTGCTACCTGTGGAGCGTCGGAATCGAACGATGCGGCGCATGCTAGTCGCCTGCTGCCGGTCGTTGTTTGCGCCACGTCAAAGACAAGGGCCATTCGCCGCCACAAACAGGCTCCATGAACAGGACCTTTCGCCCGTCAAAGGGCTTTGCAACGCTTCAGGATTTTATCGACGCGCTCGAGCGCGAAGGCGATTTGAAGCGGATTTCGCGACCGGTTTCGCTGGTGCATGAGGTGACCGAAATCCACCGCCGCGTGCTTGCCGCCGACGGGCCGGCGCTTCTCTTCGAGCGGCCGGTCGATGCGACAGGCGCCGCACAACCGATCCCGCTTCTGACCAATCTCTTCGGGTCGGAACGCCGGATCGAGCGTGGTTTCGGCCTGGCGCCGGGCGGGCTCGATGCGCTTGCGGGTGAACTTGCGGAGCTGCGCGATCCGAGAGCGCCGCAGTCGCTGCGCGACGCCTGGGATCGGCTGCCTCTGCTCCGATCGGCGATGTATATGCGGCCACGAAAGGTAACGCGTGCGCTGTGTCAGGAGGTCGTCTGGCGCGATCAGGAAATCGACCTTGGGCGCCTGCCGGTTCAATGGTGCTGGCCGGGAGAGCCGGCGCCGCTGATTACCTGGCCACTGGTGATCACGCGCGCGCCGGATGATCCGTTCGATGTCAATGTCGGGATCTATCGCATGCAGGTGCTAGGGCCCGATCGCGCCATCGTGCGCTGGCTCGCCCACCGCGGCGGCGCCCGCCACCATCGTCTCTGGCAACGCCTGGGTCAGGACATGCCGATCGCGGTCGTCATCGGTGCCGACCCAGCGACGATCCTTTCTGCGGTCATGCCGCTGCCGGACGGACTGAGCGAGCTGAATTTCTCAGGCCTGCTTCGGCGCGGCAGGACGCAACTCGTGAAGGCGAAGACCGTGCCACTTTCAGTGCCGGCCAATGCGGAGATCGTGATCGAGGGTACGGTCTCGGCGAGCAAGACCGCGGAGGAGGGCCCCTATGGCGACCATACCGGCTATTACAATTCGGTGGAGCCGTTCCCGGTCATGCGTCTGTCGGCGATCACCATGCGTCGGAATCCGCTCTATCTTTCCACCTATACCGGCCGACCGCCGGACGAGCCTTCGCGGCTCGGAGAGGCGATGAACAGGCTGTTCGTGCCACTGGTTCGCAAGCAGTTTCCGGAGATATCCGATCTCTGGTTGCCGCCGGAGGCCTGCTCCTACAGAGCCATGGTCGTCGCGATCGACAAGCGTTATCCCGGTCAGGCCAAGCGCGTGATGATGGGGCTTTGGTCTGTCTTGCCGCAGTTCAGCTACACCAAGCTGATCATCGCCGTCGACCCGGATATCGACGTGCGCAACTGGTCCGACGTAATGTGGGCTCTTGCGACCCGCTTCGATGCCAGCCGCGACGTGACCGTGATCGAGGGCACGCCGATCGACTATCTCGACTTCGCGTCGCCACGCTCCGGCCTCGGTGGCAAGCTCGGGCTCGACGCCACCAACAAGATCGGCGCCGAGACCGACCGTGAATGGGGGCGGGTGCTCGAAATGTCGCCGGAGGTCGTGGGTCAGGTCGATGCGATCTGGGCCGGTCTCGGGCTTGGAGGGCTGACCCGATGAACCGGTTGAAGATCGTCCTCGGTGTCACCGGGGCTTCGGGTGCTGCGATTGCGGTGCGCATCGCGGAGCGGCTCAGCGAAATCGAAAGCGTCGAGCTGCATCTGGTTCTGTCGCCGGCGGCGCACCGCACGCTCGCGCATGAGGTCGGCGCAGGCGCTCTTCCATCCCTGCTGCGTCTGGCCGCGCGGACCTATGACCACGCCGATATCGGCGCGGCGATTGCGAGCGGATCGTTTTCGACGGCCGGCATGATCGTTGCGCCGTGCTCCATGCGCTCACTTGCGGCGATCTCTGCCGGCATGGCCGATAACCTCGTGGTACGGGCAGCCGACGTGCATCTGAAGGAGCGGCGCAGGCTGGTGCTGATGGCACGCGAGACACCGCTGCATCTCGGTCACCTGCGCAGTATGTGCGCCGTCACGGAAATGGGGGCGATTATCATGCCGCCGGTGCCGGCCTTCTATCATCGGCCTGAGAGCGTCTCGGCCATCGTCGACCATCTGGCGGCCCGAGCGATCGACCTGCTGGCACTGCCGATCACCCCGCAGGCTATGGCCTGGCAGGGTGAGGACCAAAAATCATCGTGATCTAGGAGACGGTGGCCTGAAGCAGCGGATCGGCGCCGAACAGGACCTCGTGACCGCCAAGCAGCAGCCACACGGCAATCGCGACGGTGGCAAAGGCGGCGATGATCATCACGGGATCGGCGCGCAAACGGGTTTCGCCTCGAATGATGGCCGCAAAGGGCCAGACTGACGTGCCCTTCGAGGCCGCTTGCCAGTTGTCACCCAAACGCCGGCGGGCACGCTTTTCAAGCATCAAGAAGCCACCGGCGGAAAACAGTGCGAAACCGCCGAAAAGAACCAGCGCGCGCAAGTCGCCATTGGGCACGATGTGACCGGCGGCCCAGAGCAGGAAGCCCCAGAGCACCGGGTGACGGGTGATCGTTACGATGGCGCCGGGCCGCTCGTTTCCCTGATAGATGGAGATCGACAGCGCGTTTTCGCTGAAGAGGCCAGCCAGCACGAGAAAGATGCCGAGTGGCGCCAGCACGAAGGTTACCCAGGCCTGCCAGGCCGCCGGTTCCCAGAGCGGGATGAAATCGAGCTGAAGGGCCGCGTGAAAGACGAAGCCGAGAGCAAGCACGGAAAGAAGCGAATACACCGCGAAATAGGTCGAGCGACCGAGCCGGTCGATCAGGCCCTGGCGTAACGCCGGCCAGGCCGGCACCAGATGGAGCAGCAGGAAGACGGCGAAGGCGAGGAGAAAATAGGTCATATCGGTTGTCTCACGCATGGCGCCAGAGAAGCAGGCGCTCCGTTGCGACATGGCGGCGAACAGTTTCGAAGAAGCCCCGCAGCATGTAGCCGATCGCATCCCAGCTGAGCGATGGCCTGTTGTCGAGAACCGCCTTCAGCACACGTACCAGCTCGACGGCTGCCCGATCGTCCTGGTCATGCTCGGCGCGCAGCCGTGCGATCAAGGCGTAACGGCCGTCGTCTGCCCGCTGAATTTCGACTGCTGGAAACAGGATCATTTCCTCCAGCGCGTGGACGCGCCTGAGCTTTTCCGGCAGCTCCGTCAGGATCACGCGGCAGCTCGTCAGGTCGATGCGGCGCGGGATGGAATCGGCCAGCGTCTCGAGGCGATCACACAGGGATAAAAGCTCGCGGTAAGCCTGCCCCAGCTCGTGATGTTCTGAAAATTGCTGCTGCATCGATCTGCTCCGTTGAGTGTTGGTTCGAACTACACCCGACGGCAATGATCCTCTTTGACATTTCTCAAAGTCTGCAGATCAGCGATCGAGAAACAGAACGATGGCGATCGCAACGGAGGAGAGGATCGCCGACAGCGTCGCGCCGCGCTGAAGCACGCCCATGCGATAGAGCACGAGGGCGAAGACGATGATGATGGGGGTGGCGACGGAAAGGCCGATCTGTGCGTCTGTCATCGGAAGGCTCCTTTGTTGTCAGCCAATAGCCCCGCCCCCTGCCGGCTTCTTTGCTCAATCGCAAAGACAGGGTGCGCGCTCGCGCCTAGCTCGAACGATGTTTTTTGAACGGAGGCGCTGACATGGATGCCCGCAGTCATCCGATTGCCGCAACGGTGGAAGAGGATACGACGGACGCCTTGCTGCTCTGGGTGCTCGTCTGGAGTGAACTTGCCGCGTTCGGTATTCTGCTTGTCGGCTTCCTGATTGTGGGTCTTCTCCAGCCGGACGCGTTTGCCGCCGCCCGCTCGCATCTCGATCCGCTGCTTGCCGGTATCAACACGCTTGTTCTTTTGACAAGCGGCTGGCAGGCGGCCTTGGCGACGAGGCCGAGTGCATCGCTTAAGCAGCGTCGGCGGGCGCTGGTGAATGCAGCACTTTTCGGCTTCGCCTTCGTGGGGATCAAGCTCTTCGAATATAGCGCCGAGGCCGGCGTTGCCGGCGATCCTCAGTTCGGCTCCTTCTTCGAGCTCTATTTTCTCGTCACAGGCTTCCATCTGCTGCACGTCGTCTTCGGTGCCTTCGTGCTCATCATCGTTGCCTGGCGACCGAAACCCGGCAATGTCGAGCTGATCACCACGCTCTGGCACGTGATCGATCTGGTCTGGATCGTGATGTTCCCGCTCGTCTATCTCGTGTGAGTGCCATGACCGATCGCAATCCCAGACAATTGTTCAACACCTGGCTGCTGCTTGCCGTAGCCGTGTTTTCGGGCATGGCGCTGATAGCGGTCGCCGGGCCGGCCACCCTCGTCATCGTCGTGTTGCTCGGGCTCTCCATCGTCAAAAGCCGGTTCGTCGCGCTCGATTTCATGGGGCTCCGGCAGGCGCCGTCGGCCCTTCGTCTTGGCCTTTTGATCTGGCCCGCAGCACTCGTCCTCGTCGCTGCAGCCAAGCTGGTCCTGAGCACTGCTTTCATCAGCTGAGGCTAGCCGCGGACTTGTTTGCCGAAACGCAAAGAAGCCGCCGCCGATTTCCCTAGACATGAGGTCGCCCCGATTGTTGCCGGCTGCGCCGCACGGGGAGGGGATCAGATCAGCCGGCCGCACTCTCAGCGGCCAACTGAAATCGAAAGGACCACGTGATGGCAGAACGCCTCACCAAAACCGGGGCCCGTAACGTCTTTTACGGCGGGTCCTTCTTTTTCTTCGCAATCTTCGTCGGGCTGACCGCCCACAGCCACTACTACATGCGGACGACTTCGACGGATGAGTCGACGCTGACCGATGCGGTCGCCCGCGGCAAACACGTCTGGGAAAAGAACTCCTGTATCAACTGCCACACGCTTCTCGGCGAGGGCGCCTATTTCGCGCCCGAGCTCGGCAACGTCTGGAGGCGATTCGGCGGCGAGGCCGATCCGGATGGCGCCCGCGATACGCTTGAGGCCTGGATGGCTGCCCAGCCGACCGGCATCGAGGGACGGCGGCAGATGCCGCAGTTCAATCTCACCGAACAGGAACTCAACGACCTCGCCGACTTCCTCGAATGGACGAGCCGCATCAAGACCCAGAACTGGCCGCCGAACGAGGCAGGTTAAGCGAACCGAGTGGAGTGTGACACCATGAAATACCAAACCCAAAAGGTCGCGATGCTCTATTTCTACGGAGCGCTTGGCCTGTTTCTCGCCCAGGTGCTGTTCGGCGTGCTTGCCGGCACCATCTACGTCCTGCCCAACACGCTCTCCGAGCTCCTGCCCTTCAACATCGTGCGCATGGTCCACACCAACGCGCTGATCGTCTGGCTGCTCATGGGCTTCATGGGCGCGACCTACTACCTGCTGCCGGAAGAGGCAGAAACCGAGCTCTACAGCACGAAGATCGCCATCGCGCAGTTCTGGATCTTCCTGATCGCCGCTGCCATTGCCGTCGTCGGCTACCTCATGCACATCCACGAGGGGCGTGAGTTCCTCGAGCAGCCCTTCGCGATCAAGGTCGGTATCGTCATCGTCGCGCTGATGTTCCTCTACAACATCACACTGACGGTGTTGAAAGGCCGCAAGACGACCGTCACCAACATCCTGATCTTCGGGCTTTGGGGTGTCGCGATCTTCTTCCTCTTCGCTTTCTACAATCCGATCAACCTGGCGCTCGACAAGATGTACTGGTGGTACGTAGTCCATCTCTGGGTCGAAGGCGTCTGGGAACTGATCATGGCATCGGTGCTCGCCTTCCTGATGATCAAGCTCAACGGCATCGACCGTGAGGTCGTCGAAAAATGGCTCTATGTCATCGTCGGCCTGGCGCTCTTCTCCGGCATCCTCGGCACGGGCCACCACTACTACTGGATCGGCGCGCCGGGCTACTGGCAGTGGATCGGTTCGCTGTTCTCGACGCTGGAAGTGGCCCCCTTCTTCACCATGGTGGTCTTCACCTTCGTGATGACCTGGAAGGCCGGCCGCAAGCATCCGAACCGCGCAGCCCTCCTCTGGTCGATCGGCTGCTCGGTCATGGCCTTCTTCGGCGCTGGCGTCTGGGGCTTCCTGCACACGCTGTCTTCGGTGAACTACTATACCCACGGCACCCAGGTGACCGCGGCCCATGGACACCTCGCCTTCTTCGGCGCCTACGTGATGCTGAACCTCGCGGTCATGGCCTATGCCATCCCGGAGATCCGCGGCCGTGCGCCGTATAACCAGTGGCTGTCGATGGTGAGCTTCTGGATCATGTGCACCGCCATGTCGGTCATGACCTTCGCGCTGACCTTTGCCGGTGTTCTCCAGGCGCATCTGCAGCGCGTGCTCGGCGAAAGCTACATGGACGTCCAGGACCAGCTGGCGCTGTTCTACTGGATCCGCCTCGGTTCCGGTGCCGTCGTCCTGATCTCGGCGCTGATGTTCATCTGGGCCGTTCTGGTGCCCGGACGCGAGCGCAGCGAGAAGCTCGCCGGTGTCGTCCAACCCGCTGAATAACCGACCAGCCGGCGCGGCTCGCCGCGCCGGCATCTCCCCAAGAATTCCCAGCATGGAGACTTGCCATGAGCCCTGTCCAATCTGCCGTCAGTCGCGCGGCGCTCGATATCCCCGCCTATAGCCCCTCCGGCAATGAATGCGCGTTGTTCGAAAGCGCCTGGGTGCGCCAGCTGCCGCTGCTCTTGAAGGGACCAACAGGATGCGGCAAGACCCGCTTCGTCAGCCACATGGCAGCGAAGCTCGGCCTGCCGCTTTCGACCGTTTCCTGCCATGACGATCTGGCCGCCGCCGACCTTACCGGTCGCTATCTGCTCAAGGGTGGCGACACCGTCTGGGTCGACGGCCCCCTGACCCGGGCCGTGCGCAACGGCGGCGTCTGCTATCTCGACGAGATCGTGGAAGCCCGCAAGGACGTCGCCGTCGTCCTGCATCCACTGACCGACGACCGCCGCATGTTACCGCTTGAACGGACCGGCGAACTGCTCGAAGCACCGTCGAGCTTCATGCTGATCGTGTCCTACAATCCCGGCTACCAGAACCTTTTGAAGAGCCTGAAGCCGAGCACCCGTCAGCGCTTCGTGGCGATCGAGTTCGATTTCCTGCCGCGCAACGCGGAGATTTCAGTCGTTTCGCAAGAGAGCGGACTGCTGGAGAGCCAGGTGGCGCCGCTCGTCAACCTCGCGCAGCGCCTGCGCGCTCTGAAAGGGCATGATCTCGAAGAAGGCGTGTCGACCCGGCTGCTCGTCTATTGCGCCTCGCTGATTGATGCCGGAATGCCGGTGAAGGATGCGGTGCGGGCCGCGATGATCGAGCCTCTGACCGACGAACCGGATGTGCGCTCAGCACTTCTCGAAGTGGCCGGTTCTCTGATCGCCTGAGGTGAGCCATGCTTGATTTCCTCGAGCTCGAAGAAACCGTCGGACGAGCCTGGCACCGTTTCGTCGGCAACACCAGAACCTGGCGGCGTTATCCGGAGGAGGCGGTGAAGCTCGCCGACATGCTGCCGGTGCTCGGCGTTTGCTTTCGCGGACATGGCGGCGAGCCAGCGGTGCAGATCGTGCCCGCCCGCGGGCGCACGTCGACCCATCGCTTGCGGTGGCGGCAGCGCATGGGACTTGGCGAAGAGAAGCTCGTCCAGCCGGCG
Source organism: Ensifer sp. ENS06 (assembly GCF_014852205.1). Lineage (NCBI taxonomy): Bacteria > Pseudomonadati > Pseudomonadota > Alphaproteobacteria > Hyphomicrobiales > Rhizobiaceae > Ensifer > Ensifer sp. ENS06. The sequence goes on along the minus strand of NZ_JACVBC010000005.1, from coordinate 99,735 downwards.
CGTGACCACGCGTCCTTGATGCTGCCGGGCGAGATCGACATTTTTCCGACGAAAGACCTGAACCAGGATCTCTATCACTGGCTCGTCGCCTATATGGCGACGATGCCGGTCGACCCCGTCAGCGAGACCGATCCGCTCCGTCGTGACCTGGCGCTGATATCGCGCGCGCTGGAAACGGTCGAGGACGTCTTCCAGCGGTTCCCAGGCCTTAGGCGGCGCTATCGGCGTCTGGCCGAGGCTACCCTTGCCGAGCGGAAGCGGGGCGCTCTGCCGTCGATCGAGCAGCATCTTGAAAACCGCATCCTGCGGCTGTTGCGCAGGGCCACAGGCGAGGCAGATACGACGCTGCCGGTGATCTTCCCGCATCGTGCGCCGCCCGGCTACCTGCCGATGCTGCCGATGCCGCTATGGCCGGACACGCTGTTGCGGGCCGAAACCACGACCGTGCGCGACGAAGATGTGGCCGCGACAGCGGGCACGCAGAGTGAGGGTGTCGAGGTTGAGCGCCACGTGGCGGTGCGCGAAAACCCGGAGAACCGCAAGGGCGAACGCAGCCCGTTCATCCTCAATCGCTTCGAGAAGATCCTGGCCATGGCCGAGATGGTCAACGTCGACCGTCCCGGCGACGACAGCGACGACCACGACAGCAAGGCTGCCGAGGAACTGGACGACATGACGCTCGGCGAGCGCAAGGGACGGCCCTCGGCGCGATTCCGCTTCGATCTCGATCTGCCGCCGGAAGCCGTCGATCCGACGCCGCTGACGGCCGAGCTGACCTATCCCGAATGGAACTACCGGACCGGGCAGTACCTCAAGGACCATTGCCGCGTGCTGGCAATGCCGGCTTCCGCCCAGGAAGAGCGGAGCGAACTGACCGAGGAAAGCCGGAGCTTGATCCGCCGGGTGCGGCGCCAGTTCGAAGTGCTGCGCCCGCGGCACGAGATGCTGCGTGCACAACTTGACGGCGCCGATCTCGATCTCGACGCGGTCGTGCGTGCCCGCACCGATCTCGCCGCCGGCGGCCAGGGCAGCGACCGCATCCATCTGATGAGTCGGCCGCAGGTGCATGACCTGGCGGTGACGATCCTCGTCGACGTGTCGCTGTCGACCGATTCCTGGTCAGACAACCGGCGGGTGCTCGACGTGGAAAAAGAAGCTTTGCTCATCCTTGCGCACGGGCTGTCGGCCTGCGGCGACAACCACTCGATCCTTACCTTCACCTCAAGGCGGCGTGACTGGGTGCGGGTGGAAACCGTGAAGGCCTTCAACGAGGCTATGGGGCCGCTGGTCGAAGCGCGCATTGCCGCACTGAAACCCGGCTACTATACCCGCATCGGTGCTGCGATCCGGCATGCCTCGGCCGAGCTTCGTCGGCAGCCGAACCGCAAGAAGCTCTTGCTTGTTCTGACCGATGGCAAGCCCAACGATATCGATCACTACGAGGGGCGTTTTGCGCTCGAGGATAGCCGTCGCGCGGTCACGGAGGCACGGCGCAGCGGCATAAACACCTTCGCTGTCACGGTCGACCGGGAGGCGAAGTCCTACGTGCCCGCCATGTTCGGCCAGAACGGCTATTCCGTAGTCGGCAACATCTCGCGGCTGCCGGCGGCACTGCCGGCGATCTACCGCAATCTGGTGGGGTAGGGCGGTCCCCAAGTCGAGAGAGAAGCAAGAGGCCCTGCAACCGCCGGGCCTCTTTGATTCAACGGAAGCCGTATGCCCGCCGCGCGTGCGCCGTTTCGCGGCCATTCGGGACGGATTTGCCGATCCGCTCGCGGCTATTCTCGGGGGGAGGAGGCTGGGTCTCGATGCTCGGGAAAAGCCGGGCATGACGTGTTGGATGGGCAGTTTTGCCAAAGTGTATCGCTGAGCTGCCAGCGATAAGCTTGGAAACGGCTCGTTTTCAGGGAGCGCAGTTGCCCCAAACTTCGTCATCGTCGCCCTTGAGGCGAGGATCCAAGGCGCATCCGAACGTATTTCGTGGCACAAAACAACGAAGTGCTCGGGTCGAGCATGACGGAAGAGACGGACGGCGCATTGCCGGCGTGATTGCGCCGGGAACGCTTGGCAATAGCCAAACCTTCCCGGCGACCAGCGCCCTCAAGCCGCCTTGCTGTGCACCCTCTGGGACTCGTCGATATAGGCATCGAAGGCCGCCGCCACCGCGCGGATGACGAAGCGGTGCTCGGGACGCACAGTGATGACGCCATCAGCGATATCGATCACGCTATCCTTTCGCAGTTCGGCCAGTTTGCTATTGCCGTCGACGAACGATTGCCAGTCCCGGCCATGCGCTGCGGCGATTGCGGACATATCCGCGCTGAAATCGCACATCAGCCGCTCGATGATCGCGGCGCGCAAACGGTCCTCGTCGGTCAGTCGGTAGCCCTTGGTGGTTGCGAGCCGTCCCGATGCGATGCGGCTTGCATAGACGCCGGGGGGCACCTCGTTCTGGACATAACCGTCGCGCGAGCGGCCGATTGCCGAGGCGCCGAAACCGATCAGCGTTTCGCAAGTGTCGGTCGTGTAGCCCTGGAAGTTGCGGCGGAGTTGCCCAGCCTCCTGTGCGGTGACGAGATCGTCGTCAGGAAGCGCAAAATGATCGAGGCCGATCTGGCGGTAGCCGGCTTTGACCAGCGCTTCGCTGATCGCCATCGCCTGTTCGGCGCGGGCGGCACTGTCGGGCAGCGCGTTCTCGTCGATCATACGCTGGTGCTTCTTGAAGCTCGGCACATGGGCGTAACCGAAAACCGCGAACCGTTCCGGCCGCATCGCGACGGCCGCTTCGACCGTCTCGACGCAGGAGCGCACCGTCTGATGCGGCAGGCCGTAGATCAGGTCGAAATTGATGCCACCGATGCCCGCGCCGCGCAGATGGTCGACGGCTTCGGCCGTCTGCTTCTCGCTCTGGATGCGGTTGATCGCCTTCTGCACGACGGGATCGAAGCTCTGTACGCCGAGGCTGGCACGCCTAACGCCGCCTTCGCCGAGTGCCTCGGCCATGGCGAGCGTCAGCCGGCGCGGATCGATCTCGACGGCGACATTGGCCGATGGTGACAGCGCGAAGCGCTCGCCCATCAACGTCATCAGCGCAAGGAATTCACGTGGCTCGATGATCGTCGGCGTGCCGCCGCCAAAATGTACCTCCGAGACCGGAAGCGGCCGGCCAATGGTATCGGCGACCATGCGGATCTCGTCTCGGAGCACATCGAGATAGTCGAGGATCGGATCGTCCTTCTTGGTGATCGTCGTGTGGCAGCCACAGTACCAGCACATGGAACGACAGAAGGGGATGTGCAGGTAGAGCGACACGTTCTGCCCCTCGGGGATCGCCTTCAGCCAGTCGCCGTAGGTGTGATCGCCGACATCAGCGGCAAAGCGCGGTGCGGTCGGGTAACTCGTGTAGCGCGGCAGGCGCATTTCACCGTATTTCAGGAGCGCGGAAGCTAACATTTCGTCCTCATCTTGGTGGCGATGGATACAGCTTTTCTAGGCCGCGCTGGCAGGCACCTCTTTGCGAAAAGTCAAGGACGGGGTTGGTCGAGGCCAAAGCGAGATTTGTTTGCGCTTCGACAAAATGTCGCGGCGGCGCTGTCGCTAGGTTGCGGAAATCCGGGGCGTGTGCGCCGGCGTTTCCCGGATCATCATCAAACCACGGCGCTCAGAATCGGATAACCATGACCATTGCAGAGACCGACAAGCCCCTTATCGATGTGCGGACGATCCCGCCGGTAGAACGCCATCCGAAAATCTTCGGCATGTTGAACGCACTTGCCGAGGGTGGCGCCTTCATCATCGTTAACGACCACGATCCGCGTCCACTGCACTACCAGCTGGAAACCCGCTATCCGGGCGAATTCACCTGGGAATACCTCGAGCAGGGGCCGGAGGTCTGGCGAGTTGAGATCGGTCGGCAACAGTCCTCCGGCTGTGACTGCTGCTGCGGCGGGCACTGAGCCCTTGTGTCCTTCAAGAGCGGGGTGAGAAAAAGCGTGCGTCATTTTCCGCTCTCATCCCGCTCCCACTTACGAGAATCGATCACGCTTGTTCGGCTCGACCAGAGCCATCGTGATCCAAGGGTTGAACCACCATGTTCGCAGCCACGCTATCCCGCTGGACCATGTCCTATTTCGCGGCCGCGCTGATTTTCCTCGTCCTTGGCGAGACCATGATGGTTCTCGGCTTTGGTTATCCGGTCTTAGCCCTTGAGGCGCCTGAAACGCTGGCGCTCGTCCATATTGTCGCTCTCGGTTGGCTAAGCCTGCTGATGACCGGCGCATTGCTGCAATTCGTACCTGTTCTCGTCGGCCAGCCGCTGTCCTTGCCGACCGTCGCCCTGCCGGCGCTCCTGTTTCTTATCGTCGGCATCGCCACCCTGACCTTCGGCTTCGTCGGTCTTTCCGGTGCGATCGATGTTCCCGTGACGCTGCTTCCTCTTGGAGCCGCTTTCTCGATCGTTGGCTTTTCGGTGCTGGGCTTTTCCTTCGCAGTCACGCTTTGGCATGCACGCCCCCTGCCACTACCGGCCCGCTTCGTCGCGGTCGGCCTTGCCGCTCTCTTCGGCACGATGCTGCTCGGCGGCGTCTATGCTGGCGTGCTCTCGGGCCTGATCGACGCGGCGGGCGCGATCGACCTCACCGTCGATGGTCTCTCGCTTCATGCCTCCCTCGGCCTCTGCGGCTGGTTGAGCTTCACCACCATGGGCGTCAGCTATCGACTTTTGACCATGTTCATGCTGTCGCCAGACAAAGAGCGGACAAGCAGCCGTGTTGTCTTCATGCTTGGTGCCTTTTGCCTCGGCGTTCTGGCGGCCGCAGTGCCCGTCATTCTCGTGGGCACCGTTGGTCGCTCGCCGCTTTTCCTCCTTGCCGTCGGTTCCGGCGCGGCCGTGGTCGCGATCTATGTCGGCGATATCCTGCGTATCTATCGGGAGCGCCGGCGCAAGGCGATCGAACTCAACAGCCGCGCCAGCATCGGCGCCTTCGTGTCACTGGTCGCCGCGGCTATGCTCTTCGTCGCGCTGCTCTCGGCCGGCCGGATTGATGAGGCTATCGGCGCCGTTATTTATCTCGCCACCTTTGGATGGCTGACGGGCATGGGGCTCGCCCAGCTCTACAAGATCGTGCCGTTCATGACCTGGCTCGAATGTTACGGGCCGGCGCTTGGGCGCATGCCGACCCCGAGGGTCCAGGACCTCGTCAGCGAAACGTCCGCCCTTCGCTGGTTCCGGCTCTTTTATCTGACGGTCGCGGTTGGCACGTTCGCCCTCCTGATCGGCAGCGCGCCTATTTTTCGTTTTGCAAGCCTCGGCCAGTTGATTGCCGTCAATGCGCTCATCCTGGAGTTCGTGCGAACACGGCGACTGATCAACGTTCCGGCCGAACTTCGATTGCCTGATGGACTTGTTCGACCAGGCCTGTTTCTGCCATCTTTTCCTCACGGAGGTTCCCATGAGCCAAGATCCTTATGAACTCGACGTCCGACCGCACTTGCGCGGCGGCAGCGACCCGTTCCAGGCCATCATGAATGCAGTCGACAGCCTGGCGCCGGGCCAGGCGCTGAAGCTGATCGCGACCTTCCGGCCCGTTCCGCTCTTCAGCGTCATGGCGGGTCGCGGCTTCACCCATCAGGACCGCCCGCTCGACAATGGCGACTGGGAGGTTCTGTTTACGCCCGAAGGCGAGGTCGAGGGGATCAGGCTTTCGGTCAGCGAAACGGATCTCGACGCCTGGCCCGACCCGAGCCGCCAGCTCGACCTGACGGAGCTCGATCCGCCGGAGCCTATGGTGCGCATTCTGGCAGCGGCCGAGAAGATGGCCGAAGGCGAGGTTCTGTTCGCCTTGCTCGCGCGCGAACCGCTGTTCCTTTATCCGGAGCTCGCCAAGCGCGGCCACAAATGGGCCGGCAATTTCGATGCGACCGGCGAGACCTACCGGATCCTCATCCGCATCGGTGGGAGGCGCTCCCATGTCGGCGCCTGAAACCCTGGACCTCGAGGCGAGGATCCGCGATGCCTTGCGCATCATCATCGACCCCGAAATGGGCAAGAACGTCGTCGATCTCGGCCTGATCTATGACATCGACGTTCAGGAGGGCGGCATTGCCCGTGTCACCATGACGACGACGATCAAGGGCTGCCCGGCGACTGCCTTCCTCAAGGAAGCGGTGCAGAACTGCGTCTGGTATGTGCCGGGTGTCGAATATGCCGAGGTCCGGCTGACGTACGAGCCGCCGTGGACGCCTGACATGATCGCCGACGGCGCGTTGGAACTTGGCCACGGCAGCATCTTCTAGGACCAGCCTTCTAGAAAAGAAAAGGCGCCGCATCTGCGGCGCCTTTTGCGTTGGGTATCGACGTCCGGTCAGGGTGAGGCGCGCGGCGCGCGGCGCTCGCGCACCAGCATCGGTCCGTATTCGAGCGTGAACAGCACAAAGGCCGCGATCCACAATGCACCAGAGAGCGCGATCAGGTGATGATAATGCTCCGGCAGCACCTCGGCCAGCGGCCGGATTAGCGCGGCGCCCGCGATCGCGACATAGGAGGCGCTGGTGAGTGCCGATCCCACCAGCGGCCGCCCGGTATGGCCGCGAGTGGCGCGCGTCATCACGGCGAGCATCATGAAGGCGATCACGCCGACGGTCAGCACATGCATGACCGGGTAGTCGGCGAGGAGCTCGATCGCGCCGGCCGATATGGCCAGGAAGCCGAGCGGCACGAAGGCGTAAGCCGCGTGCAGAACGAAGAGCAGCTTCTCCGGCCAGGTCGGTGATCCGTGCCAGCGCAGCAACCGTACCGTATGAAAGGCGCACGCGATCACCGCAATCGCTGCGGTGACGATGTGAACGGGCGCGAAGGTCCAGGCACCGAGCGCTGCAACGCCGATCAGGATCGCCGCGGTGTCGAACCTGTTGTAGGGCACGGGGAAATCGGTGCGGCCAACTTTGTTCAGCCAGTTGCGCGTGAAGCTCGGCACGATGCGTCCGCCGACGATCATGATCAGCATGGTGTAGGCCCCGATCGCCAGCCGCGCTGCGGCGTCGACATCGAGATTGCCGAGGACCGAGAGGTGGAACCAGATATTGGCGGCCGACAAAATTATGAGCCCGCCGATCACCTTGAGGTCCTTCCACTTGCGACCGACGATCACCTCGCGCGCGCAGATCAGCAACAGCACCGGCAGAAACAGCGCCTCGACAGCGGCTGCGACGGGTAAGCCGATGATACCACTCGACAGGAGAGCAACCCGACCAATGACCCAGAGCCCGAAGAGGGCAGCGAGCGGTCGGCCGGAAACCGGCAGCCTTCCCGTCCAGTTCGGGATCGCCGTCAACAGAAAGCCGCCGAGAACGGCGGAGGAAAAGCCAAACAGCATCTCATGCGCGTGCCAATGGGCGGCACCGTAGTCGCCGGCTAGGTCTAGTCCGAGAATCAGTGCGGCGATCCACAGCGCCATGGCGCCGATCGCCCAGAGGGCGGCTGCGAGGAAGAACGGCCGAAAGCCATAGGAGAAGAGCACCGGGCCGGTGGTCGAGAGTCCGCGCGGAATGCCGCCGCTCGGTTTCGGTCTTATCAATCTGTCCAACATGGTCGTGTTCCTCGTCGTGCGTCCTTGCGGACTTGCGGATGAGGCTTGATCTATCAATGGGTTCGAAGGCCCTCTTTGCGAAAACGCAAGTATCGCTGCCCGGTCGGACCGCCGACGTCGCAAGGCGTAAAGAAAAGCGATCTCCTCGCAACGATTTGTTCCAAGACAAAGACGAGATTCGTCTGTGGTTCTACTTCTCTAGTGACTGCTGGGGGACCGGTGGTCGAGACCGGAGGTGAGGCCGCCCAAGTCGGCGCCGCCCACCCTAACTCGTTGAATACAGGCGCGTTTCGCAGAAGGCCAATCCCGGCCGCTGGAACGCGCCGAAGGAGAGCAAGATGACTGAACAACTTCAGATGACCCGCCGGACGATGCTTGCCGGCGCTGCCCTGGCGGGCGCGGTTGCGCCGCTTCTCCACACCGCTCAGGCGCATGCCGCTGGCGCTGCCGCGGCAGCCGGTGCTGCCCCCGTCGATATCTCGACCCTGTCTCGCGTGAAGGTCGACCTCGTCAAGCCGCCTTTCGTGCACGCCCATGACCAGGTCGCCAAGACCGGACCGCGCGTCGTCGAGTTCACCATGACGATCGAGGAAAAGAAGCTGGTGATCGACCGCGAGGGCACTGAGATCCACGCGATGACCTTCAACGGTTCGGTGCCTGGTCCGCTGATGGTGGTGCATGAGAACGACTATGTTGAACTGCGGCTGATCAACCCTGACACCAACACGTTGCTGCACAACATCGACTTCCACGCAGCAACCGGTGCGCTCGGCGGCGGGGCGCTGACCCAGGTGAACCCGGGCGAGGAAACCACGCTTCGTTTCAAGGCGACCAAGCCCGGCGTCTTCGTCTACCATTGCGCGCCGGAGGGCATGGTGCCCTGGCACGTCACCTCGGGCATGAACGGCGCCATCATGGTGCTGCCGCGCGACGGACTGAAGGACGAGAAGGGCCAGCCGCTGACGTACGACAAGATCTACTATGTCGGCGAGCAGGACTTCTACGTGCCGAAGGACGAGGCCGGGAACTACAAGAAGTACGAAACCCCCGGCGAAGCCTATGAAGATGCTGTCAAGGCGATGCGCACGCTGACCCCGACCCACATCGTCTTCAACGGTGCGGTCGGCGCGCTGACCGGCGACCATGCTTTGACTGCGGCCGTGGGCGAGCGTGTGCTCGTCGTCCATTCGCAGGCCAACCGCGATACGCGGCCGCACCTGATCGGCGGGCATGGTGACTATGTCTGGGCGACCGGCAAGTTCCGCAACCCGCCGGATCTCGACCAGGAAACCTGGCTCATTCCGGGCGGAACCGCGGGCGCTGCCTTCTACACCTTCCGCCAGCCGGGTGTGTACGCCTACGTCAACCACAACCTGATCGAGGCGTTCGAGCTGGGTGCCGCCGGCCACTTCAAGGTGACCGGCGAATGGAACGACGATCTGATGACATCGGTCGTCAAGCCGGCGTCGATGTAGCCGGGTGACAGCGGATGATCGTGGGGCCGCGCTCACAGCGACCCCACGCGCGAACAAAGGCACGCGCTTGCCGGCGCGTGCCACTTCCCCCGGAGACCTTCCATGCCCACCACCAAGAAAACTGCGGTTTCGCTCCTCTCGCTAGCAGCACCGGTCGTCCTTTTGGCGGCAATCGGCGGCGTGCTTTCGGCGAAGGTGGGGCTGTTCGACGATCTCAAGGACGGCATCGATCCGTCGATCAGGCCGCCGGTGACCGTGACGATCGCGCCGCGACAGATGAGCTATCGGGCGGAGGGACACTTCCTGAAGAACGGTTTTGCCGTCGACGCGCCGATCGTAGTGGCAGCCATCAAGCAGCCGCTCGAGATCATGAAGTATCAGGTGACGCGCGACGACTACGAGCGCTGCGTCGCCGACGGCGGCTGCCAGCAGCCGGAGGGCGGCCATGGCGCCGGCCTGTCGGGTGTGCCGATGACCGGGGTCAATTACACGGACGCGACCGACTATGCGGCATGGCTGACCAAGAAGACCGGCGAGGTCTGGCGCCTTCCGACCGACCAGCAATGGGCGTTTGCCGCCGGGTCCAAATTCCCCGACGATGCGCTGGGGATCGACGGCACCAAGGACAATCCGGCGCTGCGCTGGCTTGCGGACTACGAGCGCGAATCCAGCCGGCAGAGGGCGAAGAACCCCATGCCGCTGCCCACGGGCGCCTTCGGTGAGAACGAGTATGGGGTTGCCGATCTCGACGGCAATGTCTGGGAATGGACCGAGACCTGCCACCGCCGCGTCACGATCGGCGACGACGGCGAGGTGCTGAAGGAGGCTCCCGCTTGCGGCATCTTCGTCGTCAACGGCAAGCACCGGGCGTCGATGAGCTTCTTCATCCGGGATCCGAAAAGCGGCGGCTGCGCCGTCGGCGTGCCGCCCGACAATCTCGGTTTCCGGCTCGTGCGCGACGGCCGCTGGTATTCGGGCTACCTCTATGCCTTTGAACGGCGGCTCCACGGTGCGGGCTGAGATGAGACGGCCGATGAAATTGCTGGGAAAACCGTCGCTCGGGCATAAATGCCGGGTCCTTTTGCAGGACCCGGCACTATGCTAGAGCAAAGGCAATTTCAAATCGGCAGGATATAGGGCCAACGTGGCTGCACTCGATCGCACACTCGTCAAATCGCTCCCCCTGTTTCAGAAGATGAGCGACCCGGAACTGGACACGCTGCTGACGCGCGCCACGGTGCGGCGCGTGCCGCAGAACGAAGCCGTGTTCGAACAGGGGGCCACGGCCGATTTCTTCTTCCTGCTGCTGAATGGCCGGCTGAAGGTGACACAGGTCACCAAGGACGGGCAGCAGATCATCGTGCGGGTCGTCAATCCCGGCGATCTCTTCGGTTTTGCCCGAGCGCTCCAGCGCAGCGACTATCCGGGCACCGCAACGGCGGCGACCGAAAGCCTGGTTCTCGCCTGGCCGACGGAGCTCTGGAACATCTTCGTCGAGAAAAATCCTCACCTTGCGGTCAATGCCCTCCACACCATCGGCCAGCGGCTCGACGAGGCGCATACCCGTATCCGCGAGATGTCGACTGAAGAGGTAGAGCGCCGCGTCGCGCACACGGTGCTCCGGCTCGCCGAACAGGCTGGCAAACCCGAAAGCGGCGGCATCCGCATCGACTTTCCGATCTCACGCCAGGATATCGCCGAGATGACCGGGACAACGCTGCACACGGTTTCGCGCATCCTCAGCGCCTGGGAGGGGCAGGGTCTGGTCGTCGGCGGACGGCAGAAGCTGACGCTGAAGGACATTCCCGGGTTGCGGCGCCTGGCGGAGCGCGCCGACAACTAGCCCGACCCTTGATCGCCTCTACATGGGGCGAGGCCGTCCGTCCCAAGAACGACAGATCACCAGCCCCTCAACGACCGGTCGTTTCTCGAACCCTGGTGATGCAGGTCCATGAATGGTTGAATTGGCTCGCGTAATTCACCAGTATCGGCAATTGCATGACAATGGCCATGACACGGGGGATGGTGTGGTTCGACTTAGCATGCGTGCCGGCCGCCGGCGGTGGACGATCGGGCGCGCACTTTTATCGGTGGGGATGCTGACGGCCGCGGGGTGTGCCCGGGATCCGCTTGCCCCGTCGATCGTGGTGTTCGGGTCCTACTTTCCAGCCTGGCTGCTTTGTGCCGGGCTTGGTATCGTCACCACGGTTGTCGCAAGGCTGATCCTCGTCCACGCCGGTATCGACGAACACCTGCCCGCGCCGCTTCTCGTCTACCTCTCGCTCGCGCTCACCACCAGCATCGTCTACTGGTTTCTGGCCTTTGGCGGAGCGCCGAATTGAGTGCCGATGACGTCTTCCGGCGTGCAGTTGCACGCACTCTCGGCCCGCTCATCATCGCCAGTGCGGCCGTCGCGGTCTATTTCACCTTCTGGCAGGTCGACCGCAGCCCGCGCACGGACGTCGCTGAAATCGATGCGCCGACGGTTGCGATCGCCGCGAGCGTGCCGGGCCGGATAATCGCCGTCGAGGTGCGTAACAATGCGAGCGTGAAGAAGGGCGACGTGCTCTTCCGCCTCGATCCGGAACCCTATCGCCTGCGTCTCGAACAGGCGCAGGCCGAACTGAAGGCGACGCAGTCGGAAGTGGCGCAGGGAGAGCGCAATCTCGATCTCGAGCGCGCCAATGCCGACGTTGCGGACCGGCAGATCGCCCGTGCTCAGAACAATGTCTTGCTTGCGCGCCAGACACAGGAACGGCTGGAGCCGCTCTTGCCGAGGCGCTTCGTGACGGCGCAGCAAGTTGACGAGGCGCGAACCGCCGTCAAAGACGCCGAAGTCAGCCTTGCTCAGGCGTTGCAGTCGGCCCACGGAGCCAACCGGGTGATCGGTACCCTCGACACTCGGAAAGCCCAGGCGGATGTCGCACGCGCGACGGTAGCACTTGCCGAGCGGGACCTGGAGAACACCATCGTGCGGGCGCCCTTCGACGGCAAGATCGTCGGCTTGCGCACGACGGTCGGCAAGGTCGTGGTTCCCGCCGAAACGCTGTTCACTCTGATCGATACCGCCGAATGGGAAACCGTCGCTTTCTTCCGCGAAACAGAACTCAAGGCGATCGCCATCGGCAGCCGCGCCGATGTCTTCGTGATGGCGGATCCGGAGCGCCGTATTTCCGGCACGGTCGAGGGCGTCGGCTGGGGCGTGCGTTCGGAAGATTCCGCCACGATCCTCGGCATACCGATCGTTTCCAACTCGCTGAATTGGGTGAGGGTCGCCAAGCGCTTTCCCGTGCATGTGCGGCTTGAAAATCCGCCGGAGGACCTGATGCGCGTCGGCGCCTCCGCCGTCGTCGTCATCGGGCCCGCGCATAACGACGCCGATGCTGTTCCAGCCGCGAAGTAGCGTCCGCTACACGTCGATCCTCTGGGACGAATTGCAACCCTATCCGGGCCGGCTGGACCTTTCCCTGCGCATGGCGCTGGTCACCACGCTGGTTGCTGTAACGGCGATGGCGCTGCGGGTCCCCGAAGCGGCGATCTCCTGTTATCTCGTCTTCTTCGCGTTCAGAGCTGATGCCGGCTCCGGCATCCTGATCGCCATCGGCTTGCTTGTCGGGGCGACGATCGGAATTCTGCTGGCCATCGTCTGCCTGATGGTGGTGGCGGACGAACCGGCACTGCGCCTGGCACTTGTCGCCTTTTTTACCTTCGGCGGCATGTACCTGACGCAGGCAAGCCGTGCCGGGCCGCCGATCGGTACGGTCGCCATGGTCTTTGCCTTCGTCATGACGCTCTACGATATCGTGCCGATCCCGGAACTGCTGATCCGAGGGCTCGCTTGGATGTGGGTGGTCGTGTTCTTCCCGGTGGTCTACCTGATCGCGATCCATCTCATCACCGGCCACAGCCCGGCGCGACGGCTACGCTCGGCGATCGCCGAGCGGTTGGAGGTGGCGGGCCAGCTCCTGTCCAGTGGAGACCACGCGGCGAAACGCGTGGCTGCAACGTTGCTGGCCGAAGGCAATGGCGAGCTCAAGAAATATGCCGGGTTCTCAAAGCTTCTGGCGTTGATGGACAAGCACGACGTGCCGCGCATGCAGGCGGCGACGGACGCGTCCTATGATTTGCTGACGCTGGCACTCGCCCTATCGCTTGATGAACGAAGGCCGCGGGAAAACGCTGCGGCGCCGGAGGTTCTTCGCCGCATTGCCGAAGCGATCCCGGCGCATCAGGTCGAAAGGATCGTCGATATCCTATCGGAAGCAGACCCGCCCGGGCCGGTGTCAGATGCGCATAAGGGAGGGTTCTTCCTGCCGGATGCTTTCAGCAATCCGCTCTACACGCAGTTCGCGCTGAAGGCTCTGCTTGCGGTGATGATCACCTACATCACCTACACGGCCCTCGATTGGTTTGCGATCCACACCGCCCTGATCACCTGTTTCATGGTAGCGCTTGGAACGACGGGCGAGACCATGCACAAGCTGGCACTGCGGCTGACGGGCTGCCTCCTTGGCGGCGCCGTGGCGATTGGCTCGACGATCTGGCTCGTGCCGCACATGACGGATATCGGCCAGCTCGCCTTTCTTGTCGGTGCGGTCAGCCTCATTGCGGCATGGATCTCCGTCGGCTCGGAGCGCATTTCCTATATCGGCTGGCAGATGGCGCTCTGCTTTTTTCTCGTCGTGCTGCACGGCTTCGGCCCGAGTCTGGATCTCAACGAGGCGCGGGATCGCATCATCGGCATCGTCTTCGGCAACATCGTCGTTTCGGTCGTTTTCTCGACGATCTGGCCGGTCAGCATCGGGCAGGGAATACGCAAGAGCCTTGCTACGAGCGGTGCCACGCTTGCCAATCTGTTAGCGCGCCGCGGCGGCCCCACCGGCGACTATGCCGACCTGATCAGCGGTGTCGCTGGCGCATTGCGCCAGAGTGAACTGCTGCGTTTCGAGCCTGCAAACGTGCGGCGGGGAGACATCGATGCCCGGACGACGGAGCGCATTGCCCTCAGCCTGCAGGAACTGGCCGCCCCGATCGTCGAATTGCGCGAACACGACCGGGCCTTCGGTCCGTTGCGGGGCGCGCCGACGCCGCTGAAGCGCGCGGTTCTCGGCTATGAACACGCGGTGGCGCAATGGCTGAACGATCAGGCCGAGGGATTAGAGGCATGGCACCGGCCGAAGCCCAGTGCGGATCTGGCCCTGGCGCTTCGGCGGCTGAAAGCGCGTCTCGCCCGCGCCCGGAAGGCAAGCATACATGCCGGAGGTTTTCCCCGGCGAATTCGCGACGAGCTCGCCTGGAGGCTTGCACTCTACGAGAAGATCGAGACTGTGGTTCGGCGGCTGGCAGCGGGGGATGCCTTGGAATGATGGTTTCTGCGGGGGCGAGGTGGGTTTCGGTAGGGGTGATCGCCCTTTGCCGAAGCATGTGCCGTGCTGCCCGAGGCTCTCTTCTCCTTGGCGCATTGTCGATCCCGGCAGCCTGCACGTCCGCTGCACTCGATGATCTGGCGCCACCGAGCGCCGACCGGCCGGCCGTTTCGGGAACGGGCACCAAGGACGCCTCGAAGGTGAGTGCCGGCGCGCCGGATTTCTCTCTCGCGCCGAACCCTGAGATCCCGATTACGATCGCGACGCCGTCGATCGATCCGAAACACGATTACAGCTTGCCGGAACTGGTCGATATCGCCCAGCGAACCAATCCGATCACCCGTGCCGCCTGGCAGCGCGCCCGGCAGGCGGCGATTGCCGTCGGCATCACCGAAGCGGTGTACCTGCCTCTCCTGACGGCCGATGTACTCGCCGGTCTGGAGCAGACGTCGGCGACTGCGCCCGGCATCGGCGGTCCCATACCGATCGCCCCCGGCACGCTGACGACAACTGGCGCGCAGTTCATTCCATCCCTTACGGTCAAGTGGCTGCTTCTCGATTTCGGCGGGCGGGATGCGGGGAGAGAGGCGGCAACGCAATTGGCGTTTGCCGCAAACGTGACCTTCAACGGTACGCACCAGAAGCTGATCTTCGATGTTTCCAACGCCTATTTCGTCCTGACGGCGGCGCGTGTTCAGCTGAAGATCGCCCGCCAGACGGTGCAGAATGCCGAGCTTGTCCAGGCAGCCGCCAAGGCGCGCATGGGTCGCGGCATCGCCACATCGATCGAAGTCGCGCAGGCAAACCAGCAAGTGGCGCAGGCGCGCTTCAACCTGACCCAATCGCAAGGGCACGAGCGCAATGCCTATATGACGCTTCTCGAAGCGGTCGGGGTCTCGCCAACGCTCGAGATCCGCATCGCCGACGGCAGCAATCGTGCTCTGCCGAAGGCTGTGCCCGAGGACCTCAACCGGCTGATTGGGACATCGCTCCAGCGTCGCCCGGATGTGCAGGCGGCTTTTGCCCGCCTGCAGGCCGACAAGAACGGTATTGCGGCCGCCCGCGCGGAGTTCATGCCGAAGGTCGCGCTGGTGGGCAACGTGAACCGCAATATCGGCTCGCTCAGCGTCGAAGACACCCGCTTCGACCAGCGCTCGACGATCCGCGTCAACCAGCCGAACGCCAACCTGATGATCGGCCTGAGCTTCCCGATTTACGATGGCGGGCTGCGCGACGCGCGGTTGCAGTCGGCGATGGCGCAGGTCGACGCTGCCGAGCAGGAGATGGCGCAGTTGCAAAACACTGCGGCGCGGGAAGTCGTCGTCGCCTATGATCTGCTGCGCACCAGCCTGGCCGGCTATGCGGCCGCAAGCGAGCTGACGACGGCCGCTCAGACGACCTACGATGCTGCGGTCGACTACTACAAGCAGGGCCTGGGCACGATCACCGATGTCAGCATCGCGCAGACGGCGTTGCTCCAGGCGAAAGTCGCAAAGGCGACCGCCTACAGCGACACGCTTGTCGCCGCGGCAAGCCTTGCTTTTGCAACGGGAACGTTGACGAACCGCAATGCGGTCAATCGCTTCTGACGGCCTGAGGCGACGGGTCGCCCAGTGCCGAACTCACCAGAGGTTCGACGACGCCTCGATCAACAGTCCATCGAATCCGCCGGCAAGAATCCCTGCAACGGCCGTCGTCCCGGCGTACGCGGCAAGAACGAGCAATCCCAGCATCGAGATAGCCGATCCGATCCGGATTGCCGAAGCGCTTTCGCTTTCAACGGTCAGTGAAATGGCTACCGGCGCGAACGATATCGGCCGTGGCGCACCTCGGAGGTTCTGGTTGGCAGCACGCAGGAGGCGGGGTGGCCGCGGATACTTCAGGCGGCTTTTTTCGCATATTCCGGGATAGGTTTCGCAAACTGAGCTTGGCATCTGACGTGTCCCTGATCAACTGGATTTAAAGCGATCTTAAGCGCTCCGTCCGCATTGGCCGTTCCCGGGGGAACTTCTAAGTGGAGGGCTTGTTGCCTTCGAGGAGCGGCCGATGTTTCGCGAGCGCCTCGCCAACAAACTCGGTGAAGGCGCTGACGCGGGCCGTGCGCCGCAGATCCTCGTGTGTGAGAAGCCAAAGCTCTCTCGTCATATCGGCAACCGGTGCGCCGATGCGGATGAGACCGGGCGTCGTGTCTCCGAGATAACAGGGCAGGGCCGCAAGACCGATGCCGGCCTTTGCCGCCTCGCGGGCCGTGACCAGCGAATCGCAACGCAAGACCGCGGGTGCCACGAGCGTCGCGCGCATCCATCGTGCCACGCTCGTGGACGCAAGCGCGTCGCCAAGCCCGATCCAGTGCTCCCCTGCAATGTCCAGCGGGTCGGCTGTCAGCTCCCGCACATCGAGATAGGACGGCGCCGCATAGACGGCGAAAGCGACCTTCGCGATCCGGCGACCGACCAATGCATCCGGTGAATCGACCGCGGGGCGGATGGCAACGTCCGCGTCGCGATGCGAGAGGTTTGCGAGCGCATTCGAGGTGCTGACCTCGAGCAGGACGCCGGGATGGCGTTGACGGAAATCCGCCAGGATCGACGGCAGGATGGACGCCATCAGCGTATCCGTGGTGGTAATCCGCAGGCTACCCTCGAGCCGCAGATCCTGACCCGTCAAGCGGCGCTCGAGCTCCGTGACCGTTTCAGCCATCTGCCGGGCCACGGCCAGCAGCTCCTCGCCGCCGGCGGTGAGCATGTAGCCGGACGGGAGGCGGTCAAACAGCCGGACCCCGAGCTTCTGTTCGAACGACCCGACACGCCTTAACACTGTTGTGTGATTGACGCCAAGCGCCCGGGCGGCAGCAGCAAGGGAGTTCGCCTCTGCGACGGCCAGAACGAAGCGGAGGTCTTCCCAGTCGATACGGTGATGGCTGTGCATGATTGGGCAAACCTAGGCCAGGTTGTTCATCGGATGAGCGAATTTGCACCGCTATCACCGCGTATTGTCAATCGCTTTGCGCAATCGAGCTCCACGGTCAAACGCCTTATTCGCTGTGGACCGTCATTGAAGCGGCTGTGCAAATATGCAGAGACAGTAGGCGAAACGACAGATCGTTCTGCAACGGAGCACCGTTTAAAGATGGTGTCACGATCGGATGGGCCGATCGGTGGAGCGACGCAAGATGATCCCATTCTTCAGCGATCTGGTGCCTGAGACGAGTGATCACTCGACCGCCCCGCACCTTCCTCAGGTCCGGGCGCACCAGAGCACGTCCACCTGATCAACCCTTCCTCCATTTTCAACTCATTCTCATCAAGGAGGTCCCGTCATGGAGACCCTGTTCGTCCCATTGGCCTTGTTTGCGGGTGGTCTGCTCGCTGTCCAGGCGGGTGCCAACGCACAACTTTCCAAAGCTGTCGGATCGCCTTTTGCGGCGACCACACTTCAGCTCGCGATTGGTACCGGTCTGCTGCTTCTCGTCACCCTCCTGACGGGAACAATCGCCGCGCTTGGTGCAATTCCCGCGGTCAAGTGGTGGCATCTCGTCGGAGGCACCGCCTCAGCCGTCTATGTCGTCTCGACCATCGTTCTCTTCCCCCGCCTTGGCGCCGTCGTTTCCGTCGGATTGTTCATAGCCGGACAGATGCTCGCCTCCCTGACGCTCGATAGTTTCGGCTTGCTGGGCGTTCCGCCGACGGGACTGCGGGTCGGGGCCGCCGTTGGCACGCTCGTCGTGCTCCTCGGGGTTGCCATGGTGGTGTTCGGGCAAGGCGGAAAAGACAATGTTAAAGCCGACCGGCTTGGCTGGATTGCCCTTGCGCTGATGGCAGGGGCCGTGCTCCCGGTCCAGGGCGCCGTCAATGCGCTCCTGCGCCATGATCTCGGGGGTGCGCCGTTCGCGGTGGGTACGATTTCGTTTCTCGTCGCCACGCTCGCCATGGCCGCGGTGATGCTTCTGGTGCTCGCCGGGCAAAAGACATCCCGTCCCAACATCACCGGCGTGCAGACGATGCCCTGGTGGGGTTGGCTCGGTGGTCTCGCCGGAGCGACCTATGTCACCACGGTCTTTACCGCAATCCCAGCGATTGGTGCGGCCGCGGCGGTTGGTCTCACCGTGGCCGGCCAGCAGGTCGCAAGTGTCTTCGTCGATCGCTATGGCTGGTTCCGTCTGCCGCAGAGGTCCGTGTCGGGGCTGCGCCTGGGCGGCGTGGTGCTGCTGTTGGCCGGTGTCGCCGTTATTAAACTCGTCTGAAGCCGCAACCGATCGCGATCTGCCGAACCCTGGAGAATTGCCATGTCATCCACATCGCTTGCCTGGATCTACCTCGTGCTATCCGGCGTTGCAGACGTCGCCTGGGCCGTCAGCACCAAGTTCTCGAACGGTTACAGCCGCCTGTCCTGGACGCTGGTCTCGATCGTTGCCCTGGTGATCTTTCTGTCCCTGCTCACCCAGGCGCTCAAGACCTTGCCGCTCGGAACAGCCTACGCGGTCTGGACCGGCATCGGCGCCGTCGGTTCCGTGCTCTGCGGTGTGCTGCTCTTTGGAGAAACCATCACAGTCTCGCGGGCAACCGCAATGCTGGTGATCGCCGGCGGTGTCATCGCGCTGAAGATCGTGCCGGCCTGAATTCCGGGCCGGAGTCGGCATTAAAACGTAGTTTCTTCAATATATTGATCGATGTTCCTCAGCAAAGCTCTTGGGAACGTCAGCCAGCGCGATCCGCGTCTTGCGTAATGGGTCCCGTAGCGGCAGTTTTCCGTCCCAAGATGACCAAACCACGGACTGGGCGAGGACCTACAGAAGCGGCCGCGCAAGCATTTCGGCGCCGAGGACGAGCAGACTGATGAGGAACCAGCGCCGGAATACGGGCGGCTCGACACGGTTGCGAACGACTTGCCCCGCCCACATGCCAGCGAGCGACGGCGCAATCGCGAGGCCGGAGAAGAGCAGATTATCGGCCTCGAAAGCGCCCTGCCAGACGAGCCCGGCGGTGAGGGCGACTGTGGAGACGGTGAAGGAGAGGCCGAGCGCCTGCACCAGTTCGTCCCGTTCAAGACCTAGCGCCTGCAGATAGGGCACGGCCGGGATGACGAAGACGCCGGTTGCGCCCGTGACGATCCCGGTTGCCGCGCCGACCACGGGAGACAGCCACGGCTCCCACTTCGCCGGAACGCGAAGCTGGCGCGCAAAGAGCGTGAAGGCGGCGTAGAGAAGGAGGGCCGCACCAAGCGCGCCCGTCGTGAGCGCGGTGCTGCCACCGGCAAGCACCGAAGAACCGCTGAGCGTGCCAAGAACGACCGCCAGCATCATCGGCCAAAGCCGGAGCGCAAGCGCGCCGAAGCTCGGGCCCGCGAGAAGCTGCCAGACATTTGTCACGAAGGACGGGGCAATCAACAGGCTGGCGGCCGCAAGTGGAGAGATGAGCGTACCGAGCACGCCCATCGCCAGGGTCGGCAACCCCATGCCGGTGACGCCCTTGAGGATGCCGGCGGCGAAGAAAGTTGCGGCAATCGCAACGACGAGGGACGGAGCAAGATCGAACATGCCATCGGCATAGCGTATACCCGCATCGGCACAATGCGGATCATCCGCAGGCAGACTTCGGCTGGTCCGAAGGCTGTTTTTCCGTTAACCTCCTTTGCATGCGTTTCGATCTTATCGACCTTCGTCTGTTTCTTGCCGTGGTGGATGCCGGCAGCATGACCCATGGTGCTGCGGATGCCGGGCTTTCGTTGCCCGCGGCAAGTGAACGTCTGCGCGACATGGAGATGATCGGCAAAGTCAAGCTGCTCGAACGTGGTCGCCGCGGGGTGCGGCCGACACCGGCCGGAGAAGCGCTCGCGCATCACGCCCGGCTGATCCTGCGCCAGATGGCGCGGATGCGCGGCGAGCTTGGTGACCACGCCGATGGCCTTCGAGCAACAATCCGGCTTGCGGTGAACACCGCCGCACTCACAGAGTTTCTGCCACAGCGGCTCGGCGCCTGGATGACGGCGCATCCGCGGATCGACGTCGATCTGAAGGAACGGCAAAGCATCGAGATTGCGAGAGCAGTCGCCGCCGACCTCGTGGAGATCGGCATTCTTTCGGACGCGGTCGATACTGGCGGCCTGCAACTGCGTCCCTTTGCCGTCGACCGGCTCGTCGTCGTCATCCCACGCGATCACGTATTCGCGGCACGCAGGCGGGCACTCTTCGCCGACATTGCGGACCAGCCTTTCGTCGGCCTGGCCGATGGCGCATTGCAGAGCCATATCGATGCACAAGCACGGAGATTGGGTTTGACGCTGAAGATGCGCTCGCGCATGCGTAGCTTCGAAGGCATGTGTCACATGGTTTCGGCGGGTGTCGGCCTTGCCATCATGCCGGAGACGGCGGCACGGCGCGGCGGCAGATCTGCCAAGACCGCGTTCGTGCGCCTTGCTGATGACTGGGCGACGCGGCGGCTGTCCGTCTGCGTGCGCGCGGAAGAGGAACTGTCCCCTCCGGCGCGAGACCTGTTCGAGCATCTGGGCTCGAGCGGTTCGCATTGACCTTAGAAACGCGCCGGTAGCCTCACGCGCTCCCTTCCATGCGTTTGGCGTCGTCGCGCGAAGGCGGCCTTTGATCGCAAAAATTGATTTTCCCTTGGAACTCTTCGCGCCTTTGGCGGTTGGGCTCCCATAGGGATATCGTTCGGCCCGATCCTTGCCGGGCCTATAGCGTGAGAAGGAGATGGAGCATGATACTTTTCCGAACAGGACAGGACACGCCCCGGACGCCCACCTTCTCTCAGACGGACCGCCCGTGCGTTCCCACGCACGAGACACCATGCCGGACCTCTTCTGCAGGCAGCGGGGCATCATCATGATCGGAAAATCGATGCCGGCCTATGTGATCGATCTCGCCTTTGTCGAACGGATGCTGGAGATGGCGGAACGGCGTATCGCCGAGCCCACGTCGAGCGAAGCTCTCTACCGAGAGATCGCCGACGAACTTGAGCGAACCGAAGGAGATCCGAAGATGGCGCGCATCCTGCTCGTCACCTTTACCAATTCCTACGCCGCGCACGTCACAAGCGGCGATCGCCTCCGAAAGCTGAGAATTGAAGCCGAATGGGGATCTTTCTTGCGCCGAAGGTGGCTTTGAGGCCGCGAACAGAGCGCGTCCACGACAGGCGTCCTGAAACGCGGCAGTCGAGCTTAGCAGAGCAACAGGAATACGGGCATCAGCGCGACCAGATAGGCGAGACCGTCGGCCGCCAGGCGATCGCGCAGGTTATGCGCAGCGAAGGAGTTGCCCGATAGGCGTCCATTATTGTTCATTTTTATTCTTCCTGGGTCGTTGTTGTCGAGCCCGCCGGGAGGAGAGGCCGGGCTCGTCGCATATGGGAGACAGCTCGGTCGGGATCAACGAAGAGCGCCAGGCAAAGCAGTGCCCCACTCGAAATTCCGACGTCGACCGCTTGCTGATCTTCCAACGCGGTGCTTGAGGAGCCGGGTGTTAGCAGGGTTTCGACCCGATGCAATCCTTTGCCGGTCACGTCCTTGCACGTTTGCGTGAGCCCTGCGGTTTGCGACTGGAAACGAGGTGCGCCCTAGCCGGCAAACCTGACGATTATTTGCACTTGCGCTCACTTCGCCAGGCCGATCGGATTTGCCTTCGGACGGGAGGCATCGCACGTGGCCATCTGGCTTCCCGACATGACCGCGTGCGATGGTTATGGTTCGTTTAGGCTCGCTGTTCCAGCGACGCCCCTTCAGGGATTCGGCCTTTTTCCCGCCGGATCGCCAACTTCCGCACCAGGACATAGAACACCGGTGTCAATACGAGGCCGAACAAGGTAACGCCGAGCATGCCGGCAAAGACGGCGATGCCCATGACGTGGCGCATCTCTGCGCCAGCGCCTTTAGCAATCACCAGCGGAACGACGCCTGCGATAAAGGCAAGCGACGTCATCAGGATCGGTCTGAGCCGAAGGCGGGCCGCCTCAAGCACGGCGGACAGAGGATCGGCGCCTTCATCCTCTTTCGCTCGCGCGAACTCGACGATCAGGATCGCGTTCTTGGCCGCGAGCCCCACGAGAACGACAAAGCCGATCTGCGTGAAGATGTTGTTGTCGCCGCCGGTAAACCAGACGCCTGCGATTGCGGAAAGCAGCGCCATCGGCGCGATCAGCAACACGGCGAAGGGCAAAGACCAGCTGTTGTACTGGGCGGCGAGAATGAGAAACGCCAGCAGGACAGACAGAGGGAAAATGTACATCGCGGTGTTTCCGGCCTGCTTTTCCTGATAGGCGAGCTCCGTCCATTCGAAGGTCATGCCGGGTGGCAGCGTCTCCGCCGCGATCCGTTCTATGGCCGCGGTTGCTTGGCCGAACGAATAGCCGGGCGCCGGACCGCCGCTGATATCGGCCGACGGGAAGCTGTTGTAATGCATGACGCGATCCGGTCCCGAACTGTGCTTGACCGTCAACAGCGCCGACAAAGGCATCATCGCGCCCGCCGCGTTGCGCACCTTCAGCCGGCCAATGTCTTCCGGCTGCATGCGGAATGGCGCGTCTGCCTGGACCACCACGCGATAGGTCCGGCCGAAGCGGTTGAAATCGTTGGCGTAGAGAGAACCGAGGTTGACCTGCAGCGTTTCGAAGATGGTGTTGAGCGGCACTCCTTGAGACTTGGCTTTCACCCGGTCGATGTCCACCTGCACCTGCGGCGCATTCACCTGAAAGCTTGCAAGCATTCCGGCAAGCTCCGGCGTCTGCATCGCCTTGCCCATAATCGCGCCCTGCGCTTCGGCAAGCGCCGCAAAGCCGAGCCCGGCCCTGTCCTCGACCTGGAACTTGAAACCGCCGGTCGTACCGAGACCCGGGACGGGCGGCGGCGGGAAGATGCCGGCAAAGCCGTCGGGTATCTGGCTGAATTTGCCCATCAGTCGACCTGCGATCGCGAATGCGGACAAGGACGGATCCTTGCGCTCGTCGAAGGGCTTCAGCATCGTGAAGATGACGGCGGCATTGGGAATATTGACCATGCCGTTGACCGAAAGCCCCGGAAAAGCGACGACGCTTTCGACGCCCGGTTCCGCGAGGGCTATCTCCGACATCTTCTTGACGACCGCCTCGGTTCGGTCGAGCGAGGCTCCTGTCGGCAATTGGGCGATGCCGACCAGGTAGTATTTGTCCTGCGCCGGGACAAAGCCGTTCGGCACGGTGTGGAAGCCCAGCCATGTCGTGGCGACCAGGCCGGCGTAGACGAGAAGGACGAGTGCGCTGAACCTGACGGCGCGGCGCACGGACCAGACATAGGCGTTCGAAGCGCGCTCGAAGAACCGGTTGAAGAGCCGGAAGAACCAGCCGAACAGGCCGTCTATCACGCGCGTCAGGAGATCGCGCTTCACCTCGCCGTGGTGTGGCTTCAGAAGTACGCCTGCAAGTGCCGGGGAAAGGGTGAGGGAGTTGACCGCGGACAGGATCGTCGAGATTGCGATCGTCAAGGCGAACTGACGATAGAACTCGCCTTGCAGGCCGGTCAGGAAGGCTGACGGAATGAACACGGCCGAGAGCACCGACGTGATCGCAATGATCGGCCCGGTCACCTCGTCCATGGCCTTGCGCGCCGCTTCCTTCGGCGTTTCGCCAAGCGCGATGTGACGCTCGACGTTTTCGACGACGACGATCGCGTCGTCGACCACGATCCCGATCGAGAGGACCAGGCCGAACAGCGACAGCGTGTTGAGCGAAAAGCCGAACATGTACATCAGCGCGAATGTGCCGACCAAGGAGATCGGCACGGCAACCAGCGGGATGATCGACGCGCGCCAGGTCTGAAGAAAAAGCACGACCACGATGACGACCAGCACGATCGCTTCAAGTAGCGTCATCACCACGGCCTCCAGCGAGGCCTTCACGAAGACGGTGGGATCGTAGGCGATGCGATACTCTATGCCCTCAGGAAAGCCTTTCTGCAGGTCTTCCATCGTGGCGCGAATGGAACTCGCCACGTCGAGCGCGTTGGCGCCGGGGCTTTGGATGATCTGCAGCGCCAGCGCCGGCTTGCCGTCAAGAAGACTGCGCAGCGCATAGGAGTCGGCGCCCAACTCGATGCGGGCAATGTCGCGCAGCCGGGTGACCTGGCCATCGGCGCCGGTCTTGACGACGATGGCGCCGAACTGCTCTTCGTTGGATAGCCTGCCGAGCGTGTTGACCGTGACCTGCAGCGCTGCCGAGGCATCCGGTTGCTGGCCGACGGAGCCGGCGGCCACCTGAGCGTTCTGCTCCTGGATTGCAGCAACCACGTCGGAAGCGGTCAATCCGCGCGCCGCGACCTTGGCCGGATCGAGCCAGACCCGCATGGAGTATTCGCCGGCTCCCCAGACGAGCACGTCACCCACACCCGACAGGCGCGCGAGCTGGTCGCGGACCTGCAGCGTCGCGAAGTTCGATAGGTAGAGAGGATCGTAGCGGTCATCGGGCGAAACCAGATGCACGACCATCAGGATATCGGGCGAGGTCTTCTGCGTCACGACACCGATGCGCTGAACTTCCTGCGGCAGACGCGGAAGCGCGCGCGAAACCCGGTTCTGAACCTGGATCTGCGCCATGTCGGGATCGGTGCCCTGCTGAAAGGTCACCGTCAGCGTCATGCGCCCGTCGGTTGCGGCCTGCGAGCTCATGTAGAGCATGTTCTCGACGCCGTTGATCACCTGCTCCAGCGGAGCCGCAACCGTTTCGGCGATCACTTCGGGGCTGGCACCCGGATAGCTTGCAGTCACCTGCACGGTCGGCGGCGTCACCTGGGGATATTCGCTGAGCGGCAGCTTTAGGAGGGTCAGGCCACCGCCGATCAGCATCAATACGGAGAGAACGACCGCAAAGATGGGGCGGTCGACGAAAAAGCGTGGAATGTTCATCGACGCGCCTCCTGCGAAGCGGCGGCCGCTAAGTCACCTTTGGCAGCCTCGCCCGACACCATCGAAACCGTCTGCGGGTCAACCTCCATACCAGGGCGCACGAGGCCCTTGAGAATGATCTTCTCACCCGGCCTGAGACCGCTTGCGACAACACGCAAGCCGTCGATCATCGGACCGAGTTCGATCGGCCGGTACTCGGCCTTGTTCCCCGAGCCCAGCGTCAGCACATAGCGGCGACCCTGGTCGGTACCGATCGCCTGATCGTCGATCAGAACGGTGCGGGCTGGCTGGGCCGTCACAAGGTTCACCCGAGCAAAGAGACCCGGGGCCAGCAGTCCGTCCGGATTCCGGACGATCGCGCGGGCCCGGATCGTGCCGGTGCTGCGTTCGACCTGGTTGCTGATGAAGTCGAGCACGCCGGCATGGGGGAAACCGGCATCCGTCATGAGGCCAATCCCGACC
Source organism: Ensifer sp. ENS06 (assembly GCF_014852205.1). NCBI lineage: Bacteria > Pseudomonadati > Pseudomonadota > Alphaproteobacteria > Hyphomicrobiales > Rhizobiaceae > Ensifer > Ensifer sp. ENS06. The sequence goes on along the minus strand of NZ_JACVBC010000005.1, from coordinate 73,964 downwards.
GGCAACTTCTCGGTTCCGCCTTCTCCATTGTCAGGACGCGCTCGCCCGCCAAAATCGAGAAACGTCGCTTCGTCGATGTCGAAGTAGACGTAGAGCGGGTCCGTCGAGACGATGGTGGTGAGGAGCGTGGCGGCACCCGCATTGCCGCCTGAAACAAGGTTGCCCTCGGTCACCCGGACACGATCGACCCGCCCGCCAATCGGGGCTGCGACGCGCGTGAAGGAGAGATCAAGCTCTGCCGCAGCCACTGCCGCCTTGGCGATTTCGACCTCGGCCTGCCGTTGGCGCCGCACTGCCTCGGCATCGTCATAGGTCTTGCGCGACACGGTCCCGTTCGGAGCCAGGGATTTGGCGCGGCGGAACGCGATGTCGGCGTGATCGAGAAGAACGATCGCCTGTTTCAAGCGCGCCTTGGCGGCGTCCAGGGCGACTTGGAACGGTCGCGGATCGATCTGGAACAGGACCTGTTCCGGTTTGACGAGAGCGCCTTCGGGAACACTCACCCTGTCGATGGCGCCGCCGACACGCGGACGCAGTTCAACGGATTTTGCCGCCTCGAAGTGGCCCGTGAACTCTACGGCTGGCGCGACCTCTCGCGTGATGACCTCGGCGACCGGAACCTTGGGCATGGGCGCACCCGTGGTTCCGGTCGCCGCGACTGCCTCCGACGCACTGGTCGAGGAGGCAAGCCCAAGAAGCCGACTGGCGAAGGTTCCCATTCCATCGCCGTCGGCAAGCGCAAGCCCTCCAACGGTTGCGATACCGGCTAGGAACAGGGCGGCGGCCTTTTTACTCATTCTCGTTCACCTTCATTTTGTTCACGCTTGCGGCCGGGGCGGCCACGGCAGCGATCAGTTCTTCGCGAAGGTGCGGTTTCCAACGATGGAAAGGTCAAGACCTCCTGAAACTTCTTTCGCTCAACCTGATACGAATGGTCAGGTTCTGCCGATAAGAGATTGGAACATCTGGATTTTCGTCTTGTGTATTCCCCGCGGCTGGCACTCCGGCGGGGGGAGCCGCCGAACACGACTGAGCTGTGCTCTTTGCTGGTGCGCCACGCCACCGTCATTCGTGTGGTCGCGCCGAGAGTCCCACTAGGCAATCGGTCCAGGTTCGCCGTCGCATTCCAATCTCCGAAACTGAGAACGTCGGCGGTGATCCGATACCCCTTGACCTTACCAGCGCTGGAAGCCGCAGCCTGAGGGCATTTTCGCTTGCCGCCGTCAGGAACCGGCCCGCGAGAGAATTCGAACTCTGTGAGGAAACATTTGATATGACCGTCAAACGCATAGACATACGATCGGCACGAACAAACCTCGAAGTGCACGCCGACCAGACCATTCTCGATGCTGCGCTCGCCGCCAAGCTTCCTTACCCCCATGGCTGCAGATCCGGGCGGTGCGGCGCTTGCAAGTCTCTGCTGATCGAAGGCGAGGTGGAGCTTCTCCAGCATTCGCCCTTCGCCCTCACCGATGAGGAGAAAGCCGGCGGTCTCATCCTTGCCTGCCGGGCGCTTCCGGTAACGAACACCGCCGTGGCATGGCTCGGAGGCGGCGAAGAAGATGCCGTCCAAACGCCCCAACGGCTAAGCGGCATCGTTACGCATCTGGAGGACCTCACGCACGACATCAAGCTGGTGCGCATCGATGCGGAAAATGGGGGCAGCTCTCGTTTCGTCGCTGGACAATATGCACAGGTGAGTTTCGACGGGGTCCCCGCCCGCAGCTATTCCATGGCCAACCGGCATGGCGACGGCCGGGTGGAGTTCCACATTCGCCACGTGGTCGGCGGAGCGACCTCGCAATATGTGCACGGCGCTCTGAAGGCCGGGGACAAGGTGACGCTCGAATACCCGATGGGATCCTCCTATCTGCGGGAGAACCACTCCGGCCCGATCCTGTGCATCGCCGGCGGCTCCGGCCTCGCCCCCATCAAATCGATCGTCGAAACCGCCCTTGCCCACGGCCTGAAGCAGCCGATCCATCTCTACTTCGGCGCACGCAGCGAGCGTGATCTCTACCTCGTCGATCATTTCCGCGCGCTCGCCGAGTGGCACGCCAATTTCGTCTTCAGGCCCGTCTTGTCGGAGGCCGATTCGGCAGGGTACCGTCGTGGATTCGTGACGGAGGCTGTGGCCGAGGATCTGTCTGACCTCGACGGATGGAAAGCCTATGTCGCCGGCCCGCCGCCGATGGTGGATGCGGCAATGGAGGTTGCGTTTGCGCGCGGCCTGAACCGCTCAGACATGCATGCCGACGTGTTTTTCACGCCCGAGCCGGTGGAATAGCCGCTCTCGGGCGCAAAATCGGCGGCGCAACTGCTTCATCTCAGCCTGGCGGAAGCTCAGCGAAACTGGGCGCCCGTCAGTTCCTCCATCTGCGGCCTTCGGATCCTGACCTTGTCGACGTTGCGGCCATCCAAGGCGACGACTTCATAGGTCAGGCCACCAAAGCTGACGCTTTCGCCCTGGTTCGGCAGGTGTCCGAGGCGCCAAAGAACGAGGCCCGCCAGCGTGGAATAGCGGTCGGCCTCATCCACGAGATCGACCTCCAGCAGTTTTGAGACATGCCGGATATCGATCCACCCGTCGACGAGGAGCGCTCCGTCTTCCTCGCGCTCGACCGTCAACTGATCATCATCATCGTCGGCAAAGTCGCCGGCGATGGCTTCGAGCAGGTCTGTTGGTGTCACCAGGCCTTCCATCGAGCCATATTCGTCAAGGACGATCGCGACCTGAAGGGGAGACTGGCGCAACTGCTCAAGCAGGCGCAGCGCGCTGACGGTTTCATGCACGACCAAGGGCTGGCGAAGGGATCGGCTGAAGTCGATCTTGCCGGTCTCGAGCAGGTCTCTCAACAGGTCTTTCGCCAGCGCGACGCCCAGGAACTCATCGAGATTGCCGCGTCCGATCGGGAAGCGCGAATGACCTGTTTCGACGATTTTGCGGCGCAACTCGTCGTCACTCTCCTCGATATCCAGCCACTCGACATCAAGCCTCGGGGTCATGACCGATTTTGCCGGGCGCTCTGCAAGTGTCAGTACGCCTTCGATCATCTCGTGCTCCACCGGCGTGAACAGTTCGTCCTCCGTCGCCCGCTCCGCGATGACATCGGCCGTTTCGCCGAGCGACGTCTCGCTCTTGCGTCGACCGAGGAGGGAGAGAACGGCATTTGCCGTACGCTCGCGCAAGTCACCCGTCGTCATGAAGCGTTCGCGGTTGCGGCGTCCGATCTGGTTGAAGGCCTCGATCAGCACCGAGAAGCCGATCGCCGCATAGAGGTAGCCCTTGGGGATATGGAAACCGAACCCTTCGACGATCAAGGAGAAGCCGATCATCATCAGGAAGCCGAGGCAGAGGATGACGACGGTCGGGTGTTTCGACACGAAGGCCATCAGTGGTTTGGACGCAAGCAGCATCACGCCGACGGCGACAATGACCGCGATCATCATCACGGAGAGATGCTGAACCATCCCGACGGCGGTGATGACGCTGTCCAGCGAGAAGACGGCATCGAGGACGACGATCTGCACGAGGACCTGCCAGAAGACCGCATGCTCCACCTTGCCTTCCTTGTGACCGGCATGGCCCTCGAGGCGCTCGTGCAGCTCCATCGTCCCCTTGAACAGAAGGAACAGGCCGCCGAACAGAAGGATCAGGTCGCGGCCGGAGATCTCAGCGCCGAGCACTGTGAACAACGGAGTGGTCAGCGTCACGATCCAGGCGATCGAGGCAAGCAGGACGAGACGCATGCCCAGCGCCAGTCCGAGGCCGATCAGTCGGGCTCTTTCCCGTTGATGCTCTGGAAGCTTGTCTGCGAGGATGGCGATGAAGACGAGGTTGTCGATACCGAGCACGATCTCGAGAACGATGAGGGTGGCGAGACCCGCCCAGGCGGCCGGATCAGACATCCATTCGAACATCATTGGGTTTAAAGGCCAGCCCTCAAGGCAAGGCCAATCCTTCTATTGGTGATGGGAAAAGAAAAAGCGTCGCCCGCCCGTCTGGTCGACGGTTGCGGGCGCAAAGTAGGTGACCGCGAAACCGCTTCAGCGGAGCCGCGCTTGTAGGGTCTGATGAACGTTGGTCAGGGTCGGCGTCGTCAGGCATGCCGCGTGGTCCGCCTTGTCGGATAGGCCATGGAGCGGGCGGCAAACAGCAAGCCGAACTCCGCCCATCCTGCGCGACCGACAAGGTGGCGGGTCGTCGTGACCGGATAGGGGACAAGCGGTGGGCTTGGTGCAGCTGGGATCATGAGAAAGGGTTGGCTCTGAGGGAAGGCTGGCTTCCGGGGGAGGGGATGGTCCCCGGAAGCCAAAAGCGGCGTCAAATATCTTCGTCGCCGCCGAAATCCATGTCGTCAACGGGCGCTTCCGGCTCCGGGGCAGGGGCGGCTGGTTGAGCGGCCTGGGCCTCGTTACCACCCAACATGCCCGCAATCGCATTGCCGAGCAGGACGCCACCGGCGACGCCCATTGCGGTCTGCGCGGCGCCCGCGAGGAAGCCGCCGCCGGTGCGCTGTTGCATCGGCTGGCCGTAAGCCTGGCTCTGGTTGCCCCATGGCGAGCTCGGGGCCGCACGGCCATACCCGGCCTGTTGTGGCGCCGGGCGCTGAGGAGCAGCGTTGCTGCCGAACATCGAGGAGAAGAAGCCGCCGCGCTGCTGGCTTTGTGCGGTGTGCGCTTCCAGTTCTTCGATACGGCGTTGAGCCGCCTCCAGTGCCTGTTCCTGTACGACGATCGTCTGCGCCATGTAATAGGGCGCGCCCGGCTGCTGGCCTATCCGCTCTTGAATGAAGCGGTCGGCTTCCGCGTCGCGCGGAGCGGATTGGCGCTCCGCCTGGGCGAGCTTGGAGAACAGGCCGTCTATGGCCTGCTGATCATTGCGATCCATAAGATATGTCCTTGATACCGGCGACTGTTACTCTTCGCGCTGGCCGGTGAAATTCAGCAGCAGCTGGAAGATGTTGACGAAGTTCAGGTAGAGCGAGAGAGCGCCGAAGACTGCCAGCTTCTGCTGGGATTCCTGGTCGAAGTTGTCGGCATACTGCTCCTTGATGTTCTGCGTGTCCCAGGCGGTCAGACCGACGAAGACGACGATGCCGATCACCGAGACGGCAAACTGAAGGGCGCTGGAACCGAGGAAGATGTTGACGATTGAGGCGATCATCACGCCGATCAGGCCCATGATCATGAACGAACCTAACTTCGCGAGGTCCCGTTTCGTCACATAGCCGTAGAGGCTCGTCGCTCCGAACATGGTAGCGGCGATGAAGAACGTACGGGCGATGCTGGCGCCGGTGAAGACCAGGAAGACCGAAGCGAGCGACAGGCCCATAACGGCGCAGAAGGCCCAGAAGGTCATCTGTGCCGAGGATGCCGACATCGAATGCATCTTGAAGGAAAAGAAGAAGACGAAGGCGAGCGGCGCCAGCATCACCACCCATTTCAGCGGCGTGGAGAAGATCGGCACGTAAAGCGCCGGCGTGGTGCCGACGATGAAGGCGACAAGGCCCGTCACGACGAGGCCGAGGCCCATATAGTTGAAGACGCGCAGCATGTGCTGGCGAAGGCCCTCGTCGAGGGCGGCGGCCGAAGCCTGACTCATACCGCCGAAGCGGTTCTGGTTCTGATACATGAAGGTTTCCTCAGTAAAGTGAGTTCTTGAGAAGCTCGGCCTCGTCGCTGAGGCCGATGCCCGGCGTGCTTGAAACGACGGCATAGGCAACCTCGCCGACCTGCCACCAGGCAGCCTCGGCATTGGAAAGGTTGAGGTCCTTCACGGGTTCGACCGCGAAACGACCGGGCCTGCCGGCGAAAAGTGAAATGACCGTGCCCGCATAGGTCTTGACGCTCATCTCGACGCTGGGCCCGAATTCCGAGGGGAATACCTGGACATCGACGACGTTCCAGCCCTTCGGGAGCTCCGGCATGACGATGGCGGTCGCGGCACGAATGTCGTCCCGGTCATAGGTCTGAACCTCAGGCTGCGACGGCATTCCAGCCCTGACGACCGAGGTCTGATGGGCGCGGATGGCGTGCTCCACGAAAGCCGGCGGATGGGCCGAGGCATTGACTTCGCTCGGGCCGACCGCCGAATGGGCAATCCACCCGACCGACACCATCAAGCCGACCGCCGCAACCTTTTGCAGCGCGTTCCAAACGCGCGCATTCGCAAGCCCAGAAGAAAGGCGCCGGGCCGCCTCGCGCGTCTCTGGACGACCGGCAACGACATCCGACGTCATCGCCAGTTTGAGCGTGGTGCGCATGCCGAGGTCGGCCATGACGCGCGCCGCCGCATCCGGATTCCTGGCAAGCCAGGTCTCGACCCGCAGCCGACCGGTCGCGTCGAGCTGATTGTCGATGTAGGCGTCGAGATCGCCATCGGTAATCGTATCGACGTCAGTCATTGTCGCCTCCGACAAGCTTCAGATGGTTGGGCTTCCTCCGTCCGCTTTCGAAATCTCTGAGCGCTGCTCGTGCGCGGGAGACGCGCGACATCAAGGTCCCGACGGGGATGTCGAGTATGTCGGCGGCCTCCTGGTAGGAGAGATCTTCGACAGCAACCAGATGTAGGGCTTCGCGCTGCTCCTCCGGCAGCAGCATGAACGCCTCGCGAACCTGAGCGAGCCGGACACTGTGTTCCTGGTGGGCTGGGTAGGACGATACGGCTTCCTGCGCCGTCTGGCTGTCACGCTGGCCGCGCGATATGACCGATCGTACGCGGTCGATATGGGCGTTGCGAACGATGGCGAAAAGCCAGTTTCGAAGGCTCGCTCCCGACCGGAACGTCGAGCGCCGCTCGTAGGCTCTCACCAAGGCATCATGAACGAGATCTTCTGCGTCAGGCGAATTGCGCGCAAGCGAACGCGCATAGCGCCGCAGCGCGGCCAGCTGCCCAATAACGTCGAAAGCGCCTTTTTTCGATTCCATACCCGCATATACGGAGCCGATGCGATTTCTCATCCATCGTCGCCGAAAAAAATATTATCCATCCGGGTGCAGCAGTTTCGGAGCGCATGCCCGCTGGCATCACCGAAGCGCGCCCGCGCTGGCTATAGGGGCGGCGAGCCGCACCCGCGCGCGCTATGCGCCCGCAGCAAACGCTTCGAGGGTCGCGGCAAGCAGCATACGGGCACCTTCGATGGAATGCGCGGGCTCGACATATTCCGCTTCGTTGTGGCTAAGCCCATCGCGGCAAGGCACGAAGATCATGGCTGCCGGCGCGACACGACTGACGAACAAGGCATCGTGGAAGGCGCCGGAGAGCATACGCTTGGTCTTCAGTCCGAGCGAGGCTGCAGCGCGATCGAGGCAGGCGAGCAGGTCGTCTGAAAAGAGGGCCGGCGGCATGTCGAAGATTTGCCGCGTTGTGCTCTGGCAACCGTTCGCCTTGGAGGCGGTGTCACATGCCTGCCGGACCCGCTCTTCCAGGTCGTCGATGGCGTTGGTCTCCGGGTGGCGCAGATCGACGGTGAACGTGACCGACCCCGGAATCGAGTTCACCGAACCTGGTTCGACTGCGAAGCGGCCGACGGTGAAGCGTGCGCGCGGGTCGCCCGGCATGGCGCTCCTATACAGTGGTTCAAGCGCGGTAACGGCCGCGGCCATCGGGTCGCGACGGAATTCGAGCGCCGTCGTGCCCGCATGCGCTGCCTGCCCATCGATCCTGACCTCCAGCCACCGCGTGCCCTGGATGCCATAGACGATGCCAACCGGTATGTTCTCCCGTTCGAGCGACGGGCCCTGTTCGATATGAAGCTCAAGGTAGCCGGTGACCGGGAAGCCGAGCGGGCGCATTTCGGCTTCCGGCAGGGCTTTCAATGTTGCCTCCAACTCATCGACGAACAACGCTCCGTCGCGGCCGCGAAGATCGGACCACGCCTCGGGGATGGCACCGGCGGCAAACGCCATCGATCCCATCGTGCCGGGGGCAAAGCGGCTTCCTTCCTCGTTCGTCCAGGCAACGACCTCAAGCGGAAAATCAGTCTCGATGCCGGCATCTTCGAGACTTTCCATCACCTCAAAGGCCGCCAGGGTGCCGAGCGCTCCGTCAAAGCGCCCGCCGGTCGGCTGGCTGTCGAGGTGGCTGCCGATCACGAACGGCGGCCTTTGAGGAAAAAGGCCCTCCCGCCGGATGAACAGGTTTGCCATCGGATCCTGGAAGACGCGGAAACCGCGCGCAAGCGCGAGTTCCGCTAGCAGCCGGCGGGAGCCCCGATCTTCCACCGACAAAGCCTGCCGGTTGACGCCCCCGGCCGGCGTCCCGCCGATTTTTGCGAAGTCATCAAGACGCTTGAGCAGGCGCTTGCCGTCCACTGTGGTGCGAGAGGTCATGGTCGTTCCCAAATGTCGCCTTGATCAGACGTAGGCTGCGTCATGAAAGGCGATTTCCAGTTGCTGCGCTCGCCCGAAGATAGCGCTCAGGCGCTTGCGCTCGGAAGCCTCGAGCGCGTCGCCGGCTACGTCGAGTTCTTGTTTCAGCCACTTCGCCTGAGCCGTAAACTCATCATCGGCGTGCATTTCGACCCATTCCTTCAAATGTGGATCGGCAAACGATGAACGGGCGGCCCTTTTCGACCAGGTCCAGTACATCCACTCGGCCGCAAACATGGCAGCGACGGTATCGAGGAAACCGCCGTTGCGGGCGATGTCCAGCATACCCGTTCGGAAAGCATCGACCTCGGCAACATTGAGATCATAGGTGCCGGGATCGATATTGCGTTCGGCAAAAATCCGTTCGAAGTAGGCGATCTGCTGGTTGGCGAGCGCATCCAGAACGGCAATCAGCCAGCGCTTCTGTTCGATCGTCTCGGCCTTCGCCGCCGCAAAGGCGAAGATCGAGATCGCGGTTTCGACGAAGGCCCCCTCATAGACGAGATAGCGTTCGAAAACCTGCGGGGACAGGCGCTCCATCACGATGTCCTCGACGAAGCGATGGTTGACCATGGCTTCGAAGACGGTGGCGTTTTCCCGCAGGATCTGTTCCGAAAGCGTTTCAGCCGCCATTGTCACGCCTCCAGCGCGGGTTCGGCAGCGGCGCGGAAAGCCTTAACCCGCTCGATATCGACCGGGTTCCACCAGACCCCGCCCTGCTTCAGAGACGAGGCAACGATCACGCCGTTGGTGCGCTTGAGGATTTCGACGATGTTGTCCTTGGTCACGCCCGAGCCGACCAGAAGCGGCAGGTGCGTCGCCGAGCCGATCTCCTCGATCTCCTCGATGGTTGCCGTATTGCCGGTGCGCTGACCGGTGGCGATCACACCGTCGGCGTCGAAGAAGGCGAGGTCGCGCGTCAGTTCCTGGATCGAGCGATCGGCCACGATGGCGTGGGCACCGTGCTTCACATGGCTGTCGGCAAAGACCTTGATGTGCTCGGCACGCAGCAATGAGCGGTAGCGCATCGCTTCTGCGGCCCGCCCCTCCATGAATCCTTCGTTGGCGACATAGGCGTTGGCCCACTGGTTGACACGAATGAACTTGGCGCCGCCCGCCATGGCGATGGCAAAGGCCGGGATCGGCGCATTGGCAAGGACGTTGATGCCGAGCGGCACACCTGTCGCCCGCGCGATCCGGTCGGTGACGACCGACATGAAGGCCGCCGTTTCGTGGCCGATATCTTCCGGCTTGGAGAACGGCACGTCGCCATGATTTTCGATCATCAGGCCATGCAGGCCACCCTCGACCAACGTCTCGGCGTCACGCATGCAGGCATCGTAGATTACAGACATATCGGCGCCCCGATAGCGCGGCGCACCGGGGAAGGCCGGGCAATGGATCATGCCGATCAGAACCTTGTCAGTCCCAAATATTTCCCTTATGGCGCTTGTGGACTTGTCAGATATTTCCTGCATTTCTCTCCCTTTCGAAGGTATGTTCATGCACGCTTACGTAATCGGTAATGTGACGGTGGACGAGACCATCGCCGTGTCGGAAATGCCGGCCGCGGGCGCATCGATCCACGGTAGCCAGCGGTCCCGGGACCTCGGTGGCAAGGGCGCGAACCAGGCCGTTGTCATGGCCCGCACCGGCCTGCCGACGAGCCTTGTCGCAGCCTTCGGCGACGGCTTTCGCGCCGACATGATCCGCCAGCATCTGGCAAGCGAACCGGTGGTCAGCAGACTTGTGCCGGTCCTCGGCAAGTCCACCGACTTCTCGATCGTGCTGACCACGCCGGATGGAGAAAACGTCAACATCACGACCACCGACTCTGCCCAGAACCTCACGCTTGCCGACGCCGTCGCGGCGCTGGCCGACGCCGTTCCCGGCGACCTTGCTGTGCTCCAGGGAAACCTGTCGGACGAAACGACGCGCGGTGTCCTTGAAGCTGCGCGCGCCCGCCACATGATCACCGCCTTCAATCCGTCTCCCTTGCGTCCCTATTTCAGCACCCTGTGGCCCTTGGTTGACATTGCTTTCCTCAACCAGGGTGAGGCGCAGGCAATGACCGGTACCAGCGGCGAAGAGGCTGCCCGCAAGCTGCTTGCGGCCGGCGTTCGCGAGGTCGTCCTGACCTTCGGCGGCGACGGAGCCATGCTCGTCACCGCCGAAAGCAGCGTCCCGATCGGCGCCGTCGAATGCGACGTCGTCGACACGACAGGCGCCGGCGACACGTTCATGGCGGTGGCGCTCGCATCCGCCGCACTTCGTGGCACTCGCCTCGATCGCACCGCGATCGAACATGCAACGCGCGCCGCTGCCATCACTGTCAGCCGTCCCGGAACCCGTTCGGCGTTTCCGTCGATCGAGCAGTTGCAAGCGATCCTGAGCGCGCGCTGAGGCTCTCCTCAGCGCGCGCTCCTCGCTGCGGTTAGCGCGCCGTTTCCGTCATCCACCCGAGGATGTTCTTCCAGAGGCGGCCGTAGCCTTCCCACTCGCAGAATGCCGGCGACAGCCAGTGGGGCCCGATATCGGACGTCCAGGCGGCGGTGCGGCCCTTGCCGAAACCGCCTAGGACGAGCAGCGGGTGTCCGCCCTGATCTTCGGGAAGCCGGGCGATGACCTCGGCTCCATCGCGAACTTCCACTTCATTGACGCCGAGAAGCAACGGCCAACTGCCCGAAAGCCCCGCCATGGTCGGATGGTCCGGCTTGACGACGTCGGCAACCGCGCCCTCGGGAATCTCGACGCGGTCGTCATAGGGAAGGCACGTCACCGGAAGCGTGTCTTCGACGGCCGTGCGGCGCCAGCGCGCCTTACCGTCGATACCCTGGAAGGAGAAGTAGCCGCCGACCATCAACAGCGCTCCGCCCTTTTCGACCCAAGCCTTGATGAGCTTCAACCGGTTCGGAACGGTGCGCGAGTGCAGCCATACGGCCGGTGGCAGCAACAGCGAGTTGGCGCCGATATCCGACAGGATGATCGCATCGTATTGGTCGAGGCCTGCCATTTCATAGGGGAACTGGTCCACGGCGTCGTGTGCGGTCATGTAGGTCAGCTCGAACTCGCTGTCCTTGAGCACCTTGACGAGCGGTTCGGCGCCCAGATGGAAGGTCACGCTGCCGAACTGGTCGAAACCCTTGTAGTGGGTGGCGGAGCTTACCCAGCTCTCGCCGACGAGAAGCACTTTCTTTGTCATGGTCTATCCGTCTGTCTTGAATTGCGTTGGGAGCCGATATCAGGCCCCGGTTTGGAATACCGAGCGGGGGTTGTCCCGCATCATTCTGTCGAGCGCGCCGTCCTCCAGCCCGTGTCGTTTGAGACGCGGCAGGAAGTGGCGCAGGACGTAGGCATAGCCGTTGCCTCCGTAGTGGCTGAGCATCATCTTCAGGAACACATCGTGCGAGAGCAGGATGCGGTCCATGTGGCCGGCGTCCACCAGCCTGGCGATCGCTCGTGCTGCCTCTTCGTCGCTCGGGCACTGTACCTGTTGATCGGCATAGAAGAAGTCCATGCCGATCATGTCGTATTCGATGAACGCACCGCGTTCGGCGAGTTCGCTTTGATAGGCGAAATCGTCGTGGGACGGGTTCATGTGACAAAGCACGGTGTGGCGCAGATCCGCCCCTTCCTCGGCGACGACATCGAGCACCCGATGGCCGAGCCGGAACCAGCCCGGCAGATGCACCATCAGCGGCAAACCGGTCCGGAGCTGCGCCCGGCCGGCCCCACGCAGGGACTTCTCCTCGGCCGGGGTGAAATCGGAGGAGACGCCGATCTCGCCGATCAGTCCGATTTTCACGCCCGTGCCGTCGACACCGTCGATGGCCTCGCGGACGATGCCGTCGGCGATCTGGTCGACGCTCATGTCGGCGACCTCGGCCGGATGCGAGGAGGCAAGATAGTATCCGGCCCCCATCACGATATTGAGACCCGTCGCCTTGGAGATCCGCCGTAAGGCGAGCGGGTTTCGACCGATGCCATTGCAGGTAGGTTCGACGACTGTACGGCCGCCTGCGGTCGCGAAAGCCTGCAACTCGGCGATAGCCAAGGGTTCGTCGTCGAGCGTGATGTTGTGCTTGTTAACGAATGGGTCCTGGCGCAGTTCGCCGAGGATCTCCATGCAGACGAAGCCTTCGGCGAGATACTGACGCTCCTTCGTTTGCGGTGCGTTCCACCAGCAGCGGCAATCGTTGAGGATATGCTCGTGCATCAGTGTGATGCCGAGTTGATCCGCGTTGATCGCGCCGTTCACCGTCATCACCTTGCCGGACCGCACATGTCCTTCTGACAGCTCCTTGCTCATGACGGTCATCTCTTGCCGCCAAAGCGAAAGTTGGCGGTGAAGATCCGGGTGTTGAGCCAGATCGCAACGAGAATGATCGCGCCGGTAACAATCTGCGTGAAGAACGGCGAGATATGCATGAGGATCAGGCCGTTGCCGATGACCGCAATTGTCATCGTGCCGAGCACGGTCCCGAGGATCGTGCCGCGCCCCCCCATCAGCGATGTCCCGCCCAGCACCACCGCGGCGATAACCTGAAGCTCGAAGCCGACGGCCGCATTCGAAGAGCCGGAGCCGAGGCGCGCGGCGATCAATAGACCGGCAAGGGCGCAGGCAACGCCGGCGATCATATAGACCGAGGCGATCACCCATTTCGCCGGCATGCCGACGCGGCGAGCCGCTTCCATGTTGGACCCGACGGCGACGACCTGGCGGCCGTATTTGGTCGAGGATATGACGACATAGCCGGCGACCGCGACCGCAACCGCGATAAGCGCAGGCATCGGAATGCCCAGCAATTCGCCGCGGCCGAGCATGAAGAAGCCGGGAGCGTCCTTGATCGGGATCGAGTACCCTTGCGTCAGATAGAGCGCCAAGCCGCGCAGGATCGACAGGCCGGCAAGTGTGACGATGAAGGCCGGAATACCCTGATAGGCGGTGAACCATCCCTGCACGAAGCCGAGAAAGGCGCCGAAGAAGAGCATCGCGACGACGACGAGAGGCCAGGGATAGCCCATGGCCAAGACAATGGCCGCAACCGCATTGACCAGGGCGACCTGCGAGCCGACAGAGAGGTCGATGCCGCCGGTGATGATGACGAGCGTCATCGCAACGGCGACGATGAGAATCGGCGCTGCCTGGCGGATGACGTTCAGAATGTTGCCGAGCGTCATGAAGGTATCGGTCGTGGCCGCGAAAAAGACGACGCAGGCCAGGAAGAAAAAGGCGATCGACAGGACCTGGGCGTTTTCCGAAAGGAAGTCTGCCGCCGGCGAGCCTTTCGCGCGTTCGGTATAGGCCGTCATTGCTTGGCTCCTTCCCCGACGATCAGCTTGACGAGGTCTTCCAGGTTGGTCTTGCCGATTTCGCGCTCGGCGACCTTGGTGCCTTCGTACATCACGGCAATGCGGTCGCAGACACGGAACAGGTCCTGGAGACGGTGGGTGATCAGGATGACCGAGACGCCCTTTGCCTTGACGCGGTTGATCAGCGCGAGCACGGCTTCGACCTCCGCCACGGCGAGCGCCGAGGTGGGCTCGTCCATGATCAGGACTTTCGGATTGAACGAAGCGGCGCGCGCGATCGCGATCGCCTGACGCTGTCCGCCCGAGAGCTGAGCGACCTTGCCGGTCAGACGCGGAATGCGGATTTCCAGCGCATCGAGCATCTTGCGTGCTTCCTCGAGCATGGTCCTCGTATCGAGGAATGGCCCTTTGCTGATTTCTCGACCGAGGAAAAGATTGCCGACCACATCGATGTGGTCGCAAAGGCTCAGGTCCTGAAAGACCATTTCGATATTGCGGTTACGGGCATCCGCAGGTCCTGAGAACCGAACCTCTTCGCCTTCCAGCGTAATGGTCCCGCCATCGGGAATGTAGGTGCCCGAGATGACCTTGGTCAGCGTCGATTTGCCGGCGGCGTTGTCGCCGACGAGGCCAAGGCACTCGCCGGGATAGATGTCGAGGTCGACGCCACGCAGCGCCTGGTGCGATCCGAACGTCTTGGTGATCCCCTTCAGGGACACGCGGGGACTGACACCGGTGCGGGAGGGCAGAGCCCCCCCGACACCAGCGACAGCGGGAGGATGCTGTCTTTCAGTCGTCATCATTTGAAGATCGCCCGATATGGCTCGACGTTGTCCTTGGTGACGATCGTTACCGGCACGGCGATGGTCTTTTCGACGCTGCCGCCGTCGGAGACCTTCTTCAAGGCGTCGACGGCAGCGGCACCCATGGCAGCCGGATCCTGCTGGATCACGGCGGTGACGTAGCCGGCGTCGATGCCGGCGATCGCCTGGGCCGTCAGGTCCCAACCGAAGACCTTCACGCTATCCTGCTTGCTCTGGCTCTCGACCGCGGCGATGGCACCCATCAGGGCCGGCTCACCGGTCGCATAGATTGCGGTCAGGTCGGGATTGCCGGTAATCAGGTTCTCGGCGGCAGCGAGCGCGTTGTCCTGCACGTTCTGTCCATCGACGACGCCGGCCGAGCTGATACCGTCGACATCCTTGATGGTCTTTTCAAATCCCTCCTGCCGAACGTTCTGAATGAAGGAGTTCAGCGCGCCGACGACACCGATCTTGGCTTTGCCATCGGCGTTGGCCTTGATGTAGTCGAGGAAGAACTTGCCCATGTCGGCGCCGGCCGTGGCGTTGTCGACGCCGATCTGCGCCTTCTGCGGGCCTTCCGGAAGGATCGCATCGATGGCGACGACGGGGATCCCGGCTTCGGCTGCCTGGTTGACCGCCGGCATGATGCCGTTGACGTCGATTGCGACGACGGCGATGCCATCGACCTTCTGCTGGATGTAGGTTTCGATCGCACTGTTCTGCGCGGCCGGGTCGTTGTTGGCATTGAAGATGACGAGCTTCGCGCCGGCAGCGTCGGCCGCCTTCTGCGCGCCTTCGTTCATCTGATTGAAGAAAAGCGCCTGCTGGTTAATTTGCACGAGTGCAAAGGTCTTTTCGGCGGCAAGGGCCGGCGAGAGAGCAGCGCCGAGGGTCGTCAATGCCGTGAAACCAAGCGTGGCGACTAAAGTCCTGCGTTTCAAATTCCAGTTCATGTTCTCATCCTCTGTTGGTTCTCCATTGCGTGATTTATCGTTTCGCAGGCGGAGCAACGGATTTCCGCACGACGATTTCGACTGGCAGGAGCTCTTCGACGAGAGCCTGTTTGCCCTGCCAGTTTGTTTCGAGAAGAAGGGAGAGGGCACGCCCGCCGATCGCGCGGACCGGCTGGCGAATGGCGGTCATAGGCGGACCGAAAAGATGGAGCGGGCCGACGTCGTCAAAGCCGATGACCGAAACATCGTCCGGGATCGAAACCCCCTGGTCCCGGAAGACCTCGATCATGCCGATGGCGATTTCGTCCGAGCTGGCGAAGATCGCCGTTGCCGGGCGACCTTCCTCGATGAAGCGCTTCGCCGCCTGCCGACCGAAGGCCACGGTGTAGTCACCGGCGTATTTTAAAAGACGGATATCCTCGCCGAACGCATCGCGCAGCGTCCGCTCAAGACCGTTGGAGCGCCGACGCGAACTGATCATCGCTTGCGGGCCGCCCACGAACAGCACATCCCTGTGCCCGAATTCCGCCAGATGCCGGCCTGCGAGCGCTCCGCCCAGCTCGTTATCGCAGAAGAGCTTGGGCGCCTGCGCGCCGGGAACGTCTTCGTCGGCGATCACGACTTTGCCGGTGCGGTTTATCAACGTGGCGAGTTGACCGTCGTCCGGGTGGTTGGTGACGAAGATCAGGCCATCGACGTGATTGCGTTCGATCAGCTGGAGATAGGCGACCTCGCGACCGGCCCGGTTCAGGGTGGCGTAAAGCGAGACGGCAAGCCCGCGGGTATCCGCCTCTTCTTCGACAGCTGCCACGAGCGTCGCGAAGAAGGGGTTGGCGATATCGGGAACGACAAGACCGATCGTATCGGAACGACCGCGGCTGAGCCGGCGGGCATGCGGGTTGGGCTGGTAATTGAGGTCGCGGATCGCATCCGAGATCCGCTTCTTCGTTTCGAAAGGCAGGTCGAGCGATCCGTTCAGCAGGCGCGAGACCGTTGTCACGGAAACGCCGGCAGCTCGGGCTACATCCTTCAGACCTGTGACGCGTCGTGTGGTCACCTTGGCTCCATCCCCTGCCGTTGTAAACCGATTTACTAAAACGCTTTACAATAAGATTTCGACTTTCGTGTTCTGTCAAGAGACTTTCTCTGACACGAGGTCGGTGCGCCTATGGGGCCACGGATCGAGGCTCGGCCTGGGGCCGATTGGCCGCGGCGAAAAGGCCGCAAGGTCAATGCCGTTCGCACCTGAGAAAGCAGCATCTTGGCGCCGCGAGGCGGGAACAAATCAGGGGCTGATCGATTGAGAGATCATGAAAAACAAGGTTCTATTGGCGGCGCTGATGCTGCTATCCCCCGCCGCGCTGGCCAATGCCCAGACGCTTCAGCCAGAAGCCATCGACGGTGCATCGATTACGCCCACATTGTTGGAACGGACGACCGAGACCTCGGACAAGCCAGACCCCGCCATCGTCAGGCTCCAGGTGCTTCTCGATAGGGCGGGGGCGTCGCCCGGTGTGATCGACGGTTTCGCCGGTGAGAATGTCGCCAAGGCGATCGCCGCCTTCGAGACCATGCAAGGTCTGTCCGCTGACGGAACATTGGACGCCGACGTCATCGGGCGACTGCCGGACCAGACGACGGTGGTCGAGCCCTACGTCATCTCCGAGGACGATGCTCAAGGATTGGTCGCTGAGATCCCCGAAGACTACTCCGAGCAGGCGAAGATGGCTCAGCTCGGATACACGAGCGTCGCCGAGAAGCTGGCGGAGCGCTTCCACATGGATATCGATCTTCTCAAGGCGCTCAATCAGACTTCGGCGTTCTCGGTCGGTGACACGGTTTCCGTTGTGAACCCAGGTCCACCGACGCAGGGAACGGTCAAGCGCATTGAAGCGCACCGGCGCACCGGTCAAATCGTGGCACTTGGCGCCGACGATACGCTGATCGCAGCCTATCCGGCAACGATCGGCAGCCGGGAAACGCCATCTCCTTCGGGAACGCACAAGGTCAAAGGCGTCGCCCGAATGCCGCCCTATGTCTACAATCCAAAAATCAACTTCAAGCAGGGCGACAACCGAAAGATCTTGACCTTGCCGGGCGGCCCGAACGGTCCGGTCGGCACGGTCTGGATCGATCTCTCGAAGCCCACCTACGGAATTCACGGCACGCCGGAGCCGTCGATGATCGACAAGTCGGGATCGCACGGATGCGTTCGCCTGACCAACTGGGATGCGGAGGAGTTGGCGGGGATGGTCAAGCCTGGCGTGATTGTCGAGTTCGTCGACTAAGGTAGCGAAGACGTTTAGGAATTTCTGAACGGGCAAGAAGTCGAAACCGGCCACCGATCACGCGGTGACCGCTCGCGCAATTCCCATGTCGAAGCTTCAGCGGATACGCGTCTGAACGCGCACGATGTTCATCTGGAGCTCGTGGCTGGTTGCCTGTCTACCGAGCACCTTGATCAGGCGCTGCTCTTCGGTTTTGTGAATACCGGTCCGCCGGCAATAATCCGCGACGTCCCAGATATGTCTGATCTGGGCGTTGGCGACTGTTCGAACATCCGCGTGTTTCATTCCGTGCCTCCCCTAACCCAATACAACGTTTGGAGGCTGGTTTGGTTCCGCCAGGATGCGTTCCTGGCGGCTGTGGGTGCGTTCGTACCGATCCGGCGTGTATGGGCGCCAGCTACAAGGTGCAAAGCGATCGCGACGTCGGGGTCAGCCGAGAAACCTCGATCCTTCGCCAGCACTGGCTATCCATTCGAGGAAAGACCTCACTGGTCCATCTGACGTCCTTGTTCAGTTGCTCCCGATGCCGTGAAAGGCCGTCGTCGTCCTCATGCATTTCAAACCAGATAAACACCGTTTCGCCCTCACGGACGGGGAGCCTCGGGAAGGCGTTTGCGCTGCGTTCGGTAACGAACACCGCGTCGATGCGAGCACCGGCGTCTTCGAGGATCGGCAGTGCCTCGGCGATGAAGAATGCAGCGAAACGGTCCTCCGTGCCGGGCGCCAGCGAGCAGAGGTTCACGGTGACGACACCTCTGGTCGATTGTGCCTCTTGCTCCCTTGCAAGGTTGTGAGGAAACGGCTGCGTGCCAGCGACTGGCTTGACCAGCAACACATTGTCCGAGTTGAGCATCGTCTCGTTGGCGCGAGACCCATGGTCCTTCCAAACCGGGCCCGAATAAAAGGCCGCCAACGCGTCGGTTCGCGTTGGCATATCGGCAAAGGAACGTACCCAGACGAAGGCGTCGGGATCGTCGCAGTCGCGGAATTCCCCTTCAAGACGCATTCCGAGCGCTTCCTGCGGTTCAACGAATTCGCGGTCAAACAAGTCGATCAGGCGATCCCTTCCGCCGGGATGAAGTCGGTAGCGGCGAAGTTCGTAAACGGCGTGCGGTTCCATGAATCCTCCAAAACAGGTCAATTGTCCTGTTTCTAATAACAGGTTGATCGACCTGTTTTGTCAAGGCACTATGGCGAACGATTTTTCAGGCGGCGGTCATGAGCGAACACAAAAGAACCAACGATCCTCAAGCGGTGCGCCGCAGGATCGTCGATGCGGCCTACCAGGCCTTTGTCACCCAAGGATATCTCGCGACGGGAATGCAGGAATTGCGCGCGAAGGCATCCGTCTCAGGAGGCGCTATGGCCCATCACTTTCCGGCCAAACGGGAACTTGGATTGGCGGTTATCCGCGACCGCGTCGCCGTAGCGGTGCGGCAAACGTGGATCGACCCGCTGCGTATCTCGAGCGATACACCCACAGCGATCGATCAGATCTTCACCGAGATCATCAGCGAGCTCTCCGAAAACGGCTCCGTCTCCGGCTGCCCGCTGAACAATATGGCGATCGAAGTCTCCAGGCATGATGACGAGATGCAGCAGGCGCTGGGTGCAATTTTTGAGGCTTGGGAAGAAGCGCTCGCGGCGCGATTCCAGGAAGACATCCGCCTGAAGCGCGTCGCAGGCATTCAACCCGACAGCCTCGCCACCCTGATCATCGCCGCCTATTCCGGCGCGATGGCGATGGCAAAAGCCAATCAGCACACACGTCCGCTCGTGAACTGTCAGGCGGAGATCGCAGCACTTCTCGCGTCGAAATACGTCTAGGCTGGGTCCGCTCGGCTCCCTCGTGGGGAGGCCGCTGCTCCGGATTATCCGCAAATGTTGGGGGTGTGGGCGACAGCTTGAGATGCTAGAGGTGCTCATCGGGAAGGGGCACTCCAATAAACAGGAGACTTCTCGATGAGCAGAACTGCCATGAACGCCCTCGGACAACCGCTCCATTACAGCGGAAGTTCGACCGCATGGTTTTCCGCAACCGGATCCGGGTCCACGCTCTACGGAACTCCCGGCAACGATTCGATCTGGGGCGACGGTTCCGTCGATGTGACTATGTTCGGCGGCACGGGCGACGACGTCTACTATCTCTATTCATCGACGAACCGGGCCGAAGAGGCACCCGGCGAAGGGATAGACACGATCGATACCTGGATGAGCTACAGCTTACCGGAGAACTTCGAAAACCTGACCGTCACCGGTGACGGTCGACACGCCTTCGGCAACAGCGCCGACAACATCATCACCGGTGGCTCCGGCAGCCAGACCATCGACGGACGCGCAGGCAATGACGTGCTGGTCGGTTCCGGAGGCGCTGATACCTTCGTGTTCGAGCACGGCAACGGCAGCGACCTTGTCACGGACTTCAGCTCCAACGATACCATTCGCCTCGACGGATACGGCATTACCTCGTTCGAAGAGGTGCTGGCGAATGCAGGCCAGCAGGGAGACGATCTCCGCCTCCATCTCGGCGATGGCGAAAGCCTGGTCCTGGCCAATACGACAGCCGACCAACTGCAGGAGGGCCAGTTCCAGTTGAGCCTGGACCGATCCGCCCTGACGCAGACCTTCTCGGACGATTTCGACACGCTTCAGCTCACCGACGGCACGGGCGGCATCTGGGATGCCAAATACTGGTGGGCGCCGGAAGAGGGGGCGACGCTCTCGGAAAACGGTGAGCTGCAATGGTACGTCAATCCGAGTTACGGGCCGACCGCATCGGCTAACCCGTTTTCGGTCGAGGATGGTGTACTGACGATCACCGCAGAGCGTGCACCGGACGCAATCCAGTCCGAGATCGGCGGCTATGACTACACGTCCGGGATGTTGACGACCTATTCGTCCTTTGCGCAGACCTACGGCTACTTCGAGATGCGGGCCGACATGCCGGACGATCAAGGTGCCTGGCCCGCTTTCTGGCTGCTGCCCGCCGACGGCTCCTGGCCGCCGGAGCTCGACGTCGTCGAAATGCGCGGGCAGGACACCAACACTGTCATCACCACCGCCCATTCCAACGAAAGCGGCGAGCACACGATCGTCAGAGACGGCGCGCAAGTCGCCGATACCGACGGGTTCCACGATTACGGCGTGCTTTGGACGGAAGACGAGATCGTCTGGTACTTCGACGATACCGAGATCGCCCGCGCCGATACCCCCGCGGACATGCACGAGCCGATGTACATGCTCGTCAATCTCGCGGTCGGCGGAATGGCCGGCACACCCGATGGCGATTTTGACGACGGGTCGCAAATGAAGATCGATTCCATCGAGGCCTATGCGCTGGACGCCGACTGGCTGATCTAGGCGGAGAAGCACGAAGGGGCCGGCAGCGTCCGGGCTGCCGGTCCCGGCCTGTCGGAGCCGGAACGTTCGCCGTTCCAGCTCCGCAACAGGGCTAGTCCGCGATATGCGTGAGCCAATGGCGCGGCTTGTTGTCGGCGAGCTGAGCGACCTTATCGATCTTGTTGCTCATCACCCAAGCCATTGGCTGTTGGTGCAGCGGCAGCATGATGATCTCGTCCTTGACCATCTGCAGTGCCTTGGTCTGCAGATCGAGCCGCTTGGTCCGATCCATTTCGGTCGATGCCTGGATGATCAGCTTGTCGATATCAGGATAGCTCCAGCCGCCCCAGTTGAAGACGCCCGCCTTGTCGCTCCTCGTCTCGATCATCTGAAGCAGGATCGAGTAGCTGTCGAGCATCGGCTCGTTTGCCCAGCCGATGATGTAGACATCCGACAGACCGCCCGTGCGTTTGGGCGCCTGTGCCGCCGTCGGGCCGATGTCGAGTTGCGGCTTGAAGCCGGCGCGGCTCAGCATGTTGACGATGCTCTGGCAAAGCTCCTCTTCGTTGACATAGGCCTCGTTCGTGCAGACGAGCGTGAAGGGGAGATCGCTTGCGCCGGCCTCGGCGAGCAGCTTTTTCGACCGTTCGGGATCGTACGGCACGACCTTGTCCAGTGCTTCGACATATCCCGGGATTTCCGGCGCAACGATCGCACCCGCTGTCCTCGACTTGCCGCGCATGACCCGCTTCTGGATGAGTTCTGTGTCGAGCGCATGGGCGACGGCCTGGCGGACACGCAGGTCGTTGAACTTGTTGTCGACGCCGTCGGCCAGTTTCGGTTTGCGGTTGAAGCCCATCATGATGGTGCGAAGGTCGGTGCGCTCCATCACCTTCAGGTCCGGCTGCGCGACAAGGCGCGGAAGATCCTGCGCCGGCGCATTCTCAGTGAAGTCGATCTCGCCTGACAACAGTGCCGCCACGCGTGTCGCGGCTGAGACAATCGGCGTAAACTCGATGCGATCGATGTTGGACTTCGCCGGGTCCCACCACTCGCCGTTCTTGACCAGAACGGTCTTGCTGTCGGGCGTGCGGCTCTCGAGCTTGAACGGACCCGTGCCGTTGGTGTGGTAGGTAGCGTAGCCTTCTATCTTCTTGCCGACATCCGTCGGCTTCAGCGAATTGTTGTCGGCGAGCCACGTGGCGTCGAAAATGTGGATGTTCGTCAGGTCGTTCAAGAGCAGCGGATAGGGGCCGGTCAGTTCGATATCGACAGTGCGGTCGTCGACCTTCTTCGCCGACTTGTATGCCGGTAGGTTGCCCCGCAGCGGAGATGCCGGATCGCTGACCCGCGTCAGCGAGGCGATCACGTCATCGGCCGTGAAATCAGCGCCATTGTGGAACTTGACGTCCTCGCGCAGATGGAACCGCCAGACCGTGTCCGATACCGTTTCCCAGGAGGTCGCCAGTGCCGGCTCGATCTTCAGGTCGGCGTCAAAGCGGACGAGCCCTTCATAGACGTGATTGAGGAAAGACAGCGTGTAGCTGTCGCCATAGGAATAAGGGTCGAGCGAGTAGATATCGCGCGAAGAGCCCCATTTGAGCGTCTCCGCGTGAGCAGCCGCGGAAAGCGCCGTCGACATGGCGGCTGCGAGGATCAGTTTCTTGAGCATTCTGCTGTTCTCCTTTGTTGAGGTCACCGGCCCCCTTGAACGGGGAGCTTCTATTTAAGAGGCAAGGACGGCTCACAGGCCGTCCATCTCGCCGCCCGACAGGGGCGGCCAGTGGCGTGATCTGCTGTTGCGCGGCATGACCTTCTCGGTCGTGTCGATCACCGCAAAGACCTTCGGCGGCCTATGCGGGAATCTTGATCAACTGGCGTTCCTGGACGGCGATGCACCCAAGCGAAAGCCTCCTGGCGATGCTTGAAGCACCAAGTCCCGTTGTCGATCGGCGGTCATTCGATGGCCAACGCCAAGCATCAACTCGAACAGGGGCATATCTCTGCGCCGCTTCATGGAGGCGGTTCAGAAACCCGAGGTCGGTGGTTGGACGCCGCAATGGCGATCGAATGAGGAGATGTCAGGCGAGCCGGCCCGGCGTGCGGGCTCGTACGTGCGGCATTGCGAAAAGTCGTGCGAGTACGCGGTCTTCTGGAGCCCTTGCATCAACCTGCTCCTCCCTAGCTCGTTGCTGCTAAGCGGCACCATCGCACGCCAAAAGTATTTGTCAACGTCTTTGTCGACAATCTTGAATACGATTATGGCGACAATCCAAATGACCGATTGATCTGCACAGGCGCGAGCAACATTGTGGGCAATGGAGAGGACGCCTTAGCCCAAGGTACGCTACGGCCAGCTCGATAGGGAAAGCCACAAGCGGTCAACCTGTCACTTCGCCACGGAGGCCTGCTCGCTGCCGCCGCAAAGACTGTCGATGCGGGCGCGAACCCGGGCGACGCCCTCGGCAATGCTTGTGCTTGGAATGGACGAATATCCCATCCGGAAGTAGCGACAGGGCTGGTCGCTTCTGGGGAAGAAGGGCGAGCCGGATTCGACCAGCACGCCGTCCTGCCGCAATTCGCTAACCAGCCGGTCGGCATCGAGCCCTTCCGGTCCCTCCATCCAGAAGGACGTGCCGCCGAAGGTCGAGGAGCCTGCGACTTTCAGGTTCGCCCTACGCAGTGACTCGGCCATGATTACGTGGCGCTTGTGATATTCGGTCCGCATCCGGTGGAGCACGGCGTCATAATGGCCGAGCGCCAGGAAATAGGCTGCGGTGCGCTGAAGGTGTCCGGGCGGGTGGCGCAACATCAGCGAGCGAAGCGCACGCGCCTCGCGAATGAAGGGGGCTGGCGCCACGAGGTAGCCGAGCCGAAGCCCGGGAAAAAGCGATTTCGAGAAGCTGCCGATGTAGAGCACCCGGCCTGACGGATCGAGCGCCTTCAGCGCCGGGGAAGGCGGAGCGAGGTAGCTGATCTCGAACTCGTAATCGTCCTCGACGATGACGAAATCCCGTTCTTCCGCAGCCTGCAGCAGTTGCGTACGCCGATCCACCGGCATAGTCGCGCCGGTCGGCGAGTGGTGGCTCGGGGTCACGAAGACGGCATCGACGTTTTCCGGCAAGGCATCCGGTGACAGGCCCTCGACATCGACATCGACGGTGGTGACGTCGGCGCCGCTCAACAGCAGCGAGGCGCTGATATCGGGATGGCAGGGGTTTTCGCAGACGGCGGCGGAGCCCTTCTCCAGGATCAGACGGGTCACGATCCAGAGCGCATTCTGCGCGCCGACGGTGACGAGGATTTCGTCCGGCGTGGCGTGGATGCCCCGGCGCGGCAGCGTGCGCGAGCAGATGTAGTTGACCAGCCGCACATCGTCGGCCGCGGCAAAGTCGCTCGCCATCAGCACGAAATCCTCTCGCGCCAGAGCCCGGCGGGCACAGTCGCGCCAGGCATTGAGATCGAACAGTGTCGGGTCCATCTGGCCATAGAGGAAGGGGAATGGATAGCGCCGCCAGTCCAGCGGCTTGGCGACCTGGCGCACGACGCCAAAGCTCATCTTGATCTTGCGGCTCCAGTCGATCGGATTGGAGCCGGCGGATGGGCGCTCCCCTTCCACATCCATGCCCGGCGGATTGCCGGAGATGCGATAGGAGCTGCGGTTGACCGCCTCGACATAGCCCTGGTTGATCAGTTCCTGATAGGCGAGTGTCACCGTGATGCGCGATATTCGCAGATAGTCGGCGAGCTTGCGGCTGGATGGCAGATGCGCGCGCGGCTGCACCCTTCCGGCGAGCACGGCCGAAACGACCGTCTCGCGCAACTGCGCCTGCAGGCCGATCCCACTGTCGCGATCGATGAAAAAAATGGTTTCGGAAACGTTCATCTGCACGACGCCTGCTCCCCCGACGGCGTTAAACTGGATCTATTCAACTTCCAGACTGGATATAACGCAAGCCGGATCTCGGCCTTATCGTCATCAGCAAGACCGGAGAAACGGTCAGCGAATAAACAAAGAGGAGGAAGACAAATGCTACATGGACATTTCAGACGACTGGCCGCAGCCGCCAGCATTGTCGCGAGCCTGGCCGCATCCGGCGTCGCTTACGCCGAAACGAAACTCGTCGTCGGCTATCAGCAGATCGTTGGCCCGTTCGTGGCCGCGATCGCCGATGGCCGCTTCGATGCAGCCGCCAAGGAAGCCGGCTATTCGATCGACTGGCGCCAGTTCAGCTCGGCCGGCGACATCACTACGGCGCTTGCCTCCGGTGACGTGCCGATCGGCGTTCTCGGTTCGACCGGTACTGCGGCTGCCGCGACGCGCGGCGTCGAACTGCAGCTCTTCTGGATCCTCGACAATATCGGCCAGTCGGAAGCGCTGGTCGCCCGCGAGGGCTCGGGCATCGAGACGCCGGCCGATCTCAAGGGCAAGAAGGTCGCCGTGCCTTTCGTCTCGACGTCGCATTTTCACTTGCTGGTCGGTATGAACAAGGTCTGGAACGTCGATCCGCGCGAGGTGGAAATCCTCAACCTGAAGCCGCCGCAGATCGTTGCCGCCTGGCAGCGTGGCGATATCGACGCCGCCTATGTCTGGCCGCCGGCGCTCTCGGAAATCCAGAAGACCGGCAAGACGATCTCGGATTCCGAGGTGATTGGCGCGGCTAGCGTGCCGACCTTCGACGGGCTGGTGGTCGACAAGGCCTGGGCCTCGGAGAATCCGAAGCTGATGGAAGCCTTCACCAAGGTTCTGGCGGACGCTTATGCCGACTACAACGCCAACAAGGCGGCGTGGACGGAGGAGTCGCCACAAGTGGAAGGCATCGTCAAGCTGATCGGCGGCGATGGCCCGAGCACCGTCGAAGCCTTGCGCCTGCTTTCGTTCCCGAATGCGGATGAGCAGGCCTCCGAGGTCTGGCTCGGCGGCGGCGCCACGCGTGCACTGACCGAAAGCGCCAAGTTCCTCGTCGAGCAGAAGCAGATCAGCCAGTCGCTCGACGACTACGCGCCTTATGTGAACGCCGACTTTGCCAAGGCGGCCGCACAATAGGCTAATCTGTCGATTGCCCGGCCGTTGAGGAGCGGCCGGCGCACCACCATAGACCGTGACCGAGGTGCAGGGAGGCATTTCTCATGGAAACATTGAGCGTCAGAAACATCAGTCTGACCTACCCGGGCCTCTATTCGGACCAGGCAATCATCGCCTTGAATGGCGTCAACCTTACCATCAACAGCGGAGACTTCGTCGTTGCGCTGGGCGCATCGGGCTGCGGAAAGACGACGCTGCTCAACCTGATGGCGGGCTTCATGGCCCCGTCGGAAGGCGACATCACCCTTGGCAACCACCAGGTCAACGGACCTGGCGCCGAGCGCGGCGTTGTCTTCCAGAAGCACGCGCTTCTGCCGTGGCTGAACGTCATCGAGAATACCGAGTTCGGCCTCAAGCTGCGCGGCGTCGACAAGGCGACCCGGCGGGATCTTGCCACTAAGAACCTAGCTCTGGTCGGCCTTCAGGACTTCCACCGCCACATGATCTATCACCTCTCAGGCGGCATGCAGCAACGTGTTGGCATCGCAAGGGCGCTGACCTGCGATCCCGCGATGCTCCTGATGGACGAACCGATGGCAGCACTCGACGCGCTGACACGCGAGACCATCCAGGAGCTGCTGCTCAAGGTCTGGCAGCTCACCAACAAGATGTTCTTCTTCATCACCCACAGTGTGGAAGAAGCGTTGTTCCTCGGCTCGCGGCTGATCGTCATGTCGCCGCGCCCGGGCCGCATCACCCACACCTACGAGCTCAATTTCAACAAGCGGTTCCTCGCCGAGGGCAATGCGCGCGCGATCAAATCCAGCCCGGAATTCATCCGCATGCGCGAAGAAGTGCTCGGCATCATTTATGGCGACGAACGTGCGTCCGGCAACCCGGAGGTGGCCCATGCTTGACAGAGTGACACGCGCCAAGCCCGTAAAGGCCGGCAAGATCTTCGGCGCGCCTGGTGAAGGCAGCAGCGGCCTCATCAGCTTTTCGACGACGGTCGTTATCGTCGCTCTCTGGTTCCTCGTGACCGAAGGCGGCTGGGTCAAGCCGCTGTTCCTGCCGTCGCCGCTGGCGGTCTGGGACAAGTTCATGCTGGCGATGACCGACGGTGTTTCGAACTCGACGCTGATGCAGCACACGCTTGCCAGTATCGGCCGCGTGTTCGGCGCTTTCCTGCTGGCGCTGCTGACCGCCGTGCCGATTGGCGTGCTCATGGGCGTCAATCGCTTCGTGCGCGGCCTGTTCGATCCGATCATCGAATTCTACCGGCCGTTGCCGCCGCTCGCCTACCTGCCGCTCGTCATCATCTGGCTCGGCATCGGTGAGTTCCCGAAGGTTTTCCTGATCTATCTGGCGATCTTTGCGCCAATGGCAATTGCCGCAAGGGCAGGGGTGCGTTCGGTCTCGACGGAACAGATCCACGCTGCCTATGCGATGGGCGCCACCCGCGGGCAGGTCATCAGTCAGGTGATCATGAAGGCCGCCTTGCCGGAGATCTTCACCGGCATGCGCATCGGCATCGGCGTCGGCTGGACCACCCTGGTGGCGGCGGAAATGGTGGCGGCCAACCGAGGCCTCGGCTTCATGGTTTTGAATGCCGCCGAAAACCTCGAAAGCGACACGGTGATCATGGGCATCTTCATCATCGGCATCTTCGCCTTCGCCTTCGATCTTCTGATCCGCTACCTCGAAAAGGCGCTGATCCCCTGGAAGGGCCGCCTCTAACCGGCGGCTACCTCCGACACTTCAACTGAATACGGCCTGGCGGCCTTTTGAAGACGGCCTTTCCCGTCTCCGGCGAAGCCATGCCCTACGACCAAGACAAAGGACAGGACCATGACACTGACGGCAACCGATCTCAAAACCTTGTTCGATGCCTTCAACCGGCATGACATCGACGGGGTCATGCACTTCTTCGCCGAAGATTGCGTATTCAACGCCGTCGGCGGCCCGGAGGTCTACGGCAACCGTTTCGTCGGTACCGGTCCGATCGCAGATGCCTTCAGCGGCGTCTGGAAATCGATGCCGGACGCCGAATGGGGCAACCACAGCCACTTCGTCGAAGGCGATCGCGGCGTGTCCGAGTGGACCTTCTCCGGCACCGCTGCCGACGGCAGCCGCATCGAGGCAGAAGGCTGCGACCTCTTCACCTTCCGCAACGGCAAGATCGTGCGCAAGCAGGCGTTCCGCAAGAACCGCCCGGTCCTGCAACCCCGCTACTGATGGCCTGGAGCTAGAGCCATGCAACTGCGCGCCACACCCTTGAAGCCTGAAAGAGAGCCGTTTGACCCGGCCTATGACCCCAACCATGCCCGCAGCCCCGGCACGGGCAAGGACTATGCGCCGACCTACTGGATCGGCACCGCCGGTCCCGAACCGGAGGACGACGGTCCGATCACGGGCGATATCGATGTCGATGTTGCGATCATCGGGTCCGGCTATACCGGTCTCTCCTGCGCCATTCATCTGGCGCGCGAGCACGGCATCAAGGCAGCGGTTCTGGAGGCCAATGGCGTCGCCTGGGGCTGCAGCACCCGCAACGGCGGGCAGGCACAGATTTCCGCCGGCCGCCTGAAGCGCTCGCAATGGATCGCCCGCTGGGGCGTGGACGTTGCCCGCAAGATGCATGCGGAGATTTCCGAGGGTTTCGACCTCTTTCGCTCTCTCGTCCGCGAGCCCGAAATCGACTGCGATCCGCAGGATGGCGGCCATCTCTATATCGCCCACCGCGACAAGATGCTGCCAGCGCTGCAAAGCGAGGTTCGCGTTCTCAACGATACCTTCGGCTATCGCGCCCGCATGGTCTCGCGTGACGAGATCCACCGCGATTTCGTTCGCGACGAGGAAGCCCGCGGGGCGATGTATGAGCCCGATGGCATGGGCATCCATGCCGCCAAGCTCGCCTTCGGCTACCTCAGGCTTGCCCGCAAGCTGGGGGCAAAGGTGCATACGTCGAGCCCGGTGCTTGATTGCACCGCCAAGGGCGGCATGCATTACCTAACGACGCCTGGCGGAACGGTGCGGGCGCGTGCCGTCTGCATTGCGACGGCCGGCTACACGTCACCCGGCATGAACGCGCTCACCCGCCACCGACTGATGCCTATCCTGTCGAACTCGATCGTCACTCGGCCGCTGACGGAAAGCGAGCAGAAGGCGCTGAACTTCAAGGCGCGCATCCCGCTCACTGATACGCGGACGCTGCGTCACTACTATCGCATGCTGCCGGATGGCCGGGTGCAGATCGGCAGCCGCAGCGCCATCACCGGACGCGACGCGAGCAATCCGAAGCATCTCGAGCTTCTGCTTGCCGGTCTCTACCGCAAGTTCCCGGCACTCCGCGGCATCGACATCGACTACTCCTGGTGGGGGTGGGTGGATGTCAGCCACGACATGATGCCGCGCATCTTCCAGCCGGACCGGAGCCAGAGGCTGTTCTACGCCATGGGCTATGGCGGCAACGGCGTGATGTATTCCGCCCAGGCCGGCCGTCGCATGGCCCAGATGGTCGCCGGCAAAGGCGGCGGCCTCGACCTTCCCATCTTCACTTCGCCTCTGCCGGGCCACGGGCTTCTGACGCCGTTCCGACGGCTCGGCCAATGGGGAATGTACCGTTGGTACTACCTCCGTGACGAGATCCTCTAACTCTCTGAAATAATACCAGGAAAGGAACCACCCCATGAAAATGACCACCGAGGAAGCCTTCGTCAAAGTTCTTCAGATGCATGGCCTCGAACATGCCTTCGGCATCATCGGCTCGGCCATGATGCCGGTGTCGGACCTGTTCCCGAAGGCCGGCATTAAATTCTGGGACTGCGCCCATGAGACCAACGCCGGCATGATGGCCGACGGCTTCAGCCGCGCCACGGGCACGATGTCGGTTGCGATCGGCCAGAACGGCCCCGGCGTCACCGGCTTCATCACCGCGATCAAGACCGCCTACTGGAACCACACGCCGCTTCTGATGGTCACGCCGCAGGCGGCCAACAAGACGATCGGGCAGGGCGGTTTCCAGGAAGTCGACCAGATGGCGATGTTCGAGGAGATGGTCTGCTACCAGGAAGAAGTACGCGATCCCTCGCGTATCCCTGAAGTCCTCAACCGGGTGATCGAAAAGGCCTGGCGCGGCTGTGCCCCAGCACAGATCAACATCCCACGCGACTACTGGACCCAGGTGATCGACGTCGACCTGCCGGCGATCGTTCGCTTCGAGCGCCCGGCTGGTGGCCCGCAGGCGATTGCCGAAGCGGCCAAGCTTTTGTCCGAGGCAAAATTCCCGGTCATTCTCAACGGCGCCGGCGTCGTCATCGGCAACGCCATCTCCGATTCCATGAAACTCGCCGAGCGTCTCGACGCGCCAGTCTGCTGCGGCTACCAACACAATGACGCCTTCCCGGGGAGCCATCGCCTGTCGGTCGGCCCCCTCGGCTACAACGGTTCGAAGGCTGCGATGGAGCTGATCTCCAAGGCCGATGTTGTCTTGGCGCTCGGCACGAGGCTCAATCCGTTCTCGACGCTTCCGGGCTACGGCATCGACTACTGGCCGAAGAACGCCTCGATCATCCAGGTCGACATCAACGCCGACCGGATCGGGCTGACCAAGAAGGTGTCGGTCGGCATCTGCGGCGATGCCAAGCAGGTCGCCCGCCAGATCCTGGAGCTGCTCTCGCCGTCTGCCGGCGATGCCGGCCGCGAGGAGCGCAAGGCCGCGATCCACCAGACCCGCTCGGCCTGGCAGCAGCAACTCTCCTCGATGGATCACGAGGACGATGATCCGGGCACGGAATGGAACGAAAGCGCACGCTCGCGCGAGCCGAACCGCATGTCACCGCGCCAGGCCTGGCGTGCGATCCAGGCGGCCCTGCCGAAGGAAGCGATCATCTCCACCGACATCGGCAACAACTGCGCGATCGGCAATGCCTATCCGACCTTCGAAGCGGGCCGCAAATATCTGGCACCGGGAATGTTTGGCCCCTGCGGCTACGGCTTCCCGTCGATCGTCGGCGCCAAGATCGGTTGCCCTGATGTGCCAGTGGTCGGTTTTGCCGGTGACGGTGCCTTCGGCATCTCGATGAACGAGATGGGCTCGATCGGCCGCGAGGGATGGCCGGCGATCACGATGGTGATCTTCCGCAACTACCAATGGGGTGCCGAAAAGCGCAACACGACGCTCTGGTACGCCAACAACTTCGTCGGCACGGAGCTCAACCCCAACCTCTCCTACGCCAAGGTGGCGGAAGGCTGCGGCCTGAAGGGCGTGGCGGTCAACACGACCGCAGCTCTCACCGAAGCCCTGTCCACTGCGATCGCCGACCAGAAGAAGGGCGTGACAACCTTCATCGAAGTCATCCTCAACCAGGAGCTCGGCGAACCCTTCCGCCGAGACGCGATGAAGAAGCCGGTGCCCGTTGCCGGTATCGATCGCGCCGACATGCGTCCCCAGAAGCGGGCCTGATCCTCGATTACGTCAAGCCCCGCCCGGTACCCGGGCGGGGCGAAGCCTCCCGCAGATGACCGGAACAGAACCATGACCTTCGTCGCCTCCGTCCACGAACGCTTCCGAAGCGTGCCCTCCGGCTTTGCGGCCTACTGGCCTGGCTTTGCCGTTACCGCGGCGGTGGCCGTCGCTGCCCAATTCCTTTCCGACCACTACGGCGCGCCGGCCATGCTCATGGCGCTCCTGCTCGGCATCGCCTTTCACTTTCTGTCCGAGGAAGGGCGTTGCGTCGCCGGCATCGATTTCTGTGCCAAGAAGGTGCTGCGCATCGGTGTGGCGCTGCTCGGCATGCGCATCAGCGTCGACCTCCTCATCGGGCTTGGCGCAAGCACGATCCTGCTCCTCATCTCAGCCATCGCCGCGACCATCGGCTTCGGCCTGCTTGCCGCAAAGCTTCTCGGGCGTGGCTGGCGGCTGGCGCTTATCACCAGCGGTTCGGTCGCAATCTGCGGAGCGTCTGCAGCGATGGCGATCGCAGCCGTTCTTCCCAAGAACGAATTTTCCGAGCGCAACCTGATCTTCACCGTGCTTTCGGTCACGGTGCTCTCGACACTTGCGATGATTGCCTATCCGATCCTCGCCCAGACCATGGGGCTCGACGCGCGCGCCACGGGCATCTTCTTCGGTGGCACCATCCATGACGTCGCGCAGGTCGTCGGCGCAGGCTTCTCGGTCTCGCCGGAGGCGGGCGAAACGGCAACGCTCGTCAAGCTGATCCGCGTCGCCATGCTGGCGCCGGTCGTGCTCATCTTTTCGCTGTCACTGCGCAAAGTACCGCAGCCTGAGGGCGAGACCGGTAAGCGCCCGCCGCTCTTGCCCGGCTTCGTCGTCGCCTTCCTGATCTTTGCAGCGCTGAATTCCTTCGGTTTCGTGCCGGAACTGGTGGCCAAGGCCGGCATGGAAACGTCGCGCTGGGCGCTGCTTGCCGGCATCGTCGCCGTCGGCATGCGCACGTCGCTTCGCCGCGTGCTCGATGTCGGTGGCGACGCCGTCGCGCTGATCGTCGCCGAAACCGTCTTCATCGCTCTCTTCATCCTCGTCGGCATTCACTATCTGGGGCACGCCTGATGAAACCGCTCGATCGCATTATCGAGGCCGCTAAAGCCGCCCCGCGCCATATCGTGCTCGCCGAGGGCGAAGACCCACGCATCGTCGAAGGCGCCTTGCGCGCCGTGCGCGCCGGTATCGCCAAGATCACGCTCGTCGGCGACAGGAAAATCGTCGCGGAGCAGTTGCACGCCGCCGGCGGACCAGACGAAATCCGCATCGAGGATCCAACTTCGTCTGCGCTGACTGAGCACCTTGCCGTAGCCTACCACGAACTCCGTCGTAGCAAGGGTGTCGACGAAGCGGCCGCGGCAGCAGCCGTACGCTCGCCTCTTGTCTTTGCGGCCATGATGGTCCGCGAGGATCAGGCAGACGGAACGGTCGGGGGCGCTGTCGCCACCACCGCCGATACCGTGCGCGCCGCACTCCAGACCATCGGCCGGGCACCGGATGTCGGACTGGTGTCGAGCTTCTTCCTGATGATGCTCTGCGCGCCGCACCACGAAAAGAAGGGCGCCTTCGTTTTCGCCGATTGCGGGTTGGTTGTGGATCCTGACGCCACCGGCCTTGCCGATATCGCCGTGACCTCGGCACGCTCCTACGAGGCGCTCTCCGGCAAACCGGCGAAGGTGGCGATGCTCTCGTTCTCGACGGCCGGCAGTGCCGCGCATGAGCGCGTTTCGAAGGTGGTGGAGGCGACGCGCCTGGCCCATACCTCAGCGCCGGGATTGGTGATCGACGGGGAATTGCAATTCGACACCGCTTTTGTCGAGGCCGTCAGCGCGGCAAAGGCGCCGCAATCGGCGCTGCATGGCGAGGCCAATGTCTTTGTCTTCCCCAACCTCGACGCGGCAAACATCGGCTACAAGATCGCCCAGCGCATCGGCGGCGCCACCGCCATCGGCCCGATCCTGCAGGGGCTTGCGAAGCCTGCCAACGATCTCTCGCGCGGCTGCAACGCCGACGACGTCTTCCACATGATCGCCGTCACCGTCGTTCAGGCGTCGGGCGGGCAGTCGACCGGCTAAGTGGCAGAAGTGACAGCGAACCGCTTTCCCGGTTGAGCCTGGCAAAGCTATCACCTTTGGGTCGAACTGGACCATCGGCGGTCTATCGACTGTCGACCTAAAGGAGAGACCGAACAATGACTTGGGCGTCAAGGATCATCTTCTTTCTTACCATGGCCTTCGTATCGTCGGGTATGGCAACAGCAGAGGAGGCCGCGTCGCCAGACGATGATCTCACGATCCTATTGAGGGCGGATAAGGGCGCGCTCACGCTCGAATACCGCAAGCCAGGCCAACGTCTCGAAGATGATCCCTTCGTCCAATGCGCCGTTGGCGCTCGGTTCACGCTTCCCGCCGGCGCGGTGGTGAACCTCGAACTCGTCTCGACGGACATCGTCTATAGCTTCGAAGTACCGGGCTATGTCGAGCAGGTAGATCTCGTGCCCGGCCTCGTGAATTATCGGCAGATCGAGACGCCTGCCGAAACCGGCCAGGCCGACGGCGTGCTTCAAGTGCACCCGGTTGGTTTGAAGAAGGCCATCGCAGTGCGCTTCAACAAAGAGCAAAGCGCTTTCGACGCCCGAATGCTGTGCGCCAACTAGGCGCACGATCTTCTCGCAGCGAATCCTTCGTGTTCGCGGCGGAGCAAAGCTCGGTTGCCGCGCAGGCTGTCGGTCACGACGTCATGATGAAGGGCCGGCATGTCTCCGGCGGCAGACCATCAAGTACAAGTTTTCGGAACGCTGCGTCGACTTCCCGGGGAGGCATTTCCGGTCGCTCCTCCAGCCACCAGCGCAGAACGGCGTTGAACGTGGAGACCATGTGACGGATCACGAGGTCACGCGGAAGAGCGGCATGCATCGTTGCGGGGAGCGACTGGCGAAGGACCTCCGCAAGCACCTCGTCAACCGCATCGCGAACGATGCCGCCTCCGCGTCCGCCGGCAAGTGCGACCTGGATGTCCGCGTGTTCGGCGACATGCTCGAACAAGGCGCGGCTGGGATCCCACGCCTCTTCTCGCTCCCGCTCGCGTGGCGATGAGATCGTCTTGTCTTTTGCAGTCACCAGCAGATCGCGCAGACGCTCCAGACTGCGTTTCAGAAGGTCGTCTTTCGACGTGAAGTGCGCATAGAACGTCGACCGCCCGATATTCGCCTCGGTCAGGATGTCTTCGACGGTGATCAGTTCGTAGTGCTTGCGGCGTATCAAGGCGAGAAGTGCTTCATAGAGCGCCGTGCGCGTTCGGGCCACGCGTCGATCGATCGGCAAGTTTGTTCTCCTTTTTCCGAACGAGCGCGCGTTGCAGTCCCATTCGGTACACGAGGCGCCCTTCTGTTTCGCAACTTCCGAACACCGTGTTCCGGATCGTGCTAGCCGAATGTCGTCTAGTCAACATCGAGGAACAGCCATGGTTGCGCTTTCTGCAACGTCCCCTCTCTCTTCCCCATTTCGAAAAGCGGGTGCCTGCGCGCTTTTCCTGCTCACCCTGACGAGCCTGCATCACGCCTATGGCGCCTACATCTATGAAACACCGTGGCGTCTCCATATCGTCCAGTTGGCCGTGCCGGCGGCAATAGTCATTGTGGCCGCCCTGTTCGTTGGCCGGTCGAGGAGCGGGACCACAGCTGGACGTGTCGCGACCTGGCTGGCCGCCCTTGTCGTGCTCGCCTTTCCGGTCGCAATGATCGGCATCTACGAGGGAGGCTGGAACCATGTGGTCAAGAACGCCGCCTATTTCGGCTTCGGAACAGAAGCAGCACGGTCCCTGTTTCCCGAGCCCGTGTACCGGTTGCCGGATAATTTGCTCTTTGAATTGACGGGGATCGCCCAGTTCCCGCTCGCCATCATCACTGCGCTGAAAACGATCGCTCTGTTGCGGCCGCCCGCCCGGTGATCGGATTTAGGTGCCGGCGGCCGCCCCTTCGTGCCGGCCGCCTGCAGGCCGTTCTACTCGCTCTTCGTCTTCTGTTCTTCAACACGCTTCTTCAGCCGGAGAAGACAAAGAGCTGGGTGGCGACGGCAGCCATCAAGAGGCCCGATCGAACAGGTCCCGGCGCTCTTCGAGAAACGCCGCGAAGGCCGCCTGAAACCGCGACTGGTCGGCCTTCCTGCCCTGCCGAGCGGCGTCGCCCTGGTTGGCCCGTTTCAGTTCCTGCTGGCGATACGCAACCGCTGGCCGAAGGCCCATCGCCACCTGGGCAGGCTGTATCTGCTTTGCGTCCTCGCCGGGAGTTGTGCCGCCATCTCGGCAACAGTGATGAGGGCGGCCGGCGTTCATGCCCAGGTGGGCTTCGGTCTGCTTGTCGTCTGCTGGCTTCTCTTGGGCTGGCAGTCCTACCGCGCCGCGCGACAACGCCGCTTTCGCGATCACCGCATCCGGTGATACGCAATTACGCCCTGACCTTCGCCGCCGTCCTGTTGAGGGTCTACCTGCTAGCAGGCATCGGGCTCACGCAATTCGTGCACTCCATCTCCTTCGGCGAACTCTACGTGGCCACCACCTGGGGCTCGATCGCCGCCTCAGTGCTGGTCGCGGCCTGGTTTATCGTCACAGGTACCGAACGAAAGATTTGATGAGCGCTCCTTGAGCCGATTCGTCTCAGTTTGACGGTCGATCCGGCTGCGCCTTCACATAGGTTCCGATGAGGTCGACGACATGCTGTCTTCGTTCGGTAACGATCGCCTCGGATGAAAGGTCGACTCCGAAGGTGACGGAAAGCGTGTAGCGACTGGAGATGTGAATGAAGCTCAGCGCCACAATCGAAATGTAGAGCTGCATGGCATTGATGCCCGGCTGGATCACGCCGGCGGCTTCGCCGCGATCTAGAAGCGTCTGGATGGTCTCGATCAAGGGCCTCGAGGACCGCGGGATGCTCTCGATCGCCCGGATAAACTCTCCCTGCAGCAGGTTTTCCGCCAGCACCATTTTGATGAATGTTGGCGTCGCCGCCATGTAGTCGTAGGTAAAGGCGGTGAGCGCCTCGATCGCTTCGACCGGCGGACGGTCCAATATGTTCAGCCCGGCTTCCTGGCTGCGCAGGTCGTTGTAAACCTCCTGCAGCGCGGCCTTGTAGAGCAGCTCCTTGCTCTGGAAGTAATGGTAGAGCATCCGGATGTTGCACCCGGCGCGCTCGACGATACGCGCCGTGCTCGCACCACTCAGTCCATGCTCACAAAACTCCGCAATCCCCGCATCGAGGATGGATTTGCGCGTCGCCTGCGCATTCCGCGAGCGGGGGCCACCTGTTTCGCCGGGCTGGTGATCACTGTTGTCTGCGTCACGCATTCTGCATCCACCTTTTGTCGTGCCAACCGCGGCAGGATCTTTCTATCGCAAATGGCCATCGAGACAATTGACAACCAAGTAAGTAATAGCATACTTACTGAAATAGAGGAGACGCTTTTTGCATGGCAGGAAGCAAAAAATGAAGACCGCCGATCGCTAAGGGGGCGGAGAACGGGAGGGGACTGTGTTCAAGGCAATCAAGAGAATCCTGCTGTTGAGCGGCGCAGCTGCCGTCATGGCCGGAGGAGTGGCGCAACAGGTGCAGGCGCAACAGGCGGATCAGATCACCGTTGCGATCACCGAGGGAATTACCGGCAACAATCCATACGCGGACTCAGTGGTCCTCATCGGCTCGATCTGGTGCCAGGTTTATGGCTGCCTCACGACCTGGGATTTCAAGGCTGGAAAGTTCGTTCCGTTCCTCGCCGAGAGCCTGGAGCCCGAGGACGATCTCAACTGGATCCTGACGCTGCGCTCCGATTGGAAGCGCCACAACGGCGATCCAGTGGTGGCTGCGGACGTGATCCATTCGATCGAACGGTCGCGCAACGATCCTGAGAGCATGTCGCAAGCGTCCGTCCAGTACATCGCTTCGGCCGAGGCGCTTGACGAACGCCGCCTGCGCATCAAGACGACCCAGAAGATGGCGACGCTGCCGAACTATCTGGCGACGATGCAGATCACATCCAAAAAGATCTACGACCAGTACGGCGCCAAGGCGGCCGACCGCGAGCATCCTGTTGGCGCAGGCCCCTACAAGCTCGTCGAGGTCGGCATCGGCAGCCACATTGTCATCGAACGGGTGGATGGCCACCCGATGATCCAGCCAACCAATCCGAAGCGCATCATCTACCGCATGATGGTCGAGCCCGAGCAGCGCGTGACCGCACTCGCAAACGGCGAAGTGCAGATCGCCCAGGGCATCCCGCCGCAACTCGTCAGCCGTGTACAGCAACTGCCGAACGCGACCGCCGAGATGGTCGATTCCGCCGAAGCGATGTTCATCGCGATGAGCCCGAAGACCGCCCCCTGGGACAATCCGAAGGTGCGCCAGGCGGTTTGCCACGCGATCAACCGCGAGGGCATCGCTCGCGCCATCCTCGGCAACCAGGTGACGCTGCTGAACAGTCCGGTCGGCGATGGCCAGCTCGGCTTCGATCCTGATTACGCGTCGCCGATGAACTTCGACCCGGAAAAGGCAAAAAAGCTGCTCGAGGAGGCCGGTGCGGTCGGCGCCGCCATTGATCTCTACACGCCGGTCGGACGCTACACCGCCGATCGCCAAATCACCGAAGCGATCGTTCCGATGCTCGAACAGGTGGGCTTCAAGGCAACGCTGCAGACACCCGAATGGGCAACGCTTTGGACCAATGTCCAGCGCGGCGAAACGCCATTCTACTACATGGGCCGAGGCAACATGCTCGATCCGTCGCCGGCACTCGCGCAGTATTTCGAGACCGACGCCTCGCCGCGGTTGAAGTACTCCAACGCCGAGGTCGATGCTCTCCTCCAGGCCGAGCGCCAGGAGTTCGATCCGACCAAGCGCGTGGCTATGCTCTCCAAGGCCATGGCGGCCATCACCGAGGACGCGCCGGCCTGCTTCCTGTGGCTGCACAAGCTCGCCTGGGGTGTCGCCAAGGGCGTCGACTACAAGCCGAGCAAGGCTGATCGGGTCAACGGCTGGGAAATCCACCTGCGATAGCCGCCGCCATCCCTTCACGCCGGGGACGCTCGCAGCATCGCCCCGGCGCCCATTCCCTCAAGAGTTCCAAGGGTTTCCCATGCTTGGCTACACGCTGAGACGCGTGGCCGGCACCGTTCCGGTGCTGTTCATGGTCTCGCTTCTGATTTTCGCATTGGTCCAGCTCGCGCCCGGCGATCCGGTCGACATGCTGGTAAGCGACGAGGCGACCGAGGAGGTTAGGCTGGCGATCCGCTCGGCCTGGGGTCTCGATCAGCCGATCTACGTGCAATACCTGACCTTCGTGAAGAACGCTGTCATGGGAGACTTCGGACAATCCTTCCGCTACCGCGAACCGGTTATG
The DNA here is from genome assembly GCF_014852205.1 of Ensifer sp. ENS06. Lineage (NCBI taxonomy): Bacteria > Pseudomonadati > Pseudomonadota > Alphaproteobacteria > Hyphomicrobiales > Rhizobiaceae > Ensifer > Ensifer sp. ENS06. Next base: position 34,978 of record NZ_JACVBC010000005.1, on the reverse strand, counting down.
GACCTGATCCTGGCACGCCTGCCGGCAAGCCTGGAACTCGCCATTTATTCGACAATGGTTGCGGTCGCCATCGGTCTCCCGCTCGGTGTCTGGGCGGCCAGCCGACCCAACTCGCTCGTCGACACGGTCGGCTCGATCGGCGGATTCTTCGGCATTAGCCTGCCGAACTTCTGGCTTGGCATCCTGTTGATCCTGCTTTTCGCAGGAACCTTCAACCTGCTGCCATCAGGCGGCCGCGAGACCTGGGGCCTGAACGTCGAACGGGTCACTGGATTCTTGACGATCGACGCCATCATCGCCGGCCGCTGGGACGCGCTCTGGGACGCGCTTCGCCACCTGACCCTCCCGGTCATCGTGCTCGGCACCAACATGACCGGCATCATCATGCAGATCACCCGCGCCTCGGTGCTGGAGAACCTGCAGGAAGACTATGTGATGACGGCCCGCGCCAAGGGCATGAGCGGACGCGTCGTCCTCTGGCGTCATGCCTTCCGCAATGCACTTATCGCCGTCATCACCATCATCGGCCTCGAATTCGGCACGCTGATCAGCGGCGCCATCATCGTGGAAACCGTCTTTGCCTGGCCCGGCATCGGCTACCTGCTGCTGCAGGGGATCTCGTTCCGCGACTTCCCGCTGATCACCGGCCTGGTGCTCGTCTACACGACGCTGTTCGTTATCATCAACCTCGCGATCGACATGATCTACACCGTCGTCGATCCGCGCATCCGTCTGGGGTGACTAGGATGGCTCGCTCCTCTAAAACTCGACAGCTCCTGCAGGCGTTGAAATCGCCAAAAGGCGCCTTCAGCCTGGTCATCATCGCCCTCCTTTTGCTGGCTGCTGCCTTCGCGCCACTGCTTGCGCCGTTCGACCCGAACCGCCAGGACCTGATGCTCGCGATGACGCCGCCGCAACTGACCGGTCCCCATTTCCTGGGCACCGATCATGTTGGACGCGACATGATGAGCCGCATCATTTATGGCTCGCGCGTCTCGTTGCTGATTGCCGTTGCCGTGGTTCTCTTCTCGGGCGTCGTCGGCGTAACGCTCGGTGTCGTCTCCGGCTATTACGGCGGACGGGTGGACTCGCTCATCCAGAAATTTCTGGAAGTCGTCTGGGCATTTCCGCCGCTGCTGCTTGCGATCTCGATCGTCGCCTTTCTCGGCCAGGGCCTTGGCATTCTCATCGTTGCGCTCGCGTCGCAACGCTGGATCCCCTATTGCCGCCTTGCCCGCGCAGAAGCACTAACTCTGCGCGAACGGGAATTCGTCTCCGCCGCGCGATCGCTCGGCGCCAGCGACAGTCGCATCCTGCGCACCCATATCCTGCCCAACCTAATCCAGTCGGCCTTGATCGTCGCGACCTTTGCCATGGCCACCGCGATTATCGCGGAATCGAGCCTCAGCTTCCTCGGCCTCGGTGTGCCGGCGTCGACCCCGACCTGGGGCGGCATGCTGTCGGATGCGCGAGCCTACATCAGCACCTCCTGGTGGATGGCTCTGTTTCCGGGGCTCTGCATCTTCGTCACCGTTCTCGCCATCAACCTCTTAGGTGATGTGCTCAGAACCCATCTCGATCCCCGCCTGAACCGCGCTTGACGGTTCGGAACACTAAGAAAAGAAGGATTATTCCATTGGTTGAACGTATCGAAACCTCGATGGCGGACGGCGCGCTCAAAAGCATGGCCGTCGTTCACAACGACATGGTCTTCCTGTCGGGCGTGCATGCCACCGACACCAGCGGTGACATCAAGGAGCAGACGCGCGAAGTCCTGCGCAGCGTCGATCGGCTGTTGGAAGCGGCCGGATCGAACCACAAGTCGATCTTCGTCGTGCACATCTGGCTGAAGGACATGCGCTACTTCGGCGCCATGAACTCCGTCTGGAACGAATGGGCCGATCCCGCTCACCCACCGGCACGCACCTGCGTCAGCGGCGAGCTTTACCGTTCGGACGTTCTCGTCGAGGCGGTCGTCATCGCCTATCGCGCCTGATGCTTGCGAAGGAGAACCCCATGGAACTCAGAGAACTCGGCAAGAAGGATGGCGCGGGCCATCAGCCACGCATCTGCCTCGGCAAGGCGTCGGACACGCTCGCCTCCGTATGCCTCACCGCACCGGACAAGACCGGCGACCTCAGGGATCAGTCGCTGCAGATCCTCAACGCCATCGAAGAGTATTTCCGAAGCGTCGGCTCGTCGCGTAAGCAGATCCTGATGGTGCAGGTCTGGTTGTTCGACATCAGCGAGTACCCGGCTTTTTGCGAACTTTGGAACGAGTGGATCGATCCGGAAGGCGTTCCGGCACTTTCCGTCGTGACCGGACATGCAGCGCGTCGCGACTGCGCGGTGGAAATCCGCGCCTACGCTGCGTGCTGACCTGCAAATAAAGCGTCGATCTGGAGGCGAACGTGACTGAAGACCTGCTCAGGATTTCCGATCTCGCGGTGAAGTTCCGCGGAACGCCCGACGGCGCGCTTGCCGTCAAGGGCATCGATCTCGCCATCGGCCGCGGCGAGGTCGTCGCGATCGTCGGTGAGTCCGGATCGGGAAAATCGGTCACGGCCAAGTCAATCATGCGGCTGGTCGAGTACATGGGTGCGGAAATCGTCGGCGGACGCGCGGTTCTCAGCGAGAAAACGGGCGGTTCGACCGATCTCCTCACCCTCGACGAGACCCGCATGCAGGGCTTGAGGGGCGACCGGATCGCGATGATCTTCCAGGAGCCGATGACCTCGCTCAATCCGGTGCTGACCATCGGCCAGCAATTGTGCGAGGTCGTCGTCAAGCATCGCAAGATCGGTCGGGCGGAGGCCGACGGGATAGCGCTGAATGCCTTGCAGCAGGTGCGTATCCCCGAGCCGGAACGCCGACTGAAACAGTATCCGCACGAACTGTCGGGCGGAATGCGCCAGAGAGTCATGATCGCCATGGCCATCCTCTGCAAGCCGGACCTGTTGATCGCGGACGAGCCGACAACGGCGTTGGACGTCACGGTGCAGGCCGAGATTCTCGAGCTGCTGAAGGTCATTCAACGCGAGACCGGCATGGCCATCCTGCTGATCACCCATGACATGGGCGTCGTGGCCGAGATCGCCGACAAGGTGGTCGTCATGTTGCGGGGCGAGGTGGTCGAGAGCGGCGAAATCCATCAGATCTTCAATGCGCCGAAGCACGAATACACCCGCCGTCTGCTCGATGCCGCGCCAAAGCTCCAGTCCCGACAGGAGGGCTTACCCCAAACGAAACACGTTCCCTGCACGCAGGCAAGGCAGGATAAGGCCGATCCGAATGTCGTGCTCAGTGTCCGCAACCTCGTCACGCGTTTTGCCGTGCGCCAAGGCATGTTCGAGCGCGTCGTTGCAAATGTCCATGCGGTCGAGGGCGTGTCCTTCGATCTGCGCGAGAAGGAGACGCTGTCGCTGGTGGGCGAGAGTGGCTGTGGCAAATCGACGACCGGCAAGAGCATCATGCGGCTCATTCGACCGAATGGCGGCGAAGTCTTGCTTCAGGGCCGTAACCTTGAGGGCGTCAACGCATCCGAAATGATCGAGATGCGCAAGCGCATCCAGATGGTGTTCCAGGATCCCTACGCGTCGCTCAACCCCCGCATGTCGGTGGAGCAGATCGTGGCCGAGCCGCTGCGCATCCATCGCGTCGGCAGCCCGTCGCAGATCCGGGACAGGGTCTATAGCCTGCTCGAACGTGTCGGGCTCACCCGGGCACAGGCGAGCCTTTATCCGCATCAGTTCTCCGGCGGCCAGCGGCAACGCATCTGCATTGCCCGCGCTCTGGCGCTCAATCCCAAGGTGATCATCGCCGACGAGCCGGTTTCGGCGCTCGACGTCTCAATCCAGGGGCAGATCCTTGATCTGCTCGCGGAGATCCAGGAGGAGTTCGAGATTTCCGTCCTGTTCATTTCGCACGATATGGCCGTGGTCGAGCGCGTCAGTGACCGCATCGCGGTCATGTATCTCGGAGAAATCATCGAGATCGGACCACGCGACGCCGTGCTGGGTTCGCCGGCTCATCCCTATACCCAGCAACTGTTGTCTGCCGTGCCGATCGTGCACCCCGATCAACGTCGCAGCCGAACCCTTGGAGCGCGGGAATTGCGCAGTCCGATCCGTCCGCCCGGCTACGTCCACCAGACGCCGGCCTTGAAGGCGGTGGGTTTCGAGCACTATGCGCGGATAGCCTAAGCGGGCACTCAGCCTCGAATATCGGGCGATCCTTCCGGCCGCCCGCAAAACACGGCTTCGTACGGGATTTCCCGTTCGGGCAACAATTCGACGACAGGAAATCATATGCAGAACCAGGGCGGGTTGCGTTGGGTCTTTTTGGTCGCCGTGGCGGCCGTCGGTCTCAATCTTCGCCCGTTTATTGCAAGTATCGGGCCTTTAGCCGAGAGTATTCACGCCGGTACCGGCCTCGGATCCTATGGGCTGGCAATGCTGACATTCGTGCCGATGGTACTGATGGGTTGCGTTGCTTTCCTTGGCCCTGGTCTGCAGCGGATCGCCGGCACACGCCCGGTGATCCTGTCTGCGCTCGCCACCATCAGCCTCGGGACGATATTGCGTCTCTTCGTTTCCAGCGGCTGGATGATGATCGCAACGGCTGCGGTGATCGGGGCAGGTGTCGCTGTCGTTCAGGCTGTCTTCCCCGGCATCATCAAACGGCAGTTTCCGGATCAGGCGGGCCCGATCGCCGGGCTCTACTCGGCGATGCTGCTGGGCGGCGGCGCCTTGGGAGCGCAGGCTTCTCCTGTCATCGCGGATTTGACCGGCAGCTGGCGCATCGGACTGGCTTCGCTGGCCGCGCTCGGCTTTGTCGCCGTCGCTGTTGCCTGGATCGCGCTTCCCAGTGACGCCCCCCGGAATCAGGAAGGCAACCTCGTCCGAAATTTGCTCGCGAAGCCTCGAGCCTGGCTGCTCATGGTATTCTTCGGTCTGGTCAATGGCGGCTATACTTCCGTGGTGGTCTGGCTCGCTCCGCACTACCAGCAGCTTGGCTGGGGCGCTTCCGCGAGCGGCAGCCTGCTCGCGATCATGGCGGCTTTCCAGGCGGCGGCAGCGCTTATCCTGCCGGTTTTGGCCTGCCGCAACGGGATGGACCGACGGCCGTGGCTATGGTTCACGCTTGGGTGCCAGTTCGCAGGCTTTGTGGGCTTTGCCTTCGCGCCGCATGCCGCACCGTTCGCTTTCGTCGCGCTGACCGGCGCCGGGCTCGGTGGCTGCTTCGCCCTGTCGATGGTGGTCGCACTCGATCATCTGGCCGACCCCGCACAGGCAACCGCGTTATCGGCCGTCATGCAAGGCGGTGGTTTCCTCCTGGCCGCGACACCGCCGATGATCGTGTCCGCACTTCACGACCTCACCGGAAGCTTTGCCGCCGGCTGGAAGTGGCAACTCGGTTCTATTCTTATCGCGGCCGCGCTCACCGCGCGCCTCGCACCGCGAGGCTATGCAGCCGCCATGCCGCTCGCACCGGCGGCGACCAACGCCGACCGGTCGTTCAGATAAGGCAACGCTGCGAACAAGCGCCGTCAGGCGATTGTTCGTGCGCTATCCGTCATCAGCTTCAGCCCCAGTGCGCCCACCACGGCGCCGGCGGCGCGGTCGATCCAGGTCTTGGAGCGCAGGTAGACGACCCGCGGGCCGTGGGAGGAAAAGCCGAGGGCGACGATTGCGTACCACGCGAACTCGTTGATGAAGAGCAGCGGGGGCAGGGCGAGAAGCATCCAGGTAGGCGCCGGCGACGGCAACAGCGCGGCGAACATCGAGGCGTAAAAGATCGCCGTCTTCGGGTTGGAGATCTGAACGAAGAGCCCCCGCAGCAGGGATTTCCAGAGCGTGCTTGGCTGGTCGGCGGGTGTCTCGGCAATCATTATCTTCTGCGGTGCGGCCCGCCAGATGCTTATGCCGATCCAGACGAGATAGGCGCCACCGGCGAGCCTCAGGAGGATGTTGAGCCATTCAACCTGAAGAAGGATCGCCGTCAGGCCGGCGACCGCAATACAGGCGAAGAAAAAGCCGCCAATGCCCATGCCGACCGCTGCCATCAATCCATCGGCGCGGGACCGTGCGATCGCGATCCGCGACACCACGATGAAGCTCGGCCCGGGGCTCATGGCTCCAAGCAGGAAGACGCCCAGGATGGAGGCAAGAATTGCAAGTTCATGCATGTCATTATCCTCTCTTTAGAACGCTGCTGCCGCCGACGCAGGGCGAGTATGAAACGCGTTGCGTCATCCCACAATCGGGCATGTCCTCTCCCGCTCTCTCCGTCGAGAGAGCGGGAGACGTTCGTCAAGAATGACCTTCCTCGATCTTCGGGAGGAACCACGCGAGAAGCCCCGCAAGCGGAAGGAACGAGCAGATATAATAGACCGTTTCGACGCCGTAGCTATCGGCCAGTATCCCGAGAAGCGCTGCCGCAATGCCGCCGAGACCGAAGTTCAAGCCGTAGAACAGCCCGCCGATAAGCCCGATGCGGTTCGGCAAAAGCTCGATGGCGTAGATCAGGATCGATGCGAAGGCGCTTGCCATGATCAGGTTGATCATCACCGTCAGCACGCCGGTCCAGAACAGATCGGCATGTGGCAGGATCAGCGTCAGGGGAAGCGGCCCCAGAACCGAGATCCAGATGATCCGGTAGCGTCCGATGCGATCGCCGACAATCCCTCCGATCAGTGCGCCTGCGGCCGAGGCAAGCAGGAAGATGAACAACATCATCTGTGCGGAAGGGATGGAGAGGCCGAACTTCTCCATGAGGTAGAAGGTGTAGAACGAGCGGAAACTTTCGCCATAGGCGTTCTTGGTGAACATCAGCAGCGTCAGGACCACCAGAGCGGCGCCAATCGTCGCCGGCGCGTGGCGGATGCTGCCCGCCCTCTTGCTGTCCGCCCGCAGCGCCATGAATGCGGCGCTGATCTCCCGCTGCTTGCCGCCGATCCACGCGAGAAGCACCATTGCCAGCAACGCCAGGGCGGCGAACCAGGCGAGGCTCGGCTGCCCCCAGGGAACGATGATCACCGCGGCAAAAACCGGACCGAGTGCGCCGCCTGCCTGGCCGCCGACCTGAAACAGTCCCTGCGCCAATCCCTGCCGGCCGCCGGCGGCATAGCGCGCCATGCGCGTGGCTTCCGGGTGGAAAATGGAAGACCCGATGCCGATCAGCGCGACAGAGACAAGGATCATGGCATAGCTATCGGCAAGGGCGAGGCTGACCAGGCCCGAAAGCGTGAACATCATCCCGACGACTGGCGAATAGGGGGCGGGGTGTTTGTCCGTGACCATGCCGATCGCCGGCTGCAGCAGAGACCCGGCAATCTGGAAGGTCATGGTGATCATGCCGATCTGCACGAAGTCGAGCGCATAGGCGTCCTTCAGGATCGGATAGGCGGCCGGGATCAGCGACTGCATGAGGTCGTTGAGGAGATGGGTGACCCCGAGAACGACCAGGACGGCCAGATGCGTCTTCGGGCGTGTCACGGCAGGGATGGCGACTGTCATGGTTGATTTCTTGACTCCAGGATGCCGTGAAACGGCCTGCGGCGATGCCGCGCGGCGGGGAGCTTATGCATCCTCCGATAGGCGGGCAACCACCGGATGACGCTGCGCGCGAAAAAATGAGCTGTCGGGGCGGGAGGTTAGGCTCGCACGGGCACTTTCTTGGCCAGCCTTCCTCTGAGGACGCCCCGGAGCTTGCCGGCAAGGCGCGGTTCTTGCCCCGCCGCCTCGTTCGCCCCGACTCAGGCCTTCCCCCGCGAGACAGGTCTCACGGCGCTGTCGGCTTTCGGGTGGCAAGGTCCGCGATCGCGAGGAAAACACCGATCGCGAGGAATACGGCAAGGACCAGCGCCGCTCCAGTTGCACCAGTCGCGTCGAGCTGCATCGCAGCAAGCGGCAGCACGGCCAGGATCGTCAGGTTGTTGAGGCTTTCCGAAAGCGAAAGCACCTGACCTTTTTCCTCTCCGGCCAGGCTCGCAAGAATGGCGGTGCTCGTCGGTGCGGCGAGCCCCAAGGCAAAGCCCCATGCCGTCAGGAAAACGAGGTCCCCCGTGAACGACAGGGGGTTGAGCATGAAGCCGCCGACCGCCGCACTCAGGAGGAACAGCGCAACGATCAGCGTGCGATCGTCACCGCGAAACAGCCGTGCGGCTCGGCCGACGCCGAGGTTGCCAAGCAAGAGTCCCAGACCGAAAGCCGAGATGGAGACGCCGGTGGCCGCAACACCGAGGTCATAACGAAGCCGCAGGACCTCGCCGGCGAGAAGGAAACCGGCGACAGCCGTTCCGTTCCAAAGGCCTTTCGCGGCCAGGGGGCGGATCAAATTGCCACGGCCGAGCCAGACAGGACGCCTCATCTTCGGCACTGGGGGATTTCCCGCCCGGGCGGGAATCGCACTCCGGGCTATGGCAACTGTCGTGAGGCAGCCGGCGGCAGTCACCAGGAAAGGCGCACGCCAATCGAATGCCTCCGTCAGGACGCCGGCGATGACCGGCCCCGAGACGATGCCTGATGTCATGCCGATCATCACCGCTCCCATCGCGGCGGATTGTCGGTGCGCGGGGATGATGTCTGCCACCAGGGCAAAGGCCGTCGGAATCAGAGCCGCCGACGCCAGGCCGCCGAAGACCCGCAGGACGATCGCTGCCCCGAAGCTCGGCGCGATCGTCAGCGCGAGGCCGTCAATCGAGAACAGAACCAGCGACACGAGCAGAAGTCGGCGACGGTCTATGCGATCGGAAAGGTAGCCGAAGATCGGCGCGGCCACGGCATAGGAAAGCGCGTAGCTGCTGACGAGCCATGCGGCGTGCGCCGGCGTCGTCTCGAAGGCCACGGCCAGGGGCGAAAGCATCGCCGACAGCATGAACTCGGTCGCGCCGACAAAGAAAACGGCAAGCGCGAGGGTGGGCAAAATGAAGCGTGAGGGCACGGATTATCGTCCTTGAGCTTGAGAAGCAGGAGAGAACCGGCGCGCGAAGACGTCTAGCCCGTTCGTGGCGCCGGAAGGATCGAAGCGTTTTTTTGGGGGGGGGAGAGTGTCGGCGCTGCGGACCCCGATGGTTCGGGTCATGGCGATGCGAATGAATGCTCGCCTAAGCTGAATACGACAAGGAACCTCTAGCAAAGAGGTTTAGGGAACACAACAGTTCTTCCCGATCGGTATCCGAAACGAACCGCTGGGTGGCCAGCCGCGCTATCGCGCGACCGGCCCATTCAGGCGCTCGTGGTCAAGGCAGACCCTGGCCTCACATGATCTGCGGTGGAACGCTCAGACCTGCCGGTCAATCGGCCGGTCCAGCGCCCAGCGTCCGATCCCATGGGCGCTGAGATAGGCAAAGACGCCGATCCATACCATCGAAAGCTGAAAGCCCGTGCCGCGCGGGATCATCACCACAACCAGAATGACGATCATCTGGATGAAGAGCATGAAGGCGAGGGCGCACGTCAGAAGCCCGAGCGCAATTGCGATACCGCCGAAAAGCTCCAAGGCGATAGTCAGATAGGCGAGCGGCCGGATCGAGGCCCCGACTCTGGAAAAGCTCGATGTCACGGGGCATGTCGCCGTTGAAGAGCTTTTCCCAGCCGAACCAGCTCACGACTTCACCTGTTGTGATCCTCAGCATCAAATAATGCGACAAAGGCCGCGGTGAGGTTGAAGATCAGATAAAGTCCGGTGCTGCTCCCAGATCCGGCAGAACCATGGCATTCGCATGCGTGGTAGCCTGTGTCACGGGAAGTTCCTTCCATGAATGAGCATTCGTTGTGAGGAGATGCGTGCGGCTCAGCACATGCCGCCGTTTGCCCGGATGACCTGGCCATTGATCCACGCGCCTTCCGGTCCGGCGAGGAACGAGACGACACGGGCGATATCCTCGGGTTCAGCGAGCCGTTCGAGGGGGTTCATCTTTGCCATGCGGTCCAGCAGTTCAGGGCTCTTTCCGCTCAGGAACAGCTCCGTCGCAACAGGCCCGGGGGCGATCGCGTTCACGCGAATTCCGCGGCCACGCATCTCTTGCGCCAGCACCTGGGTCAGTCCTTCGACCGCCGCCTTGGTGGCAATGTAGATGCCATAGGTCGGCAGGCGCATTCCAATCACGCTCGACGAGACGTTGATGATCCGGCCGTCGTTGCGCAGTCGTTTCGCCGCCTCGCGGCAGACGTTGAACGCGCCCTTCAGGTTTATCGCGATGGTGTCGTCGACGACGTCGTCGGTGACGTCGGCAATCGGTGCAAGCTTCATGATGCCGGCGCTGTTGACGACGACGTCCACCCCGCCGAAGGCTTGCGTGGCCGTGTCGAACATCGCGGCAACCGCGCCGGCGTCGCTGACATCCGCTTGAATGACGCGTGCGTCGCCACCGCCGCCGATGATTTCGTCCGCGACCGCCTTGGCCGCCTCAGTGCGTCCCGCACAGTTCACGACAATCTTGAAGCCGTCACGGGCGAGGGCGCTGGCGATTTCCGCCCCAATGCCCCGCGACGCTCCGGTAACCAGCGCAACCTTGTTGCTGTTGCTCATGTGCCAAGCCTTTCAGGTGTTCCGTCTATTGATCGCGAGGAGGATACGCCTGGCATGAGAGAAGAAAAAATGCATAATTCGCAGGAGATAAATTACTGAAAGTATGAGTTGTCATGACGTTTGATGCGCGCTTGCTCAGCGGGATCGGAGTGCTTTTAGCAGTCGTCGAGGCCGGCAGCTTTGCCCGGGCCGGTGAAGCAATGGGGTTGACTCAGCCTGCGGTCAGCCGCGCCGTGGCCCGATTGGAGGAGCGCGTCGGCATACGTATTTTCAATCGAAGCGCCCGGGCAATCTCGCTGACGGACGAGGGGCGGCGCTTTTATGAACTCGTCGCGCCACTTCTTTCGGCAATCGAGGAGGCCGCGATCATGGCCGGCGGCACCAAAACGCACGTGCGTGGCAAGCTGCGGATCAATGTCGATGGGACCTTCGGGCACTTCGTGCTCGCCCCGAGGATCAATGACTTTCTCGAACGCTATCCGGAACTGTCGGTCGAGATCTTCGTGCGTGACTCGATCGGCGATTTTGTCGGCGAGGGGACGGACGTTGCCGTACGCTTCGGCGAGCCTGGCGCCTATTCTATGCATACGGAACTGCTGCTGGAAACGCGTGTGTTCACCTGTGCGTCGGCGCAATACCTAAAGAAATATGGCAGGCCGCAAGTGCCAGGCGATCTTTTGCACGGGCACCAATGCGTCCTCATCCGCGACCCGGCGACCGGGCGCCCCTTCGCCTGGGAGTTTCAGAGCCGTGGCGAAGCCATACCGTTCGCGGCGACCGGCCGGGTCATGGTCAATGACACGGGCTCGCTGATTGCCGCCTGCCGCAGCGGCGCGGGGATCGCGCAATTGCTCGAGCTCTATGTCAGGAACGAATTGTCGGACGGCGATCTGATCCAGATCCTGCCGGACTGGTCAGAAGAAACCTTTCCGCTCCATGCCTATTATCGCCGCTCGGACCTGATGCCTGCAAAACTCTGCGCCTTTCTTGACTTCGTACGCGAGATCGTCGCTTAGCTGCTTCGGATTGCTCTATCCGGCGTTGGGTCGCCACCGCACATGCTCGATGAGCGCGCGCAGCTTCGGCGCAAGGTTCCGCCGATTGGGAAAGTAGAGATAAAAGCCCGCGAACGGCGGGAAATAGTCCTCGAGAAGCGGCACCAGTTGTCCCGCGGAAACATAGGGTCTGAAGGTTTCCTCCATGCCGAAGGTTATGCCGCCCCCGGCGCAGGCGGTCCGGATCATCAGCGACATGTCGTTGGTGGTGATCTGCGGGTTCACCGCCACGTCGAACTCGCGCCCATCCTTGCCGAACTCCCAGCGATAAGGTGCCGTTTGAGGCGCCGGACGCCAGCCGATGCAGCGGTGCAGCGCGAGGTCCGACGGTTGCATGGGCTTGCCGAAGCGTTCGATATAGGATGGCGCCGCGACAGCGGTCTGGCGTTGCTCGGCCGATACCGGGACTGCGATCATGTCCTGCTCGATGACTTCGCCGAGCCGCACCCCGGCATCATAGCCTTGGGCCACGATGTCGAACTCCTCGTCCGTGACGGTCACATCGATCTGGATCGTGGGGTAGGCCTCGGCAAAGCTTGCGAGCAGCGCCCCTGATATAAACCTTTCGGCGATCGAGGACACCGCCAGCCGCAACAGCCCGGTTGGGGCCATGTCCCGGTCGGCTGTGGCGTCCAGGGCCAGGCCGACCTCCGCGAGGGCCGGGGCAACGCGCAGGTAAAGTTGCGCGCCAGCCTCCGTAAGGCTGACGCTGCGTGTCGTCCGCTGCACGAGTGCAACGCCGAGCCGATCTTCCAGCCGCCGCAGAGACTGGCTTACGGCCGATCGGGTAACGCCCAGATGCTCGGCAGCCGCGCGAAAACTCCGCGCCTCGGCGACGGCCATGAAGACGGAGATGGCATTAAGATCGACGGCCATTGGACGGCTCAACTTACCAGTGTCGGTGTGATTGGGCAGAGTGATGATGCAATCATGGCCCGCCGATCGACAACCTTCAATGCATCAAAGAATGTCACCGCGAGTTCTACCGCGCCTGTGATCGCCTCCAGAAGGCTTGCCGTGATCGCAAGAGCCCGGCAGAGCCTTCACTTCTTCCCCGCCTCCCGCCCCGCCTCTGCAGCCGCAATGGACATTCGGCTGCAGAGGCGGGGCGGGAGACACGCGGCAACCATCGTTGGCATCAAAGGATCGGGGCGATCCCGTAACGACAGTCTTCACGTGCTCCCCTTCCGCAGTCACCTTTCGCGGTAAAACACCATGCCGCCATGGTGCAGCACGTCATCCATGAACTCGCCATCGGCCGTAAAGCCGGTGTCATCCCAGTAGTCGATCTGGTTGCCGGTCACTTCGTAGCGCCCCTGATAGGCGCTCTTTCGGTTTCCGCGCGCCTCGTCATAACGGCCGTTCGGCAACAGCTCCTGGCGGATCCGCCCGTCCTCGGTCACCCACATGCCGACATAGGGATGATCTGCTTGCTTGCTTTGAGCCTCGCTGCTCATGACGTCCTCCGCGACGGCTTGACGGGAGATCGGCGCGTCGACAGATGCGAGACCGGCAACAAGGGTGGCGGCGGCAAGCTTGGGGAGATTGTTCATGGCTGCTCTCCCGCAGGCTTGTCCTTGCCCGCTTCGGCCCGTTCGGCAAAGAGCTGCGACAAGGATTGCGAGGCAGCAATGGCGCGGGGAAATCCGGCCGGAACAGTTACCATGTAGATGATTTCCTTGAGCTCATCCTCGGAAACACCGATGTTGAGCGCGTATCCGGCATGGACATTCATCAGCTCCGTCAGGCCCATCGCAGCGAAGGCGGCGACCGCCGCCAGTTGCCGCGTCCTGTTGTCGAGACCCGGGCGAGCCCAGACGTCGCCAAGGGCATAGGCCTCGGTCGCATCGGCAAGGAAGGGAAACTCCTGCCGCATCCGTTCCAGGTTGGGCTGCGTCACGCCATTGTTGAGGGTCCGGATGACGGCGGCGCCGCGTTCGCGACGCTCCTCCAGGGATTGGGCGAAGGCGACCTCCGGCGAAAGACCCAGGAAAACCGCCGCACCTGCGGCTGCGAATTGCGATTGAATGCGATCAAGCACGTTTCTCTCCTCGATAGATTGTCTGTTGGGACATCCGACGATCACGAACGTCGCCGTTCCTCCGGCTATTCGATGCCGGGGAGGGCGCGACAAGCGCGCGTCCTATCCGCGTCTGCTGAATTTGGGGGAGGCGCTGTCATTCGGAGCGCCGAAAGTCAGCGGGCCCTGTCCAGTTCCTCCTCCGTCTTGCGTTGCAGTGTCGACGCAAAAGGTAGGCGGGGAAGATTGGAACGATAAGACGCCGATTTCGATCCATACTGGTAAATCTGACTAACGAGTCGGAATGCTGTTCGGTGGCACGCTCATCGCGACCATGTCAGTTATGGCAGGCGAATTTTGTTCTCTCGGGTACGGGCCCTTGGCGTGATTGCGGCGGCACCACCGTTTGACTTCGAAATCACTTACAAGAACGCGCCAGCCTCGCGGCTCAGCGTGTCGAGCAGCAGGCGGACACCGGGCAGCATGCCGCGGCTCGGTTCCCTCGGCGACCATCCTGCGGCCGATGACGGCTGGCAGGCGGCCGATGCCGATCCCGGCCTCGATAGCCTCCGAGATGGCGCGGACGCTGTTGGCACACATGCGCGGCTTGAACTCAACCTTCACCGGGTCTTGCGCCGCACGGTGAAGTGTCCAGGTCTGGCTTTCGCCCGGTGCGATCTGCCCGCCGATCAACGGATAGGTTGTTAGGTCGGAAGGCAGCAATGACATGCCGTGCGCCGCGATCAGCGCCGGTGCTGCAAAGATAGACGCTTCGGTGCGTCTGATCTTGCGGGCGATCAGGGACGAATCCTCGAGATTGCCGATCCTCGGGAACATTCCGCCTCTCGACCTCGGCATGGACAATCTCCAGATGATCCGCAACGCCCAATTCCCGCCGGCGCTATCGCCGCCGGCCGTCCAGCCACAGGAACGCTTCATCGCGGGCGGCGAGGGAAATCCGAAGCTGCGGGTCGTCTTTGTCAATCCGGCGCCGGAGCGCCCGAACAAGCCGGCAATCCTGCATCTTCACGGTGGTGGACTGGTCGTTGGCAAGCCCGAAGTCGCCGTTCCCGAACTGCAGCAATTGTCCGCGGAACTGGGCGCGCTTATCGTTTCGGTCGACTACCGCCTTGCACCCGAGCATCCGTTCCCGGCTGGGCTCGACGACGCATACGCGGCGCTCGGCTGGTTGCATCAGGCTGCGGTCGAGCTTGGCGTTGATAGGAAGCGGATCGCCGTGATGGGCGAGAGTGCCGGCGCCGGGCTTGCCGCTGCCGTCTCGCTCCGGGCACGTGACCGCGGCGAGTGGCCGATCCGCTTCCAGTTGTTGCGTTATCCAATGCTCGACGACCGCACTGTGTTGCGCTTGCCACCGGCTCACGTCGGAACCTTCATCTGGAACGCGCAGTCGAATGCTTTTGGCTGGACTTCCCTGCTCGGTCGCAAGCCGCTGATGGCGGAACCACCGGCGGAGGCGGCTCCGGCACGCGCCGTCGATCTTGCCGGCCTGCCACCAACCTGGATCGGCGTTGGCACACTCGACCTGTTCGCATAGGAATCGATACATTTCGCATCCCGTCTCGTCGTGGCCGGCGTGCCGGTCGAAATGTCCGTGGTTCCCGGCGCCTATCACGGCTTCGACACGATGGTACCGCAGGCGCGCATCTCGGCGGATTTCATCGCCGGCTGGAAATCGGCGCTGAGCCGATCTTTGGAAGTCGACTAAGGGGCAGGCGCACTGCACGGTTCGCGCCGCATGACTGCCAGGGCGCAAGAGGCTTTCCGTCCGAAGGCGGCATCTCGCTTGACGACCGCCGCCATTTCTTCCGATAGGGTCAATCTACGAGCAGGTGTGCGGGGAGGTGGCGACTGTGGCAATGCTCTTTGTTCCGGGCTTCATGCTCGACGCCGATCTCTGGCGCGATGTGGTTCCCGCACTCGGCGAGTACGGTCCCGCGACCTATGCCGACCTGTCGCAAGACGGCTCGATCGAAGCCATGGCCCGTCGCACGCTGATGGATGCCCCGGATCGCTTCATACTCACCGGTTTCTCCATGGGAGGCTACGTCGCCCGGGAAATCGTCCGGCAGGCGCCCGACCGGGTGACCGCACTGATCCTCATTGCCACGTCCGCGCGCGGCGACAGCGACGTCGAGCGCCAGCGAAAGGCTGTCGTCGCCGGCAGGCCGCTGGCACGGCATTCAAGGGGCTCAGCCGATCGGCTATCCTCTCGTCCCTGCACCCCGACAATGCGGGGCGGACCGATATCCTCGATCGCATCCAGGCGGCAGGCCATCGAATGGGAGGCGACGCCTTTCGCCGACAATCTCTCATCGAGCGGAGGGACGAACGGGACGCTCTGGCGTCGATCCAGTGCCCAAGCCTGGTCATTGCCGGCGAAGAGGATCGGTTGAGGTCGCGCGCCGAAACGCTGGAGCTTCACAATGGGCTCGTCGGCTCAAGCTTCGAGGTCGTCGCCGACACTGGCCACATGGTCCCGATGGAAGCGCCGCAACGCCTCGCCACCATCATTCGGGAATGGCTCGCTCAACAGAAGGCCGAAGCGTAACGCGCCCGAGCCAAACTCCACCGTTCGCCTCCCGTTGTCACCCAATTCTTGCCGTTTGCAGCCCTGGCCGTTCCAAATCCGGCGGGTGTCACCAGGACAGCTAGAAGAACGCTGTTGACAAAACACACCGATGACTGGCAAATGTCAGAAATGTACAGAGGACGCGGGTTGTCGGTTGGTTTCAGGGGAGACAGGAGCCTGAGGCCGAAGAACCGGGAAGCATTTCCGTCTGCACAGATGCCAGCATGGGAGGGGACATCGTGGCTTTTCAGATGGATCGGCAGCTCGGCTTTCTCGCCACTGTGAACGTTGCCGCCATTGTCGCCGGTGCGATACTCGTCGGCGCGAGTTTCGTCGAGCTCTATAACTTCCAGTCCATGGCGTCGCAGGTCCCCGAACTGGGGTTCCTCGCCCTTGGCGTCATGCTGGCCATGATGTCCGGCAACGGCGGCATCGACCTTTCCGGCATCGCGCTTGCCAATCTCTCGGGCGTTGCCGCCTACTTCTTTCTGCGCGACGTGATTCCCGCCGACGAGGCTCCGCTTCTCTTCACGTGGAGCCTGATCGGCGTAGCGCTTGGCATCGGCCTTGTCGGCGGCATGCTGAACGGTTTCCTGATCGCGAAGGTTGGATTGACGCCGATCATCGCCACGCTCGGCACGCAATTGCTCTTTACCGGCCTGGCGATCGTTCTCACCAATGGTTCGGCGCTCAGCATCGGCTACGTCGAGCCGCTCGACGATTTCGGTAATGCCACGATCCTGAGCGTGCCCCAATGCTTCGCTCTGTTCCTGGTCGTCGCGCTCGCGATCGGCGCCATCCTGCGTTTCACGCCCTTCGGCCAACGTCTGCTTCTGCTCGGCAACAATGCCAAGGCCGCGCGCTACGCGGGCATCCCGGAAAAGCGCATCCTGTTCCTGACCTATACGGTTTGCGGGTTATTGGCGTCGGTTGCCGGCATCGTCATTGCCGCGCGCACCTCGAGCGTGAAGTGGGACTACGGCACCTCCTATGTCCTCATCGCTATCCTGATCGCCGTCATGGCCGGGGTTCGCCCCGAGGGCGGCTATGGGCGAGTCATCTGCGTCGTGCTTTCGGCAACGTCGCTGCAGATGCTCTCCAGCCTCTTCAACTTCATGAACATCTCGAACTTCTTCCGAGACCTCGCCTGGGGCGTTCTTCTGCTCGTTTTCATCGCCACCTCCGGCTTCGACTTCAAAGCCTGGTTCAGGGCGGCCCGCAGCTAAACCCCGTTTCCGCCAGGGCCGGGCGCGAGCCTTCGCGCGCCACAGCTCTTTCCTTTCGAAGGCGCAATGGGAGGAACTATGCCTGATTTTCGTAAAATTGCCGCCTGCACCGTGGCTCTCAGCACCATCTGGAGTGCCGCGGCTGCCATGGCCGAGGAGAAGCCGAGCATCGTGACCGTCGTCAAGGTCACCGGCGAGAATTGGTTCACCCGCATGGCCGAGGGCGTCGCCGCCTATGGCAACGACAACGACACGGTTGCCACGAGCCAAATCGGCCCGGGCAAGGCGGATGCCGCCCAGCAGGCACGCCTGATTGAGGACCTTGTCGCCAAGAAGGTCAGCGCGATTGCCGTCGTGCCGATGGATGCGTCGTCGCTCGAAGGCGTGCTGAAGCGCGCCGCCCAGCGCGGCATCAAGGTGGTGACCCACGAGGCCGACAGCATGAAGAACACGCTCGTCGACATCGAAGCCTTCGAGAACAAGGCCTTCGGCGCCCGCTTCAACGAGAAGATCGCCGAGTGCATGGGCAAATCAGGAAAATGGACGTCCTTCGTCGGTTCGCTCGGCAGCCTGACGCATGTCCAGTGGGCTGACGGGGGCGCTGAAAACGCCAAGAAGTACCCAGAGATGGAGTTGGTCTCGGAGAAGAACGAATCCTTCAACGACGCCAACCGCGCCTATGAGAAGGCCCGCGAGATCCTGCGCAAGTACCCCGACATCAAGGGCTTCCAGGGCGGCTCCGCCATCGACGTCATCGGCATCGGCCGCGCCGTCGAAGAGGCCGGCCTGCAGGACAAGACCTGCGTCTTCGGCATCGGCCTGCCGAAGGATACCGGATCCTATCTTGAATCCGGCGCCGTCGATGGCATCAGCTTCTGGGATCCGAAGGATGCCGGCTACGTCATGAACAAGGTGGCCGACATGGTCATCAAGGGCGAAGAGATCAAGGACGGCATGGATCTCGGCGTGCCCGGCTACGAAAAGGTGACGGTCAAGAAGGGTGCCGGTGACGGTATCATCGTCGTCGGCGAAGCCTGGGTCGACGTCGACAAGTCGAACTACGGCAAATACCCGTTCTGATCGGTTCTGCCGATTAATGCCGTCGCGCCATATACCGGCGCGGCGGTGTGTCCCTCGAACGCCCTCATGCACCATCAGGACAAAGCCATGCAGCCCCAGCCCACTGGCGGTGAACCGCATCTCAAGCCCGCGACCCCTTTTCTGGAGGTGCGCAACATCGAGAAGCACTTCGGTGGCGTGCGCGCGCTCAAGGGCGTGAGCCTTTCGATCGAGGTCGGCAACATCTATCACCTGATGGGTGAGAATGGCTGCGGCAAGAGCACGCTCATCAAGATCATTTCCGGGGCTCAAGGGGCTGATGCAGGCGAACTATTGATCGACGGCAAGACGGTCACCGGACTGACACCGGTCGCAGCCCTCGCTGCCGGCATCGAAACGGTCTATCAGGATTTCTCGCTGCTCCCCAATCTCTCCGTCGCCGAGAACATCGGGCTGACTCAGCAGTTGGTGTCCTCGTCGGGCAAGCTTGCGCGGCGGCTCGACATACCGAAGATGCGGGCGACGGCCGAGCGCGCCCTTACGGCCGTCGGCCTGCCGGCGAGCAGGGCCTTTCTTTCAACGCGGACGGACGAGTTGCCGATGGCGACGCGGCAGCTGATCGCCATTGCCCGCGCAATCGCCTCCGACGCCCGCCTCGTCATCATGGACGAGCCAACGACCGCGCTGACCAAACACGAGGTCGACAATCTCATCGGCGTCGTCGACCGCCTGCGCGCCAAGGGCGTGGCCGTGCTGTTCGTCACCCACAAGCTCGACGAGTGCAAGTCGCTCGGCGGGCGAGCGATCATCATGCGCGATGGCCAGAAAGTCGCCGAATGCGACGTCGAGGGCCATTCGAAGGCCGATCTAGCCTTCTGGATGACAGGCAAAGTGCTGGACGACACCCGCCAGCGGTCCGCCATCACGCTCGGCGAGAAGCTGCTCAATGTCGAAAAGCTCTCACGAACCGGATTTTTTGCTGACGTGTCCTTGTCGCTGCGCAAGGGCGAGATCATCGGCATTACCGGCCTGCTCGATTCCGGGCGCAACGAACTGGCGCTTGCGCTCGCCGGCGTTTCGCCGGCCGACGGCGGCGGTGTATTTCTCGAAGGCAACGAGATCCGCCTTGGCAAACCCGCCGATGCGATCACTTCCGGGATTGGCTACGTTCCCGAGGACCGGCTCTCGGAGGGATTGTTCCTTTCGCAATCGATCAAGGACAATATCGTGGTTCCGGTCCTCGACCGGCTGCGCAATGCCTTCGGCATCGTCGACGGGCGCCGCAGCCGAGCGCTCGCCGAGCGCACGGTCGACGACCTTCAGGTCGTCTCGGCCGGCGTCGACAAGCCGGTGCAGTCGTTGTCCGGCGGCAACCAGCAGCGCGTGCTCATCGGGCGCTGGCTGACGATCGAACCAAAACTGCTCATCCTGCACGGCCCGACCGTCGGCGTCGACGTCGGCTCCAAGGACACGATCTATCGGATCATCCAGCGGCTCGCCGGCGACGGCATGGGCGTCATCATCATCAGCGACGACCTGCCCGAACTGCTGCAGAACTGCGACCGCATCATGGTCATGCGCAAGGGTCGAGTCGTCAAAACCTTTGCCGCCGAGGGGCTGGCGGAAGACGTTCTCTCCCGCGCGCTGACCGACGATACCATTGCGAGGCTTCAATGAGCGAAACCACCTTCTCCCCGGCAGCACCCCGGTCTGAAAGCGCGGGCGCCGTTGCCGGCATCTGGACGTGGCTCATGCGCCACCCACCGGCCTTCACGCTGATCCTGATCGTCGCGGTTTCGCTCGTCGTCGGTGCAATCAACACGGACTTCTGGCAGGTGTCGAACCTTTTTGACATCCTGCGTGCGTCCGTCGTCCGCGGCCTCTTCGCGCTCGGCGTGCTCGTCGTCCTTGCCTCCGGTGGCATCGACGTCTCGTTCACGGCGATTGCCGCATTCGTCATGTACGCCGTCACCATGCTGGTGGTGAATGTCGTGCCCGACATGCCGATCGTCGCGATCCTCGCGCTCGGCGCGGTCGGCGGTGCCTGTTTCGGCGCGCTCAACGGCGTTCTGGTTCATGCCCTGAAAGCGCCATCGCTGATCGTGACGATCGGCACGCAATATGTAATCCGCAGCTTCCTGCTCACCTTTGTCGGCACGGCGCTGTTCATGAACATTCCTGCGGCAATGGACGCGTTCGGAAAGCTTGCGCTCTTCACCCATCACAGCGCCAACGGTTCGACCTCGACGCTGCCGGCCTTCGTGCTCATCCTCGCCATTGCTTCGCTCGTCACCTGGTGGATCCTTGAGCGCACCCTCATCGGCCGTGCAGTCTACGCCGTCGGCGGAAACGCCGGTGTGGCCGAGCGGCTCGGCTACAACCTGCGCACGGTCCGTATCTTTGTCTTTGCCTATGCGGGGCTTCTCGCCGGCGTCGCCGGGATCATTCACGTCTCCAGCAACCGGCTGGCGAACCCGTTCGATCTCGCCGGCGCCGAGCTCGAAATCATCGCCGCGGTGGTCCTCGGCGGCGCGCGTATCACCGGCGGCTCCGGCAGCGTCATCGGCACGCTTCTGGGCGTCGTGCTGATCACGCTCGTCAGTAACGTCCTCATTCTCGTCGGCATTCCGAGCACCTGGCAGCTCGTCATCGTCGGTATTTTTATCATTCTCGCCGGCGCGATCTTCTCGATCCGCGGCAGACAATCCTGACGGCTGGTCCCGGGGCCGCCAAGCGCGGTCAGGGCCGGCGTCATTCGACAACCCTGTTTCCTTGAGAAAGGTTTGAGTGCATGGCGCACGATGTTTCGGTCATCGGACTTTACATTCTCGACATCCTCGGTCGCCCGGTCGATCGCATTCCCGAGGGCGGCAATGTCGAGTTTATCGACGAGATCCGCTTGACGGTTGCCGGTACCGCCGGGGGCACCGTCGTCGACCTTGCAAAGCTCGGTCTCAACTGCCTCGCGGTTGGCGCCGTCGGTGACGACGAGAAGGCCGATTTCGTGCTTTCGACCTTGCAGCGCTTCGGCGTCGATACGGCCGAGATGCAGCGGATCCCCGGCGTTCCGACGTCTGCCACGATCCTCAACATCCGCCGCAACGGCGAAAGGCCTGCTCTTCACGTCCGCGGCGCGTCCGGTCATTTCGAGATCGCAGCCGAAGCGCTCGATCGCGTGACGGCGGCGCCGATTGTCCACCTTGGCGGCACGGGCCTGCTCGACCGCCTCGACGGTGAGCCGAGCCGCGTGCTTCTCGAAGCGGCCAAGGCCAAGGACCGGATCGTCACCTTCGATCTGCTCGGCGCCAGTGAGAAGACGCTTTCCCTCATCCGCCCGCTCTTCCCCTATATCGACTACTTCATGCCGTCGGTGGAGGAGGCCATGCTGATTTCCGGGCGGAAAACCGCCGAGGATGCGGCGCTCTTCTTCTGCGATCTCGGTGTGAAGCATTGCGTTTTCACACTCGGCGGCGACGGCGTCTATTTCATGGATCCGGACCGAAAGACCGTGAAACTGCCGGCCTTCGAGATCGACGTCGTCGATACGACCGGCTGCGGCGACGCCTTCAATGCCGGTTTCATCACCGGCCTGCACCACAAAATGGACACGGAGACATCACTGAAGTTCGCGCAGGCCTCGGCCGCGCTGGTGGCGACCGGTCTCGGTTCTGATGCCGGCATCACCTCCTTCGAGGGGACGCAGGCATTCATGCGCACCGCGCGCGTCAAGGCAAACTGACGGGCTGGCAGGGCGCTCCTGACGGAGCGCCTCAGGCCCCTTCGGCCAGCAGCATCTCGGCGGTTTCGATGTCGGTGACAAGGTGAGTGGCGTAGCCGCCATTCATCGTCGCGCGGATTGCCGTTACCTTGTTCGCGCCGCCGGCGACACAGACGCGGCTCGGGATGCGCACGAGTTCGTCGAGCTCGATGCCCACCATGCGATCGTCGAGTTCGCCGCTCACCTGTCGGCCCGCCTCGTCGATGAACCGGCAGATCAGCACCGCGACTGCGCCGTGCGCCTGGTAGGAGTCGAAGTCCTCCTGGCTTGCGACATTGGCCGACCGGATCAGCGTGTCAGGACCGATATCGCCGACGCCGAAGACCAGGATGTTGGTGGAATGGATAAGCTCGAACTGCTTGACGAGCACCGGTTCGGAGAGAAGCCAGCGTTTCAGTTCCGGCGTCGACAGCAGCGCCGGCGCCAAAAGGTTGACGCAGCGCGCGTGAATGCGCTGGGACATCAGCGAGGTACAGAACTCCGGCGAGAATTCGGGATTGGCGATGGAACTACCCGAGACCTGGACGACAGTCAGCCCATCGAGTGCTTCGGTCAGCGAGATCTGGTCGGCGACTGCAAGCACGGTCCGTCCCCAGGCAACACCGATCGTGTCGCCTTGCTTGATCATGTCGGCAAGCAGGCGGGCGCCCGCCTCACCGAGCCGCGTCACCAGCGACGCAGGCTCTCCCGCGGGAATGACCAGCGCTCCTTCGAGCCCGAACTTCTCCTTGAGCTTGCGAGCCACGGCGACGCGTCCGCCGACATCGGTGTTGACGCGGATGGTGACGAGGCCGCGCTCGCGGGCCTCCTGAAGGTAGTTGACGATGGTCGCGCGCGACATGCCGAGGATTTTGGCGATGTCGCTCTGGGTCAGTTGATCGACGTAGTAGAGCCAGGCGGCCCAAACGACCCCGTCATCGAACTCGGGCGGCAACGACTTGCCTTCGCCGATCATCCAACTTGCCCGCGCGCTCTCCGTCATCCGTCACTCCGCTTGATACCGTTTGCGCCACCTCAAACCGGAAAAGCGCCTGCCGTCAAACAAATTCGACCGCTCAATTGACATTTGACACACTATGCTGTCATTTGTTTACGTTCCGTTGTGACGGACGATCGAGAACGGAATCACGCTTGAGCACGCGGCCGCGAATGTGGCCGCATGGGCAGGCGAGACCGCGGCAGACAGGATCGGACCCGCGCCTCTTCGACGCGGCCCGCGCCAGACGCCGATCCCAAATTTCCCAAGCGGCCTTTCCCGTCAGCCTCCTGTGGCTCGGTGGGCATGGTCCCGCCATGTCATTTTTGTCCGGAGCCGTCGCAGGTGATGTCTGCCGGAAGCTGAGGAGCCTTTGCATGAAATCGAGATGGTCTGAAACCGAATATGCCAGTGTCGTCGACGCCTACGTCCGCAACGGCGTCAACCGCGACCTGGCGATCCGCACCTACACCACGCGCCTGCTCGGATCGGATCCGGAACTGGTGCTGCACGGCGGCGGAAACACGTCGGTGAAGACCACCTTTACCGATCTCGACGGTTCGGAAATTCCGGTTCTTTGCGTCAAGGGAAGCGGCTGGGACATGGGCACGATCGAACCGGCAGGACTGCCGGCCGTCCGCCTGCAGCCCCTGCAGGCGATGGTCGGTTTCCAGACGCTTAGCGACGACGACATGGTCATGCTGCAGCGCCGGTTGCTGCTCGATCCAGCGGCGCCCAATCCTTCTGTCGAAGCGATCCTGCACGCCAACCTGCCGTTCAAGCACATCGACCACACCCATGCCAACGCGATCGTATCGCTGACCAACCAGCCGCACGGGGAAGATATCGTTCGCGAACTCTTCCCCAAGGCGATCATCGTTCCCTATGTCATGCCCGGCTTCGATCTCGCAAAAGCCTGCGACGAGGCCTTCCGCGCCGATCCGACCGCCGACGGCATGATCCTGCTGAAGCACGGCATCTTCACCTGGTCGGAGGATCCGCGCGAAGCCTATGAAAAGATGATCGTGGCGATCGACATGGCCTCGCGCCGCATCGCCAAAGGCAATCCGCGCCCGTTCGTTCAGGCAAAGCAACCGGCAGCGATTGCGTCGGCCGCCGAAATCGCCCCGATCCTGCGGGGCGCCGTCGCCATCGACACCGGTGTCGAAGGCTCTCCGAAGCGCTTCGTGCTCGAACACCGCGCGAGCGAGACCGTGCTCGAGTTCTGCAACGCAGAAAACGCTGCCGATCTCGCGCGCCGCGGCAATGCGACGCCGGAACATGTCATCCACATCAAGCGCTTCGGACTGGCCCTGCCGGCGCCGGTTACCGGAGAAATGGCCACCTGGGCAGAGACGGTGCGCACGGCGGTGGCGGATTACATCGCCGAATACCGCGCCTACTTCGAGCGCAACAACGCGCGTGTTGGCGGCAACAAGAAGATGCTCGACCCGATGCCCCGCGTCTTCTACGTCGCCGGCGTCGGCCTCTTCGCAGCAGGTCCCAGCAAGAAGGCGGCACGCGTCGGCGCCGATGTCGCGGAAGCCACGATCAACGTCATCCGCAACGCCGAGGGCATCGAGAGCTTCGAGGCGCTGTCGGAACAGGATCTCTTCGACATAGAATACTGGTCGCTTGAGCAGGTGAAACTGGCGAAGCAGGTGGAAAAGCCGCTCAGCCGACAGGTCGCGGTGGTGACCGGTGGCGCCGGCGGCCTTGGCCTTGCGATTGCCGAGGCGCTGCGTGCGGAAGGCGCCGAAATCGCCCTCGTCGATCTTGCCGAAGCGGCCGTCAAGAAGGAGGCCGCCCGGCTTGGCGGCCTTGGCGTCGCCTGCGACGTGACCAACCCCAAGGCCGTTGAAGCCGCTCTCGCCGGCGTTACCGAACATTTCGGCGGTGTCGACATCGTCATTTCGAACGCCGGCGCTGCCTTCCAGGGCGCCATGATCGAGGTCTCCGACGAACTCTTCGAGAAAGCCTTCGCGCTCAATTTCTGGGGGCATCACTACATTGCCCGGACTGCGACCAGGATCATGAAGGCGCAACGCACCGGCGGCGCGCTGGTGTTCAACGTCTCCAAGCAGGCGGTCAATCCCGGCCCCAACTTCGGTCCCTATGGCACCTCGAAGGCGGCGCTGATGGCGCTGATGCGGCAATACGCCATCGAGCATGGCGCGGACGGCATCACTTCGAACGCCGTCAACGCCGATCGCATCCGCACCGGTCTCATGACCGACCAGATGGTCGAGGAGCGTAGCCGCGCCCGCGGCATCACACCGGAAGCCTACATGCGCGGCAATCTCGTTCATCGCGAAGTCGCAGCCAAGGATGTGGCCGAAGCCTTCGTGCACCTCGCCAAGGCACGCACGAGCACAGGCGCGGTCATCACCGTCGACGGCGGCAATGTCGCGGCGATGATGCGATAGCCAGATTGTGCGGCCGCGGTGAGCACCACCGCGGCCGTGCCCTGCGATATGAAGAACATCGGCTCGACCTGCCGATTGTGTCGCCGTGGCGAAGAAAGTTCGACAACGCGACGGCCTAAGCCAACGGACAGCGAAGGGCTACCTGACGAGCTGGCGCGTGGGCTCCTAGATCCCGGAGCCGTCCAGTTCCTGTTCGTCCTCGCCTTCCCAGGGCAGGGGCATAGCGGCGCGGTCGAGATTGGCCATGGGCATCGGCATCCAACACTTCAGCTCCGGCTCGGGATACTCGATGATGCGACCGGGCGAGGAATCGGAGGCGCGCCAGCCTTCGGACCCGAACTGATCACCCTTCGACCAATAGGCGAGATCGACTTCCGCGGCGCCCTGTTCGGACGGGCGGATCGTAACGAGGATCCGGCTCCCGTTTTTCGGTGCGCTTGCCATATGACGCCAGTGGTCCGCCTCAGCCATCATTACCCTCCTGCCTTGATGCACATCACAAGTGTCGCCTCGGCGCTTAAAACGGTCAACTCATTGTTTGCGTAGGCGAGGGGAGGAGGCAAGGCCAAGCGACAGCCCTAGGCAAGCGCGGAACCGGGCTGGGTGATAGATGAGCGGAATGATCAGGTCTTCCTCGTCTTCCAAATGACGAAACAGAACTTTGTCGGACGCGGAAACCTGGCCGGCGAGGCTGTCGACCGCCGGCCGGCTTCGCCCGCCTTTCCCGAAAGAGCTTCGGCGCCAGCAAACTTTACGGGATAGCGATGACCGCCTCGATCTCCACCTTCGCGCCCTTCGGCAGAGCGCTGACCTCGTAGCAGGCGCGTGCCGGGAACGGCTTGGCGAAGAAGCCCGCATAAACCTTGTTGATCTCCGCGAACTGTCCGAGGTCGGTGAGCAGAACCGTGGTCTTGACGGTGTTGGAAAGGGTCGTGCCCGCTGCGGTCGCAATAGCCCCAAGGTTCTTGAGGCACTGCTCGGCCTGCGCGATCGCGTCGTCCGAGTTGAACTCTCCGGTGGCCGGATCGATCGGAAGCTGACCGGAGACGAACAGGAGGTTGCCGACCTTGATCGCCTGTGAGAAGGGACCGACGGCACCCGGCGCGTCGGTGGTGTGGATTTCCTGGATCATGATCGTCTCCGAGATTGGTGGTTGATTGCAACACGCTTATGCGTAGCGCGCGATCGCGAGATCGGTGGCGTCGATTTCCGGCTGGCGTCCGCTGACGAGATCAGCGATGACGCGGGCCGAACCGGAACTCATCGTCCAGCCGAGCGTACCGTGACCGGTGTTGAGATAAAGGCCGGCGACCTTCGTCGGGCCGATCACAGGCGTGCCATCCGGCGTCATTGGGCGAAGCCCTGACCAGAAGCTTGCCTTCGACACGTCGCCACCCGGGAAGAGATCGGTGACGGAGTGCTGGAGCGTCAGGCGGCGAGGCTCGCCGAGATCGTTGGTATAACCCGAGATTTCCGCCATGCCGCCGACGCGGATGCGATCGCCGAGCCTGGTGATGGCGATCTTGAAGGTTTCGTCCATAACGGTCGATTCCGGCGCGCGCGAAGCGTCGGTGATCGGGATCGTCAATGAGTAGCCCTTGACCGGATAGACCGGCAGACGGATGTCATGCGGCCTGACGAGGAGAGGGGAGAAGCTGCCGAGCGCCACGACGACGGCGTCGGCCTTGAGCGTGCCATGCGCCGTGACGACGCCCTTGATCCGGCCGCCTTCCACGTCGAGGCTGCGGATGATGCTGCCGTAGTTGAAGCGCACGCCGAGCGCTTCCGCCTTTTTCGCAAGTTCGTTGCTGAACTTGAAGCAGTCGCCGGTCTCGTCCTTCGGCGTCAGCAGGCCGCCGACGATCTTCTCGCGCACATGTTTTAGCGCCGGCTCGACGCGAATGCAGCCGTCGCGGTCCAGAACTTCGTAGGGAATACCGTCGGCGGCGAGCGCCTTGACGTCTTTGCCGGAGGCGTCGAGCTGGGCTTGGGTGCGGAAGAGCTGCAGCGTTCCCTGCATGCGCTCGTCATAGGCGATGCCGGTTTCGGCGCGCAGCGCAGCGAGCGAGATGCGGCTGTAGTCGGCAAGCCTGAGCATGCGGCTCTTGTTGATCGCGTAGCGCCCGGACGTGCAGTTCGAGAGCATCTTGATCATCCAGGAGATCATGGCGGCATCGACCTTCGGTCGAAGGATGAGCGGCGCGTGCTCCATGAACAGCCATTTCATCGCCTTCATCGGAATCCCGGGTGCTGCCCAGGGCGAGCAGTAGCCGAAGGAAACCTCGCCGGCATTGGCAAAGCTCGTCTCCAGCGCCGGTCCGGGCTGGCGATCGATGACGGTGACCTCATGTCCGCTCTTGGCAAGCTGGTAGGCCGAGGTGACGCCGACGATGCCGGCGCCGAGAACGATAACTTTCATGATGTCCTCAAAAGGAAAGGAAGCTCAGCGATACTGCCGTTCGTAGCGATGCCCGAGACCGGTCAGGATTTCGTAGGAGATGGTGCCGGCATCGTGTGCGATGTCTTCGAGTGTCTGGTTGGGCCCGAGGACCTCCACCAGGCTGCCGAGTTGTAGGCGCCCCTCCGGCAAGGCAGAGATGTCGATGGTGATGCTGTCCATCGACACCCGGCCGACGATCGGCAAGCGAACACCGTCGCAATAGACCGCACCCCGATCGCTCAGGCTGCGCGGCAGGCCGTCGGCATAGCCGGCGGCAATGGTGGCAAGCCGGGTCGGGCTTGCGGCGACATGGCTGCCGCCATAACCGACGCGCGCTCCGGTCGGCACTTCACGCGTCTGTACCACCGCAACATCTAGCTTGATGACCGGCTCCATCGGGTTTGGATGACCATCCGTCGGAGCACCGCCATAGAGTGCAATCCCTGGCCGAACGAGCACGCCGTGATAGGCTTCGCCGAGGAAAATGCCGCCCGAGTTGGCGAAGCACAGTTCGTATTCCGGAAACTCCGTGGCGATGCGTCGGAATTCGGCAAGCTGGTTGCCGTTCTGCTCGCTCAAGACATCGTCGGCAGAGGCCAGGTGGCTCATGACAAACTGGATGTCGATCATGCCGCAGGTCCGCAGCATCGATGCGATCGCCGGTCGTTCCTGCGGCGGGACACCGAGCCGCGACATGCCTGTGTCGAACTGCAGCGCCGCGGGAAGGCGACGGTTGAGGTTTACAGCCGCACCGGCCCATTGCCGCAATTGTTCGAGGGAATTGATGACTGGAACAATCCCATCGTCGGCGCAGGCGAGCTCATTGCCCGGCTGCAGGCCATTCAGAACGAAGATCATCGCATCGCGGGCAAGCTGAGGTCGCAGGCGCCGAGCTTCCACGAACTGGGCCACGAAGAAGTGCCGGCAGCCATGGTCATAGAGGCGCGCCGCGACCCGGTCCGCGCCAAGCCCATAGGCATCCGCCTTGACGACTGCTGCGGCCCGCGCCGGCGCAATTTCAGACACAAGCCGGTCGTAATTGCGAACCAGCGCCACAAGATCGATCGTGAGGTAGCCTGAGGCGCCGCCCTTGATCGCTTTCTGCTGCGTATTTTCCCTGACTGCGCCGTCCATGGCCGAGCCTCCCAACTTGTCCGGAGGGTAGTGAAACGATCGCAGAATTGTCGACGAATTGTCGATTGATCGTTGCGCGGATTCGTGATCTTTGAATGAAACAGCGAAGAATTGGAATAATCTGCAATGCCCGCGCTCGACACCATAGACCGCAATATCCTTCGGCTGCTGCGCCTGGACGCGCGCCGGAGCAATGCCAGCCTCGCGACCGAGGTCGGGCTCTCGCCATCCGCTTGTCTAAGGCGGATAAAATTGATGGAACAGTCCGGCGTCATCCGCGGCTATACCGCCCTGGTGGACACCTCGAACGTCGAGGCCAGCATTGCCGTTATCATCAACATCACGCTGGACCGCCAGACGGAGGACTATCTCGACCGGTTCGAGGCGGCTGTACGAAGACATCCCGAGTTGCGGGAGTGTTTTTTGATGACCGGTGGATCGGACTATCTCCTGCGCGTCGAAGTCGCCAATGCCGGCGAGTTCGAACGCATCCACAAGGAGATTCTCTCGGCTTTACCGGGGGTCTCCCGGATCCATTCGAGCTTTGCGATCCGCAACGTGCTCGCGACACGTCCTAAGGCGCGTCGATAGGCTGCAGTGTCAGAACCCCGGCGGCCGCCCCTAGCAGAGCAGGAGGGCGACAGGCATCAAGGCGAGGAGGCGGGCAAGTCCATCGGCCGCAAGTCGGTCGCGCAGGCTGTGGGTGGTTGGCGATTTGTATCTCGCCCGGGACAATTGTGCCTCCAGCGTTCATATATGAAACAGAACGAATATTCCGAAGGCGGAAAATTGCGAATTCTGCATTCTATTTTCTCTTGCAGGTTCGTTATCGTTCGTTTTTAATCAGCGCACTTTCGCTGCGAAAGTCAGGCGCGACTGATTGAGGAGGATCAACGCGACTGAGCACCGAGACTTGTCGTCTCAATATTGGGAGGAACCGCCATGAGAGTTTTGAAATGGACGCTTGCGGCCACATCTGCAATCTCGATCTTCGCCGCCTCGAACACCTTCGCGGCAACGGAGCTTGCCTGGTGGCACGCGATGACGGGCGCCAACAACGAAACCGTTGAAAGGCTTGCCAAGGAATTCAATGAAAGCCAGTCGGAGTACAAGATTGTCCCCGTGTTCAAGGGCACCTATGGCGAGACCCTGAACGCGGGTATCGCTGCATTCCGCTCCAAGCAGGCTCCCGCCATCCTGCAGGTGTTCGACGCCGGCAGTGGCGTGATGCTGGGCGCGGAAGGTGCCGTGGTCCCCGTGGCGGAGGTGCTTAAGAAGGGCGGCTACGAGTTCAACAAGGACCAGTATCTGCCGGGCATCGTCGCATACTATTCCAAGGCTGACGGGACCATGTTGTCCTTCCCCTTCAACTCGTCGTCCCCGATCCTCTATTTCAACAAGGACGCCTTTACGAAGGCTGGTATCGATACGGCCAAGCCGCCGGCCACCTGGCCCGAGGTCTTCGAAGCGGCAAAGAAGATCAAAGCGAGCGGGGCGGCAAATTGCGGCTTCACCTCGACCTGGCTGACCTGGATCCAGACCGAAAACTTCTCGGCCTGGAACAATGTGCCCTACGGCACGAACGAAAACGGGCTTGCCGGCCTCGAAGTGGAACTGAAGATCGACGCGCCGCTCTTCGTCGACCACTTCCAGTCGATCGCCGACCTCGCCAAGGACGGCACCTTCCGTTACGGCGGTCGCACCTCGGAAGCCAAGCAGCTGTTCATGTCGGGCGAGTGCGCGATCCTGACGGAATCCTCCGGTGGCCTCGGCGACATCGTCAAGTCGGGCATCAACTATGGTGTCGGCGAGCTTCCCTACTATGAGGGCCATGGCCCGCAGAACACCATCCCGGGTGGCGCAAGCCTCTGGGTCTTCGCCGGCAAGAGCGATGGCGAATACAAAGGCGTGGCCGAGTTCTTCCATTTCCTCTCGAAAACGGAAACTCAGGCCCAGCTTCACCAGGTTTCGGGCTACCTGCCGGTCACACTTGCAGCCTATGAGGAAACCAAGAAGTCCGGCTTTTATGAAAAGAACCCGGGCCGCGAGACGCCGATCAAGCAGATGATGGGCAAGGCGCCGACCGAAAACTCCAAGGGCGTTCGCCTGGTCAACCTTCCGCAGGTTCGCGACATCCTCAATGAAGAGTTCGAAGCGATGCTTGCCGGCCAGAAGGATGCCAAGACGGCCCTCAGCGAAGGTGTCGTGAAGGCAAACGCAGCGATCAAGACTGCTGTCGGAAACTGACCTCCTAAACGAAATGTCCGCATCGCCGAAAGGCGGTGCGGACCGGTCTTTGATGGGGAGGGGAGTCCATGCAGTCCGTCGTGTTTCCAAACAAGGTGCTGCCGTATCTTCTGCTGGCACCTCAGATCGTCTTGACGGTCATCTTCTTTTTTTGGCCCGCCAGCCAGGCGCTCTACCAGTCGGTGCTGCGCGAGGATCCGTTCGGCCTTAAATCCGGCTTCGTCGGTCTCGCCAACTTCCGGGCAATCCTTGCCAACCCGGACTATCTGCATTCGCTAAAGGTCACCGTGGCCTTCAGCCTTGCGACCGCGCTGCTGTCGATGGCGCTCGCGCTGCTGCTCGCCACGGCGGCCGACCGGGTGGTGCGCGGGCGCAACGTCTATCGCACGCTGCTAATCTGGCCCTATGCGGTTGCCCCGGCTGTTGCCGGCATGCTATGGCTGTTCATGTTCAACCCTGCAATGGGCACCTTCTCTTACATTCTGCGCCGCAATGGCTTCGCTTGGGATCCGCTGCTCAACGGCAACCAGGCGATGTTTCTGGTGATCGTCGCGGCAGCCTGGAAGCAGATCAGCTACAACTTCCTCTTCTTCGTCGCCGGCCTGCAGGCGATCCCGAAGTCGCTGATCGAAGCGGCAGCCATCGATGGTGCCCGTGGCACCAAACGGTTCTGGACCATCGTCTTCCCGTTACTTGCGCCGACGACGTTCTTCCTGCTCGTCGTCAACACCGTCTACGCCTTCTTCGACACCTTCGGCATCATTCACGCGGTCACAGGCGGAGGCCCCGCCAAGGCCACTGAGACGCTCGTTTACAAGGTCTATAACGACGGCTTCGTCAATCTCGACCTCGGCAGTTCGGCAGCCCAGTCGGTGATCCTGATGATCATCGTCATTGCGCTGACTGCGTTCCAGTTCCGCTTCGTCGAGAAGCGGGTCCACTATTCGTGAGGCGCAGATGATCGAGAACCGTCCCATATCAACTGCGATCAGCCACCTGATACTCGTCATCGGGATCATCATCGTCGCGCTGCCGATCTACTATACCTTGGTCGCCTCGAGCCATAGTTCGATCGAAATCGTGCGGCCGCCCATGTCGCTGGTGGTCGGAGATCACCTCGTCGAGAACTATCGGGAGGCGATCGGCGGCGGCGTCGAGCGTGTCGTTGGCGTCAGCCTCGAGCGGCTGTTGTTCAATTCGACGGTCGTGGCGATCGCGATCGCTGTCGGCAAGATCGTTATCTCCTTCCTGTCGGCCTTTGCGATCGTGTTCTTCCGCTTTCCGCTGAAGATGCTGTTCTTCTGGATGATCTTCATCACCCTGATGCTGCCGGTCGAGGTGCGCATCCTGCCGACCTACAAGGTGATCGTCGATCTCGGCTTGATCGACACCTATGCGGGGCTGACGCTGCCGCTGATGGCGTCGGCAACGGCGACGTTCCTCTTTCGCCAGTTCTTCCTGACGATACCAGGGGAACTGGTGGAGGCCGCGCGCATCGACAATGCCGGTCCGTTTCGCTTCATGAAGGATATCCTGCTGCCGCTCTCGGCAACGAACATCGCGGCGCTCTTCGTTATCCTCTTCATCTATGGCTGGACCCAGTATCTCTGGCCGCTGCTCGTCACCAATGACGCGAAGATGAACACAATCATCATCGGGCTCCGGCGGATGATCGATTTTACCGACGCCTCGACGCCTTGGAACTATGTGATGGTGACGGCGATCCTTGCGATCATCCCGCCGATCCTCGTGGTCGTGCTGATGCAGCGCTGGTTTGTCAAAGGTCTTGTGGAGACAGAAAAGTAATGGCTGAAATTACCCTGAATGACGTCCGCAAGACCTATGGCACGGTGGAAGCGATCAAGGGCGTTTCGCTCGAGATCAAGGACGGAGAGTTTGTCGTTCTTGTCGGGCCGTCCGGCTGCGGCAAGTCCACGCTGTTGCGCATGATCGCCGGGCTCGAGAACATCAGCGGCGGAGATATCCTGATTGGCGGGCGTCGGGTCAACGACGTCGAGCCGGCAGAGCGCGACATCGCGATGGTCTTCCAGAACTACGCGCTTTATCCGCACATGACGGTGCGCCAGAATCTTGCCTATGGGCTCAAGAACCGAAAGACACCGCCGGCCGAGATCGACCAGCGCATTGCCACGGCCGCAAGGACGCTTGAAATCGAGCCCTATCTCGACCGCAAACCACGGCAGCTTTCGGGCGGCCAGCGCCAGCGCGTTGCCATGGGGCGGGCAATCGTTCGCCAGCCCGCCGCGTTTCTGTTCGACGAACCGCTCTCGAACCTCGATGCCAAGCTGCGCGGGCAGATGCGCATCGAAATCAAGCGGTTGCAGCGCTCGCTCGCAACGACGAGCGTCTATGTCACGCATGATCAGATGGAAGCGATGACGCTTGCCGACCGGCTTGTCGTCGTCAGCGCCGGCCGCATCGAGCAGGTCGGCACGCCACTGGAACTCTACGAGAAGCCCGCGACCACCTTCGTCGCCACCTTTATCGGCTCGCCCTCGATGAACCTGCTGCCCGGCAAGGACATGTCGGCGGGCTGGTCGCTTGCCGCGGATGTGACCAGGCCGACTGGCGATTACACGCTAGGCGTCCGTCCGGAAGATATTTCGCCGATGTCAGCCGATGCTCCAGCGCGAGCCTTCGAAGCGACGGTGCGCATCGACGGCATCGAGTTGGTCGGCGCCGAAAGCCTCATACACGGTCGCCTCCAAAACGGCGACGAGTTGGTCTTTCGCGTTTCCGGGCGCGCGCGCAACGAGATCGGTGACGAGGTGAAGGTCGGGGCGAGCACCGAAGCGCTCCACATGTTTGATGGCAGTGGGAACCGGCATGGATGATGGCCGGAAGGTCAGGGGAAGATGTTCCGGCAGAACTTCCTGTCCACCCTTAAAGATCGGCGAGAGCTATCCGGCGCTGAGTAGCGGGAGCCCGATTTGCGCCCGCCTGGTCGATAGCCAGTCTTCCAGAATACGATCAACGTGATCGGCGCCGGGCCTTCGGAGTTTGATCGCAGCAGGTTTAGTTTGCCGCGCCTCGGATCAAGAAGCCGAAGGTGTCATGTGAGCGGCCACGAGTTGCCAAGCGCGGCAAGACGAGTGTGCGCCAACAGTCGGCATGTTTTCGTCGGCAAAGCGGTGTTGCGGGTTTTCAAGGCCGAAGCCCCGCCGCTCCAGCCGAAGAATGCAGCAGTCACCGTCCGGCTGGATTGTCCAGTGCAGCTCGAAATCAGCAACCGTGTAGACCAGCGTCTTGCCGGGATCGACCTCGATGACAAGGCACGGAACCGCTAAAGCGGCCCGAATGGGTGTTCACGAATGAGTTCCATAATGTATGTTATGCGACTTAAATCTGTAGCCGCAAAGTTAAAGTGTCCTGATCCTGCAAAGTTGGAATGTCACTCTCCCCGGGTTTTGATGACCTGGGAGATTGCGGATGGGATTGATTGCGATGAGCGAGCGTGACCTGCAGCGGATTGA
>NZ_JACVBC010000059.1:0-333 GCF_014852205.1 Ensifer sp. ENS06 | reverse complement strand
ATCGCCGATTTCTTCACCTTGATCAGCACGTCGTTCGGGCCGATCTCCGGCACCGGCACGCGCTCCATCCAGAGGCCCTCTTCCGGCTTCGACTTCACCAGCGCCTTCATCATGTTCGTCATCAGTCCCTCCCTCAGATCACGCCGAGGTCGCGGCCGACCTCTTCGAAGGCGGCGATTGCCCGCCGGACGTCCTGTTCGCTGTGTGCTGCCGACATCTGCGTGCGGATGCGCGCCTGGCCCTTCGGCACCACCGGGAAGGAGAAGCCGATGACATAGACGCCCTTCTTCAGCATGCGCGCCGCCATCTCCTGGGCGAGTGCGGCATCACCGA
>NZ_JACVBC010000058.1:0-346 GCF_014852205.1 Ensifer sp. ENS06 | reverse complement strand
CGGATCGCCGCCCTTGGCGGCGGCATCGCCGTGCAGCACCGCATGGCCTATCAGGGCGAGTACTTCGTCGAGCGCTACGGCCATGGTGTCGCTGAAGCGACGCCGCCGGTGGCCAAGATGCTGGCAAAGGGCGTCAACGTCTCCGCCGGTACCGATGCGACCCGCGTCGCATCCTACAACCCCTGGGTTTCGCTGTCGTGGATGGTGACCGGCAAGACGGTCGGCGGCCTGCAGCTCTACCCGCGCGCCAACTGCCTCGATCGCGAGACGGCGCTTCGGATGTGGACCGAGAAGGTGCAGTGGTTTTCAAACGAGGAAGGCAAGAAAGGCCGGATTGAGAAAGGGC
>NZ_JACVBC010000057.1:0-346 GCF_014852205.1 Ensifer sp. ENS06 | reverse complement strand
AGCCGCACGCCGGCCTTGATCGCCGACACCGCATAGCCCTTGGCGCGGTTGCGGATGGCCATGAACGGATAGAAGAAGTCGTTGAGGATGCGCTCGCAGGTGGCGCGCTCGCCGGCGCGAAGGGCGGCATAGAACTCATTGGCAAGGCCCGGCACGAAGTTGAAGACGGCCGAGGAATAGGTGGTGAAGCCGGCACCGAGATAGGCCTCGGCAAACAGTTCCGCCGTCGGCATGCCGCCGAGATACATCAGCCGGTCGCCCATCTTGGCGGTGACCTGGCGCACCAGCCCGATGTCGCCGGTGCCATCCTTGAAGCCGATCAGGTTCGGGCATTCGTCGCACAGCC
>NZ_JACVBC010000056.1:0-351 GCF_014852205.1 Ensifer sp. ENS06 | reverse complement strand
GGACTTGAACGAAAGCTACCTCCGGACCTACACCCGCAACCAGTCCGAACTGATGGCGAAGTCCTTCGCCGACCAGCCTAACGTCATCGTCGACTGGGGCATGCGCTACGGCCAGCCGTCGATCGCCTCGCGCATGGACGCACTGCAGAAGGCCGGCTGTGAACGCATTCTCGTCTTCCCGCTCTATCCGCAATATGCCGCCGCCACCACCGCCACCGTTAATGACAAGGCCTTCGAGGCGCTTCTGAAGATGCGCTGGCAGCCGGCACTGCGCACCGTTCCGCCCTACCACGACGATCCCGTCTACATCGACGCTCTGGCAACCTCGATCGAGCGTCACCTGGCGACGCT
>NZ_JACVBC010000055.1:0-362 GCF_014852205.1 Ensifer sp. ENS06 | reverse complement strand
CCGCCCTTCGCGCCGGCGAGCGCGCCACCTGCGAGCGCATCCTCAACGACTTCTTCTATCCGTTCATGGCCATCCGCAACCGCGCCAAGGGCTATGCGGTGTCGGCGATCAAGGCCGGCGTGCGGCTGCAGGGTTTTGATGCCGGTCCGGTGCGTGCGCCGCTGAAAGACTTGACCGAGGAGGAAGTCGCCATGCTCGACGCGCTCATCGGTGCGAACAAGCGTCAGAAATGAGCGTTTTGCGAGGATAGCCCATGAAGATCGTCGCCGTCCGCACCCACCTTCTCGAACATCGGCTGGCCGTGCCGTTCGAAAGCGCCTCCATGCGTTTTGACCGTCGCGCCCATGTGCTGGTCGAGATCG
>NZ_JACVBC010000054.1:0-377 GCF_014852205.1 Ensifer sp. ENS06 | reverse complement strand
GGCGGCACGGCGATCCAGACCGTGACGATCGTGATCACCGGCACCAACGACGCACCGGTCATCACTTCGGGCGTGCAGAGCGGTTCTGTGACGGAGATCGCCGACAAGGCGACGGGTGAGAACACGGTCACACACACGCAGGGCGGTGCGGTTGGCTTTAGCGATGTCGATACGCTCGACACCCACAGCGCCAGCTTCAAGGCGAACGGCAACGGCTATCTCGGCACCTTCGCGCTCGACCCGCTGAACCAGGCAACCGATCAGATCGGCTGGAGCTTCAAGGTTGCCGACAGCGTGCTCGACTCGCTGCAGGCGGGCCAAAAGCTGACGCAGACCTATGACGTCTCCGTCGACGACGGCAAGGGCGGTACGGCGAC
>NZ_JACVBC010000053.1:0-390 GCF_014852205.1 Ensifer sp. ENS06 | reverse complement strand
AGGAAGGCGCCAAGCTTGCCTTCGGCGGCGAGCTTCTGAAGCGCGACACGCCCGGCTTCTACCTGCAGCCGGCGCTGTTTACCGAAGCGACGAACGCGATGCGCATTTCTCGGGAAGAGATCTTCGGGCCGGTCGCATCCGTCATCCGCGTCAAGGACTACGATGAGGCGCTCACTGTCGCCAACGACACGCCCTTCGGTCTGTCCTCGGGCATTGCCACCACCAGCCTCAAGCACGCGACCCATTTCAAGCGCAATGCCGAAGCCGGCATGGTGATGGTCAACCTGCCGACGGCGGGCGTCGATTTCCACGTGCCCTTCGGCGGCCGCAAGGGCTCGTCCCACGGCTCGCGCGAGCAGGGGCGCTACGCCGCCGAGTTCTACACCACCG
>NZ_JACVBC010000052.1:0-426 GCF_014852205.1 Ensifer sp. ENS06 | reverse complement strand
GCCGTAGGGATATTCGGTGCAACGAGACGAGGCGGCGCGCTCGAATATCCCTCGCCCGCTGTGCCGGTCAGACAGCGACGGGCTCGTCTACGGTGTCATTTGCGTTATCGGCGGCCGGCTGCAGGCGCTGCAGATAGGCGACGGCCCGTTCGGCATGGGCCGCCATCTGGAACACAAGGCGCTTGTCGTTTTTCAACGCCTTTAGCCAAGAGGCAATGTAGGCGGCGTGATCGTCGCGCGGCTCGATCGCAAGGCCGAGATCGGCAGCGAGAAAGACGCTTCCGAGCTCGGCGACCAGTTCTTCCCTGGCATAGCCTTCATCACCCCACTTTTTCCGGCCGAGATTGCGATCGAGCCGGGTCGGGCTCATCGTCCAATGGATTGCCTCGTGTCCAAGCGTGGTGGCGTGCGCCTCGGCCGACACGA
>NZ_JACVBC010000051.1:0-436 GCF_014852205.1 Ensifer sp. ENS06 | reverse complement strand
TCGACGTCTCACCCTTACGCACCTGACCGCCCAATTCCGCCGCTTGTTTGTAAGTCATCCAGTAGCGCGACGCATATCCATTTTCCGCCGCCGTCATCCACAGAAGCACGGTATTGATGCCGCGATAGGCCATACCGTTGTGACGCAGCGGACGAACCGGCGTTCCTCCCCCGCCCCACGGCTGCATCCACGGCCGGGTTCCCGTCTCGAGTTGCTCGACGATGCGGTGGGTGATGCGCTCGTAAACGTCACTGGTGATGATGGCGCTTGCTGCCCTTGCCTTGCTTGCCATTGCCTTGCCCTTTCCCATGATCTCGCGAAGCGGGAGCCGTTCGCTCCTGCTTTCGAGCTCGTGCGGAACAGCGGGGGATTGGGGTGCAAGCGATCCGCGCGGGGAACCGGCTGCACGAAGCGAAACGACAGTGGAGTGAAGGAA
>NZ_JACVBC010000050.1:0-440 GCF_014852205.1 Ensifer sp. ENS06 | reverse complement strand
AAGCTTATTCGCAGCTCCCCACGGCTTATCGCAGCGTATCACGTCCTTCATCGCCTGTGCATGCCAAGGCATCCACCAAATGCCCTTTTGACACTTGATCGTTCTCATTGCCAATGCTCATCCTTAGTTGGGTTTGGCTAAGCTTGTCCCGCTCTCGCGGGGCAGCCAAACCTGGCTATCCGGGCACAACTGAATGTGCCTCAAGCCGCCCAACGACCCGGTTACCTTTTACAACCGAGCCAATCAGATGCCATCGACGTGTTCGATACGGTCGCTTTATTGGAACCACGCCGAGCGGTTCACTTGCGCCATATCTTAAGACCAGCTTCTCGAGATCTGTCCGGTGATGCGCGGTCAGGCAACACCAATCCAGCATGAACACCAGAAGGGCACTCACAAGTGAGCACCCAAACAATGATCATGCCTCAAGGACAAGGCTT
>NZ_JACVBC010000004.1:0-473223 GCF_014852205.1 Ensifer sp. ENS06 | reverse complement strand
TGTCCATGGCGATGACGTTGGCGCCCTTTTCCCTGGCGAGCTCCAGAAGTTCGGCATTCTGGCCCGGATAGAAGAACGAGATCAGCGTCTTGTCCGCAGACAGATAAGCGACCTCGCTCGCCTCGGGTGGTCGCACCTTGACGATCACATCCGAAGAAGCCCAGAGCGCGTCTGCCGACGAAGCCACCTCAACGCCCGCGGCCCGATAGGCATCATCGGAAAAACCGGCGGCAACGCCAGCGCCCGTTTCGATCAGGCATTCATATCCCAACTTCCGGAGCTGCACGGCACTCTCCGGCGTCATCGCCACGCGCGACTCGTTCGCCACACGCTCCTTCAGCGCTCCGATCTTCATGTAAAGAACCTCTCTTTCACCGGCGCCACGCCGGCTCATCTGTCATCCTGGGAATGGAGTGAGTTGTCTATTCTGTCAACGGACCGCTCTTCGGGGCGCCAAGCTTGCGCAACCTGGCGCCGAACCAGCCGACGAGCGGGAGGAACGCCAGACCCAGCGCTAGACCACTGTGTCTCGGTTGCACGACCACGACATCCCGGTTGAAGCCAGGACCTGTTGTCGTCTTTGTCGAAAGAGAACCTGAAGCGGACGCACCGAATGCCGGCACGGTGATTGTGAAGGCGGTCAAATCTTCCTTCTCCCCTTCCTTGGCGGCGCGAACGCGGTAGCCAAAGCCGGATCCGGCCGCCTGCTCGACCTTCAGTCGCGACAGGGTCGTTTCCGCCTCAACCTCTCCGAAACGAAGATAGGCAACCGCAGCCGCCGCAGGTTTACGGCGGACCCAGATATCCCGGCCGGGGACAGCTTCGACCTGCGGCGAGACCACCGGCAGATACTCCGTCTCCTCGAAGCGGTCGGCAGCGCTGAGCATCAGAAAGAAGGTAGCACCTGGGCGCACGAAGATCCGTGCATCCTCCTGGTTGCTTGATAAGGGGCGTGTCCAGCGCTCCTCAGGGACCACGTCGCCGACAACGACCTCGCGACCGGCGATATCCGCGACCTCCAGCCGACGAGCCGTTCCGGGAACGGGTGCGCCATCCACATAAAGCACCATCTCATAGCGGCCAGCGCCAAGGGCGAGCCGGTAGGCGTGGGCCGGTTTCGTCACGAGTTTGAGGCTCGGCCGCGGCAGCGCTTCAGGCGGCGGGATGATTTCGGCAGGCGCGTCTTTCGCGCGGGCGGCTCCGACCTCGACGAGCTTCTTTTCATAGGCCGTCTGACGTGCCATGCCCTCAGTGTAGCGGCGATTGAATGATCTCTCCTCATCCTGGTAGGCTTCGTATTCCCCGATCGCCGCCTTACCCCATAACAATCGCCCGTCACCGTTCACGGCTCCCTGCGGATAAAGCACCGAATAGGCGGATGGCCGTATGGATGCCACTTCGCGGCCGTCCTGCGTGATCTTGAGAACACCCGCCATATCCTGCCGCTTCTTTTCAAAGTCCACATAGACCTGCCGCGAGAGGGGCCAATAGTACTCCTCCGTGCTGACGAACGAGAGCGCGCTGTCCTCGCCCGCTATCAGGTGCAGTGCAGGCGACTGCGACGGTAGGAACATTTCCCGAAAGCCAAATCCATCCCAGACGCGGCCCGTCACTACGATGGCATCGCGGCGTTCGGGCTCGATCGCCTTTGCACTGCCTCCAGCCAGCACCATGAGGAAAAGAGCAAGGAGAATGTGTCTCATGCGCTCGTTCCTTTTTTGCTGGCGACCAGTCGGGCAGCGACCAGCAGGACGATCGTCAGGCCGACGGAGGTGGCCATCTGCATTACACCTGGGGTGGCCTGCGTGAAGACTGCCTGAATGAGCAAGGCGACGCCCGCGACGGGCGACAGACCA
The DNA here is from genome assembly GCF_014852205.1 of Ensifer sp. ENS06. Taxonomy (NCBI): domain Bacteria; kingdom Pseudomonadati; phylum Pseudomonadota; class Alphaproteobacteria; order Hyphomicrobiales; family Rhizobiaceae; genus Ensifer; species Ensifer sp. ENS06. The sequence goes on along the minus strand of NZ_JACVBC010000004.1, from coordinate 471,367 downwards.
TGCAAAAAAGGAGCGATGCCTCCGAGCAGGGCGCGCAAGTAGAGCGCGAAGAGGCTCATCTCGTCGGCGGTCATGTTGCGTAGCAGGCCGAGAAGAGCCTCGTACACCGCAAGCAGCAAGACCACCGACAGATAGGAGACGACAGCACTGCGGACCGAAGACGTCCAGGCAGAAATCAGCAGTCCCAATCCCATTAGCGGCAAGACGAAGGTGACGGAGCCCGCAAGCGAAAGAAGCTCCCTTGCTCGAACAACACCTGCACCGAGCGGCTGGGCGAGGAGGAGATAGAGACAATAGAGCCCAATGAGCACGAAGAGCACGACGAGTTCGACGAGGTACTTGGACACAATGATCGCCGACCACGACACTGGCCCCACCAGTAGTACCTCAAGCGTGCCGTGTTCCCGCTCCCAGCTCAGCCCGCCGGCAAGGCGAAGGCCAAGCACGAGGCCAAGAAATGCAATGACGGCGGCGTTCAACCCGGCGAGGGGATCGGTGGCCACGACGACGGACTCGGTTTCGAACGTGTTCAGAAAGCCCGAGCCATAGAGATAGGCCATCAGTGAGATTACAGTCGCCACCAGCCAGAACCAGATGGCATGGAACTTCGCCTCCGCCTCCCGCATCACCAGGAGAGCAGTCTGCCGGAAGAGACCAGGAGGATTGAGGTTCAATCCAACGAAAACGGGGCGAACGTGTTCCATGGCCGAATTCCTACATCACGGTCCGGATGAGGCCCCCGTCAATCCGAAGTGCTGCACCGTTGACGATGCCAGTGCGGGCAGAGCCAAGGAAGGTGACGAAATCCGCCACCTCTTCCGGCTTTGAGAGGCGTTGGATCAACGAGGTCGGGCGGTTTTCGGCGACGAAACGACGCTGCGCCTCCGGCGTCGGGACACCGGGATAGAGGCCGGCAATTAGATCAGCGACCCCTTCCGTGCTGCACGGGCCGGGCAGGACGGAATTCACCGTAACGCATGTCCCTTTCGTGGTTTCGGCAAGATTGCGCGCCAAAGAGAGCTGCATGGTCTTCGTAGCACTGTAGGCCGGCATTTCCGGAGCCGGGTTGATGCCGGATTCGCTCGCCATGAAGATGACACGGCCGGCGTCGCGGGCGAGCATCTTTGGCAGGTAGTGGCGGGCGAGGCGCACGCCGCTCATCACATTGACTTCGATGAGCTCGTACCAACGGTCATCACCGGCCTTGTAGATGTCAACCGCCTCGTAAATGCCGAGATTGACAACCAGTACGTCCACGTCGGGACAATTGGCGATAAGCTCCTCGCAACCCTCCCGCGTGCCGGAGTTGCCGACGACGGATTCCAGTTTCGCGTCCGCGACTTCAGCGCGAAGACGCGCCACGGCGCGCTCGACGGTGTCTGCGCTGCGTCCGTTCAACACGACCGTCGCACCCTCGCGGGCCATCGCCCGCGCAATGGCGAAGCCCAGGCCTCCGGTCGAAGCGGTGATCAGGCAGCGGCGTTCTTTATAGCCCAGGTCCATCAGTCAAAGTCCTTTCTCACGTCAAGGCGGCGGCCAATTGGCGGCCTGCCGAAGGTTCGGGCCGGGTGAGGCCAAGGAAGATATCCTCCAAGGTCGGAGCGTATGCATCGACGGAGAGAACCGTCAGGCCCGCCGCGGACAACAGACCGACAGCGCAGGCGCGCGCTGCCCGCGCATCGCCGGGCGACGTCTTCAGAACAAAGCGCACATGCTGCGGTCCAACCTGTCGGCCTTCAGCGATTTCGCAGATAGACGCGATTGCCCGCAAGGCCTCGGCTGCCGGTTCGAAAACCTCGGCCTGCAAGGTGCCTTGCCCCAAGCCCGCCGGAGCGATGTCGCAGGGCCGGCCGGCGGCAATCACCTCACCTTCGCGCATGAACACGACGCTATCGCAGACCCGCTCCATCTCGGCCAACTGATGGGAGGAGAACAGGAGCGTGACGCCGTCCGCCTTCATCTCTCGAAAGATAGCACGCATATCGGCAACGCCATTCGGGTCGAGGCCGAGCGTTGGCTCGTCCAGCACCAGGAATTCCGGCCTGTGTAGCATGACGCGCGCGAGACAGGCCCGCTGCTGCATGCCGCGCGAGAACGTGCCGAGCCGGCGATCAGCCGCCTGACTTAGACCGACGCGGTCGAGCGCCTCGCGGACAGACGAAGTGGCTTCCGGCACACCGTAGAGATGGGCAAAAAAGCGAAGATAAGCCCTCGCTGTCATGTCTGGGTAGGTACGCGGCCTCTCCTGAAGGTAGCCTATTCGAGCCCGCAAGGTGGCGAGACGGTTCTTATCGCGGATGCCCAAAAATTCGATCGTGCCCGCATCCGGCTCCACCAACCCCATGATCATGCCCATGACGGTGGTCTTGCCGGCTCCGTTCGGTCCGAGGAAACCGGTGATTTCGCCGCCCGCGACGGTGAAACTGGCTTGCCGGACGGCGCGTTTCGTGCCGAAGGCTTTGGCGAGCCCATCTACGACAAGAACATGCGTCGTCATCGTCGGCTTCCTTCTCAGTAGACCATCGGCATCATGTAGAGCCGCGTGAGATTGATCACGATCATGGTGACGCCGGCGGCCAGGAGAAACTCCATCGGCCATGCCAGAAGTTTCACGCGGTCGTTCCATAGCTTCAGCGCCACGATCACCACGACCGCCGTCAGCGAGGCAGGCCAGTGCGACACGTCGCCGGTCATGACAGTGCAAGAACCAAGAAGCAGCGCCAGGATGACGCACAGCACGAATATCCCCTGCATCTCAAATCTCCTCGCTTTCGGATTGACTGGCTGCTGCTTGCGCGATCGTGCGACCCGAGCCCGGCTCGAACAGATAGATCCAGTTCGGATCGAAACCGGCGTAAAGACGGCTGCCCTCCGCCTTCGCCAGATGAGCTGTGTCGGTCGTGGAACTACGCGTCGTGACAGTCACGCCGCCGCATTTCAGAACGTAGAGGTTCTCCGCCCCGGTGGGTTCAAACGAATAGAGTTCGGCAGCAATGCCGTGCTCGACGTCCACCCGGTCACCGACCGATATGTGTTCCGGCCGAACACCCAGCCTCACCGCTTGTCCGACAAGGTCTTCGACGCCGTTCTCGCGCGCCCAGACCTCACCGAGCGGAATGACGAAATCTTCGGTCGTGGCAGCGATCCGGCCCTCGATGCGGTCGATACGGACGTCTAACACATTCATCTGCGGCTCACCCACGAAAGTGGCGACGAACTCGGTGGCAGGACGTTCGAAAATCTCGCGCGGGGTGGCGAACTGAAGCATCTCGCCGTCCTTCATGACGATGATGCGATCCGCCATCGTCATAGCCTCTAGCTGATCGTGCGTTACGAAGATCGTAGTGACGCCGACACTCTTCTGGATGTGGCGCAGTTCAGTGCGCATCTGCCCACGCAATTGCGCGTCGAGATGGGACATCGGCTCATCCATCAGGAAGACGTCCGCGTCGCGCACTAGCATGCGGGCGATCGCCACGCGCTGCAGCTGACCGGCCGAAAGCTGATCAGGCTTGCGTTGCAGCACTTCGGTTATTTGCATGGTGCGCGCGACAGCATCGACCTTTCTGGCGATTTCAGCCCGCTGGAGCCGGCGCACTTGCAGCGGATAGGCGATGTTTCCGAAGACCGTCAGGTGGCGATAGAGACCATAGTCCTGAAACACCATGCCGACATTGCGATAGCGCGGACGCAGGAAGCTGACGTTGCGGCCACCGATTGCAATCCGCCCGCTGCTCGGCATTTCGAGGCCCGCAATCATGCGCAGCGTCGTCGTCTTGCCGCAGCCCGATGGGCCGAGAAGGAAGACGAATTCGCCGTCGTTGACGGTTATGTTCACGTCGTTGACCGCCTGGAAAGCGCCGAACTGCTTCATCAGGCTGTTGATCTCGATTTCAGCCATAACGCTGCTCCCGTGCGTTGCCTGTGTTGTTGTAGAGGAACTTCACTTGCGCACTACCCCTTGCGACAGGCCGCTGATCAACTGACGCTGCAAGAGCAGCACGAAGAGGATGAGCGGCGCAGTGATGAGGACGACGGCGGCGCCAAGCACGTTCCAGTGAATGTCAGCCCCGATCGAATAGGCCATGATGGCCGGCGGCATAGTCTTTGCCTGGTTGCTCGTGAGGAAAGTGGCGAAAGCGAACTCGTTCCAGGATAGGATCATAACGAAGATCGCAGTCGCCGTGATCGATGGCGCCATGACCGGTAGGGTGACCTTGCGGAATGCGGCAAACCATGTGTCGCCGTCCACCATCGCAGATTCCTCGTAGCGGCGAGGAATGTCACGGAAGTAGCCGGTCAGCATCCAGACAACGAAGGGTAACTGCATAGCGGTGTAGAGGATGACAAGTCCGAGCAGCGTATCGAGAAGGCCGGCGGTCTGGAACGTCACGAAGATCGGGATGAGGACCGCGACCGGCGGCATCATGCGGTTGGTCAGAACCCAAAAGGACACGTCGTCCCGACCGGGAAAATCGTAGCGCGCCAGCGCATAGGCGCAAAACATACCAATCGTCACCGAGAAGAAGGTGGAGGCGAGCGACACGGCCACGCTGTTGAAGAAGTTTTTCAGGATGCCCTTCTCGGAAATCAGATAGTTGAACGCTTCCAGTGACGGCGTGAAAAACCAGGTGGGCGTCGCCGAGGACGACGTCGCGCCATCCATAAAGCCCGTCATCACCACCCAGAGATACGGAAGGAAATTGACGATGCAGACGAGCATGAGGACAAGATATACCCACCAGTTACGCTGAACCGGCGCGACGTCGGGCGATACCATCGTGTAGCTGAGCTTCTTCATGGGAACCTCCTATTCGGCCACTTCGGTCTTTGACCGGAAGACGCGGATAAACACGAAGCTCATGACGATGATGATCATCATCATGATCAGCGACAGCGCTGCAGCTTTTGACGCATCGAAGAATTCGAGACCTGTCTTCGTGAGGTAGACATTCAGTGTTGTGGTCGCGTTTCCCGGGCCACCGCGGGTCATGATCACGATCAACTCATAGGTGCGAAAGGCGTCCATCGTACGGATGATCACGGCGATGAGGATCGCCGGACGCAGGAGCGGCATGGTGATCGTCCAGAACACTCGCCAGGAGCCCGCCCCGTCGATTTCAGCCGCCTCGTAGGGCTGGCGCGGAATAGAGGCCAGGCCGGCCGACAGCATCAGGAACATGAAAGGCGTCCATTCCCAGACGTCGACGAAGACAAGGGTCTGGAAAGCAATGACCGGGTCGGACAGGAAAGGGATTTCACCGAGACCCAGCGCCCGCGTGATACCGCCGACGTAATAGGTCATGAGGCCAGCGCCCGGATAGAACATGTAGCGCCAGATGAGCGCGGCCACGAGCGGCGGCAGGATCATCGGAATAAGGATGAAGATGCGCATGAAGGCGATGCCGAAGAGCTGCCTCTGGAAGAGCAGCGCAAGCCCGAGGCCCAGCCAGAACTCGATGAATACAGCCTGTACGGTAAAGAGCAACGTCTTGCGCAGCGCGTGCCAGAACTCCGGGTCCTGAACCACCGCCTGATATTGGTAGAGCCCGACGAAGAACTGCGGAATGTAGGGCTTGGACAGGATGACGTTATGGCTCGCGATATAGAGCGAGTAGAGAAAAGGATAGATGCCGAGCGCAAACAGGATGATCAGCGTCGGCGCCATCAAGACCCAGGGAAAGATCGTCCGGTTCGAGGGACCGAAACGGGACAGGAAGCCCCGCTGCCCGAAGGCCAGCATCGGGGTTGCAGTGGTGTGTTCCGAGATCGACATGTCTCAGTCCCCTTGCATTGCGATTGAGAAAGGGCCGCGCGCTTCAGGAAGAAACGGGCGACTGGCGGCCAAGACCGGGCGCTGATCGCGCCCGGTCGAGGCCCAGGGATCAGTTCCACTTCGACGGCAAGCGGTCGTAGTAGGTCAGGTCACGCCATTGCTGTTTCGGCAGGTCGTCGCGGCCGGGAATATAATAGCCACCCTTGCGCATCGCCTCGGTCATCCGCTTTTCCATGTTGGCAGCGGCCGTCTTGCTGTCGATCTCGCCGATCCAGACGCGGTTGCCTTCCTCGCCCATGATGTCAGAAATCTCAGCCCATTCCGGCACGCGGATGCGCTCGTCCGGATTGGTTTCCTTCAACATGAAGTCATAGACCACCGGCCACCAGGGCTGATATTTGGCAAGCGTCTCGCTCTTATAGGTGGAGTGCCGCGAAGGCCCTGCCCCATACTGGGTCGCGCGCGTCTGTATGTCCTTCGATGTCAGCCACTGAATGAAGGTCCAGGTGGCTTCCTTGTTCTTGGAGTCCTTGGAAAGGCCGAGCGACCAGGCACCGAACCAGGGGTCTATCACGCCGTTCGGGCCGACCGGCGTGTGGAGATGGACGTTTTTGCCGGCGACCTTCGCCTGGCTTTCGGGGTCCTCGAAGAACCCCTTGACGAAGTCCTGATAGTTCCAGGTGCCGAAGGCATTGCCCGCCTGGTAGACGGCCGTCGCCTCTCCGATGCCCCAGTTGGCGCTGTCGGATGGCATGAACTGCTTGAAGCTGAGGAAATAGTCGATCGAGGCAACCGTGCGCTCGTTATTGATCGAGATCTTCCAATCCTTGTTGACATATTCATCGCCCTTGGTCTCTGGCGTCTGGAAGGCGTAGAGATAGGGCAGATACGTGACGCCCCAGAACCAGCGGCCTGGGATGTTGGCAAAGCCGATCATGTTGCTTTCGGGGTTATTCACCTTCTTGGCGGCGTCGAACATGTACTGCGTGGTGAATTCCGGCGAGAAGCGTTCCGGCAGCTTGAAGCCGGCCTTTTCCGCAATGTCCGTGCGGAAGGTGGTACCGACAGGGCCAGCGCCGATCGGGATCGTGAAGAGCGTGTCGTTGAAAACGCCCGTGCCACTGATCACGCGCGGCAGGAAATCATCGATATCGTAATCGGCGTCCGTGAGGTCCTTATTGTTAACGTAGGGCATCAACGGCTCAAGGAAGCCGGCGGCGGCGTATTCGGCAAGCCACATCACGTCCACGGCAAAGAAATCATAGGTGCCAGTGCCTTGCTGCATCTCGACCAGCGACTTCTGCCGATAGTTTTCGAAAGGTACCTCGTCGACGACGATCTTGATGCCGTACTTCTTCTCAAACTCCGGGAAGAACTTTTCGAGTGCGGCGAACTGGGGCATGGACGGGGCAAGGAAATGGATGGTCGTCCCGGAAAGCGATTTCTGCGCCTCAGTCTGGGCGTGCAAAGGCAACGCCAGCGTCCAGAGCGCAAGACCGCCCGCGAGCGCGGCCGTAGTTTTGATCACGTTCATTCTCTCCTCCTCAGGTTGTAAGTGCATGCGTCTCCGCACCACGCCAAGTCAGGCGTGGAGTCTTGTCTTCCCCTTTGTTGTGAATCGCGCCTGGCGCATGGTGCGGCCCGCGCCCGCATCGAAGAGATAAGCGAAGTCCGGATCGATCCGGAACGAGATCGGCGCCCCAATGGTGCGGGAATAGTTGAGCGCCGTGTCGATCGATGACATCACACGGATCACCGCACCGTCGACCTCGATGTCAAAGATGACACGCGAACCCAGAGTTTCGACCGCAAAGACGGTACCGCTTACCTTGCAAGAATGCGCGCTGTCGGCCGCACACAAAGAAAGATGCTGCGGACGCAAGCCCAGGAGATACGTCTCGCCAGTTTTCAGCGGCTCGCCATCCTGTATCCAGTCACGGTCGACCTCAATGCTGGCATTTCCGATGCGCAGGAAATAGCGCCCGTTCATTTCCGAAATCGCCGCCTGCATGACGTTCATCGGCGGCTCGCCGATGAAGGTTGCAGCAAAAAGTGTTGCCGGCCGGTCGAAAAGGTCCTGCGGCGCCGCGATCTGCTCGATGCGTCCCTTGTTGATCAGCACGATCCGGTCCGCCATGGTCATGGCTTCGAGCTGGTCATGGGAGACATAGAGCATGGTCGCGCGGAAATCGCGCTGCAGACGTTTGAACTCCACGCGCATGCGCGCCCGCAATTGGGCGTCGAGGTGGGATATCGGCTCGTCCAACAGGAAGACATCGGCATCGCGCACCAGCGCCCGGCCGATCGCCACGCGCTGCTGCTGGCCGCCGGAAAGCTGGCTCGGGCGGCGCTGCAGCAGCTTTTCGATCTGTAAGGTCTCGGCGACGCCGGAAATGTGGCGGCGAATATCGGCGTCCGGCATCTTCCGGATGCGGAGCGGATAGGCGAGGTTCTCGAACACCGTCAAGTGCGGAAACAGCGAGTGCTTGTCATAGACCATGGCAAGGTTACGCTCGCGCGGGGTCCAGCGGGTTACGTCGCGGCCACCGATCATGATGCGGCCGGCGCTCGCCTCCTCAAGTCCGGCGACGAGGCGCAGCGTAGTGGTCTTACCCGCGCCGGAAGGGCCAAGCAGGAAAACCGCCTCGCGGTCCGCCACGTCGAGCGAGATGCCGTTCAGTGCAGCAAAACCTCCCTTGAAGGCCTTTGCCAAATTTTCAATCTGAAGGTCAGCCATCGTCATTTCGCCCCGAAGTCAGAGAAAAGCGCAGATCGCGCCGCGCGGTCGTTCGCACCAAGACAGCCGTAAAACAGCGCGCAAGCGCTCAATGGGATCTCATTCACCGCGCAATCCTCCCTTTCCTGCACTCCACTGCAGGCATCGTCACGCATCAGAAGCGCGCGCCTTTTTCCCTTGTTCTGGTTCGGCACCGGATCATCTGCGGTGATGTAGAATTAATTTTTTTGCATGCGTTTTGCAAGAAAAAAAATTTGATACGATCGCAAATCTACGGTTTCGACTTTCACGCGATCTCCGTTTGAGCCAGGAACACCGTTCGTCCAATGCGTAAAGGATCAGTCCAGCAGGCACGGCTTACGCAGGATCAATGGTTGGCCCAGTAACCGGACCGACCCTTCGTCTCGGATGAGCACAAGGGTATATTAGCCGAATGCGAAAGCCGCATTCGTCGAATTATTCAAAAACTGCTTTTAGAAAGGAGACGCGAAGAACCGACGTCGTTAGGCGATCTGAAAGAGATCACCAAGTTCGCCATAAAGCGTTGAGCTGCTCGCCAGGACCAGCCCTCCGCTTGCCAGGGGCGTATCCGCTTGCGGATAGGCCGTGAAACGACCTCCGGCCACCTTGATGAGTGCGAGCCCCGCCACAGCATCCCAGGCCCACATGTGACGCTCGAAATAGCCGTCTACGCGGCCCGCTGCGACATAGGCCAACATCAGGGCACCGGCGCCCACCTGCCGGAAGCTGCCGCCGGCCAGAAAGAGGCGTTCCGCGTCGGCCGCAAAAGCTGACGGCGGAATGCGGTGATTATGTCCGAGGCCAAGGCTTGTTCGCTCGAGGCTGTCGGTGGCGCTCGTCGAGATCCGCGCACCGTTGAGGGTTGGCGCGATCCCGTCGGAACCGGCGAAAAGTTCGTCGCGCACCGGATCGTATACCACACCAAGGATCGGCTCGCCCTTAGACCAGAGGCCGATCGAGACGCACCAATTGTGCGCGCCCTTCAAGAAATTCGACGTGCCGTCGAGCGGATCTACGCACCAGACGTATTCCGCTGCCTCCGCTCCGGAAATGCCTGTTTCCTCGCCGAGGAAACCATCATTCGGGAAGGCCGGTCGCAGAATGGCTGCGATTACCTCCTCGGCCTCGCGATCGGCGATCGATACGAAGTCGTTCAGACCCTTCCGCTCGATAATCAGTTGGCTGCGACGGCCGTAGTGGGCAAGCAGAAGGCGCCCGGCTTCGCGGGCAGCATGCTCGGCGACAGCGAGACGAGTTTCCAGCTCGCTGCTGTAATTGAGTGCATCGGCCATCTTAAATCCTTCAGTAGCGTGTCAGGGCGGTCACGTCAGAGGTACGCTCAAGCCCTTCAATCGCCCGGCCAAAGTTGCGAACTGCGTAGAGCGAGTAGAGCACATCGATCACTTGAAGCTGCGCGATTTTCGAGACCATGGATTCGTGATATTCGCCCGGCCCGACGACGCCGGTAATGGTGGGCGTGAAAAGGCAGATATCCGCGTGCCGCACGATCGGCGAATCTGGAAAAGACGTGATCGCCAATGTCGTGGCACCCTGAAGTTTTGCCTGCTGCAGGCTGTCTACCGTCGAAATGGTGCGACCGGAATTCGAAACGCCGATCGCCAGCGACTTCTGCCCCAGCGTCGAGGTGGAGATCTGCCGGATTCCAAGGTCGCGGAAGAAGAGGCACCGCTTGCCGACCCGCATGAAACGCAGGAGCGCATTTTCCACACAAAGCAATGAGGCGCCCATGGCGAAGAAACCCAGCACGTCGGCCTCCTCGATCGCCTCAACGGCGCGCTCCAACTCCTTTTCCGCAAGACCGGCGCGGGTATCGGAGACGGTCATGGCGTAGCGGGCGGCGACCTTCGACAGAACCGACGACGTGTCGTCCTGGTGGGTGATATCCTCATAGACGTGGCGATCGGAGAGCGGCTCGGTGGTCGCCGCGCCCTGGGACAGCTCTTCCGCTATGAGGATCTTGAATTGTTGAAAGCTCTGGACATCGATCTCGCGCACGAACCGGGTGACGGTGGATTCCGACACCTCGCACTGGACGGCCAGATCCTTGATCGAGATGGATTTGATCTCCCCCGGCGCCTTCAGCACCCGGTCGGCGATGCGCCGCAAGGCCGGGTTCATATATCCGGCCTTCCAGCGAATTCGCATCAGAATCGATTGCCTGTTGTCCGTAGAGTTGTCCATCGATCACGACTCCGACTGTTTCGTCGCAATTCTATAACCGGCAAGCTCGCAAGAATGAAATTTCTTTTTTTACCAGACCCTGCATCCGGCCCTCGCATTTTCCCGCATAACGCGCAGGACGTCATAGGCCCGGCGCGCTGCCTCGAAGGAATCATCCCACGCTTCGCGCCATAGACGCACACCCCCAACAAGCGCTTCACCAAGCACGCGCGAGGAAAAGGCTTCGACGGTAAAGTCTCCTCTATAGCCGGCGCTTTCGAGCGCGCCAAAGTAGGCCGGCAGGTCGAAATGCCCGCCCCCGAGCGCCCCGCGGTTACTATCGGCCACATGGGCGTAACCGAGGAGGGGGGCATTGCGGTGAATGGCCGCGGCGATGTCGCCCTCTTCTATGTTCATGTGGAACGTATCCATGTGAATGAAGAGGTTGACGCCACCCGACGCGCGGATCAGGGCCGCCGCCTCGTCGAGCGTGTTTACAAGATAGCTCTCGTAGCGATTAACCGGCTCCAGCCCGATGCGAACACCCAATTCGCCTGCACGCCGATCGAGCAGTGAAAGGCTTTCGGCGACCCGCGCCCGCGCGTCCTTCGTGGCCGGTGCGCCGTAGCTGGAAAAAGCTGCGTAGGTGATGCCAGACACGGCTGGCGCGCCGAGTTCCGAGGCGATCTCCAAGGCCCGGGCGACCGTCTCCTCGCCGCGTCGGGCAATTGCCCCGTCAGAGGAGGAAATATCCGCGTCGGGACTGAGCGCCATGCCCAAGCGAAGCTCCAGCCCCGCCTCACGCACCACCCGCCGGGTAAGCGCAACGTCGAGCGCCGACGGGTCGAACATCAGCACCTCGATCAGCTCAAAACCGATCTCCGCCGCAGCCCGGCAACTCGCCGCGGCCGTCTCCCCCGACCAGTCGTCGGTGAAGACGAGGCTGTGAATTCCAAGTTTTCCGCCCATCCGTCCCTCCCAATCAGCCGAAGATTGACCGGATCGTACCGCCATCGGCCCGGTGGCAGACGCCGTTCATGGCGCCATTGGTCATGAGTTGCACGATGCCTCGACCGTGGTGGGCGGGATCGATGAGTTTCTGGATGAGGTTGGAGGGTTGGACGTCTCGGTAAAAGTCGGCAAGCGTCTGCTCGACGGTCTTGCCCTGCTGCGCGGCGAGATCGGTGAAGTAGGTTTCTACCGATTCCGTGGCGGTCGAGCCCGGCATATAGCTGTTGACGCGCACATTCGTTCCGCGCGTCAACTCCGCCAGCGAACGGCTGAGGCCAAGCATCGCGGTCTTGGTGGTGGAATATGGCGTCATGTTGCCGATGGAGCGGATCGCGGCTTCCGAGGAGATGAAGACGATGCTGCCGTCGTTGCGCGCCAGCATGTCCTTCATCACCAGACGCGTGATGCGGATTGCAGTCATGAGATTGTGCTGGAAATATTCCATCCAGCGATCATCGCTGACCTCGAAGAAGTCGTTGACGTCAAAGACGCCGATATTGTTGACGAGGAACGAAACGGGGCCGAAGCCGGCTGCATAGTTTGCCAATGTCTGGGCTCCCTCCTGCGTCAGGAGATCGGCGACGACGCCGTGAGCCCGCGGACCGATCGCCGCCGCAGCCTTGTCGAGCTTGGCCTGATCGCGACCATTGATGATCACGACTGCGCCCTCCTCGTGGAAAGTTCGGGCGATTGCGTGGCCGATGCCGGTCGCCCCGCCTGTCACGATGACGATCTTGTCCTTAAGTCCGAAATCCATGGTCTTCACTCCCTTGTCTGTCATTCCGCTGAGCGGTCCGCGCGAATTGCGACAATCGCTCGCACGCGGCGCTGATCTGGTCGTATACGGCCTCGAACGCCTCCCGCGATTGTCCCCACGGATCGATTATCGACGTTTCCGCACCCGGCGCGGCATAGGCGCCGAGACGGCCGATGCGAGCGTGGCCGCCCTCCGGACGGAGCGCCCGGATTGCTTCCATGTTGTGATCGTCCATGCCGAGGATCAAATCGAATTCCTCGAAGTCTGTTTTTCGAATCTGCCGCGCCACCAGCTTGTCCAGTGCGACGCCGCGAGCAGCCGCGACGGCCATGGTTTCGCCATGCGGCGGCCTGCCAACGTTCCAGTCCATGATGGCGGCGCTGTCGATCCGGTGGCCAGGCAACGCCGCGCGCAAGATGCCATCGGCGGTTGGCGAGCGGCAGATGTTGCCGCGGCAGACGATGAGAACTGAAAGCGGGGGCCGCTCGACAGGGGCGACACGGTAGGCCGTCGACATTTCTGCCATCCGAACTTCGGCCTGCGGCGTCAACGCGGCCAACCTTTGCTCCCCTTCTTCGGGATCGAGCGTGTTGAAATCGAAGAGGCCGAAATGATGACCGATCACGGCCCGCGTGCCGATCTCATCGGCGAGCGCCACAGCCTCTTCGAGCGTCAGGTTGCCCGGCACGCCATTTGCGGCGCGCAACGCGTCCCGCCCGTTGACCGGCAGAAGGGCCAGATCGACCCGGAAAGGCATCAACCATTCCGCAAGGCCCGGAAAGGGTATGGTGTCTCCCGAATGCCAGAGCGTCACCCCGCCGCCGGAAAGAACATAACCGAGGAAGAGATAGCCATCGGCCGTGCGCCGCAGATCCTCGTGCGCTGCGGGTGTCGCCGTGACGATGACACCGCCGAGGTCGACGCGCTCGCCGGCGTCGATCAGCAATAGGCGCGCTTCAGGAACTCCGCGATCGATGGCGCGCGCCTTCTCGGCGCGCGGGGCAAGCACCTTCGCCTGGGGGTTTGCCGCAAGCAGCGCCGGGATCGTGCCTGGATCCATGTGGTCGGTATGTCCATGGGTGCATAGCAACCAGTCGACGTTGCGAAGGGCGGCCGGGTCGACCGGGGCAGGCGCCATGCGCTCGTGCGCAAAGCGGGTTCCCCGGTATTTTTCGGCAAGCGAGTTGGAGAGATAGGCGTCGATGACGATGTTGAGGCCGCCCTGCCGGATAAGAAAGCCTGCCTGACCGAGCCAAGCAAGCGTCGCGCCCTCCCCCGCCTCAAGGCTTTCCACCTTAGAAAGAGGCTCGGCCTCGATGACGCTCATGGCCGCACCAGATTCTTCAGCAGGTTGTCGACTGCGACGCTCGTCGCTCGATCGACGCTTTCCTCGGTGAAGCCGCCTGCATGTGGGGTGAGGATCACGCGCTCATGGCTCAGCAACGCGGAACTTTCCGGCGGCTCGTGATGAAAGACGTCGGTCGCAAGCGTGGTCACCTGCCCACTTTCAAGGGCCGCCAACATCGCCGCGTCGTCGATCAATTCGGCCCGTGCCGTGTTGACGATGATCACGCCCTTCTTCATGCGCGCGAGCGTGGTGTCATCAAGAATGGGATTTTTCCCTGGCGGACAATGGAAGGAGACCGCGTCGGCCGACACGAGCGCTTCCTGCAGTTCGGCGAAACGGAATCCGGACGGCGCAAAGCGGTTGTCGGGATAGGGATCATAACCAATCACCTCCATTCCAAGGCCAAGCGCCATGTCCACAACCTCGCGACCGATCGCACCGCAACCGATGACGGCGAGCCTGCGTCCTTTCACTTCCTGACCGATCCGTCTGCGCCATTCTCCCTTGGCGAGGTGTTGATGCGACCAGGGAATATGACGGTAGGATGAGAGCAGGAGCCCGACCGCAAGTTCTGCAACGCCACGGGCGTTCGCACCCATGGCCCGTTCTACAGCTATGCCCCGCGCTTCGGCCTCCTGGAGGTCGATATTATCGACCCCAGTGCCGTTGCGGCTGATGACGCGCAAGTCCTTCGCCGCATCCAGAACCCGAACGCCAATCGGTTCCACGCCGGCAAGCCAACCGACGCAGCCGGGAATAGACCTGAGCAATTCCTCCTCCGACGGCGTCTTTCCGGGTGCGGGAAAGACGATCTCGAACCCTTCGTCCATCAGGCGCGAGAGCACCGGATGGCCGGAAGCGGATAGCGAACGGGGCGTTACGGCAATCCTACAGGACATCGTTCTGCTCGCTCAACCGTTCCAGCGGGGATTGTCGATGACCGTTGGCTTGCCATCACGCTCGACCATCAGTTTGCGGAAGCCCTTGCTTTCGATGGTGCCGTAGTCGTGTCCGGCATTGCCTGGAAAGGCGAAAAAAGTGACCAAAGGTTCGGTCGGATGCACGTTGATCGAGCGATGCGCCCAGCGGCCGGGCACGTAGACCGCCTTGCCGGGCAAAAACTCCAGCCACTCCGTCTTGCCCTCGGGCGTTTCCATCATCATGTAGCCGTGGCCGCGCAGGCAGTAGTAAACCTCGGCGGTATCGATGACCGTGTGGAAGTGGCCCTTGGTCATATGATATTCGTCGCCGACCTTGCCGGGATAGGTGATCGATGTGCCATAGGCGACGTCTTTCTCGCTGTCGGGAACGCCCATGTCGTAGAATTCGTAAAGCAGCGTATCGCCCTTCGCCAGTTGTGCCTCAAAGGCCGCCTGGTCATGAAACATGCCCTTCATTTTGGAGAGCGTGCGGCGGATCGGCTCGCGCGTCGAGCTGAGGCCATTGGTAAGGTTGAACTCGTGAAGGCTGGGAAGCATGTCGGTCATTGCAGCGTCCTTTCAGGCAGTTGCGTCACGGGCGATGCGGCTTAAGGCATCGAAGGCTGGCCCGGACATGGGGATATCGATGTCGAACACTTCGGCGATCACGCGCGTCCAGCCATGGATGAAGTAGACCCACCCATCATGGACCGTGAGGTTTCGCGTGTTGGCCGCGGCGCGGGCCTGGTCGAGGAAGACGAGGTCGCCACGATAGTTGAATTCCCAGACGAGTCCGCCTTGCGGGAACCGGACCGCATCGGTCAGCGGTGAGCCCGGCCCGTCCTTGCCGAGGCCTGTTGCGTTGACCACCACGGAGCCGGCAGGCAGCTCTCCAACCACCCGGTCTGCCTCTTCCGGCGTCGGGGCGAGCCGGTATTCGACCGGTATCGAGAAGTCGATCTCGCCGTGCACATGGCGCATCTCGGCGAGCGAGGGTTCGCGCCGCGCCGTCACGATAAGGTGCGCCGGCACGTCTCCTCCAGCCTGTTTCTTGTTGTGCAGATAAAGCGAAAGCGCCAGCGAGGAACCGCCAGAACCCAGCACGCAAAGTGCCCCGCCAGTGCGTGCCCAATACCCCTCGGGAACGATCGCCTCGAAGCTTGCACCCGCCGTGATTGGATCTTTCGCATGGCCGACGAGACGCCCGTCGCGCTTCGAGATAGAGCTGATCTCGTGCAGAGTGCGCGCATAGGGGTCGAGGTCGTCGAAAAGTTCGCGCGATGCCTTCAACAGGTTGACCTTGTGGGTCGTTACCAGCGCACCCAGCGACAGGCGATCTGCTTTTATGAACTCCACCGCGCTGCGATAGGCGGCCGGATCAGAGTTCGGCGAGAAATCGATACCCTTCATCTCAGCGTTCAGGCCGAGATGCTCCGACCAAGCCGGAAAGACCTTCATGATCGAAGATTTTCCGGTCGTGACCCCGATGAAATACATCGTGCGCCGGGCTGCGGGAGCATATGCCATCAAGACGTCCTCATTCGTGCTCGGCCCAGTCCCGCGACCGTTCGATGGTGCGGCACCAGCCGTGATAAAGGTGGTCGGCGGACGCGCGGTCCGTCGAAGGTTGGAATTCGCGGTCGAGCGCAAACGCGGTGTGAAGGTCTGCCAGATCCTTCCAGTAACCGACAGCGAGACCGGCCAGGAATGCTGCGCCGCGGGCGGTGGTGTCGATAACCTTCGGCCGCAACACCCGCACTCCGAGCTGGTCCGCCTGGAACTGCAACACGAAATTGTTCATCGCAGCCCCGCCGTCGACCTTGAGTTCGGCAAGGGCAATGCCGGAATCGGCCTCCATTCGATCGATCACATCGCGGATCTGGTAGGCCATGGATTCCAGCGAAGCGCGGATCAAGTGATTGCGGTTCGCCCCGCGGGTGATGCCGACAATCGTGCCGCGGGCATACTGATCCCAGAAGGGCGCGGAAAGGCCGTTGAAGGCAGGTACGATATAGACGCCGTTGGTGTCGGGAACTTCGAGTGCCGCGGCTTCGGTTTCAGACGCGCTGTGAATGATCTTCAGCTCGTCGCGCAGCCACTGCACCACCGAACCGACGGAAAACAGGGTGCCCTCAAGCGCATATTCAAGCTTTCCACCGAGACGCCAGGCGATCGTGGTCAACAGGCCGTTGTCGGAGGTGCGTATCTGCGCCCCAGTGTTCATCAACAACGTGCCGCCAGTGCCATAGGTCGCTTTCACCATGCCTTCGGCAAAACACGATTGGCCGAAGAGCGCGCCTTGCTGGTCGCCGATCGAGGAGGCGACCGGGATTTCGGCACCGAATAGATCGGGATCAGTTAGGCCGTAGACTTCGGAACTGTCGCGCACCTCGGGCAGAATGGAACGCGGCACGTTGAGTTCAGTGAGCAGCCGCTCGTCCCAATCCCCGGTATGGATGTTGAAGAGGAGTGTACGGGAAGCGTTCGAGGCGTCCGTCACATGGGCGCGGCCGCCCGTCAGGTTCCAGATCAGCCATGTGTCGATCGTTCCGGCTGCAAGTTCGCCACGCCTTGCGCGTTCGCTGGCACCGGGCGTGTTTTCGAGGATCCAGGCGAGCTTGGTACCGGAGAAATAGGCATCGATAACAAGCCCGGTTGCCTCCTTTACATAACGTTCCAGCCCCCTCGCCTTCAGTTGGTCGCAAACGCCGGCGGTGCGGCGGTCCTGCCAGACGAGGGCATTGTGCAGGGGGACGCCCGTTTTGCGATCCCAGATAAGGCAGGTTTCGCGTTGGTTGGTGATACCAATGGCTACAACCTGGTGCGCCTCGATGCCGGCGTTGTGCATGACCTCCCGCGCCACAGAAAGCTGGGTCGACCAGATCTCGCTGGCATCATGCTCCACCCAACCGGGCCGCGGATAGATCTGCCGGAATTCTCGCTGTGCGAGCGAGACGATGTTGCCCGCCCTATCGAACAGGATCGCCCGAGCACTGGACGTTCCCTCGTCCAGCGCCATGACATAGCGCTCCACCATAATGTCCTCCTCCCAGACATGCGTCAGTCGTTCGGCTTGAACAGAATCTTGTGATACCTGCCGAAACTTCGTTCTTTCAGTGCCTTGAAAATGGACGGCGCCTCCTCAAGCGTCGCCCGGTGCGTGATCAACGGCTCGACCGTCAGGCGGCCGTCCGCGAGCAGACCGATGATGTCAAACCACTCCTTTCCGGGGAATGGAAGCGAATAGGAGTTCCAGGATCCGATGACCTGAAGCTCTTCGCGCACGATCCGCGCAAAAGCCTTCTCCGCAAAAGTGACATCTCCATAGGCCGTGCCGTAGAGCATGATCGCGCCCTGTTTGGCGGTCACCATGATGGAGAGGTTGCGGCCGGGCTCGGAGCCAGCGCATTCCAGCGCCACCTGGACGCCGCGGCCACCGGTCGCCTCCTGCACGCGGGCGACGACATCGTCCCGCCCTGGGTTGAGGCAGAGATCCGCGCCGACCTCACGGGCAAGCGCCAGCTTGTCGTCGTCGACGTCGATGGCGATCAGCGGCCGCGCGCCCGAGAGCTTGGCAAATTGTAGCGCGAAATAGCCGAGCGCGCCGCAGCCGATCACAGCGACCGCGTCGCCGAGCTTGATGTCCAGCTTGTGGATCCCGTGCAGGATGATCGCCGCTGGCTCAATGGTGGCTGCCACCTCATAGGGTACGTTGTCTGGCACCTTCAGAACGTTCGTTGCAGGCGCGCAGAGATATTGCGCGAAGGCCCCGTCGCTGCGCGAACCCATGAAATCATAATCGTCGCACAGATGGAACTTTCCGGCCTCGCACCACTGGCATTTGCGGCAGGGCATGAGGGGCGCAACGGCAACCCGGTCGCCAACCTCGAGATGGCTGACGGCGCTGCCTACCTTCTCGACCCTTCCGGCAAATTCGTGACCGGGAATGGTGGGGAAATGGTACGTGCCTGTCACCATGACGCGCCCGATATCCGAGCCACAGATGCCGGCGGCCTTGACCTCAACCAGGACATCGTCTGGGCCGATTTCAGGAATGGGCACCTGCTCGACCCTGAGGTCGCCGGGCGCATGCAGTACGGCCGCCTTCATTGCAGTTTCTCCTCCTGCGGATGGATGATCGTCTTCATGCCCTTGCCTGATAACGCGTGCTCGAATGCGGCAACCGCGTCCGCCATGCCGAAACGATGGGTAACGACGTCAGTCACCTTGATCTTTCCGGTTTCGACGAGGCGCAGCGCACGGGCGTAGTCCTCGACACTGGAGCCGGTCGAGCCAAGGAGCTTCAATCCCCAATAATGGACCTTGTTCGTATCGAGCTCGACGCGCGTCCCCTTGTTGAGGCCGGAAAAGAAGTTTATCCGGCCGAGCCGCGCCAGACAGGACAACGCTTGAGCCTGAAGCTCAGGCGCGGGTGCACAGGTCAGGGCGACATCGACGCCACGACCGCCGGTCAGGCGCATCACCTCATCGACCACGTCGACCCTGCTGGAATCCACCGTATGAGTGGCTCCAAGCGGCGCGATCTCCTCAAGCCGTTCAGCGCGGCGGCCAACGACGACCACCTGACGCGCACCATAGGCCTCCGCAAGTTGCAGGAACATGCCAGCGATCGGCCCCGTGCCAAGGACCAGCACCCGGTCCTCCGGCGTCACGGAAAGATCCTTCCAGGCGTTGAAGCAGCAGGAAAGCGGTTCGACCAGCGACGCCTCCTCGTAGCTCATCGTCTCGGGGATCTCGAAGAGGTTGCCGCCAGAGATGGCCCCCGCAGTGACGATCATGTACTGCTGAAAGCCGCCGTCGATATCGATTCCGAAGGCCTTGTAGTCCGGGCACATATTGTTGAGGCCTTTGCGACACATGTCACAGTGGCCGCAACCGATGTTGGGCACGGCGCAAACCCTCTGGCCCGGCCGCCAGTGCGACACGTGCCGGCCGACCTCGATGATCTCGCCCGCAAGCTCATGGCCAAGCACGCGCGTGTCATTCACCCCGACACGAAAGTGGCCGCCGCGGAGAACCTTGAGGTCAGTGCCGCAGATCGAGGCTGCGAAAACGCGGACCAACACCTCGTCGTCGCGGGGCTGCGGGCGCAGCCTTTCCTCAAGCGCGATCCGGCCCTTGCCCTGATAGACGGCGGCCCTCATCGCGTCAGACCTCCATGCCGTAGCGATGCGCCTTGTGGGTCGGGTAGAGCGAGATGGTGGGAATGGTGACGTCGGGCGTGCGCGTGGCGACATAGAGCGCCAGCCAGGCGACGTTGTCGACGTCGATGCAGGAGGCATGGATGCCTTCCTTGATTTCCTTCTCGTCGAGCCAACCGTCGACGTAGGCTTCCAGATCGCCGTCGTAGAGACCCTTGTCGATGATCTCGGTCATCGGAGTCTTGACGTGACTCGGATTGAGCACCGTCACGCCAATCTTTTTGTCCTTACCTTCCAGAAGGATGTTCTTGGAGAAACCCAGCATGCCGTGCTTTGAGGCGCGGTAGGGGCTGTGGCCCGGACCAGAAGCGACGCGGGTCGACGACGAGCCCATATTGATGATGCGACCGCCCTCGGCCTGCTTTTCCATGTAGAGGAAAGCTTCCCGGCAGCAGAGGAAAACCGCCGTCAGGTTCGGCCCGATCGTCTTGTTCCATTCCTCAAGAGTGACACGCGTGACTGGTGGGGCGAGACTGTCACGGCCGGCGGAATTGACCACCACGTCGACAGAGCCGAAGGTGTCGTTGACCTGCTTGAAGAACGAGCGGACCGTTTCCTCCTCGCAGACATCAGCAAAGATCGGCAGCACCGTGCCCCCGGCCGCCTTGATTTCGCCGGCCACCCGCTCCAGGCGCTCGCGATCGAAATCGATCATCGCGACTTTCGCACCATTTTGCGCATAGATGCGGGCGACGGCTTCTCCGATGCCCGAGGCTGCGCCCGTGACGATGCAGGATTTGCCCCTGAGGGACAAGCCCTCGGACAGGGTGTTGCTGGCCATTTGAAACCTCCATGTTTCCGCTCCTTGCGGAGCCTGTTTCCGTTGTCTTTGGGGAACCGCTCAGCCTTTTCGGGTGAGAGCGACGGCCTCGGCTGTCAGCCGGGAAATCTCTTCGAATTTCCCGTCTCGAATGAGCTTTGCATCCACCATCCAGGAGCCGCCACAGGCCATGACCGCAGGCAGCGCCAGGTAGGATGCGAGATTGTCCGGGCCTATGCCGCCCGTCGGCACGAAACGCATTCCCGGATAGGGACCGGTCAGAGCCTTGATGAAAGGCACGCCGCCGCTGGGTTCGGCCGGGAAAAACTTCACGACCTCAAGGCCGGCGGCCATCGCCTGTTCGACCCCCGTCGGATTGTTGACGCCCGGCACGATCGACAATCCCGCAGCCTGCGCCGCCTCGACGATCGCCGGATTGAAGCCCGGCGTCACGATGAACTGCGCGCCAGCCGCACTGGCGTCCGCCAATTGTGCCTTCGTCAGGACGGTACCCGCACCGACGAGCATGCCTGGCACGTCCTTGCGGATGCGTGAAATTGCTTCCGCAGCCTCGTCCGTGCGGAAGGTGACCTCCGCCACCGGCAGTCCGCCTTCCAGCAAGGCCCTTGCAAGCGGGACGGCATCCTGCGCGCGCTCCAGCACGACGACCGGCAGGAGGCGGGCAGCGGAAATCCGCGATTGTACGTCAGTCCGAGCCACCACGTTTTGTGCCTTTCCAATCGAATTTGCTTCCGTGCCAATTTGATAGAATGAAATTCACTGTTGCGCAATACATAAAAAAATGATTTTTATTTTTTACCGGCAGCGAGCGCTGCGGAGCCCTCCAACCGTGGTGATCCCCGCATCCCTGGGCAACCCTTTCTTCCGGAGAAGCGGGCTCCGGACCAGAACGGAAGCAGCAGAAGAAAAATGAAAAAGGCAGTCTTGTGGGACATGGACGGCACGCTTGTGGACAGCGAGGACATCGCAGTTGAAGCGCTTGCTTTTGCGATGAAGGAGGCGGGCCTGGCGCCGCCACGCGATCTAAAGGAGCGCGTCGTCGGCCGCTCTGCCGACGAGATCTATCGCTACCTTGTTGAGACGTTCGGGCTGCGCGCCGATCCAGGGGAATGGGAGGAGCGCAAGCACCACCATTATTTTCGCGCAGCCGGCGCGCTGCGCGGCTATGAGGACGCTATTCGCAGTTGGCGGCGGCTGGATGCGGCAGGTGTTCGCCAAGCGGTTGTCTCGAACAGTGATCGCGCCATCGTGGATGTGAACTTGCGCGCTGCCGGCCTTGTCCGCCCAGGTTTGATAACGGTGGCGCGCAACGACGTGCTGTACGGGAAACCCCATCCGGAAGGCTACCTGCGCGCCGCCTACCTCCTCGGTGTCGAGCCGCACGAGTGCCTGATCGTGGAGGACAGCGCCAGCGGCGCAGCCGCCGCTCACGCAGCGGGAATCGAGACCGTTTTTGTTCCTCACAGCCACAGCGCAGCACCCGAAGGCGTGCGGCCTCTTTCCTCAATGCAGCAACTGGAGGAACAGGTTCTCGCCCTTGCGTGAACGGGTCTTGCTCTAATTTTTCCAATCCTTGCGTCTCTTCTTCCGATTGACGCAAGTTCGCATCCCAAATAAGATATATGATATATTATTATCTGGGAGGAATAAATGGTTGATTACATCGTGGTGGGCGGCGGCTCAGCGGGCAGCGCGCTGGCGGGGCGGTTAGCGCTCGCCGATGCCGGGACGGTCCTAGTGATCGAGGCCGGGCCGCGCGACACCAACCCGCTCATTCATATCCCGGCCGGTTTCGTGAAGCTGCTCGACAGCGACCTTCTCTACCACTACAAGACCGAGCAGCAGGCGGCCTTGAACGGCCGAGCGCCTGTCATGCCGCAGGGCGCCGTCCTTGGCGGCGGCGGATCGGTAAACGCCGCCATCTACGTCCGCGGACAGCGACGCGACTATGACGACTGGGCACGCCTTGGAGCCGATGGTTGGAGCTATGGCGACGTATTGCCCTATTTCCGACGCGCGGAAGACAATGACAGGCTCTCCGACGCCTACCATGGAACCGGTGGGCCGCTCGGCGTCTCGGACCTTAGGCAGGTGACCGATCTGACGCGCGCCTTCGTGCGCAGCGCGCAAGAGGCGGGCATTCCCTTCACGCCGGATTTCAACGGCGCGCGTCAGCGTGGCGTCGGCTTCAACCAGACCACGACGCGCAACGGCCGGCGCTGCAGTGCCGCGGTCGGCTATCTCCGCCCTGCGATGAAAACCGGCAACCTCGAAATCCGCACCGGCTGCCTGGTCACGCGCATCCTCTTTGAAGGTGACCGTGCGACGGGCGTTGAATATGTGCGCAACGGCAAGATGGAAACCGTCCAAGCCGACAAAGAGGTCATACTGTCGGGCGGCGCAGTACAGACACCCAAGCTTCTGATGTTGTCGGGCGTCGGCCCCGAGGCGGAACTTCGCCGGCATGGCGTCTCCGTCCGGCACCGACTGGAGGGTGTCGGCCAGAACCTCCAGGATCATCTCGAGTTCCCCGCCATCCGCTTTTGCACAGGGCCATACGGTTACTACGGCGAGGACAGCTTCTTTCGCTCCATCCGCAACGGCCTGCAGTATCTCCTCTTCAAGTCCGGCCCGGTCATGTCGAACGTCACCGAGGCCTGCGCCTTCGTCAACGTGGACGACATGGAGGCGGAACCGAACGTCCAGATGCATTTCGTGCCGATCGTCTTCATGGACAGCGACCAGGAATCGGTCAAGCGCGCCGGCGCCACGGTAAACCCTTGCGTGCTGAGGCCCGAAAGCCGCGGCGAGATCCGCCTGAAATCTACCAATCCCGCAGACCATCCGATCGTCGACCCACGTTACCTGACGGCTCCGGAGGACATGCGCCTTTCCGTGAAAGGCCTGAAGCTCGCCCGCGAAATCTTGGCGCAGCCTTCCTTTGCCGGCTATGTCGAAAAGACCGAGGCCTATCCCGGACAGACGATCGCGGACGAAGCAGCACTTGGCGCCTACATCCGCTCAAAGGGAAAGACGGTCTACCACCCCGTCGGCACCTGCCGCATGGGCCGCGACGAGATGGCGGTTGTCGACCCGCAATTGCGTGTCCACGGACTGCGCAATCTGCGCGTTGTGGACAACTCCGTCATGCCGACACTCATTTCGGGCAACACGAACGCAACGGCGATAATGATCGGCGAGAAGGCGTCGGATATGGTGCGGGGCGTCATGCCCCTTGCGCCATCCAACGCGTGATGCACATTGTGCGTTGACGTCGAATAACCAAAGAATCGCCACAGGCCCTCAGATGAACCAACTGCCGAAAATCAACAAGGGAAATCTCTCCGAGCAGGTTTACGGCACGATCCGTTCATCGCTGATGGATGGACGTTATGAACCCGGTGAACGATTGACGATCGCGAGCCTTGCGGAGCAGCTCGGCGTCTCGATAACGCCCGTCCGCGAAGCGATCTTCCGGCTCGTGACAGAGCGTGCGCTTGAAATGAGGGCCGCCACTTCGATCCAGGTGAGGAGCCTCACGCCGTCGGAGCTGCGCGAGATTCAGATCATCCGCCACCACCTGGAGGGCGAGGCGGCGGCGCAAGCCGCCGTCAAGATATCGATAAAAGAGCTGGCGCAACTCGAAGCTCTGCAGGCGGATTTCACCAAGGCTGCAGCCAACGATCCGCTGGAGGCCTCCCGCTTCAACCGCGAGTTCCATTTCAGGCTTGCCGAAGCCGCGCAAATGCCCATGCTCTACGCCACGATCGAGGGCATGTGGGCGCAGATGGGACCACTCATCCACCTATACCACCTCAACACCCCGACCCGCGTTCTGGCAAGCGGTAACCACGGCCATTATGACGTGCTGCGCGCTCTCGCCGCCCGTGATCCGGAAGGATCCCGAAGGGCAATCCAGGCCGACATCGGCGTTGGCGTCGTGATGGTCGAATGGCTGGAAGCCAAGGAGGCGGCCGAAGCCGCCTCCTGATTTTTCAAAGCTCAATCCAGGTCGTCTTCAACTCGGTGTATTTGTCGATCGCGTGCAGCGACTTGTCGCGGCCATTGCCTGACTGCTTGAACCCACCAAACGGCACCGTCGCGTCGCCGTGGTCATAGCAGTTCACCCAGACCGTGCCGGCGCGAAGCTGGCGGGCGATACGGTGGGCGCGGGAGAGGTCGCGCGTCCACACCGCGGCCGCCAGCCCGTAGGGGCTGTCGTTGGCGACACGGACAGCCTCCTCGTCATCCTCAACCGTAATCGTCGACAGTACGGGGCCGAAGATTTCTTCGCGCGCGATCGTCATGTCATTGCGCACATCTGCGAAGATCGTCGGATTGACGTAGTAGCCATCCGGAGTGTCAGTCGGCCGATCACCGCCGAGCACCAACCGGGCCCCTTCTGCCTTGCCCTTCGCGATATAGCCTTCGACGCGGTCGCGGTGGCTGCTTTCGACAAGCGCGCCGAGCTTGGTCGACGGATCAAGCGGATCGCCGGGACGGATGGACCGGGCGGTACTGACGACGATGTCGAGGAACTGCTCCTGGATGCGCTTGGAAAGGATCAGCCGCGATGGCGCGACGCAGACTTCGCCCTGGTTGAAGCAGATCGCCGTCGCCGCACGCTCGGCTGCGACACGCAGTTCCGGCACGTCATCGAGGATGATGTTGGGCGACTTGCCGCCGCATTCCAGGAAGACACGTTTCATGTTGGACTGGCCGGCATATTGCAGGAACAGTTTGCCGACTTCGCCCGATCCGGTGAAGGCGAGGCAGTCGACGTCCATATGCATGCCGAGCGCCTTGCCGGCGGTTGGGCCGAAGCCGGGAACAACGTTGAAGACGCCATCAGGTATGCCCGCCTCGGCGGCAAGCTCGGCAAGGCGGATTGCCGTTAAGGGGGACTGCTCGGCGGGCTTGAGCACGACCGAATTGCCCATGGCGAGAGCCGGGGCGAATTTCCACGTCGCCATTAGCATCGGGAAGTTCCATGGCACGACCGCACCAACTACGCCGATCGGCTCGCGGGTGATCATGGCGAGTTGGCCGGGACCCGTCGGCGCTATTTCATCATAGAGTTTGTCCGGGCACTCGGCGTACCACTGCAAGGTGTCGAGGACGACGTTGACGTCGATGTTGCGGCTTTCGGAAACCGGCTTTCCCATGTCGAGCGTTTCCAGCACGGCAAGCTCGTCCATGTGTTTTTCGAACAGAGACGCAAAGCGCTGAAGCACTTTCTTGCGCTCCTTCGGCGACCGGTCGCGCCAGACGCCAGCATCGAAGGCACGGCGCCCCGCCAGCACCGCGCGGTCGACATCTTCCCTGTCGCAGGCCGCAACGCGCGCGATCACCTTGCCGTCGCGGGGCGAGATGTCCTCGAACGTCTCTCCCGAGGCGGCGTCGGTAAAGCGACCGTCGATGAAGGCCCGACCGTTGATTTCGATCCGACTCCGGATGGCGGTCACTTCCGACTGTGTCAGTGCAAGATTCACATTCTCCTCCATTTTTGTCCGTGACATATATCATATATCATGTTATCTCGCCTCATCGCAAGCAGTTGTTGCCGCTCGTTCGGCAAATCAAAGGAGGAGCGCGTGACGCCACCAATCAGAAATGATTTTCGCCCTACCGAAACCGAGATCGCGCGCCTCAGGGACCGGGCACAGTTCGTGCGCCTGGAGACCATCCGGCTTATCGAGATCGCCAAGGTGGGCCACTACACCTCGGTGTTTTCGGCCGCCGAGATCTTTGCGGCGCTCTACTATGACGTGATGCAGCTGTCGCCAGATCCGAAATGGCCGGATCGCGACCGCTTCCTGATGGGTAAGGGCCACGCGGCGGTGGGCTTGTTCCCCATCCTTGCCGAGCTTGGCTATATTCCGACGGAGGTGCTGAACGGCTATACGCGCCTCGGCAATCCGCTTGGCGACCACCCCGACATGCGCAAGGTGCCGGGCGTCGACTTTTCCTCCGGCTCTATTGGACACGCACTGTCTAACGGTC
Organism: Ensifer sp. ENS06; assembly: GCF_014852205.1. NCBI lineage: Bacteria > Pseudomonadati > Pseudomonadota > Alphaproteobacteria > Hyphomicrobiales > Rhizobiaceae > Ensifer > Ensifer sp. ENS06. Next base: position 444,610 of record NZ_JACVBC010000004.1, on the reverse strand, counting down.
TCGGCATGGCGCTCAACGGACGCCGCCAGGGCCGCGACTTCACCACCTTCGTCATGCTCGGTGACGGCGAGATGCAGGAGGGCCAGGTTTGGGAAGCGGCCATCGGCGCGGCCCACAACAAGCTGTCCCGCCTTGTCGCGATTGTCGACCGAAACGGCTACCAGCTCGATGGTGCTGTCGACGACGTCATGGGCATCGAGCCGCTGGATGAAAAATGGCGGGCCTTTGGCTGGGAGGTGCATGTCGTCGATGGCCATGACATCGCGGAGCTGACCGCGCTGCTGCGCCGCGTGAAGGCGGACAACACGCGCGAAAAGCCGTGCTGCATCATCGCGCGCACGCTTAAGGGCAAGGGTGTCTCCTACATGGAGACCGAGCCCGGCTGGCACCTCGGTTACCTCGATCCGTCCGATGCGGAAGCCGCCCGTCAAGAAATTCTTTCAAAGGTGATCTGAGATGAGCTCTGCCAACCTGCGGCCAAACTCGCCGAATTCGTGGCACTACCGCGAACTGAACATGAAGAACCCCGGCCTGGACCACCTGTCCAACGGGCTGATCTCGCTCGTCGAGGCGGGCCGCGACATCGTGGCCGGCTCCGCGGACCTTCAATACTCCAATGGTCTCAACCGCTTCGCCGCCCGCTTTCCGGACCGCTACTTCAGCTTCGGCATCTCCGAGCAGAACATGGTATCCGCCGCCGCAGGCATCGCGTCGACAGGCACCATGCCCTACGTTGCGACCTTCGCCTCCTTCCTCGGCCTGCTCACCTGCGAGCAAATCCGCATGGACGTCGCCTATTGCGCCCTGCCCGTTCGGCTGATCGGGCATCATACCGGCATCTCGATGGGATTCTACGGCACGTCGCACCATGCAACAGAAGACATCGGCACGATGCGTTCGATCGCCGATCTCACGATCGTTTCCCCGGCCGATGGCCCGCAGTTCGAAGCGGCGATCCGCGCCTCGGCCGACCATGACCGCCCGATCTACTTCCGCACGGGGCGTGGGCGTGAGCCAGACCTCTATGATCCGAAGGCCGACTTCGCCTTCGGCAAGGCAATCGAGCACGCAACGGGCGAGGAACTGACGATCATCGCCTGCGGTCTTCCGGTTCATCCATCGGTGCAGGTCGCCAAAAAGCTTAAGGCTGAAGGCCGCAGTATCGGCGTCATCGACATGGCGACGGTCAAGCCGATTGATCGGGATGCCATTCTTGCGGCCGCCGCCCGTTCGAAGGTCATCCTGACGATCGAAGAGCACAACATTCTCGGCGGTCTCGGCGCCGCCGTCGCCGAGGTGCTCGCCGAGGAAGGAAGCCCTGCGCGGCTTGTGCGCCACGGTATCCGCGACGAATACGCGCTGATCGCCCCGCCGACGCATCTGTACGCCCATTACCGGCTCGACGAGGCCGGCATCGAAACGGTTGTCCGCGAGATCATCCGCTGACAGGCGCCGTCGTGCGCCGGGAGGGCGCACGACCTCCGCTCGCAGGAGCGGTCCCACACATCGAACTTCAACAGAGGGAGAGAGATTATGAGGTTCCTGAAATCCGCATCGCTGATGCTGTGCACCGCCGCATTGGCCTTCGTCACGACGACTGTGACGGCCGCTGACAAGCACGAAATCTATAAGCTTTTACCGAATTCGGCACTGTCCGGTGTCATCGAACCGAAACTGGCCGACCGTTCAGAAATGCCCAAGGGGTTGCCGGCTGGTCCACGCGACACGAGCAAGAAACTTGTGATCGGCTGGACGGAGATAACTCTTGGAAACCCCTGGTTTGTGAGCGTCGTCGATACAGCCAAGGCCAAAGCTAATGAATACGGCTACGAGCTCGATGTGCAGGTCGCCGACGGAGATCCAGCAAAAACGTCCGCCCAGATCGACGCCTTTATTGCAAAGAAGGTCGACGTGATCGTTATGGATCCGACTGACCTGGCCGCCGCAGCGGCTGACGCGCAGCGTGCCGTCGACGCCGGCATTCCTGTGATTGCACTGGGTACGGTGCCGGATGAAAGCCCGATCCTCACCACCGTTCTCTTCAACCCTTATGGTAATGGCTTTGAGGCTGGTCGGTATGTCGCGCAACACTATGGTGCCGACAAGCAGATAACCGCTGCTGCGATCCTCGGCACGGTCGGCAACTCCACTTCGGAAAGCCGCGTCAACGGCATGATCACGGGTATCATCTACGAGCGCTCGCAGCAGCTCGGTCTTGGTCTTTCAAAAGAAGACGCGATGCTGGCCGGGTTCAACAAATTCCTGCAACTGAAGACTGGCGGTTCCTTCGACTACCCGGAGGCGAAATTGAGCGTGGTCTCGATGGGCGTCGGACTTTGGACAGAGGAAGGCGGTCTCGACGCTGCCGAAGACATTCTCACCGCCCATTCGTCGAAGCTCGACATCATCCTCGCCGAGAATGATTTCATGGGTATGGGCGCGTTGCGCGCAATCGACAACCAGGGGCTAAAGGGCAAGATCGCGGTAGCCAGCGCGGCGGACGGCTTTCGCACCGCCCTTGAGCTGGTGAAGTCAGGTGACATGCTGGTGACGGGCCTTTGCTCTGGCTCGCATACCGGCGAAGGCGTCATGACGTTGATCCACCAGATCTTCGACAAGGGCTTCGACGCCAGCAATCTGCCACTGGGCTCCTACTACCCGTCGCAAATCGTGACGAAGAAGAACGTCGATGAGTTCATCGATCCGGATACGTCCAATCCCTTCTTCCGCTACACGGTTCCGCAATTCAAGTCGATCGACGATCTCAACGGCTGAACAGACCAGAAGACGGCGGGCCTGTTCGGCCCGCCCCATCAGACAGGAGGTTATGATGGACCGCCTAGAAATGCGGGGGGTTTCCAAGGAGTTCGGCGGCATCGCCGCTCTTGACGATGCGCAGTTTTCGGCCCGGTCCGGCGAAGTACACGCCCTCATGGGCGAAAATGGCGCCGGCAAATCGACATTCATGAAGGTTCTCGCGGGCGCTTACCAGCACGATAGAGGCGAGATACGCATCGACGGTGAACCGGTCAGCATTGCCAGCCCCCATGATGCAATGCGCCGAGGCATATCGATCATCTACCAGGAATTCTCCCTCGCTCAGCATCTCACAGTGGCCGAGAACATTCTCATCGAAGCTTTGGGCCACAACTTCATTATCAACAGGAAGGCTATGAGGGCACGCGCCACTGCGCTTCTTTCCGGCATGGGCTTTGACGACATCGATCCCGATGAAATCGTCAGCAACCTCACGGTCGCCCAGCAGCAGGTCATCGAGATCTGCAAGGCTCTCTCCCGAGAGTGCTCGATCCTGATACTGGATGAACCGACAGCGGTGCTTACTAACCATGAGACAGAAAAGCTTTTCAAACTCGTGCGGCAGCTGCGTGATCAGGGCGTCTGTATCATCTACATCTCTCACCGCTTGGACGAGATCTTTAGCCTCTGTGATCGCGTAACTGTGCTGAAAGACGGCGCAACCGTCGGAACTTGGGAGACGACTGCCCTTGATCAAAAGAGCCTCGTCAACCTGATGATTGGCCGTGAGCTGACGGACTTTTTTCCGCGGCGTGAAGTCACTCTCGGTCCCGTCGCCATGGAGGTTGAGAACCTGGCAACAGGTCCGCTCGTTTCCGGCGTTACGTTCACCGTCAGGCGAGGCGAGGTGCTCGGTATCGGCGGTCTGGTCGGAGCCGGCCGCACGGAGGTGCTTCGAGCCATTTTTGGAGCTGATCCTATCGCGGGCGGCCAAGTGCGCCTCGACGGAAAAACCCTTGACATCAAAAGACCCGGGCAAGCCGTGCGCGCCGGCATCGGCCTGGTGCCGGAAGACCGTAAGCATCAGGGATGCCTTCTCGACATGACTATTCTGACCAATGCGATGCTAACGCCCGTCAATCCCCATCTTGGGCCCTTCGGCCTCTTGCGCGACCGCCGCGAACGCGACGCGACCGAAGGCTTGCGCTCGCGGCTCAACCTGAAGGCTGCAAGCATCGACGCGGATGCCGGTACGCTTTCCGGTGGCAATCAGCAGAAGGTCGCGCTGATGAAGTGGCTCGTCTCCGGCTGCGAGGTGCTACTGCTCGATGAACCGACACGCGGTGTCGATGTTGGCGCAAAGGTCGAGATCTATCGCGTCATTAACGAACTTGCGGCCAACGGCGCCGCCATCATCATGGTCTCTTCCGAAATGCTGGAACTTATTGGCATGTGCGACCGCGTGCTCGTCATGCGCGCAGGGCGGATCACAGGCGAACTGTCCGGTGACGGCATCACGGAAGAAGGCATCATCGAACTTGCTATGGGGCGCGAGAATGTCCACTAATTCGAAGGCCTCAAGCCTCGTTTCAAACCTGGTGACCTACAACATCTACATCATGCTGGCGGCGCTCATCGTCGTCTCCGCGGTGCTTTCCGAACATTTTCTGACGCTCCAGAACATCTACAACCTGCTGCGCCAGTTGGCACCGCTCGCCCTTGTGGCGATCGGGATGTTACTGGTGATTCTTGTCGGTGGAATAGATCTCTCGGTCGGTTCCATCGCGGCGATCGGCGGCATGGGTGTGGCGATGGTAATGCCAGCGCTGCCCTTCTACGGGGGTGGAGCTCTTGTTCTCTGCGTCTTTGGCGCGGTGCTGTTCGGCGCTTTGCTGGGCGCCATCAACGGCGTTCTCGTCGCCGGCTTCGGCATGGCTTCCTTCGTCGCGACGCTCGCCATGATGACCATGGCAAGAGGGCTCGCTTACATGCTGTCGAACGGCCAGCCGGTTCGCTTTCCCCGCGACCTGCCGACGGCGCAGATACTTGCGACCTTCGGCAGCAAGGGCATCCCCGGGGTCGATCTGCCCTGGCCGGTTCTGGCCGTCCTTCTGATCATCGCCCTCTTCATCTTCCTGTTGCGCCGGACCAATTGGGGACGTCTCACCGTCGCGACTGGCAGCAACGAGAGTGCCGTGCGCCTCGCTGGCCTTCCCGTGTGGCGATACAAGTTCCTCGCCTTCACTCTCAGCGGCGCGCTTTCAGCCCTCGCCGGCATCTTTGTGACCGCGCGCACCGCCGTCGGAACGCCGGTTACCGGCGTTGGCCTCGAACTCGACGCCATCGCCGCCTGTGTCATTGGCGGAGCCCTGCTTTCAGGTGGCAAGGGTAGTGTGACGGACACGATGATCGGGGTCCTCATCCTCGGGTTGATCGGCAACATCATGAACCTGATGAGCGTTCCGGCCTATCCGCAGCAGATCATCAAGGGCGTCATCATCATTCTGGCCGTGCTGATGCAAGGCATCGGCGCGCATGCCAAGAGACGTGTCTAACCTCCCAGGCAGCACTTGGTCCGCATCGCAAACCGATGCGGACCTTTTTTTGTCACTTGAGGAAGTCGACGAGCAGGCGCACCTGTTGGTCGATCATGTGAATCCCCTTATGAACCCGGCATCCTCGAGCTTCGGCCGCGATCAACAATGGCGTCATGTCGGGTTGCATGACCACTTCCGCGACAAGAGAGCCCGGATCGAGCCTTTCAACATCGACCGGCAAGGCGTCGCCCTCGTGCATACCCAGCGCAGTGCCGTTGACAATAAGGTCATAGCCGGCCGGATCCGGCGAGCCCGCTGCAATACGCGCGGCCGGGAAGGCGCTCACAAGCTGCATTGCAAGGTGTTCGGCCTTGTCGCGCGAGCGATTTGCGATCGTAAGATCCTTCACGCCAGCCTGAAGAAGAGCATGCCCAACGCCGCTCGCCGCGCCGCCCGCCCCGACGAGCAAGGTGCGGAAATCCGCCGGCTCATGCCCCTGATGCCGCAGCCCGGCGACGAAACCTTCGCCATCGAACATGCCACCCGTCAGACTGCCGTCCGCCTCCCGGCGTATGATGTTGCAGGCACCGACAAGCGTGGCAGCTCCGACCTTTCGGTCGCAGAGCCTTGCAGCAGATGCCTTGTGTGGAATTGTGATGACCATGCCGGCGACATTTTCCATCGCCCGAAAGCTGGCCACTGTCTGATCCAGCATGTCCGGGCGCACATCAAGCGGTGCCATGACCATATCCAGCCCCTGAAGCTGGCATTCGGCATTAAAGAGCGCAGGCGTGCGCACGTGGCGCGCGGGGTGGGCGAACAAGGGGACGAAACGGGTTTTCCCGGAAATCATAAGTTCTTCCTCTAAACGGCAACAAGACGCTTGCGCCTTCGGACTAATCATATATCATATATGAACGTCTTATGGGAGTAAAAATGCCTGATCCCCTCACTGTTTTCGATGCGCAGCTCAGAGTTTTCGGCGCGCCCTCCCGCTATATCCAAGGTCGAGGGATTCTCGACCGGATTGGCGGCTTTGCCGCACAGATCGGCACGAGCGCCGTCCTGGTGGCAGATGTGCATATCCTTCCCCTCGTCGAAGACACCCTTCGGCAATCCCTCGACAAGGCCGGCGTTTCGCTGGTGATCCTGCCATTCGAGGGGCAGCTCGGCATTAAGACTGCCCAGCGGCTTTCCGCCGCTTTGGGCGACCGCACGCCCGAAATCGTCGTCGCCACAGGGGGCGGACGCGCAATCGACGCCGGTAAAGCACTTGCTGACCTGCGGGGCCTCAAGCTGATCACGGTACCAACCGTCGCCTCCAACGACGCCCCGACAAGCAAGAACTACGTGCTCTACGACGAAAACGACATCCTTCTTGAAGTCAGGCACCTCGCACGCAACCCGAATTTTGTCGTCGTTGACACGGCGCTTTTGGCAGGAGCGCCGCAGTCCATGTTCGCTGCCGGATTGGGCGACGCCCTGTCGAAGAAGGCCGAGGCGCTCGCTTGTGCCAGCGGACGCGGCGTCACCATGTTCCGGGCCCGGCCGACCCGCCTTGCCCCTGCGATCGCTACACTTTGTCACGACACACTGGTTACTCATGGCGTGGCGGCCTACAACGCGGCGGGTTCCGGTGAGCCGAACGAGGCATTCGACGCCGCCGTCGAAGCGATGATCCTCATGGCCGGCCTTGGCTTTGAAAGTGGCGGTCTCTCGATCCCACACGCACTCACCCGTGGACTGCCACTCGTCCCGGGCGTCAAAGCAAAGCCCCACGGATTTCAGGTGGCCTATGGTCTTTTGGTCCACCACCAGCTGTTGGGCGAGGCTTTGCCGCCGGCTATTGCTGCCCTTTATAGACACACCGGGCTGCCGCTCAGCCTGCGCGCGCTTGCAGGAAACCCCGTCAACCAGGAACATTTTCTCGCCGTCGCCGAGGCATCCATTGCCGTGCCGCACATACTGAACTTCCCACATCCGCTCACCGTCGACGACCTTGTGGAGGCAATGCACACGGTCGAGGGCGAGGCTGCGTGATGCCAGATCGAACGAAATAGGCAGGAGTAAAGAATGCCCAATGAAGACCAAGTAAAACCCCTTGCTGTGGTGACCGGCGGCGGCACCGGCATTGGCCGTGCCGTGGCGGAACTTCTCGCGGAGAGCGGCTATCAGGTTATTGCGCTGGGGCTCGATCGCGATGAAGATCTCAGCCCGGATGTCGCCTTTCATAAGGTGGACCTGACCGACACGAAAGCAAGCGTCGCTGCACTGCCGGACGCACGACCCGTCGCTGGCCTCGTCAATTGCGCTGGCATGCTGCGCCACCAACAGGAGTGGGAGACCGAGGCCTTCGAACAGGTAATGCGCGTCAACGTCACCGCCGGCTTCGCCTTCTCCGCCGCCTTGCTTGACAGACTGCAGGCGGCAGGTGGTTCAGTCGTCAATGTTGCATCGATGTGGGCGATCTTCGGCTCACCCGGAGCCCCGGCTTACACAGCCAGCAAGGGCGCCGTCGCCGCAATGACCCGCTCCCAGGCGGTCGCTTGGGCCGGACGCGGCATTCGCGTCAATTCGATCGCCCCAGGTTGGGTGGAGACGCGAATCTCCGAAAACGCGCGAACCGACCCGGCGCGCGCCGAGCGCATCGGCGCCCGCATTCCGATGGGCCGCTGGGCCAAGCCCGCGGAAGTCGCGTCAGTCGTACGTTTCCTGTTGTCGTCCGACGCGGGCTATGTGACCGGTGCAATGATTCCGATCGACGGTGGCTACTCGATCTGCTGAGGAGTGTGGAAATGAAAGCCTGGGTTCACGAAAAAACCGGCGATCCGGACGTGCTACAGCTTCGCGACATGCCGAAGCCACGGCCAGGGTGCGGCGAACTGCTCATCCGTAACCGTGCCATCGGCCTCAACCCCGTCGATTGGAAGTTCATTCTCTGGGGTCACGATGCCTGGTCCTGGCCACACATTCCGGGCGTCGACGGGGCCGGCGAGGTGGCAGAGGTCGGTAAAGGCGTCAGCCACATCGGTGTCGGTGCGCGCGTTGCCTATCACAACGACCTGCTTCGCCCCGGTTCCTTTGCCGAATATACGGTCATCCCGGCGCGCGCCGCCATTCCCCTGCCGCAAAGCCTTCCCTTTGCTGCAGCCGCGTCGATCCCCTGCCCAGGCCTGACTGCGCAACAGTCGATTGGCAAGGTCCCCCTTTGGCCCGGCGCACACGTACTCGTCACCGGGGCCTCGGGAGCCGTCGGCGGCGCCCTGCTCCAGCTTGCACGCGAAAAGGGCTGGATCGTTCATGCCGTCGCCTCGGCGTCTCAGGCAGACCGCCTCCTGAAGCTCGGCGCGGCAACCGTCACCGACTACCGCACCGAAGGCTGGAAAGACGCGTGGAAGCGGCGCACGCAATACCAACCCCTGCACGCCGTCTTCGACATGGTCAGCGGCGCGCATGCCGCCAGCCTTGCACCGCTTCTGGCAGCCAACGGTCACCTGGTCTGTATCCAGGACCGGCAGGAAACCGCACCACTGCCCGCCTTTTCCACGACGATCTCGCTGCACGAAGTCGGCCTCAACGCCATGCACGGGCATGCCTGCGATCATCAATGGGGCCGGCTCGTGGCCGCGGGGGTCGACATGGCCCGGAAAATCTGCGAGGGGGCCTTCGACCCCCAGCTTATTGAAACGGCGAGCTTTGAGGAGCTGCCGGCGTCGCTTTCGCGCCTGAAAGCGGGCCCGAACCCGGGCAACCGGGTCATTCTCCTTTAGCGTGATGAAAACCGCGGTGAGGCGAGCGAACATGCCTCACCGCTGGCCCCGCAATAGAAATACTGCAGCCTCTCGGCCTTCATATTCCAGGTGTCGAAGGGGTTGCAGAGCGCGCGCCAGTCGCCTGACAATTCGTTGGATGCAAAAGGTCCATCAAAAGAGCTGGTGTAAACTCGCTCACGCCATAGGCGCCGTTCACTTCCAAGAACTGCTCGACCAGCCCCCCAATTCCTCGACAATGGGATGGGAAGATGACCATCGGGCATCGCGTCGACAGATGCGAGAACCACGACCTCTGCGGATTAACGAATTCCAGCGCAAACCGATCGCTCTGGAGATCGGCGACACCAAACGGCTCTCGCCTTGGCGCTTCAAGAACCTTGCCGTTCGGTCAAAGCCCGCAGGGAGCTCTGCACTCGGACTATTGACCACGGCCTCGACGCGACCTACGTCATTTGCTGCTTGTCATATAGAGCAACTTGTCATCAAGGTTACATTGCGAGATTGCGACAGGTACCAATCGTCATGGGTGACAAACCCTCCCGCAAAAACTCTCCACCAAGAAACGCTGGTGCCGTGCTGGCGCGCGAGAGGGATATTTCTCGGGCCGAGGCAATCAATGCGCTTCTCACGCGGCCGGTTGACATCCTGCCTGCAAAGGTTGGTGACCCGATCCGACCGTTCGCGCTCGGGCTATGGAGTGAGATCCGCTGCCTTCTAAGGCCGGAGGTGAGCGCATCGACTCTACGCAAGGCAACGGGTTCATATGTCCACTCTCGACGCTACCAGATTGCAATGGCGCGACCAGATTCCCTTCGGCACGACATCAACGGAGCACCGGTCGGCGCGGTGTCGGATGGCGACAGGTTGGCCGCACAGCAGAAATACGAGGGCCTCAGGAGTGGCAACGGAGCGCGCAAAACCGCGTCAGGGGCGGCGCCCGCTTCTCTTCGCCCTACCGTTTCAAAGTCAGACATGATCCGCGCTGCCCTGCTCAATCGCAACGGCACGCAGCGCTAGATCGTTCGACGCTTCTTCAGAAGCGTCAGATCCATCACGACGATGAATCGATGCAGCGGTCCCGCGTGGCGAGGCCCTAGATCTCAATAAAAGTATCGAAACGCCTCAGCCAGCCGCGGCAAGGGACGCCTCAGTCGTTCTCCAAATGCTTGCACGCAGCGTGAGATAGCGATTTTTCCGCCGAAATCACTCATACTAATTGGGGGGATGGCCGTCCCAATTGGCTCTCCGCACGCGCCAGGCTCCACTTGCCTTGAGGAGGTGCCTGACCCGGGACGACCACGTCCGAAAGGGTTTGGGAGAGCCCTTTGCCCAGCGCCTTTACCCCGCTTCCTTCCGGTCCAGAGCGCCAGCAGGGTCCTGTTGGACATGGTCCGTCCCGTCACAGTCGCTGATAGGCCCTTGACCGCACCGATGTGAACAATTCGGCACTCGTTGTTCGATCGGCTCGCTGGAGGCGGATGCGACCCTCCCGCATCGACAACCCTTGCCCATCAACGGCTCACGGAACCAGTCGGCGTTCCAGTTTCGCATCGAGTTGAAGGCGAGGGCCAAAGCACTCAAAAGCATCTAGACATATAATCATAATTATACGTATAGTTCGTATAACTACACCAAAAGGGGAACTACCATGCTAGACAGACGAACATTGCTCACGGGTGTCGCTGGCGCCCTGCTTGCCGGCCCTGCACTGATTACTCGCGCCGGCGCCGCCGGCGATCCGATCAAGGTCGGGATCCCGGTGCCAATTTCCGGCGGCAATGCGGCCAATGGCAAATTTGCGTCGATGGGTGCGATCCTGGCCGCCGAGGAAGCCGCCGCAGCCTACGGGCGTGAGGTGAGAACTTTCGACCTCGACACAGAAGGCAAACCCGCTACGGCTGTGCGAAAGGTGCAGGATGCGATGGCGCAAGAAGGGATCAAGCTCTTCGCCGGCGGCATTCTCTCATCTGAATCGCTTGCAATGGGCAAAGAGGCGGCAAAGGGCTCGTCGAGTTTCATCACCACCGCAGGTGCCGACGAAATCACCGGAAGCGACTGCAACGCCGCCACGTTCCGCTGGTCCGTGCCGACTTTCGGCGCTGTCAATCGAACCGTCCGCCCGATCATCGATGCGCTGCCGAACGCCAAGCGTTGGTACACGATCACTCCGCAATATGTGTTCGGAGAGGGCCTCCTCAAGGCGACGCAAGATGTATTGGCAGAGAAACAGTTGGAACTGGTTGGCAACAGCTATCATTCGCTGACCGAAAAGGAGTTCTCCGGCTATCTCACAAACGCGCTGGCGGCCAAGCCGGACGTGCTGCTGATCCTGAACTTTGGCGCTCAGTGCGCCGATACCCTGCGCCAAGCCGTATCCTTCGGCATGAAGGAACGCATGACCATTGTCGTGGCCTGGGCATCGGGCCTGGAGCAATTCGAGGCGCTTGGCGCCGATCTTTGTGAGGGCATCTATTTCGGGGCACAGTACTGGCATACGGTCGGCGCTGGGTTAAACCCGCAGCTGACCAAACTCACCCAGGCAAAATACGGCATCAATCCGAACTATTCGCTCGCAGGCTCCTATATTTGCACGAAGCTTATGATCGATGCCGCAGTGAAGGCTGGATCGGATGACGGGCCTGCGGTCCGCAAGGCGTTGGAAGGCCTGACCTATGCCGGCCTCACGGGTGAAGAAACGATCCGCGCTGGCGACCACCAAGTCTTGAAGAACTACTACCTGTTAAAGGCGCGCGCGAAGGCCGAAATGGCCGACAAGGACGACTATGCCGAAATCGTTTCGACGGGTCAGTCGTTCCTGACACCGGAGGCCGCCGGCTGCAAGCTTGGATAAGGCCTGTGGGCCAGCAGCGCCCTGTCGGCTTCGTCGGCAGGGCGCGCCATGCAGTTTCCCCAATCTCACGGGAGATATCCGGTGACCTATTTATTCCAGCTGCTGAACGGCGTCGGGCTCGGCATGCTTTACTTCCTGCTTGCCGTCGGTCTGACCATTATTTTCGGTCTTCTGCAATTCGTGAACTTCGCTCATGGCGCCTTCTACCTGCTTGGCGCCTACGTGACCTACGATCTCGTCGAGCGGGGAATGAACTTCTGGCTGGCGATGGCGCTGGCGGCAGCAATCGTGGCAGTCGTTGCAGGAGCTGTCGAAGCTGTTCTGCTGCGTAAGATCTACAAACTACCCCACACGTTCCACATATTGGTCACGGTGGGGTTGGCGCTATTCATCCAGGAACTCGTCATCATCCTATGGGGACCGCTCGGCGGCAATGTCGCGGCACCGGACGGCCTCAACGGCGTCGTAATCTGGGGCGATTTCATCTACCCCAAGTATCGCCTCTTCACGATTGGCTTCACGGCTATCCTGGCTCTTGCACTCTACTGGGCGCTTGAGCGGACACGTCTTGGCGCCATTGTGCGCGCCGGCTCTGAATCCGCCGACAACATGGCATTGCTCGGTTATGACACCCTGCGCATCAATACGACGGTTTTCGCCGCAGGGGCCGGACTTGCTGGCTTGGCCGGAGCACTGGCCACCCCTATTCGCGGTGTCGAGCCGTTCATGGGCGTCGAAGCGCTGGCAATTGCCTTCGTCGTCGTGGTCATCGGCGGTATGGGTTCCTATGTCGGGGCCCTGGTCGCCGGGGTGTTGGTCGGAGTTGTGCAGTCATTGATGGCCACCATCTGGCCCGAAGGAGCCCGGCTGATGATCTATGTCTGCATGGCAGCGGTTATCGTCATAATGCCTCGCGGCCTGTTCGGGAGGGCTTGATCGATGCTCGCGATCAACAAGCCTCTCGTGCAGTTTGCACTCGCGCTCGCAACTGTCTTGATGCTCCCGATCTTTCTGAAATCGGGTATCCATGCGTCCGAGATCCTGATTTTTGCGCTCGTTGCGACGGCTTGCAACCTGTTGCTCGGATACACTGGCCTCTTGTCTTTCGGGCAGGGCATCTTCTTCGGTGTCGGCAGCTACGCCGCCGGCATTCTCCTTACCCGATACGGATTTCCGACCTGGCTGATGCTGACGTTGGCAAGTGTTCTTGGAGCATTGATTGCCGCCATCGTAGGGTGGCTGTCGATCCGGCGGCAAGGCGTCTACTTCGTCATGCTGACGCTCGCCTTTGCGCAGTTTTTCTACTTCCTTGCCTACACGTTCTCCGGGATTACGGGCGGGGACAACGGCCTGCTGGATGTGCCGCGTCCAGCGGTTGGCAATGCCCTAAACAGCCCATGGTCCTACTACACCTACGTTGCGTTCTCCTTCCTGGCCCTCTTCGCCATGATGCTTCGCGTGACGCAGTCCACGTTTGGTCGCACGCTCATTGCGGTGCGCGACAATCCGGAGCGCGCCGCTGCCATCGGGTTTCCCGTCAAGGCATTCAAGACCACCGCCTTCGCCATATCAGGCGCCGTCACAGCCTATGCCGGCGCCCTGCACGCCATGCTGGTAGGGGTCGCACCGTTATCAAATATTGAATACCACACCTCGGAAACGATCCTGATCATGACGATCATCGGCGGTTCGACCTCGTTGTTTGCGTCGGTGCTCGGCGCATCAGCCTACATGCTCCTGGCAGACTGGCTGTCGCAGATCTGGCCACGCTGGCTGCTGCTGCTCGGCGCAGCGCTCATCGTCGTTGCGCTGTTCCTGCAAAAGGGTCTGTGGGGTTTGGTGGAAAGGATTTGGAGCGCTTATTCCGGCAGGACGGCAAACGCACGCGAACCCCAGACCGAGGAGCGTTCTATATTATGATAAATCCCGGTTCTCACTCAGCCATGGCTTTGTCCACTCGCGGCCTTGGCGTTTCCTACGGCAAGTTCGTCGCACTCGCCGATGTCGACCTCGATATTCGTCGCAACTCGGTCCATTCCATCATTGGCCCGAACGGCGCCGGCAAGACAACAATGTTCCACGCATTGACCGGACGGGTTATGCCCTCTTCCGGCTCGATCGTGCTCAATGGCGTGGATATCACCCGCACACGCGACGATGAACGCGTACGTCACGGCATCGCTCGCTCCTTCCAGGTGACAAGCCTTTTCCCGACGCTCGATGTCGCGGAGAACCTCCGACTTGCCGCACAGGGCAAGACGCCTTGGCAAGCGCTCGCGCCGTGGCGAAGCGCTGAAAGCAACCATGCCGCACTTGCGACCGCTAGCGAGGTAATGGAGCGGCTCGCCCTCACCCGCGTCGCCCGCCGGCCAGCTGGCGAGCTGTCGCACGGGCAGCAACGTAGATTGGAAGTCGGTATGGCCATGGCTTCACGCCCGTCGTTGATCCTGATGGACGAGCCGACGTCCGGGATGGGGGTCGAAGATATCGAGGAAATGAAGGCGTTGATCCGCGACCTTGGCCGTGACCATACGGTGCTGTTCATCGAGCACAACATGGGCATCGTCATGAACATTTCGGATACGATTACAGTCATGCGGCTCGGCCGCAAGCTGGTCGAGGGCTCGCCGGCTGTCGTGCGCGACGATCCGGAAGTGCAACGTGCCTATCTCGGCAACATGATCACCGGAGATATCGCATGAGCGCACTTCTCGAGGTGGAGGATCTCCACAGCTATTACGGCAAAAGCCACATCTTGCAGGGTGTCTCTCTCTCGGTCGGAGAAGGCGAAGTGGTCACGCTGCTTGGCCGCAACGGCGCCGGCAAATCGACCACGCTCAAAAGCATCGCCGGTCTGGTCAGCCCGGCACGGGGTCGTGTGCAATTGTCTGGGCGCGACCTTGCAGGCCAGTCGGCATTCCGGATAGCGCAATCAGGTGTTTCCCTGGTTCCGGAAAATCGAGGCATCTTCTCGCTGCTTTCGGTCGAGGAGAATCTCCGTATTGCCGAGCGTAAGGGATCCCCTTGGTCGCTTAAAGACATCTACACCGTCTTCCCCCGGCTGGAAGAACGCAAGCGCAATGGTGGAGGGCAGCTGTCGGGAGGAGAGCAACAGATGCTGTCAATCGCCCGCGCGCTCCTGACAGGACCGAAGCTGCTCATGCTTGACGAACCGGTCGAGGGCCTTGCGCCGGTCATCGTCGAGGAGATTGTCGACCAGGTCCGCAAGATCGCAGCGGCAGGGATCGCAATCCTCCTGGTTGAGCAAAACCTCGCGGTCTGTACCGCACTCGCCAACCGCCATCACATCATAGAGCTCGGCCGTATCGTCTATCAGGCCACGGCCCGGGACTTCATCGCAGACAGCAAAGCCCGGGACAAATATCTCGGCGTAAAGGCAGATTAGGTTATGTCCAACCTTCATATCAACGGGGACCGGCTGTGGGACACCCTGATGGAAACAGCCAGGATCGGCGGCACGCCTGACGGCGGCATTGCACGGCTGACATTGTCTGCCGAAGACGCGGCCATACGCCAATGGTTAGCCGACAGGATGGTCGAGCTCGGCGCAGGGATCACTGTGGACGAAGTGGGCAACATGTTTGCTCTGTTTCCTGGACGAAACTCGGACCTCGCTCCGATCGCGATCGGGAGCCATCTCGATACCCAACCGACGGGCGGGAAGTTTGACGGGGTGCTGGGCGTTCTCGCGGGTCTAGAGGTCCTGCGCACGCTTAGAGCGGCAAACTACGTCACCGAAGCACCATTGATGGTGGTCAACTGGACGAACGAGGAAGGGTCGCGCTTCTCTCCGGCCATGTTGGGGTCCGGTGTCTATGCGGGCGTCTACGCCCGGGCGGAAGCCGACGAACGAAGGGACGCTTTGGGCATCAGCTTCGTCGATGCGCTCAACGCCATAGGGTGGCGCGGAGAGGCTCCGGCAGGCTCCGTGAAGTTTGGCGCCATGTTCGAGCTCCATATCGAACAGGGACCGATCCTGGAGGCCGAAGGCGCCGATATAGGCGTTGTTACGGGCGTTCAGGGCATGCGCTGGTTCGAAGTGAAACTGACAGGCCGCGCAGCGCACACAGGCTCAACGCCGATGAGCATGCGGCATGATGCACTTCTCGGCGCGGCGCGATTGATCGAGGCGGTCAACAGGATTGGTATTTCCTCCGCCCCAGATGCGGTGGCGACGGTCGGTTTCGTCGAGGTTTCGCCGAACTCGAACAATGTCATTCCAGGCGAGGTTCGCCTGACCGTCGACCTTCGTCACCCGGACGATACGGCGCTCGAACTGATGGAGACCGCACTGCACGCCGCAATAGTTGAGGCGGCTCAGGGCCTCGCCATGGACGTTCGGCGTATTTCCGCGGTGGATGCCGTGCGTTTCGATCCCGCGTGTATCGAGGCTGTACGGTCGGCTGTGCAAAAGTCGGGACTATCTTTCCGGGAAATCGTTTCAGGGGCGGGTCACGACGCCGTTCACGCCGCGGCGGTTGCTCCAACCACGATGATCTTCGTGCCTAGCGCCGGCGGTCTAAGTCACAACGCTGCCGAATATTCGACACCTCAAGAATGCGCCTACGGGACGCAGGTTCTGCTTGACGCCGTGCTCCACTACGACCGGCTTCAGACCGAGCGCGCCCGCACCGCATCCCCTGCCCTCGATCTGGCATAGGCGCGCCCAACAGCCGGCAGCGGAGCGAAAACATTGGAAAAACAGGAGAGCATTCGTTGCGCATAGTCATTGCTCGTCTCAATCACGAGACGAACACGTTCTCGCCCATACCGACGCCGCTTGCGGCCTTTCGGCCGATCTGGGGCGAGCACGCCCTAAAAGAGGCGCGTGGAATGAAGGCTGCGCTGGGCGCATTTCACACCTACGCCGAATATGTGGGCGCCGAGGTTGCCTGCCCGTTGATCGCCCATGCATGGCCGAGCGGACCGGTGGACGACAGCGCCTTCGAAGCGATGAGCGCTGCAATCCTTGCGGACGTGTCGAAGGGCTGCGACATGATCCTGCTCGATCTGCACGGTGCGATGGTTACGCAGAGCCATGACGACGGCGAAGGCGAACTGCTGATGAGGGTGAGGAACGCAGCGCCGGGCGTTCCGATCGGCGTGGCGCTCGACCTGCACGGCAACATCACCAAGCGCATGATTGAGAACTGCGATGCGATCGCCGGATTCAAGACCTATCCGCATGTCGACATGTTCGAGACCGGCGAGCTGGTGTGCTCGATCATGGAGCGCATCCGCCTTGGCGAACCAAGACCACGGATGGCGCTGGCCCAGCCACCACTCATAGCTCACACGCTGGCCATGAACACGACGGTACCTGGTGCCATGGCCGAAGTGATCGACTGCGCCGTCCAAGCAGAAAAGCAGCCAGGAGTCCTGGCGGTCAGTTTCTTCGGTGGCTTTCCTGCGGCAGACATTCATGAAGCGGGTGCGAGCATTGTCGCGGTGACGGAAAGCCATCTCAACCCGGTCAACGTCGCCGATGACGTTGCGCGCCAGGCATGGATGCGCCGCCAGGGCTTTGTCTATGATCAGAAGCCGCTCGGACAATCTATTACCCTCGCCCGCGCCGCAGCCGATCGTTCCGGCATGGGCCCGATCTTGCTGCTTGATCACGGCGACAATTGCATGTCGGGCGGCACCTGCGAGAACATGGACGTGTTGCAGGCGGCGCTGAAGGCTGGACTGACCGGCGTCGTTGCCGGGCCCATCAACGATCGCGGTGCTGTCGCACAAGCCTTTGCAGCCGGCTTGGGAGCCGACATCGAAATCGACGTTGGCAACAAGATATTCGCCGATGGTTTCCCTCCCCCATCTCCCCCACTCAGGCTGAAAGGGCGTGTCAGCGCGCTAGGCGATGGGCGGTACACGATTTCAGGCCCGATCTATACTGGCATGGTGTGCGATATGGGCCGTTCGGCCGTCATCGACACCGGAACGGCGCGCGTACTGATCTCGGAGGAAACCCACGAGCCTTGGGACCAGGCGGTGTTCACGTCGCTCGGCATAGAACCCCAATCAGCCAACTATCTGATCCTGAAATCGCGTATGTATTGCCGTCCCGTCTTCGAACCGCTAGCGAAGGCGGTGATCGAATGTGCCGGTGGTGGCGTGACAGGCTCGAATTACAGTTTGTTCCCGTTCCGCAAGCTGCGGCGCCCCATTTATCCAATCGACGCGGACGCGACGTGGGAGCAACCCGATGGCTAGACGCCAAAAATCAGAGGCGCCGGAGCAAGGCACCGGTACCGCAAAGACCACACGCGCGCAGGATGGCGCCGGAAGCCGAGCTCCAACCGCGCGAAAGATGCGGCGCATCAAGCTATCCGATCAAGTCGCGGAGGATCTTCGCCGCTGGATCGCGCGCGAAAGCCTGGGGCCCAAGGACCGCCTTCCGCCGGAAAAGGTGCTGATGCAGCACTATGGCTGCTCGAAGGGTACCATCCGCGAAGCGCTCAAGGCTCTCGAGGTCGAGGGCCTTCTGGTCATGCAGGCGGGACCAAACGGAGGCCCGGAAATCCAGGCGACGTCGATGGGAACGGTCATCCAGCAGATGCGCCAATATTTCCATTTCCAGGATCTCGATTTCAAGGACGTCTACGAACTGCGCAAGACGCTCGAGGTGATGGTCGCGGAGAACGTGGTAGGGCGGTTGAAAGAAGAGCAATTCACAAGGCTGCAAGCCAATATCGACACCTGCATAGAGGCTGCACGAATAGACGACCGAGAAACCGGCCGCACTGTCGAGATCGAGTTCCACGACATCCTGTGCGAGGCATGCGACAATCCAATCCTGGTGTTGATGTGTCGCTTTTTGAACGCTCTGGCCCGTGACCTCGTCATTCGTCGAACCGACAGCCTCAGAGAACATACCGAGTTTGGCCAACACAATATCGGTGCGCACGTCAGTCTGCTTGATGCGCTGAGGCGCAAGGATGCTCAGGCCGTGCGCCGGGTGATGTCCGAGCACATGCATTGTGTTGAAGGCTTCATGAGTTCGCTGGATGCGACATTCCACATGGATCTGTTGAGCCGCGGATAGACGCCTAAACGAGCTCGCTGTCTCCTCTGCCGAATGGCTGCGGTTCGACTATCACCAGGCTTCCACAGCCGCTGGGGATTGTCGTCTTTAGGCTGCCAGCAAATATCGCTCATGCGCGATCGTCAGCGGTTGCTGCTCACTTTCATGCGCGTTCGGGACCTCACGGCAACATGCCATTGGCTTGACAACGCCAATTTGCGCACGAAATCGTAGCGCAGATTTGCCAGAGATTTTAGCCCTTCGCACTCGCAAGAGCAGACACGGAAAGATTCGTCTGACGGCTTTTCACGGCTTCGATATCGCGATATCCGGCTCCGGGATGGCTGGCCGGAAGGTACGGCCCGTCGCCAAAGAGCTTTTCTCGCAACGTGCCCTGCTTATAGGTTGTTGGATAAGCTCCGCGCTTCTGCAATTCCGGTACGATGAAGTTGACGACGTCGTCGAAGCTATCGGGCGTTACCGCATAAGCAAGATTGAACCCGTCGACATCGGTATCCTCAACCCACTCCTGGAGGATGTCGGCGATGCGTTCGGGTGACCCGACAAGAACCGGGCCCAGGCCGCCGATGCCGCCGAACTGCGCAAGCTCGTCGATCGTCCACGACGTGTCGCCACCCGCCAGATGTTCGACCACTGACTTGATGGCATTCGTCTCCACCTTCTTGACGAGATCTGTCGGCGCATACTGGCCGAAATCGATGCCGCTCCAGCCGGACATGAAGACCAGCGAGCCGTCGTACGAGACATAGCTTTTGTATTCCTCGAACTTCTTCTGCGCCTTTTCTTCGGTCTCGTCGGTGATGATCGTCAGCAAGGTATAGATGTAAACCTTGCTCGGGTCGCGGCCGGCGTCTGCAACGCGTTGGCGGATCTCCGCCACGTAAGCCTGGAGCACCGACTTGGTTGGTGCCGCGACAAATACACATTCTGCATGCTGGGCAGCAAATGACTTGCCCGGGCCAGAGGCACCAGCTTGATAGAGGACCGGCGTCCGTTGCGGTGAAGGCTCGGTCAGTCCATAGCCGGGGACATCGAAATATTTGCCCTTGTGGCCGATCTCGTGAACCTTTCCAGGGTCAGCAAAGATACGCTTGTCGCCATCGCGCAACACGGCACCTTCCTCCCACGAACCTTCCAGCAGCTTGTAGAGAACTTCTACGTATTCATTGGCAACTTCGTATCGGTTGTCGTGTCGGCGCAGGCCGCCTTTGCCGATGTTTTTGGCACCGCTCTCGAGATACGAGGTAACGATGTTCCAACCGATGCGACCTTTCGAATGATGATCGGCGGTAGCGATACGGCGCGCAAACGTATAGGGATGCTCAAACGAGGTCGAAGCCGTTATCCCGATTCCGAGATGCTCCGTCGCCAGCGCTATCGGGGCCGCAAGCTGCAGCGGGTCGTTGACGGGAATTTGTGCCGCCTGATGTATCGCATGATAGTTCGATCCCTTGTAGACATCATAATAGCCGATTACGTCCGCTATGAAGATGCCGTCGAAGATGCCTCTCTCCAGAGTGCGCGCAAGATCCTGCCAATAGTCCAGATCCTTATATTTCCAAGATTTATCGCGCGGATGAGCCCAGAGCCCAGGCGATTGATGTCCCACGCAATTCATGTCAAAGGCGTTGAAGCGGATCGCTCTGGTCATAGTTTGGTTCCTGTTTAACTGACAACAGAGCCTAATTCGCGACGCCACAACAATACAGAATATCTATAATTTTTACAGATTATTTTCAGAAAATTCGTTCCGTTCATTGGCCAGCAGCGAGCATAGCCTGACATGCGCGTCCTGGCCAAGAAGGCGAGACCGATCCAGCCGAACTGCGCTCCGGCATGAATGTCCGACAGCAGCACGCCGACGGTGCAGCCGAGGCCAATCATAGCTTCCCACCCATCAGAGGCCTGCCGCAAAAGCGGGCCACCAACCCCGCGCGAGAGGACCAGGAGGGGCGGAAGCGGCCGGCACCCAGCGCGCCGGAAAAACTGAAAGCTGCTTTCTCGACGAGATCAAGCCTCCGTCATTCACCGCATAGAAAACTACCGCGCCCTATTCGTTCTGCATCGGCAGTCCATTTCATCGGGCACCGTCATTCGCCTTTGCCGAATGTCCCATCAAAGCGAAAACCGGCGCCATGATGCCGTGCCGGTAACCGGTTGCCCTCGCCAAACAGCCGGTTGCGCAGGCTTCCTTCGCCATAGGCTGTCTTGTATCGACCCCGCTCCTGCAGAACCGGAATCACCAAATCAATGAAGTCCTCGTAGCTCTCAGGCGCGACGGTGCGCGCAAGGTTGAAGCCGTCAACTTCGCCCTCATCGATCCAGGCCTCCAGCGCATCGGCAACCTGATGCGGATCACCGACGATCAGCGGGTAGCGTCCGCCGAGCGCCATGTCAGACAGGATGCTACGCTTCGTCCAGCCACGCTCGCGCGCAAGATCGACGGATGTCTGGACGAAGTTGCCCTTACCGTAGACAATCGGCTCGTCGAGCTCATATTGTGAGAAATCGATGCCGGTGCCTGCAGAGAAATGAGCAAGCCCCGCTTCCGGGCTCGCATAGCGCAAGTAGTCCTCATACTTGTCTTTCGCGGCCTTCGGCGTCTTGTCGACCACGACCGTGATGCCGGTGAAGATGCGGATATCATCACCTCTCCTCCCCGCTTCCACCGCCCCCTCCCGGATCGCTCGCGACGCGGCGCGGGCAATTGTCGTATCCGGCGAGGAGATGAAGACACATTCGGCGTGGCGAGACGCAAATTTGCGGCCCCGTCCGGAGGTGCCGGCCTGGTATAAGACCGGTGTGCGCTGACGCGACGGCTCGCTGAGGTGATAACCCTCCGCGTGATAATAGGTGCCCATGTGCAGGACCTTTCGAACCCGCCCCGGGTCCGCGTAGACCCGGGCCTGACGATCGCGCAGCACGGCGTTGTCATCCCAGCTGGCTTCCCAGAGCCTATAGAGAAGGTCGAGGCATTCATCCGCGCGGTCATATCGCGTGTCGTGCTCACCGAGCACCGCTCGCCCCACCGCGCGTGCAGCACTGTCGAGATAGCCGGTCACGATGTTCCAACCGATGCGCCCGTCGGTCAGGTGATCGAGCGTCGACATGCGACGAGCGAAAATATAGGGCTCTTCGGCATGCACATTGACTGTGACGCCAAAGCCCAAACCCTTGGTCACGGCCGCCATGGCGGAGACCAGCATCAGCGGATCGTTGACCGGAAGCTGGATGGATTCACGCAGCGCCAGATCCACGGATCGCTGGTAAACGTCATAGACCCCGACGATATCCGCCAGAAACAGACCATCGAACAGACCACGCTCAAGCGTCGCCGCCATGGACGTCCAATAGTCGAGCCGGTGATAACGGTCCGACTGGTCACGCGGATGGGTCCACAGTCCATGGTTGATGTGCCCGACGCAGTTCATGTTGAATGCGTTGAGGAGAATTTCTTTCGGCATCATGCACTCACGCAACGGTTGGGCACAAAGCCCGTCAGATCCAGGAATGCAGCGGCGGTTGCACGCCGTTTAGGTAATATTGGCCGACAGCATGGAATTTCCACCGAACCGGATCGTGCAGCGTGTGCGTGCGCGCATCGCGCCAGAACCGATCCAGATTGTGGATGCCGAGCGTCGAGCGCGTGCCGGCAAGCTCGAAGAGCTTGTTGGCAGCAGCGAGCGCGACTTCGGTGGTCAGCACCTTTGCTTCGGCAACGGCGATCTTCGCCTTGCCGATCGTCTCTTCGTTGACATCGGCAATTGTCTCGTCGAGATGCCGGCCGGCTCGGTCCAGAAGCGCTTCGGCTGCGTGCAGACGGATCTTTAAATCACCGATCGCAGCGATGGTGTAGGGGTCATCTGCCGCTCGGTCCGCACCGCTGTCAATCCAAGGGCGGGCATGGTTGCGCACGAGATCGATCGTCGCCTCGATCGCGCCCCGAGCGATGCCCGCGTCGATCGCCGCATGGATGAGCTGGCTCTGCGGACCGACAGCACTCTGATTCTCATAGACGATGTGTGCGGGCAGGACGCGGCTTGCAGGTATCGAAACGGCATTCAGGATCACCGTACCGCTCGACGTTGTGCGCTGGCCGAAGGCCGACCAATCGTTGACGACCTCAAGCCCCTTGGCGCCGCGATCGGCAATCGCGACGACCACATGCCCCGCTTCATCGATCGCGACGATCGGGACGAGGTGAGCGAAGAGAGCGCCTGTCGAATAGAACTTGCGGCCGCTCACGACGAAATCGTTGCCGGCGTCTACCAGCTTCGTCTCGAAGGCCTCGACATTCTTGCCACCGAATTCGGAGAAGGCATTGCCGAGGCGTTGGCCCGCAAGCACGGCGCCAAAAAGCTCGCGCTTCTGTTCCTCACTGGCCGTCTGGCGAATGACGTCGATAATCTCGAAACTGTTTTGCGCGATCTGCGTCAACGAGGGATCGCCGGCGGCAAGAGTGGCGAACACCTTTGCCAACGTCACCTGCGACACTTCCGCTCCGCCATAGGCCCTTGGGATCGTGATCCCCCAGAGCCCGCTTTGCGAGAACAGGTCGACCTCTTCGAAAGGCAGACGCCTCTCACGATCCCGCTCTGCCGCCTCGGCCGAAAACAGCGGCTTCAGCCGTTCGGCAACCGTGATTGCCTCTGCGTCGTCGCGAATAATGTGGGCCGCCTGGGCGGGTGGGCGTGGCAACCACCCGGCTTCGCCGGGCACAAGTTCGGATGTCACGGATTTCGCGATAGCATTTGTTGAGGTCATTACTCTGCCGTTCGTTCGGGAGGATGGAAAGGGCGGGCCGCGATTGGGCGCAGCCCGACGCAAAGGGATGTATCAGAAGGCCGCTACGACCTGGCCCTTGTAGCGCTCCTCGATGAACTTGCGCGTTTCTTCGCTATTCAACGCCTTGGCGAGCTTTGCCACGCGCGGGTCTTCCTTGGTTTCCGGACGGGTGACCAGATACTCACTCCAGACGTTGTAACCATCCTGGCCCCGATCGATGAGGATGGACTTCGAAATGTCGAGCTTTGCCTCGAAGACATAGTTGCCATTGAGGGCTGCGAGATCAACTTCGCCCAGCGCCCGCGGCAGGAGCGCGGATTCCAGTTCGACGATCTTCAGATGCCTCGGGTTTTCTACCACATCCTTGATCGTCGGAAGCGGGTCTTCCGGAGAGGTCAGTTCCGGTTTGCCGGAAACCTTAATGAGCCCGAGCTTCTGCAGGAGAAGCAGACCCCTGCCGCCGTTGACCGGATCGTTGGGGATGGCGACCGTCGCGCCATCGGCAAGCTTGTCGGCCGCGTCAACCTTCGTCGAGTAGGCGACGAAAGGTTCGATGTGCACCGGCACGATCGGGACCAGTTCCGTACCGCGCTGTTTGTTGTAGTCGTTCAGGAACGGTCGGTACTGATAGTAGTTTGCGTCGAGCTCACCGGAGACCAGTTGGGCGTTTGGTTGGATGTAGTCCGTGAACACCCGGATATCGAGGTTCAACCCATCCTTAGCGAGGATAGGCTTCACGAACTCCAGAATTTCGGCGTGCGGGATGGCCGTGGCGCCGACGACGAGCGTTTCGTCCGCCTTGGCGGAGCCAAGGGCCGCAAGAGCGAAGCCGGCAGCGATGGTCAGGGACTTCAGGATGCGCATGTTGTCCTCCTTGCTAAAGGTTATCTACGGGAAAAATGGGTGACGAGCCGGTTGCCGCTTGCCTGAATGAGCTGAACGAAGACGATGAGGATCGCGACGCAGACCAGCATTATTTCCGTCTGGAAGCGGTGATAGCCGTAGCGGATCGCCAGATCGCCCAGCCCCCCGCCACCGATCGCGCCAGACATGGCGGTGTAGTCGACCAGCACGATCGCCGTGACGGTCACGGCCGCAAGCAGGCTCGGCAACGCCTCCGGCAGAACGGCGCGAAGGATCGTCTGGCTCGTGGATGCACCCATGGCGAGGCTTGCTTCGATGATGCCCCGGTCCACTTCGCGCAGCGCCGTCTCGACGAGCCGCGCGAAGAAGGGAGAGGTGCCGACGACCAACGGGAAGATCACGCCGCGGATGCCAAGAGACGTGCCTGTGACGATGACCGTGATCGGCATCAGCACGATGAGCAGGATGATAAACGGCACCGAACGGACAATGTTGAGCACGAAGGAGAGGCTGCCATAGGCGACAGACGCCTGGAACAGTTGCTGCCGCCCGGTGAGGAAGAGCAGGATACCGAGCGGCAGACCGACCACAATCGTCAACAACAGGGCGCCGCCGACCATGGCCAACGTCTGCCCTAGCGCCACTGCGATGTCGCCCCAATAGATGTTCTCAAACGACATGAAGCGCTCTTTCCTCATGCAATGGCGAAAAGACGGCGGCCTGCCCGGATTGTGAACGATCTTGCAACTCCACATCGACCCCGCCAGCCCGAAGGCCAGCGATCGCGCCCGCGACATCGCGCCCGCTCAGCGAGACGATGAATTGTGCATACGGCGCTTCGCGGATATGGCCGACTCGACCAGCGAGGATGCTGTAGTCGACGACGTTCTCCCGGGCGATGCGACCGAGGATCGGCCGGTGCGCGTTCGGCCCCGTGAAGGTCAGGCGGGCAACGCAGCTACCGAGATCTGATGAAGAAATGGCATCAAGCGATCCGTCGTCCGGCTCAGCCTCGCGCACCAGCCTCAGCGTTGCCGGATGGCGCGGATGCAAGAAAACATCGGTGACGGGCCCTTGCTCGACAGCACGGCCATGATCAAGCACGGCCACCCGATCGCAGGTTCTTCGTATGACATCCATTTCGTGCGTGATGAGCACGACCGTGACACCGAGGTCACGATTGATCTGACGCAGAAGGTCTAGCACCGCACCTGTGGTCTGTGGATCGAGCGCGCTCGTCGCCTCGTCGCATAGAAGCACCTGCGGCTCGCAGGCAAGGGCGCGCGCGACGCCGACACGTTGCTTCTGACCGCCGGAGAGCTGACGCGGGTATTTGTGCGCATGCTCGCTCAGCCCCACGCGCGCAAGCAATCCATCGACCCGATCGGCGATTTCGATCTTGCCGTATTGTCCCGTCAGCTCAAGCGGATAGGCGACATTGCCCGCAACCGTGCGAGCGCTCAATAGGTTGAAATGCTGGAACACCATGCCAATCGATCGGCGTAGTTCGCGCAGGCGTTCGCCCCTGGCTTCCGTCACCCTTTCGCCGGCGACGAAGACCTCGCCGCCCGTTGGGCGCTCAAGCAGGTTGATGAGGCGCACCAGCGTCGACTTGCCGGCCCCGGACGAACCGATGATACCGAAGATCTCGCCCTTGGCGATCGATAAATCGATTCCCTCGAGTGCCACCACCGGACCATCTTTGCCGGCAAAGCTCTTGGAAATGCCTTCGAGCCTGATCATCATCGTCAGCCCGCGCTCGCGCCGATACGCCACTGATAGGGCGGCGGCGTGCCGTTCACGGCGAAATCGCCGATGATGCGATGTTTGTAGATCCGTGGATTATGGGAGGCGAGCGTGCGGGCATTGCGCCAATGCCGGTCGAGGCCTGCCGGTTTCTTCGTTGCCGAAGCTCCGAGCGCGTCGAAAAGCAGGGTCGACGCCTCAAGGATGAGGTCAGAAACCACTGTCTGGGCTTGTGCGGCCTCGAGTTCAGCGACGGCGTTCGCCTTTTCCTCGGCTTCCGGGTTGTCGATGAAGTGCGCCTCATAAGCGCGCTCTAGGCTGTTTGCCGCCTGCAATGTGATTGCGCTCGCCGCATAGGCCGCCGCGCGGATACGCCCGACGATCTGCAACACTTGCGGATCATCGCTGGAGCGCGCGGCCGCGGCATGGCTGTAAGTGCGCCGCCGCTCCGCCACGGCTTTGGCAACATCGGTCGTAATTGCCCGGCCGATGCCGGCAAGTGTCGCCAGATGGACGATCTGGTAAAAGGCCGAGCTGTACTTAAAGCGATCGTCGTCGACGACGATGTCTTGCGGTTGGACGACCACGTCGTGGAACGTGGTTGTGCCGCTTGCGGTCAGGGTCTGACCGAAGCCGTCCCAGTCGTCGACAACGTGAACGCCCTCAGCGTCGCGCCGAACGGCGACCGCGACACCCTCGCCGTTTTCGTCAGATGCGCCGACATCGATCCAGTCAGCGAAAAGCGAGCCTGTCGTGTAGTATTTGGCGCCATTGAGGAAGAGCCGCCCGTCCCGTTCCGCCACCTTGGTAGAGAACCTGTCAAGCGCTGCAGCAGCACCGATCTCGCTCCAGGCGCTACCTGCGGTTTCGCCCCGCGAAATTCGTCCGAACCAGAGCGTTCGACGCTCGGCGTCCTTCGAATTGAGGATGTCCTCGGTGTAGCCGAAATGCGCGCGCAGCGCCTGCGTGACATTGGAATCCGCCTCCGACAGTTCTATCAAAAGGTTGAAGAACTGGGGTAGGCTCGCCCCCTTGCCACCATTTTGCTTCGGCAGACGAATGGCTCCGAAGCCGGCTTCCTTCAGGCTTCGGATCGCGTCGTGCGGTAGGTCCCGTTCAAGATCACGTGCCGCCGCCCGTCGCGCGATCTCCGCGAAAATCGGACGAAAGGATGCTGCGAGTGCCTCGTACCCGTCGCCGGGGCCAGCACCCCAGGCATTCTCGATCTGCGTCATGGTTTCTACTCATCGCTGTCTGTTGCCGGACGGCGAGCCCGGCGTGTAATTACGACGAGCGTAGCGTCTTGGGCTTTTTAAAATAGGTAATCTATATTTTTTATGTACTATAAAATGAAAAGCCGTTTCTTGAAAACGGCCGGTATAGTTTTCATCGGTGGATGAACATGCGGGCAGCGGGATCACCAAGACCAAACGACAGTGCTCGCTCTCCCGGTTTCAGATCACCCGCATATTGGCCGCCTGAAAGCGCACGCGGCCAATATGCGGGTCTTCAGATCCGCATCGGCGCGAGATACTCTACAATGCGGGCGTTGATGAGGCTGCTTGAAAGTGCTCTCGCAGGGTCTCCGTTTCGTACTCATGACGGTAGAGACCGCGCCTGCGCAGGACCGGAACGAGCTCATCGACGATCACATCGAGCCCGTCTATCAGACGATCCGGCTGCAAATTAAAGCCGTCGATCGCTCCTGAATGGAACCAGTCCTCAATGTGATCAGCGAGTTGTTCAGGTGTGCCAACAAAGCCGGCGTGACCCGATCCGGTGTAGCGTGTCTGTTTGAGGTATTCGCGCACAGTGGGGTTGGTTTTGCGGATCTGCGTGATGATCGACTCCCGGAAGCCGATACTGCCGAGAAAGCCCTGTGTGTCACTAATGGGGGCGAGAACCTCTTCCGGAAACGGCTCGTCGAGTTCGAGTTTCGAGGCATCAAAGCCGATCGCCTGCGACAACCAGCCAATTGAATATGACGGCGGACCTGCGTCATGAATTTCGTCGCTGCGCCGGCGCGCTTCTTCCTCGGTACTGCCGAGACTCAACAACAGGCCCGGCAGGATTTTGATTTCATCAGGTGAGCGGCCATTGCTGCGCGCGAAACCTTTTACCAAACGGTAATGCTCCGTGGCTTGTTTTTTGGTAAGTTCGGCGGCGAAGACACCTTCAGCTGCGCGACCCGCCAATGCACGACCTTGCGGCGAGCCACCAGCCTGAAAGATGATCGGGTGGCCTTGCTTCGACGGTGGCACGCGCAAGCGCCCATGAATATCGAAGAACCCGCCGCTGAAATGGACGTCCCGACCCGTGACGGCCGAGCCCCACAAAGCTCGCACGGCATCGACAAACTCGTTTGCACGTTCGTACCGGTCGTCGCGCAAGGGAATGTCGGGCATGCCAAAATTGCGCGCCGCGGAAACGCCGCGGGTGGTGACGACATTCCACGCCGCGCGACCACCCGTTTGGTGATCGAACGAGAGGAAGCGCTCGGCAAGTTCGAACGGATCATTGAAGGTCGATGACGCCGTGGCCACCAAGCCCACCCTTGAGGTTGCGGCAGCGACGTGCCCCCAGTTTACCGTCGGTTCAAGGCGGATCGGATTGGCGTCATAAGCTGGGTCGCCCAGCAGCGGACCATCAGCCAGGAAGATGGCGTCAAGAGTACCGCGCTCCGCAGTCTTGCCAAGGTTCGCCCAATAATCCGGGTCGACGAAGGAATCTTTTTTCAAAAGCGGCGTCTTCCATGCCGCTGGAAGGTAGCCCAGCACCAGCGCGTTGATTCCGAGGAGGACGTGGCCAGTTCGCTTGTTTGTCACGGGTAGTGTCTCCGTTGTTGTCTACAAAGAGACATGCGGTTGCGGCAAAGGGAAAGCGGCCCGCATCGTGGACGGCAGCGGCGCTGGTGCAGGCAGATTGAGCGCGGCGCGCAGAGACCCACCGAGTGGGGTGGGAGCGAAGCCATTGGCAAGCCACCGTTCTGCGGCGTCGAGCAGGTCACCCACTGAGTGCTCAAGACCCGCGCGCAGCACGACACCTGCCGGTGCACCTGCCGGCGGCTCGCCACCCAGCGCGATGACAGGGACGGAGCCAGTGGCGCCGAGAACAAGTTCGATGGGTTCGCTGTCACCGGCCGGCGGCGCATCCGCCGTCGTCTCGGCGTACCAAGCGATCACCGACACGCCAGTCGCCGGCTCAGGCGCGTTCAGCGGCCCCGCGATGGAGAAGCTGTTGTCGATATCCACATGCACGATACGGTTCGACTCCACGAGGATACCGGTCTCGCGGTTGCCGATAATCGAGTCGTAAGGCCAACTCTGCTCAAGAGCGCGCACCGCATGGGCAGTGTCGTAAGCCGTCTGAGCATTGAGCGGCGCACCACCCCCGAGCCCGGCGCCCCCCCAGGCCGGAGCTTCCTCCGGACCTTCCGGCGCATAGGCATCTCGCACACCGATCAGCAATCCGCTGCGCCCACCCGAAAGGTGGGCAAGCGAGGCGACGCGGCGAGCAATGTTGTAGGGGTGATCACGTTGCGGCGACGCGGCAATGAGGAAGCGCCCATGTTTCGTGGCACTGGCCAGCGTCGCGCCCACTGCGCTACCCGCAAGGGTGACCGGCGCGGGCAGGCTTCCATCAACCCGGTCAATTCCCAGTACACTGAACTTGACGGGCAATGCGTCCCAGCGCGAGAGAAGGGCGCGGCTTGTGGTGAGTTCCACAAGGTGCGGTCCGGCAAGACCAAGCGCAAGATAGGGTCTCGTCATCGCGGATCTCCTCAGTTGCCTTGGCCGCCGCGGCCAAGCCGGGCAATGCTGGACACGGGCGAATTGTCGTTCACGAGATAATCACCGAGGATGCGAGCCTTGTAGGCGACCGGATTATGGGACGCGAGCGTGCGCGCGTTGCGCCAATGGCGATCGAGCGCCGTCTCCTCTGAGGTCGCAGACGCGCCCAGAGCGCCGAAGACATGCGTGGCTGCATAGAGGACACCGTCGACGATCGCGAGTTGCGCCTGCGCTACAGCCACTTCCCCGTCGACGACGCGCTTGTCGCGCAGTGCTACGTCGCCGTCCGCATGAGCGGCAGCGATGAGATCGAGGGTGCTGGCGGCGCGGCGCAGTGCCGACTCTGTCGAGAAGACCCGTACCGATACCTCACCAATCACCTGCAGCAGTTGCGGGTCGAGCGCCGGCACGGGGTTCAGACCCTGCGGATAATTACGACCGCGAGCCTTGAGTGCGATAATGCCATCGCGCAAGATCGCGCGCGTGATGCCGGTGAGAACCGCAAGCAATGCCGTTTGGTAGAAATGCCCCTGGTAAACAACACGTTCGCTCGCAGGAAAGACATCCCCCTCGTGCGCGACCGCGTCCTGGTAGGTGGCACTACCGCTCGCGGTGGTGCTCTGGCCAAAGCCTGGCCAGTCGTCGGTCAGCACGACACCCGGCTGGCGACGGCTTACCAAGGTGGTGATCAGCGAGCCGTCTTCGCCCTTGCCTATCACGTCGAGCCAATCGGCATAGAGACTGCCGGTGGCATAGAACTTCGCGCCGGTGACCTTGTAGAGGTCGCCTTCTTTGCTCACCGTCGTCTTGATATTGGCGTATGTGCCGTTGTTGGCCTCCGTCCACCCACCCCCGACGAACTCACGATCACGGAAGCGCTGGAACCAGCGGTCGTTGGCCGGTGACGGCCGCGCATTGAGGCGGTCTTCGATGAAGGCCAGGTGATTGCGCCATACGTGAGCAACGTTTGCGTCAGCCTCCGCCAGCAATGCCAGCAGATAGTAGGTCTGTTCAAGCGAGGCGCCCCACCCCCCAAACTCCTCGGGTACCCGAACCAGAGAGAAGTCGGCGTCTTTCAGCCATTGTACCTGCTCGAAAGGAAATGTTCGGTTGCGCTCACGCTCGACATTGCCCTCGGCAATTCGGTCGAAAATCGGCTGAAAGCGCTCCACGAGGGCTTCCTCATTCGCTGTGGCGGGCCGCAAGTAGGTCAGCGAAGTCGGGGCGTCCAGTGTGGTCATTTTGTTCTCCTGAATGCTAGAACGTCAACGATTGTGGGACAGATGTCTTCAGGGCTTGCTCGATCGCGGTCGCGAGGGATGCCTGGAGTTTGCTGCCCCTAAAGGGATGATCGGATTGTGTGAATTGGTCAGTTCCGGTTGGCTGGATCGCGCCACTGCGCGAAAAGATCGACGGCAAGGGTTGTGATGATGAAGGCGGAGGCGGCAAAGATGGTCGTACCGATGACGACGGGGAAATCACCCTCTAGCGCGGCGGCGATCGCCATACGTCCGACCCCATCCAGCCCGAAGATCGTCTCGGTCACGATTGCACCGCCCATAATCGCGGCGAGTTCCAGTCCGCCGAGTGTTAGTATGGGATTTAGAGCCGATTTCAGAGCATGGGAGAAATAGATGCGACGTTCGGGAACGCCCTTGGCGCGTGCCGTGCGGATGAAATCATGCCCCAGCACATCAAGCATGCTGGCCCTGACGATACGCTGGAAAATCCCGATCTCGGCAATCGCGAGCGTGGCCCACGGAAGCGCCAGATGCCGCGCCCATTTCAGCGGGTCGTCGCTGAACGGAACATAGCCGCTGCTCGGGAACCAGAATATGCCGTAGTTCGACAGTTGGAAGAACAAGAAATAGGAGATCAGGATTCCGCTGAGGAACGTCGGAACCGAAAGACCGACATAGGCGAGAAAGGCGAGCACATGATCAATGAGCCTGCCTTGCCAGCGTGCTGCTACAACCCCGGAAATGATGGCGATCGTCATCCAGATCACCAATGCGCCAAGTGCCAGAGAGAGGGTCACTGGCGCCTTTGCCAGAATAAGGTCTGTAACAGGTGCCTGCTTGCGAAATGAAAAGCCAAGAGCCGGCGGCCAGTGCATCAATCCCATCGGTGCGCCCTGGATATCCGGACCGCGGAACAGATAATACCACAGCTGCAAATACCAGGGTTCATCTAGGCGCAGCGCACGCGCAACGGCGTCGATCGACTCCTGCGTTGCGTTGCGCGGAGCAAGCATCGCAGCCGGGTTACGATAGGCGATCCGAGTGATGAAGAATGACAGAATGAGAACGATGACCAGCGTCGAGATCGATCGCAAGACAACGCTGAAAAACTGTTTTGCCATGGTCTCAGGTCCGTGTGCGATTTGGGTCGAGCACGTTTCTCATGCCCGCGCTCAACGTATTGAAGCCCACAACAGTCAGGAACAGAGCGAGCCCGGGACCAGCCAGAAACCACGGCTGATCCTGATAGAGGGACGTTCGCTGCGCTTCGGCGATCATATTGCCCCAGCTCGGCATCGGTGCCTGGATGCCGACACCGAGAAAGGAAAGGGTCGCCTCTGCAACAATGTTAGCGGGCAGTTGCACAGCCCAATAGACGAAAACCGTTGGCAGGATATTCGGCAGGATATCAAACCATATGATCCGCACCCACGACGCCCCAATCGTGCGCGAAGCCTCCACCATCGGACTTGTACGCAATTCCAGCACCAGACCCCGCGTGAGGCGTGCGAAATAGGCCCAGGAAAACAGGGCAATGATGGTGATGACCACGACGACAGGCGGAACGATCGGCTGACCGGTTCCGCCGCGGTTGAGCGCCAGAAGGCTGAGTGCGGTCACAACGAAGGGAAAGGACAAAGCGACGTCGATACCTTGCGAAATGACACGATCCGTTCGGCCCGCAAAAAAACCGCTAACGAGGCCGATGGCCGTACCGATGATCATCGCGATCGTTGTCGCCGGTATACCGACGATCAGTGAGACCTGCGCGCCATAGAGGGTTCTGACGAAAACATCGCGACCATTCCCATCGGCTCCGAGCGGGAAATCGAGCGTCGGGCCGATGGGCAACCCCATTTCATCCAGTGCAGTATCTTCAAACTGCTGCATGGGACCATGCCCCAGAAGATTGCTGACCAACGGCGCCGACAAGGCCGCCAGCAGCACGAAACCAACAATGACAGCGCCAGTGCGCGCTGCGCGCTCGCGCCACAGACGCTTCAGAAGAAGGATGGTCGGCGACGGCGATTGAGCGGCAAGCGCCAGTGCGACGGGGGAGGGAATGGTGTCAGCCATAGATGGCGTCCTCTAGCTCCGCATCTGCAGGAAGACGCTTGCGCCCTGGAATGGATGCAAGCAGCCGGCGGGTATAGGCATGGACCGGGCGTTCGAAGACCTGCGGTGTCCGGCCAGCCTCGACGATCTGGCCTTTTTCCAGCACGATCACTCTGTCGCAAAGCTCTCCGACGACGCCGAGATCATGAGAGATGAACAGAAAGGAGACGCCGAGTTTGTCACGAAGGCGAGCGAGCAGCCTGATGATCCTTGCCTGGGTGGTGATGTCGAGGGCCGACACAGGCTCGTCGGCAACGATCAGCGAAGGACGCAGAGCGATCGCCCGCGCAATGGCAACACGCTGCCGTTGGCCCCCGGACAATTGCGAGGGCAGCCGATCCAGAATGTCATGGGGCAGTTCGACATCGGTGACCAGCTGCTTCACGGTTTCGCGCAACTCCGCCCTGTCGACCGTACCATGAATGAGGAAAGGATCAGAAAGGATTGCCTCGACACGTCGCCTTGGATTGAGACTGGCATAAGGATCCTGGAACACCACCTGGATGGATTTTCGCAAATCGCCCTGTAATAGGTTGCCGCTGGCACCTGGTCGGGAATAATCTCTCCCCTTCAAGCTGATATGGCCCGCGTCGGGCCGGTCCAGACCGGCGATCAGGCGCCCTATGGTTGATTTCCCGGATCCGGACTCTCCGACGAGACCGAGGATCTCACCTTCCCCAATTGTGAAGGAGACGTCATCGAGCACAGAGCGGGACGCGAAGGAACGCGCGACGGCATTCACATTGAGGAGTGGACGAGCTGCCTCCCACCCCTTACCTCTTGCATAAACCTTGGGGCCGCCGAGACGGGCCGCTCCTAACAGTTCCCGGGTGTAGTCCTTCCGTGGCCGGAGATAGATGTCGTTTGCAGGTGCTTTTTCTACGATGATCCCGTCACGCATGACGACCACATCGTCGGCAATGTCAGACACGACCGCCAGGTCGTGGCTCACGAAAATCAATGCCGTTCCATGCTCCTCCTGCAGACGTTTGAGGAGATCGAGGACTGCGGCCTGAACGGTTACGTCGAGAGCCGTCGTTGGTTCGTCTGCAATGATCAGGCCAGGATCAAGCGCGATGGCGATGGCAATCATCACGCGCTGGCGCATTCCGCCGGAAAGGTGACGCGGGTAATCCGAGAACCGCGCCTGCGGGCCGGCTATGCCGACATCATCGAGAAGTGCCAGCACGCGCTCGCGTTTTTCCCTGCGAGTTACTTTCTGATGGACCGAGATCGCCTCGCCGATCTGCTCACCGATCGTCTTCAGGGGATGGAGGTTGCTAAGCGGATCTTGAAAGACGAAGCCGATCTTCGCACCGCGTATCTTTCGCAATTTGCTGTCGGATAAGCCGAGGATTTCCTGGCCGCGATGAAGAACGCTTCCCTCCACCGCGGCGGAACCGGGCAAAAGCCCGGTTGCACCGAGGAGGCTGGCGCTCTTTCCTGATCCGGATTCCCCCACAATGGCAAGTGTCTTGCCGGCTTCGACGTCAAAGGAGACGCCCCTCACCGCCTGGACATTGCCAAAGCGAACGCGCAGATCATCTACTGAGAAGACGGACATCCCGCGACGAACTTCAGTTTTTCAAAGCGATATTGGTGATATCGGCCTGCACTGCGAGCGACGACCACACCCAATGGCTGATGCGATCAGAGGTGATGGCGATTTTGCGCTTTTCGAAAAGAGGGATCCAAGGCAGATCAGTCGAGACGATCTTGTCTGCTTTCGTCCAGAGTGGGCTGGGGTTATCGGAGGGATAAGCTTCGGCCGCGAGCTTGTTCAACTCGGGATTGCTGTAGCAAATCGCGTAAACATTTCCGGGGCCGCAGGGCGATGCGTCCGAGTTCAGCCAGCCACCGAGCAGCATTCTCGTGCTTGGGCCCTGCCAGTCGGGTGAAAAGCTTCCATTCAGGAAAACGTCCCAACGCGATTCCGGATCCTGAATATAAGCACGCCATTCACTTGCAGGCGCAGGGATCAGGTTCAGCGTGATGCCCGCAGCCGCCAGATCCTCCTTCAGAGCTACTGCGATCGTTTCACCCTGTGCGTTCGTGCGATAGAGCGCATCGAGGGTGATGCCGTTGGGGTAGCCGGCCTTCGCCAGAAGTTCTTTGGCTTTTTCTGGATTTCCCTTGTTACTCTCAGTCGGATATGGGTCGAACTGTTCGTAGCCGGAAATCGTAGACGTGATGATTTGCGACAGAGGGACTGCCGCGATCGATCCGCCTTGCGATTGAACCAGATGGGCACGATTGACGGCATAGGACAGGGCTTGGCGCACTTCAGGCTTGCGCAAGGCCTCGATACCCTCGCTGGTGACATTCTTCTGCGCGTTTATGGTAATGAAGTTGGCCGAGCCGCTGTTTGTCGCGTGTATATACGGGCTATTACTCGATACATATTGCCGGATGGTGCCACGCGGTGGAGTGTCGAGATAGAGCGAAAGGTCTGCTTCGCCGGCCTGGATCTTCTGGACGATGGCGTCTTCGCTGTTGGCGGTGAAATCGACATGAATCTCATCCACATAGGCCTTGCGGGCTTCGTCCGATTCCGGTTTGAAGTTCGCGGCTTTCTTCAAAACCAGTTTTTGCCCCTGATCGTAAGAGGCGACATAATATGGGCCGCTCGACGGCAAATTCTTGCGCGATTCCAGTGAATCCGGAAAGTATTTCGACGCGATTTCGGGTGCGACCGGCGATACGAAATTCATCGAGAGAATATTGAGGAAGTCATAGTTCTTGGTATCGGAACGGATCACAAGGGTTTTGTCATCCGGCGCGGATACACCGGAGATTTCATGACTATCGATGAAGGCCTTGCTTGCGGCCAGATCCCCGGTCGGTACCTTGGCAAATTCCTTGCAGTATTCAACAAAACCCGACAACACGAGATTGAAATAGTTGATGGCCGCGACCTGCTTGTTAGGGTCACAGAAGCGCTTTATGCCATAGACAAAATCACCGGCCACGATCTTACGCTCGGTAGATCCCGAAAAGAAAATGTCCTCTTTCAGGTGAAACGTATAGGTCTTCCCGTCCGGGCTGACATCCCAGGACTTGGCCAGATCCGGCACCAAAGTCGTATCTTCCTTGAGACCGATCGGCGAACCAGGATAGGTGACGAGCTGACGTGTCGTCGCGCGCAAGATTTCCCAGGATTCAACGCTATAGCCGGTTAGGGGATCGAAAGCGTCGAGATCGGATTCCAGCGAGGCAATGCGAAGGATGCCGCCGAACTTCGGCTCATCGGCCAAAGCCGGAGCGCTAAGAGCGGTGTAGGCGGCAAGGAGAGGAATGGCGGCCCGCTTGGCGGATCGCGAAAGGACGGTATCAAGCATAGGGTTTGCCTCGGTTTGAATTATCACTATTTCTATAAGTTTTATAGATTATTGGAACGCGTTGACGTTCCAATTTCGGCCACCTCCGGAGAAAATACCCTGTCAGAATTTAGGTTTCGACAGAAAATCAATGCGATTTAGGGGGTGTGTACCACCCAGAACCCGTGGCCTCTTTGCCTAAATGGCGACCCGCGTGGCTCGTGCGACCTAGGGGATTCCAAGATGGAATGGAGAACGATTTTCCTCAGCGAATCCGCTTTTGGAACGGATTGACCACGCCAAGCGTCAATTTTCATATCATAGTCTATAAAGTTTATAGGCTTTGGATTAACTTGATGGCATTGAATGAACTTTCGAACAACCGTGCTTTGTATTTGATGGATGCACTGTTCGGGCCGCCGCGTCCGCCCGCAACTGACTATCTGGGAAAAGCGCCTCCCCTCTCGACTATCGGGCGTGGAAGCCTCTTTGCAGATAGGCAATGCTATTTGGCCATCGCCAATGGGAAGGATGCGGCATGAGCGGCAATATCCAACTCCATTGGTATCTGCCGACGAATGGCGACAGCCGGGGCCTGACAGGCTCGGGAAACGATAGTCACGTCGTGGAATTTTCGGGCGGCTTCCGTGCACCGACCCTTGCATATCTCGGCGAGGTGGCACGCGCCGCGGAGGAGCAGCCTTTCCATGCTGTTCTGACGCCGACCGGCACATGGTGCGAAGATGCCTGGATTACCACCGCTGCTCTTGCCCACGAAACGAAACGGCTGAAGTTCCTCGTCGCCTTCCGGCCCGGCCTCATATCGCCGACGCTGGTCGCACATCAGGCGGCGACCTTTCAGAGAATGACCGGTGGACGGCTGCTTCTCAATGTTGTCACGGGTGGCGATCGTTTCGAGCAGGCTCGTTTCGGCGACCATCTGGATCATGATGCCCGCTATGAGAGGACAGAGGAATTTCTTTCGGTGGTGCGGGGTGTGACATCAGCATCTGCCGACCAGCCGTTCTCTTTCGGAGGCAAACATTATGACATCCGCGAAGCCAGTATAGACCCCGCCCCGTACGGCCTGCCTCAGATCTTCTTTGGCGGCGCAAGCCCGGCAGCTCAGGAGGTCGCTACCAGTCAGGCCGACGTGTATCTGGTATGGGGTCGCCCGCCGACACTCGAGGCTGAAAACATCGCACTGCTAAAAGCTCGTGCTGCTGCCAAAGGACGCTCCCTGCGCTTCGGCGTACGGTTGCACGTCATTTCACGCGACACCGAGGAGGAAGCCTGGGCCGTCGCCGACAAACTTCTTTTCTGGCTTTCGCCGGATCGCGTGCGAAAAGCTCGCGAGCTCCTGGCCAAGTCCGAATCTGTCGCGCAGAGCCAGATGTCTGCACTTCATGCGGGTCGTGAAGGTTTGCCGGCTTCGGCGCGTGATCTGGAAATCTACCCCGGCCTCTGGTCCGGTTACGGCCTCGTGCGCGGCGGCGCGGGTACCGCACTTGTCGGCAGCCATGCACAGGTTGCCGACCTGATAGAAGCCTATCATCGCGTCGGTTTCGACCACTTCATCCTCTCCGGCCAGCCTCATCTTGAGGAGGCCTGGCATTTCGGCGAGGGTGCGGCCGCCCTTCTGAAGGCGCGAGGTCGTCTCGCTCCCGAATTCTCGCAAATCAAGGAGGGGCATATGCAATCGCTCTCAACGGTCTCGTCTCCTGACAGCTCACGCCTGGATATCCGATCGCTGCACGGTGACGAAGACCGCCGGAAGGCTTTTGCCGTGTTTCGACAGGCGCTGCTTGGAATCGGCGATTTTGGTCGCAACAACCCCGAAACCGAAGCGCGGTTTCTGGCAGAAGGCAAACCGCTCGGCGGCTTTGAGGACGATGTCCTTCGAGGCGTCGTCAATGGATACGATTCGTCAGTCGCCCTTCCTGGCGGTCGGCGTGTGCGGCACCTCGCCGTCACGCATGTCGGCGTCTCGCCGGTCGCGACACGTCGCGGCGTCGCGCGCCTGCTCCTCGTCGAGCAGCTTCGCCGTGCCCGTGCGGAAGGCTATGTCGTCGCAGGACTAAGGGCATCTGACACGGGTATCTATGGCCGATACGGTTATGGCGTCGCCTCATGGTCGGTCCAACACGATCTCGACCTGACCCGCGCCGATCTGGCCATCGCCACGCCACGCGAAGGTCTTCGCATCGTCGATGCTCGCGAGAGCTTCCCATTGTTTCGACAGGTGGCCGATGCCGATTTGACGCCGCGTGCCGCAACGTTGTCCCGCTGGGACGGCTGGTGGGCCATACAGGAATACCGCTCGCATCACGGCACAACGCCCCACCACGCCGTTGTCTTCGGCCCGGAAGGCAATGAGCGCGGCTACTTGCGCTTTCATATCGAGTCCTCAGACAATTGGTTCACTTCGGCACGTCGTACCGTGATCATCGATGATCTCGTCGCGCATGACGACGAAGCCTGGCGGGCCCTGATTGGTCATCTCTTCGCGCAGGATATCCTGCACCGCGCCATTTTTCCGTCCCGGCCGATCGATGATCCTTTACCGCTACTTCTGCACAACCCG
Organism: Ensifer sp. ENS06; assembly: GCF_014852205.1. Classification (NCBI taxonomy): domain Bacteria; kingdom Pseudomonadati; phylum Pseudomonadota; class Alphaproteobacteria; order Hyphomicrobiales; family Rhizobiaceae; genus Ensifer; species Ensifer sp. ENS06. The sequence continues at coordinate 405,183 of NZ_JACVBC010000004.1, read as the reverse complement.
AGAACACTGGAAATATCCAGCCAGCGTGATGAAAGCTGGATACGCCCTCTCGACCTCGAGACTCTGCTCTCCGCACGCCGCTTTGGCGGGACCCGGCAAGTAACAATTGCTGTCGAAGACGATCTATTCCCCGACAATGGTGGTCTCTGGTCCCTCGGTCCTGAAGGAACAGCGCGAAGCCGTGAGCGGCCGGAGGCTCATGTGACCATTGCGGAACTGACCACGTTGATATTTGGCGCACAGCAGGCGTCACTTCTGGCGGCTTCGGATCGCATTCGGGTAGTCTCCCTCGAAGTTGCGGAGGAACTGGACCGGGTGTTCGCCATCAGCCGCCGTCCTCACTCAGGCATCTCGTTTTGAGCTTCACGAATTGTCACCCGTTGTCCGCGGCGCTACTGGACCTCGACGTGAGCGCCCAGCGTCTAAGGATTTCCCGACGATACAAGCAGAAGCACCCAAGGAACCCCCGGCAATGACAAGCCGCTCCTCAAATGGCTATGTTGAGGGCTTGAATGACAGCCTCGATTAGTGAGACAATGGCATAATCTTGCCCCGCGTCCTCATTTGCCCCCCACAAAAGGCCCATCACGCGGAGGTCGCCGTCAGGATCGCGAAGAAGAACGACGGTGATGCAGGAATGTGTGCCGAAGCTGAAGTCGCGGTACCGGGCATCGCGACACTAGCCACCAGTGAAGGCTTTGGTCCGGCGACAAAATCGTTGGTCCCGGCGGCTGCAGTAATCGCGATCCGCGAAGGCGTGGAGAAGGCCCTGTCGGGAAACTACAACAACTCGCTGCCGATTCTTGCCGGGGAGTTCGAGCTCGTCGTTGAATACACCAATCCGACGGACGCCTATAGGAATAGCTGGTACCCCGGCATGGAGCATATCGCGCCACGGACGTTGCGCTTCAATGCGCAAGACTACTTCGAGATCCAACGTGCGATACGCTTCGTCGTCTAGATGTGCCGTCGCGGGATGTTCTTGTCTTCCGAATGATAACCGTGGACCCGAGCGAGGGCTAAACAGTTGAGCCGAATTGTATATCTGAATGGGGAATTTCTGCCGGAGACCGAAGCGAGAATCTCGATTTTCGACCGCGGGTTTGTCTTTGCCGATGCCGTCTACGAAGTGACCTCGGTTGTCGATGGCAAGCTGCTTGATTTCGGCGGCCATGCCGCGCGTCTTGAACGCTCGCTCGGCGAATTGGGCATTCGCCATCCGCTGTCCCAGCAAGTGCTGCTAGACATCCACCGCGAGTTGGTCGAGCGGAACAAGATTGTCGAGGGACTGGTCTACCTTCAGATATCGCGCGGCAACCCTGGCCGCCGCGATTTCGCCTTCCCTGCACCTGACGTCGAGCCGACGGTCGTGCTTTTCACCCAGATGGTTGCCAATCTCGTGGATGCCCCGCAAGCGAGGACCGGCATCAAGGTTATCTCGGTCCCAGACATGCGCTGGGGTCGTCGCGACATCAAGACGGTGCAACTCCTCTATCCTTCGATGGCCAAGATGATGGCAAAAGAGGCGGGAGCGGATGACAGTTGGTTCATACAGGACGGCTTCGTCACCGAGGGAACCGCAAACAACGCCTACATCATCAAGTCTGGCAGGATCATCACTCGAGCCTTATCGAACGACATTCTGCACGGCATCACGCGCGCCACGCTGTTGCGCTACGCCAGGGAAGCACGGATGGAAGTCGCCGAGCGGGCCTTCACAATCGAGGAGGCTAAGGCTGCTGACGAGGCATTCATCACTGGGGCATCCTCCTTCGTCATGCCCGTGGTCGAAATCGACGGCGCAAGGATCGGGACAGGCCTGCCGGGGCCAATCGCCACCCGCTTGCGCGAACTCTATATCGATGAGGCGCGTCGAGCGGCGATTTAATCCATAGGGCGTCTGGCGCCATTTAGCCAACGCCACTTATGCCCCAAATTGGTTCGTTCTAACGACGTTTTGTACGGCGGCGGATTAGCGCGACCTTGATGCGGGGAGCCAAGTTGCAAGTCGGCGAGCCAATTCGCTGTTGACCCACACATAAGTATCACAACCCTCTAAGCTGCCACGGAGCAGGAGCCGAATATGGGTGAACCACTGCTATTAGACGCCAGACAGACCGCCGCAAAACTTCCCTTCCCGGAATTGGTTGCGGCTCTTCAACGGGGCTTTGCGAAGGGATGCCAGACACCTGCGCGCCACCATCACACATTACGCAGCGAAGGCGAACCTGACGGTACGTTGCTCTTGATGCCCGCCTGGTCCAACGCCGATGACGAGGATCGTTTTCTCGGCGTGAAACTGGTGACCATTATGCCGGGCAACATGAACCGTAGGCTGCCTGCTGTCGTATCGACATACATGCTTTACGACGCCATCACCGGAGAGCAACTGGCCCTCATGGATGGAAACACGCTGACGAGCCGGCGCACTGTGGCAACCTCAGCACTTGGGGCCAAATACCTTTCTCGGGAGGACGCCTCATCGCTTGTCATTATAGGCGCTGGTCGTGTGGGAAGCCTGATCGCGGACGCCTACTCAGCTGTACGCCGGCTTCGGCGCATCGTCATCTGGGACATCGATCACGAACAAGCCGACCGCCTCGCCTCTTCCCTCCGTGACCAGGGTCTTCCCGCGAAATCCACGCCAGACGTTAGAACCGCGATCGAATCCGCCGACATCGTCAGTGCCGCAACGCTTGCAACTGCACCCATCATTCGAGGTGAGTGGCTGAAACCGGGCACTCACGTCGATCTCATCGGGGCCTTTACCCCGGAGATGCGAGAGGCGGATGATGAAGTGATGCGCCGCTCGTCGATCTACGTCGATACCGCAGTAGCGCTTGAGGAGGCAGGGGAGCTTATCAAGCCGCTTGCCGACGGCGTAATTGGTCGAGACGCTATTTTGGGGACGCTCGCAGATCTTTGTCGCACCAACGAGTTCGTACGCACGGACGCGGACCAGATCACCTGTTTCAAGAGCGTGGGCTCCGGCCTTGCCGATCTTGCCGCAGCCAAACTCGTCTACCAACTCACCTAGACAGATACACGCTGATACGGAGCTCCGACGAGCTCCGTATCAGATCGCGTTGGAATCGAGAAATGCTTGCAGAAATAGCAAGCGCCACTATATTTGCTAGCATGAACAGCAAGCAGAAAAAGACCCTCGCGGCGGTATTCGGCGATCCGGTCTCGGGAACCATTGAGTGGGCCGCTATAGAAAACCTGCTTGTGGCTCCCGGCGCGAACGTCATCGAAGGAAACGGCTCGCGCGTTAAGTTCGAAAAGGACGGCATAATCGCAAGCTTCCATCGTCCTCATCCCGACAAGGGGGCAAAGCGTTATCAGGTTCGCGATGCTCGCGAATTCCTGACGCAAATTGGAGTAGAACTATGAACACCATGACTTACAACGGTTATCACGCTCGCATAGAATTCGACGCGGAGGACGAACTGTTCTTCGGCAAGATTGCAGGCATTTCTGACGTAGTCGGGTTTCACGGGGACAGTGTTGGTGAACTGAAGAAGGCATTCCACGAAGCTGTCGATGATTACCTTGAGGCCTGCAAGAGCATCGGCAAAGAGCCTCAAAAGCCCTATTTTGGCAAGATGATGTTTCGTGTTGCTCCTGAAGTGCACCGCCGAGCTGCTCTGGCTGCCGAACTTTCGGGAAAGAGTCTCAATCAGTGGGCCGAGGAAGCATTGGAAGAAGCCGCGGCGAGCACGCTCCTCAGCAAGGCCGCGAAGGAAACGTAAATTGTGTGAAGCCGGACTGTAGTTCGTCAGCACCAGCAGCGCAGTCGCGTAGGCCTGCTCGATCGACTGATGCAGTAGAAACGCAGCTTCTTTGTACCTGCTTTTTGAAATGAAGAATGCGGCGCCTTCGGCGAAGGTTTTGGCGTGCGGGAGTCTATCTGCAAGATATTCGGACGCCATCCGCCAGGCTATTTCGGGGCTTATTTCCCCAGGCGTTGCGAGCGGCTCGCTGTCGAGCTCATAGAGTGCGATCCCGTCGCGCGCGATGTCGACGAAGAAGTATCTACCCCGTCTCAGGTCCGTGTTCACCTCGCGCAAGGCATGCACGATCACGCTGACCGGCGTCTCAATCTCTTGATCCCGCATCAATCGATCGTTCGCTCGGTTCCAAAATGCCGAGTCACTGAGCTTCTTGTTGTTGACGATGACCAGGATGTCAAAATCCGAACGGTAGCCCTTCTTGGTGTGAGGCTCGTCAACGAAAGTTCCACGAGCGTAAGAACCGAACAGGATGATTTTCAGGATACGGCCGCGTTTCTTGAAATCGGCCTCTCCTCCCTTCAGCGCGTCATCAAATTCATCAAAAATAATCTCAACCGCTCGACGAAGCTCATGCTGCTTGTTTATCGGCAGGTGATCGAGGCTCGTCTTCATCAACAGCGGTAAGTCCTTCGCGCGGGAATCGCACCATACGGGCACTCACACCTTGCCGAAAGATGCGCGCCAATTCAACGAAGCAACGATGACGATTTCTTCGCAAGAACTTCACACATCACCAGCGAGGACAGTGTTGTCGCGTTTCCTGGCCGCTGAAGATTCAGATACGCTCCAGCAGGATCGCGTTTGTCAGATCGCGGCCTTCATTGCGAATCAGCCGTTCAAGCAGGAGCGAACTGTGCGGCAACGACTCCATAGTCACGCATGAAACCAAGCTTGCGCAAGAATGACAAATGATACATGATATATTATGCTTGGCTTTCTGGGAGTGGTGCTGTCAATTTACCAAAAATGCACAGCCAGAACCCAGGAAAACCAATATGGCCTCGCATTTGAAATGCGTTTCGATAATACGATAACAAAACTCTTCAAAGGTTTGGAATGATTGAAAATCGCCCCGGTATTCTTCTCGATTTGGATGGCACCTTGATCGATTCCCAGCCCGGGATTTTAGCGAGTTGCGAGGCGGCGCTAAGATCATTGGGACACGAACCGATTGAGCCGCTGGATATCGGATCGGTCATTGGCCCGCCGATCGAGGACGTGATGCGCTACCTCCTCTTGCCGTATGGTGATACGCGCGTCACTGAGGCGGTGGAGGGCTATCGACGAGACTACTGGGAAAGGGGGCTGAAACTGAGCGAACTATACCCTGCGATCCGAGCTCAACTGTCATACATTCGGCAGCGGGGCGGTCGGCTGTTTCTTGCTACCTCGAAACGAACTGTCTTTGCAAAGCAGATCTTGGCCAACCATGGTCTCTCCGATGAGTTCGATGGGATCTACGGATCCGAGCCCGACGGATTGATCGATCACAAACCCGAGTTGATTCGTCATCTTCTGCAGCACGAGGGTTTGACAAGCGATCGCTGCGTGATGATCGGCGACCGTCGCTTTGATATCGCCGGCGCACATGCGAACAATGTTCGCGCTGTTGGAGTCTTGTGGGGATATGGAAGTCGGCAGGAGTTGGAATCCGCCGGTGCCGATCGGATAATCGAGCAGACCAGCGAGTTGGCAGACTGCGCACTGACGATCTTCAACGCTTAGCGAGAAAGGACCTTCGGACGAGTAGGTCTGCCAGTCTGGGGGCGCAGCCCGTTCGCGTCCCTTGGAGGCCACGCAATCCCAATCGCACCGATCGGGATGATCAGCATCAGTTAATTTCCTGCGGCCGGGTAATATGTGCCCAAAGGCTTCTGTCGGCGATAGCCGCGCAGGATACGTCGCGTGACAATTACGTCTCAGCTAAGTCGCTCAATCGAACCGGCCAGCGACAAGCGGAACGCGGCGTTTTGGGGAACTTCCAAGTCTAGCATTTCACGTTTACTGAGGCCGCAATGAAGGCCCCGGAGTAGACGGCTGGTTACACCATGGCATACCACGATCTTCGGAACGGTAAGGTCGAGGATCAATTCACCCAAAGCTTCCCGAACACGGGCCAGCATCTCGTCATAACTCTCCCCGTCGGAAGAATGGAAAAACCATTCATTGGTTCCCAGCCGGTCTCGGGCGTTTGGCCAGTTGGCTTCGATCTCTGCGTCGGTCAGACCATCCCATGAGCCCATACCGACTTCTCTAAGCCGATCATCGAGTGTCACAGGATGGACGAGTCCCAAATTCTCAGCGATAATTTGGGCAGTCTGGGTCGCTCGTCCTAAAGGACTTGAAACAATCTTGGCACTTTCGTTTACGCCCTGCCTACTAAGAATACCCGCGACTTGAGAAGCCTGCGCTCGACCGATATTCGTGAGCGAAGAGTCGCATTGGCCTTGCCAGCGTCCAACGGCGTTGAATTCAGTCTGCCCATGCCTCACCACATACAGCATTCAAATCTCTTCTACACGTTCGCCTGCCTGTAGCGACTTGCTAAGGTGACCGTCAGTCGGTGGCAATAGCTGGTGCTGTTTTCTAAGGTCGCTGGTGCAATGACCGTTGTTGGCGAAGCTGCCGTCTCCGAAACCGCATAAAGCATCGTGGTCAAGGTGCAAGCTGGACAGCGCCTACCATACGACGGGGCCCATTTCGAGGATGTCATTGTTGGCGGCCGGCTCGTGACGTCAAAGCTGTCGCACAACCCTCACGCAAGGCTCAGGCAGTTTAACAACTCAACCTGTGATGTATATTCATTGGGTGGTTTTATGAGCCCGACGCGTCGGCAACAAGGGGGAACCTTCGAATGAACTCCATCGCCTTGGCGCCCGGTCATCATCTTCAATTTTTTCAGGAGCTTTCCTATTTGTTCAAAAAGCGCTCCGAGATGGAAACGTTGGCACGCCAGCTTTACAAGGATCACAAAAAGTCGCTGGACCTCCTCAAGGAGCACGGTTCCGGCTCGGGTTTCGAGCCCGCCGTTCATCGATTGTTTGGAAACAATCCCCAACGCGAGAAAGCGATCCGGATCGGCAACGGTGAGTTCATTTATTCCGGACTTGCCAAGAGCCACGTGAGCTTTCTGCCCGCGCAATGGCAAAAGACGTTGGAAAAGACGCGAAGACCCAGCCGACCTCCCGCCCCTGAAAGGAACCGAGCGTCACAACCTCAACAACCCCTCAGGTTCCGCCTATTGACGCAGACCGTCCCGTAAAATTGTCATCGAACAACAATCGTCGCTGACTTTTCTTGATCGACAAATCTGCCGAGGCGGCGATGCAAATCGCGTCGTCGCCCTAGATTTTTGGGCAGATATCAGGGCCGACAGACCAAATTCCAGCCTTGGTTCCGAAGCATCGGATGAAACTGGCCGCCGACGCAGGCCCGCCTCCCGAACTCACATGTTCGGATAGACCGGGCCTTCACCGCCTTGTGGCGGCACCCAGTTGATGTTCTGGTTCGGGTCCTTGATGTCGCAGGTCTTGCAGTGCACGCAGTTCTGCGCGTTGATGACGAAGACGTCCTTCCCGTCCTTCTCCACCCATTCGTAGACCCCGGCCGGACAGTAGCGCGTCGACGGACCGGCATAGACGTCGTGCTCGGAGCGCTTCTGCAGATCCATGTCCTTCACCTGGAGATGGACCGGCTGGTCTTCCTCATGGTTGGTGTTCGACAGGAACACCGAGGACAGCCGGTCGAAGGTCAGAACCCCGTCCGGCTTTGGATAGTCGATCTTCTTGTGCTGCGCTGCGGGTTCGAGCGACTGCGCATCGGTCTTTCCGTGCTTCAGCGTGCCGAAGAAGGAGAAGCCGAACAGCTGGTTGGTCCACATGTCGAGACCGCCGAGCCCAACGCCGATCGCCGTGCCGAACTTCGACCACAGCGGCTTGACGTTTCTCACCCGCTTCAGGTCCTGGCCGATGGCGCTGTCGCGCCAGCCGCGTTCGATCTCGATCGGCTCGTCATTGGCGCGGCCACTAGCAATCGCTGCCGCCAGCTTCTCGGCCGCGAGAATGCCTGAAAGCACCGCATTGTGGCTGCCCTTGATGCGCGGCACGTTGACGAGACCGGCCGAACAGCCGATCAGCGCACCACCGGGGAAGGACAGTTTCGGTACCGACTGGTAACCGCCCTCGGTGATCGCACGCGCGCCGTAGGAGAGACGCTTGCCGCCCTCGAACGTGCCGCGGATCGCCGGATGCGTCTTGAAGCGCTGGAACTCCTCGAAGGGGAAGAGATAGGGGTTCTTGTAATTGAGGTGCACGACGAAGCCGACGGCGACCATGTTGTCTTCGAGATGATAGAGGAACGAGCCGCCACCGGTCTTCATGCCGAGCGGCCAGCCGAAGGAGTGCTGTACCAGACCCGGGCGATGGTTCTCGGGCTTGACCTGCCAGAGCTCTTTCAGGCCGATGCCGAACTTCTGGACGTCGCTGTCCCTGGAAAGATCGAACTTGGCGATCAGCTGCTTGGCGAGCGAACCGCGCACGCCCTCGCCGATCAGCGTGTATTTGCCGAGCAGCGCCATGCCGCGGGCGAAGTTCGGGCCCGGTTCGCCGTTCCTCTCGATGCCCATGTCGCCGGTGGCAACCCCGATGACCGCACCCTCGTCGTTGTAGAGCACTTCGGTGGCGGCAAAACCCGGATAGATCTCGACGCCGAGTTCCTCCGCCTTTGTCGCCAGCCAGCGACAGACGTTGCCGAGCGATACGATGTAGTTGCCGTGATTGTTCATCAGCGGCGGCATCAGGAAGTTCGGCAGGCGGATCGAGCCGGCGGGTCCTAAGAACAGGAAGTGGTCGTCCGTCACTTCGGTCTTGAACGGATGGTCGGCCTCGTCGCGCCAGTCCGGCAGCAGCCGGTCGATGCCGATGGGATCGACGACGGCGCCCGACAGGATATGCGCACCGACTTCGGCGCCCTTTTCGAGCACGACAACCGAAAGCTCCGGATTGACCTGCTTCAGCCGGATCGCAGCTGCAAGACCCGCCGGTCCCGCACCCACGATCACAACGTCGAACTCCATGCTCTCGCGTTCGGGCGGATCACTCATCTTGGACATGTTCGCTTCAAAGTGCTTTTTCGAGTTCCGGCAGAGCGTCGAAGAGATCGGCAACCAGGCCGTAGTCGGCGACCTGGAAGATCGGCGCCTCTTCGTCCTTGTTGATGGCGACGATGACCTTCGAGTCCTTCATGCCGGCGAGGTGCTGGATGGCACCAGAGATGCCGCAGGCGATGTAGAGATCGGGCGCAACGACCTTGCCGGTCTGGCCAACCTGCCAGTCGTTCGGAGCGTAGCCGGCATCGACCGCAGCGCGCGAAGCGCCGACGGCAGCGCCGAGCTTGTCGGCCACCGGCAGGATCACTTGCCTGAACTTCTCGGAAGAACCGAGCGCGCGACCGCCCGAGATGATGATCTTGGCGGACGTCAGCTCCGGGCGGTCGGACGACGACAGGGCGTCGGCGACGAAGGAGGAAACACCGGGGTTGGCGGCAGCAGAAACGCTCTCGATCGCGGCCGAGCCGCCTTCAGCGGCAGAGGCGAAGGAGGCGGTGCGCACGGTGATGACGCGCTTGGCTTCGGTCGTCTGCACCGTCTGGATGGCGTTGCCGGCATAGATCGGACGCTTGAAGGTATCCGACGAGACAACTTCGATGATTTCCGAGACCTGGGAAACGTCGAGCAGGGCTGCAACGCGCGGCATGACGTTCTTGCCGACCGAGGTCGCGGCGCTCACGATCGTGTCGTAGCTGCCAGCGAGCGAGACGATCAGGGCAGCGAGCGGCTCGGCAAGGTTGTTGGCAAGCGACGCGTCCTCGGCAACGAGCACCTTGGCAACGCCCGCAAGCTTGGCGGCCTGCTCGGCTGCAGACTTGGCGCCGGCACCTGCGACCAGCACATGCACATCGGCTCCAGTCCCACTGGCGATTTTCGAGGCGGCGCTCAGCGCCTTGGCGGTCTGGTCGGAAAGGTGGTTGCTGTCGTGGTCAGCCAGAAGAAGAATGGCCATGATAAAATCTCCCTTTGCTGAACTTAGAGCACGCCGGCTTCGACTTTAAGCTTTTCGACGAGCTCGGCGACCGACTTGACCTTGATGCCGGCCTTGCGGCCCGACGGCTCCTCGGTCTTCAGCACCTTGAGGCGGGCAGCGGTGTCGACGCCGAAGTCGGCCGGCGACTTCTTGTCGAGCGGCTTCTTCTTTGCCTTCATGATGTTCGGCAGCGAGGCGTAGCGCGGCTCGTTCAGGCGCAGGTCGGTGGTGACGACGGCCGGCAGCTTGATGTCGATCGTCTGCAGACCGCCGTCGATTTCGCGCGTCACGGTTGCCTTGCCGTCGCCGATCTCGACCTTGGAGGCAAAGGTCCCTTGCGCCCAGCCGAGCAGCGCGGACAGCATCTGGCCGGTCTGGTTCGAATCGTCGTCGATCGCCTGCTTGCCGACGATAATCAGGCCCGGCTGTTCAGCCTCGGCCACACCCTTGACGATCTTGGCGACAGCGAGCGGCTCGACCTGGTCTTCGGTCTCAACCAGGATGGCGCGGTCCGCCCCCATGGCAAGCGCCGTGCGCAGCGTCTCTTCGGCCTTGGCCGGACCGACGGATACGACGACGACTTCCTCGGCCTTGCCGGCTTCCTTCAGCCTGAGCGCCTCTTCGACCGAGATTTCGTCGAAGGGGTTCATCGACATCTTCACGTTCGCAAGCTCGACGCCCGAACCGTCTGCCTTCACCCGGATCTTGACGTTGTAGTCAACGACCCGTTTGACGGTGACCAGGATCTTCATGTTTGCCTCCCAAATCGTCAGCAGCCAAATCGTCAGCAGATTGTGCGGAAGCGTTCGACCATTACGTTGAGGACTTCGCCCGGGTCCCGCTTCCACCAGTTGTTTGCGGAAAAGATCTCGACCTCGCAGGGACCCGCATAACCCGCGTCTTCGACGCTCCGTCGCAGCGTCTTCAGGTCAGCGACCCCATCGCCCATCATGCCGCGATCGAGAAGCACGTCGCGCGTGTCGGCAAGCCAGTCGCAGAGGTGATATCCGAAGATCCGCGCGGCGCCCGCGCGCTGCAACTGGGCTTGGATCTCGCTGTCCCACCACACATGGTAGACGTCTATGGCGACGCCGAGATTGGCCGCGCCGACCACGTCACAGATATCGACGGCATCGCGCAGCGTCGTCAGGCAGGACCGGTTCCCCGCATAAACAGGATTGAGCGGCTCGAGCGCCAGCTTGACGTTGCGGCCGGCGGCATAGGGTGCAATCTCGCCGACGCGATCGGCGACGATCTTCAGGCTCTCTCCCGTGCCCTTGGTTCCCGGATGCACGCCGCCGACGACGATCGTCAGCACCGATGCACCGAGCCCTGCTGCCATGTCGATCGATGACTTCGCCTCGTCGATGACCCTTTGCCGATCGACAGCTTCCGCACCGACGAGAAACGGTGCGCGGCAGAGACCGGCAATCGAGAGGCCGCATGCCCGCGCTCGTTCGCCGATTTCAATCGCGCGCGAGCCGATCTCGCGGCGCCAGAAGACGATCGAGCCGAAGCCACGTTCCGCACAGGCGTCGATAACGCGCTCGGGCGACCAGCCCGCCCCATGGCCATCGAGGTTGTGCCCGAGGCTGGCGGTGTTCAGCGCCAGGGCGGAATGGTCGGTGGTGAAATCACGCATGGCTACGCTCCATAGAGCGCAAGCAGCTTCTTCATCCGATCCACGGCAAGCGCCGGATCGCGCAAGAGCCCGCATTGGTCAGCGAGCCTGAACAGCTCGACGAAGTAAGGCAGCGGCCGCATGGCCTGCGCGCCATTCAACATCACGAAGTGATCCTGAAAGCCGTTCAGCCAGGCAAGGAAGACGACTCCGGTCTTGTAGTACTGCGTCGGCGCCCGGAAGATCAGCCGCGCGAGCGGCACGGTCGGATCAAGCGTTGCGCGAAAGCCTGCGCGATCCCCTTCGCCAAGTCTCTCCACCGCGTAAGCCGCAGCCGGGGCCAGGGGGTCGAATATACCGAGCAAGGCATGCGAAAATCCTTCGCTGTCGCCCTCGATCAGTTCGGGATAGTTGAAGTCGTCACCCGTGTACATCTTAACGCCGGCAGGCAGCCGGCGGCGCATGACGATTTCCTTCTCCTTGTCGAGAAGGGAGATTTTTATGCCGTCGACCTTGGCTGCATCTGCGTTGATGACGGCAAGCGCGGTCTGCATCGCCGGGTCGAAATCCCTGCTGCCCCAATAGCCGGCGAGCTGCGGATCGAACATCTCGCCCAGCCAGTGCAAGATCACAGGCGCGTCACAGGCGGCCAGCACATCGGAGTAGACCTTGACGTAATCGTCCGGTCGCTCAGCGACCCGTACCAGGGCGCGAGACGCCATGAGGATAAGTCGCCCGCCGACCTTCTGGATCGCCTCGACCTGTTCCAGATAGGCTCTCCGAACATCTTCGATACTCGTGACGGTCGCCGGGTCGAGATGATCAGTTCCGCAGCCATTGGCGACGACGGCGTCCGGCAGTTCTTCCCGCGTGCGGCGGATCAGTTCCAGAGCGCCCGGCCAGTCGAGGCCCATGCCGCGCTGCGCCGTATCCATCGCCTCGGCGATGCCGAGCCCGAGGCCCGCGAGATAGCGGCGGAACTCCATGGTTTTTTCCCAGTCGACGGCGGCGCGGCCGGACGGATCGCTGGCTGTGAACGGGTCGGCGACCACGTGAGCCGCGGAATAGACGACACGCGCCGGGTTCCTGCCAAGTGTCGCAGCCGCGATCGGCGTGCCGCTGAGGGCATAGTCGGACAGGCGTCCATCAGTATCGGGAAGCGCGATTTTCATGGGGACCTCAAAAGCGCGGGACGAGCATGCCGGCGTCAGCCGGGATCGTCATTCCGGTGGTGTAGGGAAGACGCCCCGCCGCAAGCGATGCGATCAGGGCACCGACTTCCTCGGGCCTTCCGACGCGCGGGAAGAGCGTGAGCCCCTCCTCCGCCCGCTCGCGATAGGCGTCGATGACGGGTGCGGTCATCTCCGTGGCGATCAGACCAGGCTGGACGTCGTAGACGGCGACATCTTCCCGTCCAAGCCGGACGGCGAGCGTCTTGGAGACCATCGCGGCTGCCGCCTTCGACGCGCAGTACTCCGACCGCTGTTCGGCCACCGCGACGGCATTCGACGAGGTGACATTGATGATCGAATGGAAGAGCGCCCCCTTGCTACGGGCGACAAGACGCCGGGCAAAGGCCTGGCTCAGAAAGAACATGCCCTTGGTGTTGACGGCGAAGCAGCGATCCCAGCTTTCCTCCGACACCTCCAGCATGTCGCCGCGCCTGAGAACGCCGACACCCGCATTGTTGACGAGCGTCGTGATCTGGCCCAGTTCGGCTTCAATCGCTGCGAGCGCGCTATCGTGGCCGGCAATCGCGCTGACATCGAAGGCCGCAGCCATGACCGGGACACCGTAAGCGGCGATCCGCTCGACTGCTGACGGCAGCTCGGCATCATCCGGCAGTCCGTTGAGCGCGACCGCAAATCCTTCCCGCGCCAGGGCTTCTGCGGCGGCAAGCCCGATCCCGCGCGAGGAACCCGTCACCAGTGCGACGGGGCGAGGCTCAGACCCGGTCATGCCCGTGCGCCCTTCTTCAGGAGTTCGCGCGCGATGATCATGCGCTGGATCTGGTTCGTGCCCTCATAGATCTGCGTGATTTTCGCATCGCGGTAGAGGCGTTCGACTTCGAACCCGCGAATGTAGCCGGAGCCGCCAAAGACCTGCACTGCATCGGCCGTCCGCTGCACGGCCACATCACCGGCAAAGCACTTGGCGATCGAACAGGCCTTGGTGGCGTCGGCGCCGCTATCGATCTTGGAAGCGGCCGAATGGACGAGCAGACGGGCAGCCTCGATGTCCTTCGCCATGTCGGCAAGGAGCCACTGCACACCCTGGAAATCAGCGATGGCCTTGCCGAACTGCTTGCGTGTCCCGGCATAGTCGAGCGCCGCTTCGAGCCCCGCCTGGGCGATACCGACGGCGAGCGCCGCGATGCCGACCCTACCCTTGTCGAGCACCGACATCATCATGTGGAAGCCGCGGCCTTCCGTGCCCAAGAGAGCGTCGGCCGAAAGCTTGACGTCGTCGAAATTCAGCGCGCCGACCTGGCTCGCCCGCTGCCCCATCTTGTGTTCCTTGGGCCCCTTTTCGACACCCGCCGCGTGCAGGTCGACGATGAAGATCGACATGCCGCGGTTTCCCGCTTCCTTGTCGGTCCTGGCCAGTACGAAGCCGTAGTCAGCGACCGGCGCGTTGTGGATCCAGATCTTACCGCCATTGAGCCGCCAGCCGTTGCCGTCACGCTCTGCCGTGGTGCGGATGCCCGAAACGTCAGTGCCGGCTTCCGGCTCGGTGATGCAATAGGCGACCTTGGCGCGCATGCCGAGGATATCCGGCAACATCGCCTGCTGGCTTTCGGTCCCGTGGCGGACGAGCAAGGTCGAGATGAGTTCGATCAGGCCGCACTGGTCGGCAACGGATGCGTAGCCGCGGCTCAGCTCCTCCATGACAAGCGCGTAAGTGAGCGTATCGAACCCCGGCCCGCCGAGTTCTTCCGGCACGCCGATGCCAAAAAGGCCGAGCTTTGCCATTTCATCGTAAAGCCCCACCGGGAAGCGCTCCTCGCGATCGAGCTCCTCTGCCATCGGGCGGATCATTTCGTCGGCAAAGGCACGCGCCATGTCGCGCACCTGCTCCTGCGTTTCGGTGAGATACATCTGCCTCGCCTCATCTCTAGTAACTATCTAGTTACATATATTCTGAAGCCGGATGTCGTCAAGACGAAAAACTTGGAGGCCGAAAAGGATGCTGCTTGCACAGCCGTTTAGGGCCATGCATACTATTCACCATTCAGTTACTTATGGAGGAAAACATGCACCCTGGGCAAAAGAGAAAATTCGGAAGGACGGAGCTGGAGGTGACCGCCTTCGGCTTCGGAACGGCACCCCTCGGCAACATCTTTCGCGAGATCGACGAGGCGACCTCGGAAGCAATGTTCGCGCGCGCCTGGGAGGCCGGCGTCCGCTTCTTCGACACCGCCCCGATGTATGGCCATGGCCTCGCCGAGCTGCGCACGGGTCATGCGCTGCGCTGGAAGGAACGTGACGACTTCGTGCTCGCCTCCAAGGTGGGCCGGCGTTTGCGCCCGGCGCGGCGCGACACGATCGATTTTGCCCCCTGGACGAATGCCGCACCTTTCACGATGCATTTTGACTACAGCTACGACGGAACGATGCGGGCTTTCGAGGACAGCTTGCAACGACTGGGACTGGAGCGCATGGACATGTGTTTCATCCACGATATCGACGCCTTCACGCGCGGCAGCGAGCAACCTGAAGTGTTCGAGCAGGCGATGGACGGCGCCTGGCGGGCGCTGGAAAGATTGCGAGCCGAGAAGGTCGTGAAGGCCATCGGTGTGGGCGTCAATGAATGGCAGGTCTGCGAGCAAGCGTTGCTGCGTCGCGACTTCGACTGCTTCCTGCTGGCGGGGCGCTATACGCTACTCGAACAGGATGCGCTTGATAGCTTTCTGCGGCTCTGCCAGGAGCGCGGCGCCGCCGTTGTCGTGGGCGGCGGGTTTAATTCGGGGATCCTCGCGACCGGCGCCAGGGAAGGTGCGAAGTACAACTATGCGCCGGCACCGCGCGAAATCCTTGAAAAAGTTGCAAGGATCGAAGCCGTCTGCGCTGCCTATAACGTGCCACTGGCCGCAGCCGCACTGCAGTTTGTTGTCGCCCATCCCGCCGTTCCATCCTTCATGGCGGGTACGCGCACGATCGAACAGCTGGAGCAGAACCTGGCCTGGTTCTCGCATCCGATCCCGACAGATTTCTGGGCGGACCTGAAGCACAAGGGCCTCCTGCGCGACGACGCGCCCGTTCCGGCCTGAGCAACGCCGAACCCGCGCCGGCAACGGCGCGGGTTAGCGGATCAGGATTGCCCTGAAGTCGTTGACGTTGGTTCCGGTCGGCCCGGGAACGAACAGGTCGCCGAGATGATGGAAGGCCGTCCAGGCGTCATTGTCGGCAAGCAGGGCCGAAGGATCGCACCCCAGGTTGCGCAAGCGCGCCATGCTCTGCCCGTCGGCAAAGGCGCCGGCATTGTCTTCCGAGCCATCGATGCCATCGGTATCGGCGGCGATTGCGGAGAAGCCGATCCCGTCGGCCGCAACAGCGAGGGAAAGCAGAAACTCCGTGTTGCGCCCACCCTTGCCGCCGCCTTTGATCGTGACGGTGGTTTCTCCACCCGAAAGAATGACGACAGGGCGCGAGAACGGCCGGCCGCGACCGGCGACTTCACGCGCAATGGCCGCGTGAACGCGCGCGACATCGCGGGCCTCCCCTTCGATCGAATCGGAGAGGATGACCGCGGGAACGCCAAGTGACGCAGCGCGGGCGGCGGCGGCCTCCAGCGAGAGGTTCGCAGACGCGATCACCCGGACCTCGTTCCTCGTAAAGACCGGATCGCCTGGGAGAGGCGCCAGACCTTCGTTGCCGTCCAGCCACGCGGCAACCCGCGCCGGAAGGGCAATGCCCCAGGTCTTAACCAGGTTCCGCGCCAGCGCGCGATCCGTCATGTCCGGGATGGTCGGCCCGCTGGCAACCTGCGCCGGATCGTCACCCGGCACGTCCGACACCACCAAGGTGACGACCTTTGCCGGATGGCAGGCGGCCGCAAGACGACCGCCCTTGATACCCGAGACCTGTTTGCGGATGGCGTTCATGACAGAGATCGGCGCGCCACTTGCAAGCAGGGTCTGGTTGAATAGCACCTCCTCTTCCAGCGTGAGCTGGCCCGGCGGAGACGGCAGCAGGGCCGAACCGCCACCGCAGATCAACGCAACGACAAGGTCATCTTCGGTAAGATCGCGCACAGCCTCGAAAAGCGCATCCGTTGCCTGCAATCCGGCTGCATCGGGCACGGGATGGGAGGCCTCAAGTACGCGGATGCGCGTGCACGGGGCGGCATAACCATAGCGCGTGACGACAACGCCTTCGAGCGGACCGCGCCAGAGCCTTTCGAAAGCGGCGGCGAGCTGGGCCGCCCCCTTGCCCGCCCCAATGACGACGGTCCGTCCGCGTGGCTCGCTCGGGAGATGGGCGCGCAGGGCATTTTCCGGGTCCGCAGCCTCGATCGCAGCGCGAAAGAGGTCTGCGAGGAATTCTTTATCGTCAGATTTCATGACACACCGCCATCAAGGGCCGGGTCACCGGGAGAACGGCGCCGACCTATCGGTTGAACTTTGGCGAACGCTTCTGACGGTAGGCCGCAAGCCCCTCCATCAGGTCGCTCGACGCTGCTGCCACCGCGCCAGCAAGCGCCTCAACCACGCGTTCGCTCTCTTCACCCTCGGCCGCATTGATCAGCATCTTGGTGAGTTCCGTCGCCCGCGGCGAACGTTGCAGCACCCGCTCGGCAGCGACTTGTGCAGCGGCAAGCCCCTCGCCTTTTACAACCACCCTGTCGACAAGCCCGAGCGACAGCGCCTCCCCGGCACCGTAGACCTCGCCAAAAAGCGCCATGCGTCGCACCAGCTGGGCTCCGAACCGGCGCGAGGCGCGTTGCGTGCCCGACCATCCGGGGATGATGCCAAGCCCCGGCTCCGGCTGGCCAATCTTCACATGCGCCTCGGCTATGCGCAGGTCGGCACAGGCGGCGAGTTCCAATCCGCCGCCGAGCGCATGCCCGTTCAAGACGGCGATCAGCGGCACGGAAAGGCGCGCCAGCGCATCGAAGGCGTCGTGGCCATCACGCAGCCAGCGACGGGAGAACCTATCGGCATCGAGACTGCTCCATGCGTCGATGTCACCACCTGCACAAAATGATCTCTCGCCTTCGCCAGAGAGGATGGCCACGACCGCGTCTGAACGCTCGATGGTGCGACAGGCCTGTAAAAGCGCGTCCACCATATCCGCATCGATCGCATTCAGCTTCTCCGGACGACGGAGCGTCAGCCGCGCGATGCGATCAGTGACGACCAGTTCAATCCGCGCATCACTCACAGCGAAAGCCCTATGGCTTCGGGGCGGAACAGGGCGCCATCCATCCGCTTCAGCGTCTTTGAAACCCGAAGGGGCGTTGCCGCCTGATCAAGCACGTCCCGTTGAAGGTCGAGACCCGGCGCAACTTCGGTGACAACGAGCCCCTCGCTATCGAGACGGATGACGCAGCGCTCCGTGACGTAGCTGATGTCCTGCCCATGAGCGCGGGCGCGCTTGCCGGAGAAGCTCACCTGATCGACCTTCGGCACGAACTTGGCGATGCGCCCCTCCTTGTCGATCACCAGCCGGCCATCGTCGACGCGCATCTTGGCGCCGGCATTGAAATTGCCGGAGAACACGATCTTCTTTGCGCGCGACGTGATGTCGACGAAGCCGCCGGCGCCGGCCGTGCGGTGCGGGGTGGCTGCGAGACGGCTGACATTGACCGAGCCCTCGGCGTCGATTTCCAGGAAGGACAGCAGCGAGCAGTCAAATCCGCCCGCCTGGAAGTAACAGAACTGATGCGGCGAGGCGACGAAGGCCTCGGCGTTGGATGCACAGCCGAACTTGAAGTCGAGCAATGGAACACCGCCGACGGCTCCCTGTTCGATCACCCAGGTGACCTTGCCGTGATGCCCTTCCTCGATGAGTATCCGTGGCACGTTGGCTGATATGCCGAAGCCAATGTTGACTGCCCAGCCATCCTCGAGCTCCTGCGCCACACGTCGAGCAATCACCTTGCCGACGTCCAGCGCCGGCGTGCGAAACGTCTCGAGCGGCCGGAACAGCTCGCCGGAGATCGCCGGGTCGTAGGGCGTTGCCGTCGTCTGCAGCTGATCCGGCGCCTCAACGATGATGTCGACGAGGATGCCGGGCACGCGCACATCGTGGGGACGAAGGGTGCCACTTGCCGCCACCCGCTTGACCTGAGCGATCACAAGACCGCCGGAATTGCGGGCTGCCAGTGCCATTTCCATCGCGCCGAGCGTCGCCCCTTCCTGTTCGAAGGTCAGGTTGCCCTTCTCATCGGCGGTCGTTGCGCGAATGATCGCCACATCGGGGCGGATGGCCGGAAAATGCAGCCAGTCCTCGCCCTCGAACGACACGCGCTTGACGATCGGTTCAGCCCGCGCCCGGTCATTCATGGCACAGCCATCCTGTTCGGGATCGACGAAGGTCTCCATCCCCACCTTCGTCAGCACGCCCGGACGCTTGGCAGCACCTTCACGCAGCATGTCGAAGACGATGCCGGAGGGCACGTTAAAGGCGGCGAGTTCCTCCTTCAGGATCATTTGCCAGATGAGCGGCGGCTCGGCGTTGCTTGGCCCGGAGGGATAGGAGCCGCCGATTATCTTCACCAGCATTCCGGGCTTGGCGATGTGATCGACGCCGCGCGTCCCGAAAAAGTCGCCGGCGGCGATCGGGTGAATGGAGGTGAGGCCGCGCGGATGGCCTTCGCTGTCAAAGCGCTCGCCGAGCGCTTTCAACACCGCATCGGGGCAGCAAAGGCCGGACGAAGAGTTCACGGCGACGACCGAGCCATCCTTGATGAGCCGCACCGCCTCCTGCGCGCTCTTCACCTTCTTCATCGCCTGATCCTCCGTTTTTCATTGCCTGAAGTAACTAACTAGTTATATGTTAATTCGCGACAAGACAAGCCGGCCGGCGCGATTTTCGAATGACCGGCATTCGACGCCAGCTCGGCAATCGACCAAGGGGGAGGCATGAACATCTACTTCCAGAAGAGCTTTCAGCGCGGCTTTGGCACGTACCCGCTGAAGGGGGACGAACTGCGACGAGCGATCGAGGCCGCTATCGACGTCGGCTATCGTGCCTTCGATACGGCGCAGATGTATGGGAACGAGGCTGACACCGGCGAAGCACTGGCGGAATGCGGCGTTCCCCGTTCTGAACTCTGCATCACCACGAAAGTGCATCCGGACAACTACACGGACGAGACGTTTCTCCCCTCGGTCGAGACGAGCCTTCGAGCCCTGAAGACCGATTGCGTCGACGTTCTTCTCTTGCACTGGCCGCCGGCCGACGGAGAGATCGCCCCCTCGCTGCGCATGCTTCGATCCGCGCTGGAACGAGGGCTGACGAGATCTGTCGGCGTGTCGAACTACACGGCGGCCATGATGCGGGAAGCGCGGTCCATCGTCGACGTTCCGCTCGTGACCAATCAGGTGGAATTCCACCCGCTACTCAACCAGGAGAAACTGCTCGCGGCCGCCGCGGAAACAGGAATCCCGATCACCTCCTATGCGTCGATCGCCCGTGGAGAGATCTTCAAACACGGCCTTTTTTCCGAGATCGGCGAGACCTACGGCAAGTCCGCGGCACAAGTGGCGCTGCGCTGGATTATCCAGAAAGGCGTTCCGCTCAATACCATGTCCACCAAGCCGGCAAACATCCGCGCGAACTTCGAGATCATGGATTTCACTCTCTCGTCGATCGACATGCAAAGGATCGACGCGCTGACGGCCACCGGTTACCGCATCATCAAACCAGGACAACTTCCCTGGGTTCCTGAATGGGACTGATAGAAAAAGGGCGGCCCACGAGCCGCCCTTTTTTTTTACGATCGGCCAGCCTGCTCAGGCATTGCCGCGGATCATGTCTGCGGCCTTTTCCCCGATCATGATCGTTGCCGCGTTGGTGTTGGACCCGACAAGGCTCGGCATGGTGGAACTGTCGCAGATGCGGATGCCGTCAAGCCCGTGCACGCGCAGGTGCGGATCGACCACCGACATCTCGTCGCGCCCCATCTTGCACGTGCACGTCGGATGATAGGATGTGCGACCGTACTGGCGGGTATAGGCGATGTAGTCCGCTTCCGTGCGGACATCCCGGCTCGGGAAGTGCCTGATCTTGATGTACTTCTCCAGCGAAGGCTGAGCGAAGATCTCCTGACTGATCTTGACGCCTTCGACCGAGATCTTCACGTCTTCGGGGTCGGCAAGGAAGTTCGGATCGATGATCGGAAGATCGCGCGGGTCCGCTGAGCGAAGAGTGACAGTCCCACGCGACTTCGGGCGCAACGTGTAGGAATTGAGCGTAATGCCGGAGGAACCCTTTGGCACACTGGGTACGCCGGCTTCCGCGCCGGCGCCGGCAAGGAAATGGAACTGCAGATCCGGATAGGGACTCGTCTTGTCGCCGTACCAGAATGCCCCGCCCTCAACCACGTTGGAGGTGATTGGGCCGGAGTTAAACAGTGTGTATTGAAGACCCGCCCAGATCGACCAATGCAGCTTGTTGTACTTGTCGAGGCTGTCGTGATCCTTCAACTCCGCGACGATATCGACGCCGAAATGGTCTTGCAGGTTTTCGCCCACGCCGGCCAGATCCTGGATCACATCGATGCCGTGGCTGCGAAGTGCCGCGGCAGGACCCACGCCCGAAAGCATCATCAGCTTCGGCGTGCCGATCGCACCCGAGGTCAAGAGCACCTCGCTGTCGGCGCGCGCGGTCATCCGCTTGCCATCGACCTGATAGTCAACGCCGACGGCGCGTCGCCCTTCGAAGACGACACGCAGCACGAGCGCCCCGGTGATGACCGTGAGGTTCTTGCGCTTCAGGGCCGGCCTGAGATAACCGACCGCTGCAGAGCAACGGCGGTTGTTCCGGGTTGTTGTCTGGTAGACGCCAGATCCTTCCTGGAGCGGACCATTGAAATCAGGATTGTAGGGTATGCCGAGTTCCTGGCAGCTTTGCACGAAGGCGCGCGTCATGCGCTGCGGTTCGGGAATGTTCGACACACCGAGTGGGCCGTCCGTTCCGTGCCATTTGCCCGAGAGGATCGTATTGCCCTCGGAGCGCAGGAAGTACTTCTGGATATCCTTGAAGCCCCAGCCGTCAGCCCCCTCCTCGACCCAGCGGTCGTAATCACCAGGATGCCCACGCGTGAACACCTCCGCATTGATCGAGGAGCCACCGCCGAGCACCTTTGCCTGGGCGTAGAGGATTTCACGGTTGTTGGCGTGTTTCTGGGGCGCGGTCTTCAGTCCCCAGGTCAACGGACCGGCGGTCATCTTGGCAAAGCCGACGGGCATGTGGATCAGCGGATGACTGTCGCGCCCGCCGGCCTCGATGAGGCAGACGCGCGCCGACGGATTTTCAGAGAGTCGCGCCGCCAATACACAACCGGAGGAACCGCCTCCGACGATCACATAATCATAGCCTTGCGACATCATGCAATCCAATGCGAACGCTTGCCGATCTCGACGTGAACGGACTTCACCTGCGTATACTCCTCAACCCCGTAGACGCCGGCCTCACGGCCCCAACCGGACTGCTTGAAACCACCGAGCGGCATCTCAGGGCCACCCGCCATGATCGTGTTGACCCAAAAGCGGCCGGCACGCACTTTCCGTGTCACGGTCAGCGCCTTGTCGATGTTCTTCGTCCACACGCTCGCCGCCAGGCCGTAGACCGTATCATTGGCGAGCTGGATGGCTTCCTCGACCGTGTCGAAATGCATGGAGCACAGAACCGGGCCGAAAATCTCGTCGCGCGCAATCGCCATGTCGCGGGAAACATCGGAGAAAAGCGTCGGTGCGATGTACTGGCCGTGGCCAAGATCGATCGTCTCGCCCCCAGTGAGAAGCTTGGCGCCTGCCGCCTTGCCCTTGGCGATATAGTCCAGGATCGTGGCGTTCTGGGCCTCAGTGGTAATGGCGCCCACCTGGGTGCCTTCGTCCAGGGGATCGCCGACCCGGATCTTTTTCATCTTCTCGACCAGGAGTTTTTCGAACTCCGCCGCGACAGAACGCTCGACGATCAGGCGCGACGACGAAACGCAGCATTGTCCGGTGTTGAAGCTGATGCCGAAAGCGGCGCCGTCAGCGGCATCCTCAAGGTCGGAGTCGGCAAAGACAATGATGGGGTTTTTGCCACCGAGCTCGAGGCCCAGCTTCTTGAAGTTGCTGTCGGCGGCAGCGTGGACGCAGGAGCGCCCAACGGCCGTCGATCCCGTGAAGGAAAGCATGTCGACGTCAGGATGTTCGGCAAGCGCCTGCCCGATCGAGCGGCCGGAACCGGTGACGACATTGTAGACGCCGGCAGGCAGGCCGGCTTCCGCCAGAACCTCGGCCAGAAGCAGCGTGGTCACGGAGGTGACTTCAGACGGCTTCACCACCATGGTGCAGCCGGACGCCAGGATGAAAGGCACGCGCTCGCACAGGATCAGGAACGGGAAGTTCCAGGGCGTGATCAGGCCGATGACACCGATCGGCTCGCGCAGCACCATACCGAACAGGTCGTCACCGAGCGAATTGAAGCTGTCGCCGTGCAGGAGGCGGGCGGCGCCGGCACCGACCTCGAAGCAGGCAATGCAATGATCGATCTCGCCGCGCGCCTGCGAGATCGGCTTGCCGTTTTCGAGCGTCTCCCAATAGGCGATCTCGTCCCGGCGGCGACGAAGGATTTCGGCGACGCGCAAGAGAACGCCGGCGCGCGCAGCCCCGGAAAGCCCGGACCAGCGGCGGTCCTCGAAGGCATTGCGCGCCGCAGCTACCGCCGCGTTCAGATCATCGATCGTGCAGCGAACGGTGCGCGTGACCGGCGTACCATGGCCTGGCGAGGCGCGTTCGAAGTGGTCGGTCCCTTCTTTCCACTGCCCGTCGATGAAGAACCCGAAGCTGCGCGCTGCGGACGGGGGAGCAAGAAACGTCTTCGTCTGGTCCATCTGGTACCTCCACTTCGATAGTTTACGCCGCGATGGCGATCTGGGTCTTCAGGTGTTGCGGCCGCTCGCCGATCGTCTCGAAGGCTTCCTGAATGGCCTCCAGCGGATAGCTTGCCTTGGTGAAATCCTGCGTGCGGAACCGGCCATGCGACAGAAGCGTGAGTGCGTCGTGCATATCCTCGCCCATCCCGGCAACAGAACCTTTGAGGCTCCCTTCTTCCAACACCGTTCGCAGGCTGTCGAGAGCTACGGTCTCGCCGGGCGGGGTGATGCCGAAAAAGGCGACATGGCCGCCGCGTCGCGCAAGATCGAATGCCTGTTCGTAGAGCTTCCGGTTGCCGACGCTCTCGATCACGAGATCCGCCCCGCGTCCGCCGGTCATTTTGTGAACCACGGCTTTCAGTTCGGTTGGATCCGACACCGCCGCATCCGCCCCGGCCTCGATCGCCATGCGGCAACGGTCTGGCGAAAGGTCGGCGACAATGATCGGCGCCGCGCCGACAAGGCGCATCATCTGCACATGCAGGTTTCCGATCGGTCCGGCGCCGAAGACGAGGACCGATTGGCCGAACGTCGCCTGCGCCTTACGCGCCGCACGAACGACGCAGGCGACCGGCTCCGTGAGCGCAAGCACCGCATCGGCGATATCAGCCTGAACCGGGATCGCCAGTCGCGCCGGAACCGCTACATATTCGGCAAAGGCGCCGTCCCGACCGATACCGACCTGCGTAACCTCGGCGCAGTTCAGAACCTCGTTGCGACGGCACCAATAGCAGCTGCCGCAGCCGATGTTGATATCGACCACCACGCGTGCTCCGGCCGCAAGATGGCGGACGTTGGCGCCAAGCTGGGCGATCGTTCCGCAGAACTCGTGTCCTGGGACGAGCGGAAGCCGGTCAGCCGCGTAGTGGCCGTTGAAGATATGAATGTCCGTACCGCAGATGCCCGTGCGCGCGACCCGGACGAGCACATCGTCCGGTCCGACGATCGGCATGGCGACCTCCCGAACCTCGAAGCGTTTCGGGGCAGTGAGCACGGCGGCGCGCATGGTCGTCATTGCAACTCTCCTACTTCACGGTGCGCAGCTTGGCGCGGTCGATCGTCAGGGCAATGGCAATGATCAACACGACGCCGAAGACGATCTGCTGCCGGGTCGCGTCGATCTCGAAATACAGCATCGACGATCGGATGACCGCGACGATCAAGGTGCCGACCACGGTGTTCATCACGCCGCCGACACCGCCCGTCAAAGGCGTGCCACCGACCAGCACGGCAACGATTGCCGGCAACAGGAATCCATTGGCGATCGTCGGTGCGCCGCCGGAGAGCTTGACCGCAAAGAGCAGGCCGGCAATGGACGCAAGTGCACCGGAGATCGCGAATGCAAGGATCTTGTAGCGCGCAACATCGATACCGGACGCGGCGGCGGCCAATTCGCCGGCACCGACCGCCTTCAGAACGCGGCCGAGCGTCGTGCGCCGCTCGATGAAGAGGCAGAGGGCCACGAGCCCCGCGGCAATCAAGAGTTCGTTGGGGACGCCCCAAGTATGACCAATCATCCAGCCGAAGGTTTCGTTGCGCTGAGCGGCGTCCATGTTGAGCGCGCGCTGACCCGAAAGCCACTGCGCAACCGAGAACGCAACGCCGCCGACCGCAAGCGTGGAGATGAAGGACGGCACGAAAAGCCGTGTCGTCACGAAGCCGGATAGCGTGCCAAGGAGAAAGCCGGCAACGACGCAAAGTACGGCAACCCAGGCACCGAGCGAGGCAAGGTAAACCGAGGCGATGACCGTCACCATGTTCGCCATCGACTGGGCCGACAGGTCGATGCCACCGATATAGATGGCGAAAGTGAGACCGAGCGCCATGATGAAGAGTGGCACGATGTCGCCGGCAATGCCGAGAAGGTTCGTGGGTCGCAGGAAACCGGGATCGGTGATGCCGACGACGGCGACGAGCACCAGGAGCGTTATCCAGGGAAGGTGCGGTTTGAGGCGCTGAATATCCATTGGTCCCTCAGATCATGTAGTGCAAAAGGTCATAGGGCGTGGGCTTGGAACCCGGTTCGCAGGCGAACTGTTTCTGGATGCGCCCGTCCTTGACGACGATGATGGTGTGCGAAAGGCCGATTGCCTCTTCCAATGTGTCGGCAACCAGCACGATGCCGACGCCCGCCGCACTCATGGCGCGGATCATGTCGTAGACATCTTCCTTGGCGCCGATGTCGAGACCGCGCGTCGGATGGTCGAGCAGCATGATGTCGGAACCGGCCGAACGCCACTTGGCCAGAACCACCTTCTGCTGGTTTCCGCCTGAAAGATTGCCACAATCCGCAAACTCGGAATGGGCCTTGATCGACAGTTTCTTGATCCATTCACGGGCAAGCGCCCGCTCCTCGCCGACGCGCAGCACACCACCTTTCGAGCGGTGTTTCATCTGCGAAAGCGTCATGTTTTCGTAGACGTTCATGCCAGCAACAATGCCCTCGATCTTGCGCTCGCGGGGCACATAGCCGACGCCACGAGAAACCGCGTGCCGCGGTGAAAGATCGGTCGCATCGCCTCCCTTGATGCGGAGACGGCCGGTGCTCGGCGTCAGCATGCCGTAGATCGTCCTGAGGATTGCCTCGCGCCCCGAACCTTCCGTACCGACAAGACAAAGCACTTCACCGGCATGCAGCTTGAGCGAGATGTCCTGGATGCGGCCAGGAAGGCCCACCTGGTCCATCTCGACGAGTGCCTTTGCGGCGTCGAACGGCTTTTGCAGATGCTCGCGGTAATATTGCTTGTCGACATTGCGACCGACCATCTTGTGCTGGATGGCCTCGGCCGGGGCAGCACCACGGTCGACGACGTCCACGACCTCACCATCCTTCATCACGTAGATGCGATCGGAAAGTTCCATCACCTCGTCCATGCGATGCGAGACGAAGATGAACGAGGCCCGCGTCACCAGTTCCCGCACAAGCTTGAACAGCAGCTGCACCTCTTCCTTTGACAGAACCGAGGTCGGCTCGTCGAGCAGGATGACGAGATCCCCCTCCACGCGCTCTTCGAGCGTCAACACCTTGGCGAGCTCGACGAGCTGACGTTGGGCAAAGGAAAGCTTCGACGTCACCATCGCCGGATCGATATCGAGTTTCACCTTGGCGAGCTGACGGCGTGCGGCTTTCGCCATAACCTTCCAGTCGACGACACCGAAGCGGGTGAACTGTCGTTCATAGCCGAGGAAGATGTTCTCCATGACGGTCAGGTTCGGGATCAGCGACTGCTCCTGGAACACCATCCCGATGCCCTTCTCCATCGCCTGGCGCGGATTGGCAAAGCGAACGGGCGTTCCGTTGATGAGGACCTTGCCGCCATCGGGCTGGTAGGCGCCATAGATCACCTTCATCAAGGTGGATTTGCCGGCGCCATTCTCCCCCACAAGTCCGACGATCTCGCCGCGCTTGATGTGGAAGTCGATTGCCTTTAGCGCGTGAACGCCGGGGAATTTCTTGTCGACAGCCTTGAGCTCGTACATGGCGTGCCTCACTTGACGAAGGAAAGCATCTTGCGGTCGGTCGAAAGCACGACGGCAAGAATGACGAGCAGGCCGAGCATGCCGTCCTGGATGAAGTCGGGCAGACCGATGACGACCATGCCATTGTCGATGACGTTCACGATCAGCACGCCGACAAGTGCGTTCCAGACGCCGCCGATGCCGCCCCAGAGCGCCACGCCACCGACAACGACCGACGTGATGGAGACGAACATGAAGTTCGCACCGGTCACCGATTCCGCCTGGCCGATGCGCGCCACCACGAGGATTGCGGCAATGGCGTAAAAGACGCCGGCAAGCGCAAAGCCGGTCACGCGAACGCGGGTAACATTGAGGCCCGAGGCATGCGCGAGATCCTCACCGCCGCCAACCGCGTAGAAGTTGCGGCCAAGCGTGGTGTGGGTCTGAATGAACCAGGCAACGACGAGGAAGAAGGCAGCGACGTAGACCATTAGCGGGAAACCCAACAAACGCACCGTCAGCAGGCCCCGAAAGGTCGCGTCGCTTACTTTGACGATGTCACCGCCGGTGAGCAGGATCGCGGCCCCCGTCCCGACGAAGCCCATGGCAAGGCTCGCCATGAAGGACGGTATCTTCAGCTTCACATGGACAAGCCCGTTTAGCAGTCCGATCACGCCGCCGAGAAGGAGAACAAGCGGAATGGCGACCCAACCGGAAGGGGCGAGCGAGCCACCGAAATGGGCAAAGATGAACGCAAAGGCCACGGCCGTGAGGGAGACCGTTCCCTCCATCGAGAGGTCGATCGATCCCATGACGATGATGAAGGTGACGCCGACGGCAACCATGAGTGCCGGAGCTGCCGCAATCGCGATGCGGGCGAAGTTCCGCGAGGAAAAGAAAGTCGGGTTGAGCGCGGTGAAGAAGATCACCAGCGCAATCAGCACCAGAAGCGGCGCCCATTTGATCAAGGTTTCGCGCGATAGGCGACGTGTCACGTCAGACACCCCTCTTTTAGAAAGTCACAAGGGGAACGGGGCGGCGGCACACAGGCTGCCGCCCAGCTGGTCGAAATTTCAGTACTGGATCTGGCCGTTGGACGGCCCCCAGAAATCCGTCCAATTGTAGGTCGGGACGGAGTCGAGATACTTCGCCTTGAACTCGGCGGCATCCTTGGCCGTGACCAGGATCGTCGGGCCGTAGAACTCGCGGTGTTCCTTCGGCTCTTCGGACGGCTTGAAGCTGCCGATCGCCGCGTGATAGGCGAGTGCCGCGCTGATGCCGCCGCCCCAGTGCGGGTTGGTGAAGACGGTCGCCAGGAGCTTGCCGTCCAGCACCATCTGCACGGCCTCCGGATTGCCGTCATAGGAAACGATCGGCATGTCCTCGATACCCTCGGCGCGCAGGGCCTCGATGACACCATAGGCGATGTTGTCGTTGGCGCAGTGCACGCCCTTGATCTTGTCGCCGTAGCGGGTCAGGAACGACGCCATGAGGGCCGCACCCTTCTGCGTGTCCCAGTCGGCCGGCTGCGCATCGAGCAACTCGATGTTCGGGAAATCTTTGAGTGCGTTCTTGAGGCCGTTCAGGCGCTCGACTGCCGGGTTGTTGGCGGCGATTCCACCGAGGTGCACCACACCACCTTCACCACCCATCGCCTCAAACAGGATCCGCGCGGTCTGTTCAGCAGGCTTCTCATCCGACCAGGTCATATGGGAAACGTAGTTGTCGCCGAAATCCCAAGGATGCAGGTCGTCGGTCTTGTTCCAGATCGTTGAAATGTAGGCGCCCGCTGCCTGAACCGCCTCGACAACGGGTCTGGCGTTGGGGCTGTCGTTTGCATCGCAGGCGATCGCGCAATTGCCGTTGTTCTTGGCGAGAAACGCCTTGATGTCGGCGAGCGACTTTTCCGTAGACCCCTCGTTGATCAGGCTGACGAGTGCGCTCTTCGGCTTGCCGAGCGATTCCACGAAAGCCTCGCCCCCGGAAACGACCGAATTCCAGTAGGCAGACGCCCGGTCGCGATAGCTCCAGGCAATTGCCGGATCCGTCAATGCTGCCTGCGCCGTGCCGCGACCGAACGCCATCGGCACCGCCATGGCGCCGACGCCGGCTGCAGCGGCAAACAAGAAGTTGCGACGGCTTACCGTTTCGCGTTCGATAAAATCCTTAATAAAGGTCGACATGCCAATCCTCCCATATCCTCGGTGAGCGTTCCCCGTCCCACACGGGTTGAAAATGCAGGTTCGCAGGTGGCGGCGCACGCTTGTCGCCCTGGCCTCCTCCGGCCTCGTCAGTCCCACTTAACGCACTAACTAGTTACTTCTTTACAAAACCCCGAGTCAAGTGCTTTTAATGGGCACAGGCGCCGACCGACCTGACGAACCGCTTTGACGGATCAGCTTTCCGGCGTGTATGACTTTCAGCGCAGCAGGCGCGAGGGCGACGGAGGAAGGGCTTTGAGCATCACGAACGAAGACACGGAAAAATCTGCCCGAAAGCCACGCATCAGAGACGCCGAGGCAACGAAGGCGCGCATTCTGGACGCGGCCAAGAAAGAGTTTGCGAAGAATGGCTTGGGAGGCGCGCGGGTCGACGTGATCGCCGAGAAGGCCAACGCCAACAAGCGGATGATATACCACTATTTCGAGAGCAAGGAGCGGCTGTTCCAGACCGTTCTCGAAGATGCCTATATAGACATCCGAACGGCTGAACAAAAACTCAAGCTCGACGACCTGGAACCGAAGGCGGCGCTTGCCAAACTCGTCCAGTTCACCTGGGAATATTACCTGAAGAACCCGGAGTTCATCACGCTGGTCAACAGCGAGAACCTTCACCGCGCGAAGCATTTGAAGAAGTCCGAGGTCATCAAGGCCGCCAGCCGCAAGTTCGTCAACATGGTCGGCGACATTCTCGAACGCGGCGCGGCACAGGGCGTGTTTCGGTCGGGCGTCGACCCTGTGCAGCTCAACATCACCATTGCAGCGATCGGCTATTACTACCTGACCAACCGTTTCACCGGATCGATCATTTTCGAACGTGATCTCATGGCCAAGGAAGCGATTGACGAACGCCTGCAGTTCAACGTCGACACCATCATGCGGCTGGTATGTGCCTAACGCGTCGCGCCAGGCACATACACGAACGATAGCCGGGCATATCGGCCCGGCGCTTGGGCTAGCCCCAATCGATAACGATGAAGGGCTGCTCAATCGCGCGCCGCGCAATGTCCGAATAGAGTGACGCGGGATCGTCTGGCGTCACGTGGCGGATCAGGCCTTCGAGCTCTATCAGACCTTCAGACAGCCATTCGAGCGCGCGCGAGAAGCCACCGAAGACGCTATGCGGTGCATTGTTGTACCCTTCGAGCAGTTCTTCCCAAACGAAGTCGCGACCGAGCATCGGAACCTCCCATTCCCAGCCTGAGCGCAGCGTCACCAGGTTGAAGAAGACCGCCTGCATGAGTTCGTGCGCAGAAAATTCGGTCGCCCGCCTCCAGGGAACACCAACCATGACGACTTCACCAAGCTTGCGGACAAGACGGCAAGCATCGATGATGGCACCCTCATGACCTGAACAATCGACGACGAGGGCGACTTTTCCGGTCAGGTCCGATGCGTCGCCTATAGACGCTCGGCAATCCGCAATTCCGCTTCGACCGGCCTGAGCGCGCCTGACCGGATCCGGATCGACCACCGTCACGCGATAGCCGCCGATCGCAAAGAGGTGCGCAGCCAGGAAGCCAACCGGCCCCGCTCCCGAAACGACCACGCGGTCACCTGGACGCGCCTTCGTCGTCATCAGGCTCGTCATCGACACCCCCATCAAGCGGGCGAGAACGGCGCGATCCGGGGCCAATCCATCCGGCAACGCCAGAGTGTGTCGGGCATCGTGGGTCTGCGTGGAACGATGCTGCCCCATTGCAAAGCGCCGGTCACCGACGCTGACGCCATCGACATCCTCTCCGATCTCGGTCACCTCAAAGACAGCCGCATAGCCCGGCCGGATGGGAAACACGTCACCGTTGGCCCAGCCAAGCTCCGTGCCCTGACTGATCAGAGTACAGAGCGTTCGCCCACGGATCTGACCGGGCAGTAGCGCACCGTCTTCGTAGTTGCCGAGCACAAATGTCTGCTTTGTGCTTATCAGGATTTCTTGAGGCACGGCTTTCCTTTCCGGCTTTTGGCCAGGGGTTCTCATGTCTTTGATTTTGATTGGCCGCTTGAGATGCAGCGACTACGGCCGGGAGTTAGCTGCCATTGACGGGCGACCACTGCCGTGGACCGCCAGCGCTTTCGTATCCGAGCGGTCCCGGCATGCTGACGATCTCCAAAAACTGCCCCCAGGGAGCTTTGAGATAGAGCCAGGTAAGCCCGGCCATCGCGCCGCTTTCGACAAGAGTCGGCCCTTCAAGCAAATCGACGCCGGCGGCACGAAGCCGCTCTGCCGCGCGTTCGCAGTCGTCAACCTCGAAGGCTAAGTGAAAGCCACCGGTCTGGCTGTTGCGCTTCAGGGGCTCTTCCTCGCCGGTCTCGCCGGAGTACTGGAATATCTCGAGGTTCGTGCCGTTCCCGACCCTTAGAACCTTGATGTTCACTATCCGTCTGCCCGAGGGAACACCGAGGCGCCGAAGCATGAACGCGTCGTCAGCTTCCACTTTGCCTGTTTCAAGGCACGTCACCGCTCCGAAGATCACCTCGAAAAAGCGGACAGCCTCTTCGAGGTTCGGCACAGTGAACCCCACATGCTGCATCCCGTAAATCTTCACTCGAACCTCCCAATTCGCAAGAACATTCGTCACGTAATTATGTAACTAGTTAGTTATTTTCGAGTCAAGACGTCAAGAGATCGGAGGTCGAATGCGATGGCGTGGAAAAGGCCCGAATTGTTGAGAGGATATCGACCGCGACAGTACCGGCCACATGACCTGAGCTCTCGGTTTTTCAGCGAAGGGGCACGCTCGCGGTGATGCCGCGGCGATGTTCGGGCGGTGGGCTGTTCACAGCCGGCGAATGCGGCGGCAGAACATCAGCTTCCGGCGGGCGCCCCTGAGAGCGCCTCCCTGGCGACGGCATCTCGTTTGGGGATGGTTCCCACCTCAACTACAGCATTTGGAAGCGGATGAACTACAGCACGAGGCTTCCGTAGCGGCTTTCTCGGCCAACCAGCGGTCCCGAGGCTTGCAGCTCGCAGGCCGTGGCGTCAACGCGACCTGGAGAGTGCCGTCTTCCGCGACAGGAGAGTTCGCGCAGAACAACTGCATCGGCCGGACGCCATCGCTCACTTCGAAGGTCAGCTTTGCGGAGCCGTCGAGACGGACGCGTTCGGAAACCTTGCGGACGATGGCCGAGAACTTCCCGGCCGTCATATGGGTCCGCTCGCCCTCCTCGATGTCCCACAGCTGCACGAAAATCTCCGACCAGGCTTCCGGATTTGCCCCGCAATCAAGCGCGGAGAACTGGCCAGCCTTGACCTCGGTCACGTGATAGCCGGGCTTCACGGGCTTTCCGTCATACAGGAAGACCAAGGGCAGGTCCGGTGTCTCTGCGGCTCTGCCGAGCAACTCCCCAAGCGAGATATCGGTTTTGTCGGATTGGCTATTGTCGATCGCGCTCATTTGTGGCTATCCTCAATTTCAATGATTCAAGGATTATTGAAATATGGATGATCGTCAAGCCCTCTCCTCCTTCGCCGCGCTTTCACAGGAAACCCGACTTTCCATCGTGAGGACCCTGGTCATCGCCGGCCCTGAAGGTCTGGCCGCCGGCGCGATTGCCGAACGCATGGGCGTCTCTCCATCAAACGTCTCGTTCCACCTCAAGGAACTCGAACGATCAGGCCTCATCTCCCAACGCCGGGAGTCGCGCTCGATCGTCTATAACGCAAGTTACGACACGCTGGCCGATCTGGTGACTTTCCTGATGGAAGACTGCTGCGCGGGGCATCCCGGCATCCGCGGGTCCGTCGAGCGATCCGCCAGTTGCTGTTCAAGCGAAGCATAGCCCGTCAAGGAACACGTCATTGCATACGATCAAGGTTCCGGCGGGCATCGTCTCCGCTCTCGGTGTCACGCAGATCATCGGCTACGGCACTCTCTACTATTCCTTCAGCATCCTCGCACCCGGAATGGCCAAAGACCTTGGCATCAGCCTGGAGCGGGTCTTCGCCGTCTTCTCGGTCTCGCTGTTCATCGGCGGCCTGTCTGCTCCGTTCATCGGCAGGCACATGGACAAGATCGGTGCGGCAACGGTGATGACGCTGGGGTCGGCCCTTGCGGCGTTAACGCTGGTGCTTTGTGCATGGTCGCCGTCTGTGTCGCTCTTTGTCCTTGCGATTGTCCTGCTCGAAGTGTCCTCCGGGATGGTCCAGTATCAGGCGGCCTTCGCAACACTGGTTGAAAGCGAACCTCGCACGGCGTCCCGCAGCATCACCTATCTGACACTCATCGGCGGCTTTGCCTCCACCATCTTCTGGCCGATCGCCGCGACGCTGACCGGATATCTGACCTGGCGGGAAATCTATCTGGTGTTCGCCGTCTTGAACCTTATCGTCTGCATGCCCCTGCACTACTGGATCATGCGTGCCGGAAGGCTGAGTTCCAAAACGGACGAGACAAGAACCCGCGAGGTCGTTGTCGGCGCTCTCGAACCCCAGGCGCGTCGCCGTGGCATGCTGATGGTCTCCTTTGCCTTCTCTCTTTCGGGCTTCACCCTCGCCGCGATCCTTGCCCACATGGTGCCGATGCTCGGCGCGATCGGACTTGGCAGTGCGGCGGTCGTGATCGGTTCCTTGTTTGGTCCGGCCCAGGTCATGAGCCGCCTGATCAACATGGTCTTCGGAAAGAGCCTGTCGCCGCCCGCGCTTGCGATTGTCTCTGCCGCTCTCATGGTCACTGGCGCGGTAATACTCGGGGTGTCAGGTGATTGGCTGCCCGGTGCGGTGGCTTTCGCCATCTGTCTTGGCCTTGGGTCAGGGATCAACAGCATCGCTCAGGGGAGCTTGCCCCTCTATCTCTTCGGGTCCGCTGGCTATGGCGCGATCACGGGCAAGATGGCTGCGGCAAGGTTGGCGACTGGCGCGGCCGCCCCGTTTGCGTTCGCAGCCGCTATGAACCACTTCGGGACAACCCTCTCGCTTTTCGTGATCGCCGCGCTGGGTACGCTTGGGATCCTGGCGTTCGTCGCTGTCGCCTCATCGGTGCGTCGCGACCGCGTTGCCTGATAATGGAAGAGCGTACATAAGAGTCCGCGGATCATCGCCATGAAAGCTAAGCCTCCGTGAACACTCCGATCAAATCGACGACGTCACGCAGTCATCCGGCCGCTTTCGGCGGCGGCGCCATCATCGGCGCACTCGGCGGGTTGATAGGGCTTGGAGGGGCAGAATTCCGTCTGCCGCTGCTCATCGGCGCATTCAATTTCGCGGCCCTCGAGGCGGTGATCCTGAACAAGGCAATGAGCCTTGTCGTCGTGTCTTCCGCCCTGCCGTTTCGAGCCGGCACGATCCCTTTCAGTCAGATCGCATCGAATTGGCCGATCGTACTGAACCTTCTTGCAGGAAGCCTGATCGGTGCCTGGTTCGGCGCAGGATGGGCCACACGGTTGAAATCTGAGACCCTCTACAGGGTGATATCCGTTCTTCTTGCCGCAATCGCCGTCGTGCTGGTGCTTGGCCACGGCACCTCGGCGGGTCAACCGCTTCTGACCGGAAACTGGCAGATTGTCGCCGGTATATCCGCCGGCTTCGTGATCGGCATCGTTGCGTCGCTGCTGGGCGTCGCCGGGGGCGAGTTGCTCATTCCGACGTTGGTTCTGCTCTTCGGCGCGGACATCAAGCTCGCCGGTAGCCTCTCACTGGCGGTGAGCCTTCCCACAATGCTGGTAGGCTTTACCCGCTACAGCCGCGACCAGAGCTTTTCGGTTCTGGGTCGCAACAGGGTGTTCGTCCTCATCATGGCCGCGGGATCGGTGGTGGGGACGTTTGTCGGCGGTCTACTCCTCGGCATTGTCCCGAATTCGATCCTCCTTCCCGCACTCGCCGTGATCTTGTTGCTGTCAGCCGTGAAGGTCTGGCGGCACGGCTGACAGGATTTCTTCCCCAGATCAATTTGACGCGCTTTTCGAGCTCGGCCCCGTGGCCTCAGGCGACGGACCATCCGCCGTCCACCAGCAGGTTCGCGCCGGTGATCAGGCTCGCAGCCGGCGATGCAAGGAAGACTACGGCACCCACCACATCATCGGTTTCCCCGATCCGGCCGAGTGGAATGTGATCGACCGTCGCTCTGCGATTTTCGGCATCGGATAAAAACGGTGCTGTACCATCCGTGTGGATGAATGTCGGGGATACGGTGTTTACGGTGACATTATAGCGTGCCCATTCGGCTGCAAGGCAGCGCGTGAGGTGATTAATTGCCGCCTTGCTCATGCAATAGATTGCCTCTCCGCGCAGTGCGACCGTACCGGCCTGTGAGCTAATGCTGATGATCCGGCCACCATTTCGCGCGATCATGTGAAGGCCCACTGCCTGTGTCATCAGGAAGGTGCCCTTGATGTTGACATCGAGTATCTCGTCAAGGTCCTTCTCCTCAACGAGTTCCGCAAGATTGCCCGGGGCCACGCCGACATTGTTGACGAGGACGTCGATCCGACCGAATGCAGAAACCGCCGCGTCGACGGCTTGTGCGATATGGGCCTTGTTGGGAATGTCCAGTTCAACAGGGAGAACCTTTCGTCCCGCGCCCTCGATTTCGGCGATCAGGCCCGCGGACGCTGCGACATCGCGGACCCCCAAGACAATATCTGAGCCTGCTGCAGCACAGGCAAGTGCGCAAGCACGTCCAATGCCACGGCTCGCGCCCGTCACCAAAGTCACCTTGCCCTCAAGGCTGAAATCCGGCGCACTCTTCCGCATCATTGCCTCCCTCGATGAAGCTCAATTATTGCAGCGTCGGCGTGCGGATGCCAGTTGTTCTGCTCATGTCGCGCACGTGAAGTCCGTCCGACGAACGTCATGCTCGTCGAGAACGATCTTCTGGCAGAGGTGCGCGGGCTCTAGGCTTGGCTCGGTGGGGAGATAGAAGCTTCCGGCTCAGTGCGGGCGCGATGCCTGACCGATCTTGGTCTCATTGATGAGTATCGGCCTGGGCGTTTCGATCCATGCTTTCGCCAGACCTATGGAAGGTCGATCTCACCGTTCACCACGTGGTTGAGACCAGTGCCCTCCGCCGTCAGCGTCATGCGCACCTTCAGCTTCTCGCCGCCGAACTGCCCCTCGCGCACGGCCTCTTCGATCTTACGCTGCGAGGTGACACCGACTTCTTTCAGGAACTTGCGGATCGACATGTTGAAGGCGTCTTCGCTCATCGTGGAACTCCTCGGCGTCCGTGAGGGAGCAGCGTGGGCGCTTGTCTATCGCCCGGAATGCGCCGGCATAGCCCGATGGGATGTCAGCCTTGCCTCTCATCCCACGTTAGGAACCGACGCAACAACTTGCGGCTCCGTTGTTATGTTTGGCCTCCTGGATTGGCGGGCAAGGCACGTCGCCAAAGGAACAGAACACACAGCAGTCCCCGGATTTTGGCCGGAGCATCATACCGCATCCATTGCAATCATAGAAAAACTGTCAGGCGCCGGTGGGCATCGTTTCCGTAGCCCGCTGGCCGCAATTGGGACAGGTGAGGGTTGATCGAAGCTGTATGGTCACACTTTGTGCCTCGGCAACGAATGCTTTCAGATGACCCCCGTCATCCATTGCTGAATAGCCTATTGGAAATATCGCCTCGTGCATAGTTTTGCGTCATGAGCGCTAGGTCAGTCTTTCGAAAGGCTGCAATGGGCCACCATAAGCGGACAAGGCGTTGGTTCGCTTTGGCCAAACAGCGGCCATTGCGATTGCAAGATGGCCGCTATCGGAACATTGCCGATGGCCTTTGACTAAATCGATCTCAGTGACACCCGCTTCTCCAACACGGCCGCGTGCTCCTTCCGCTCGCTGTAGCGGTCTGTAAGGTGCGCCGAGGCGTCCCGTGTCAGCAGCGTGAACTTCACCAGTTCCTCGCAGACATCCACGACGCGGTCGTAGTAGGACGACGGCTTCATGCGGCCGTCGGCGTCGAACTCCTGGTAGGCCTTGGCGACCGACGACTGGTTCGGGATCGTGATCATCCGCATCCAGCGGCCGAGCACGCGCATCTGGTTCAGGGCGTTGAAGGACTGGCTGCCGCCGGAGACTTCCATGATCGCCAGCGTCTTGCCTTGCGTCGGCCGGATCGATCCCAGCGACAGGGGAATCCAGTCGATCTGGGCCTTCATGATGCCCGTCATCGCGCCGTGGCGCTCGGGGCTAACCCAGACTTGGCCTTCCGACCATTGCGACAGGTCGCGCAGCTCCTGCACTTTCGGATGGCTGACCGGCGCCTCGTCGGGAAGCGGCAGCCCCCTCGGATCGAACATCCGCACCTCGCACCCCAACCGCTCGAGAAGGCGTCTGGCTTCGTGCGCGAGCAGCCGACTGTAGGAAACCTCCCGGAGCGAGCCGTAGAGGATCAGGATGCGCGGCTTGTGCGTCGAGAACGCCGGACGCAACGCGTCGATGTCAGGTTGGCGAAGATGCCGCTCCTGCAAGGCGGGAAAAGTCTCAGACAACGCGCTTGCCCTCCTGATCGAGGACCTGCTCGCCGTCTTCCTTGAAGAAGGCACCCTTGAAGGCATCCGGCAGGATGTCGAGCACCGCCTCGGAGGGTCGCGCAAGCCTGGTGCCGAGTGGCGTGACGACGAACGGACGATTGATGAGGATCGGGTCCTTCAGCATCGCGTCGAGAAGCTGGTCGTCCGTCAGGTTCGGGTCGTCGAGACCCAGTACCGCGTAAGGCGTGCCCTTCTCACGGATCGCCTGTCGGACGGTCAATCCGGCATCGGAGATCATCCTTGCCAACTCGTCGCGCGACGGCGGTGACTTGAGATACTCGATGATATCAGGTTCGATCCCGGCTGCGCGGATCATCTCCAGCGTGTTGCGGGACGTGCCGCAGGCGGGGTTGTGATAGATGGTGGCGTCCATTGTCATGTCCTTTCAGTGATGGTGTTCCGGGAGACAGCGGGAGCTGCCTCGTACCAGCCCTTGGTGCGGTTCACGGCCCAGACGACCGTGAGCATCACGGGAACTTCGATGAGCACGCCGACGACGGTTGCCAGCGCAGCACCTGACTGGAAGCCGAACAGGCTGATGGCCGCGGCAACCGCGAGTTCGAAGAAGTTGCTGGCTCCGATCAGCGCTGAAGGCCCGGCAACGCAATGGCGCTCCCCCGACATCCGGTTCAGGAGATAGGCCAGACCTGAGTTGAAATAGACCTGGATCAGAATGGGCACGGCCAGCAGTGCGATGATCGTCGGCTGTGCGATGATCTGATCGCCCTGGAAGCCAAAGAGGAGAACGAGCGTCGCGAGCAGGGCGAGGAGCGAAAGCGGCTGCAGTTTCGTCAGCATGGCGTCCAGCGCGTTCGCCGTGCCATCGGCGGTCAGCCGCGCTCTCAGGACCTGGGCGATGATGACAGGGACGACGATATAGAGGACCACCGACAGAACGAGCGTGTCCCACGGTACGGTGATAGCCGACAGTCCGAGAAGCAGTCCGACGATCGGGGCGAAGGCGACGACCATGATCGCATCGTTGAGGGCCACCTGAGACAGCGTGAACAGCGGCGCGCCGCGCGTCAGGTTGCTCCAGACGAACACCATCGCGGTACAGGGGGCGGCCGCGAGGATGATGAGGCCCGCGATATAGGAGTCGATCTGGTCGGCCGGAAGATAAGGACGGAACAGCCAGCCTACGAACAGCCAGCCGAGCAGCGCCATGGAGAACGGTTTGATGGCCCAGTTGATGAACAGGGTCACGCCGATGCCACGCCAATACGTGCTGACCTGCGCCAACGAGCGGAAGTCGATCTTGATGAGCATCGGGATGATCATCAGCCAGATCAGGATGGCGACGGGCAGGTTCACCTTCGCGACCTCCGCCGCGCCGATGACCTGGAAAACGCCGGGCATCAAATGACCGAGGGCGACGCCGACGACGATACAAAGGAAGACCCAGATGGTGAGGTAGCGTTCGAAGGTAGACATTTCACTCGACCTTTTCGGACTTGACGGAAGCGCCTTCGAGCGAACCGATCTGACGGACGTGCTGCTCGAGCGCCAGGCGGTCGACGGAGGCCAGAGGCAGATTGATGAAGGCCATGATGCGGTTCTTGAGGAAGCGAGCGGCC
This sequence comes from Ensifer sp. ENS06, assembly GCF_014852205.1. Taxonomy (NCBI): domain Bacteria; kingdom Pseudomonadati; phylum Pseudomonadota; class Alphaproteobacteria; order Hyphomicrobiales; family Rhizobiaceae; genus Ensifer; species Ensifer sp. ENS06. Next base: position 365,877 of record NZ_JACVBC010000004.1, on the reverse strand, counting down.
TGTGCAAAGGCGCGCTGGATTTCGGTTTCGGAGCCGACAACCGCAGCCGGGTCTTCGACACCCCAATGCGCCGTCATCGGATGCCCGATCCATACCGGGCAGGCCTCGCCGTGTGCGCTGTCACAGACGGTAAAGATGAAGTCCATTTCGGGCGCGCCTGGCTGGGCGAAAACGTCCCAGCTCTTCGACGAGAAGCCGGTCGCCGGATAGCCGAGGACGTCCAGTTCCTTCAGGGCATGTGGATTGACTTCGCCCTTGGGCTGGCTGCCTGCGGAAAACGCCCGGAAGCGCCCGCCGCCTTCCTTGTTGAGGATGGATTCGGCGAGAATAGAACGTGCGGAATTGCCCGTGCACAAGACGAGCACGTTGTAAGTCTTGTCGGTCATGGTTGTGTTCCGTGGTTAGGTCGGAGCTCTGTCGAGTTTCATGATCGTTGCCGATGCCGGGCAGATGCCTGACAGTTGACGGGTTGCGAGAACGGCGGGCGGCACATCGGCCCGCTCGACCACAACGAAACCAAGGCTTTCAAAGAACGGTGCGGCGGAGGTTGTCGCCAGGAAGACTGCCGAGCTCACATTGACGGTCTTCAGGGTTTCCCTGGTCAGCGATTTTCCAAGCGCCTTGCCACGATGCTCGGGCAAGATGACTATCGACCTGAGAAGCACGTCGTCGCCGCACACCTCGATGCCAGCATAGCCAACCGTGCCGCGACCTGAGGAAACCGCCCTGAAAAACGAGCGCCCAGTGTCTTCGAGGTCTTCGGTTGGAAGACCGGAAGCCGAAAGCGCCAGTTTCAATTCGGGATCGCTCCCCGTGACTGGCTCCAGCCTGATGTTGCTCATGACAGCTTCACCTCGGGAGCACAGCAGGGTGTGAGTTCTGCGATGAGCGGCGCGCAGAGTTCCGCCGAGCCGCCGCAGCAGTCTTTAAGCAGGAAGAGGGTCAGGTTGCGCAGCCCCTGAAGGTCCGCCCGATAGATGATCGAACGGCCCTGCCGCTCGCTTGAAACCAGGCCCGCACGCGAGAGCGTCGCAAGGTGCGCCGACATGGTGTTTTGCGGCACATCGAGAAGCCGGGCGAGTTCGCCCGCAGGAATGCCATCGGGTTCGTGACGGACGAGAAGTCGAAACGTCTCGAGCCTGGTAGACTGGGCGAGTGCGGCAAGCGCCGCGATTGCTGTATTGCTATCCATATATCCAGAATAACGGATATGATTTTCGTGTCAACCTCCGTCGGCTTATGGAGTGCCAGAAAACTTGGCGGACCGAAATCCGCCTCTGCTAAGCGCTATCGAACCATAACATCTGTCGGCACGCCGCCAGGACTGACGGGATCATGGCAAAGATGACCGGCCTTGGATCTGCAAGGCGCTGCTTCACAGAATCGAGCGACCTCCTTTGATTAAGCGAGTACGTTAATTAACAAAACTGTCGTTTCGTTTATTAATAGACGGCGCTATTTAACTTCAGCGCAACAATCGACTCAGGAAGGTCATGGACAGCAACGATTCCAACCCAACGGGCGACTGGGCCGTTTCGTGGAAACCGCTGTCGGTATGGCAGCAAGGACCAGTCAGCTAAGCGTGTAGGCCGTCTTGACGGTGGTGTAGAACTCGGCGGCGTAGCGCCCCTGCTCGCGCGAGCCGTGGGACGAACCCTTGCGGCCGCCGAAGGGCACGTGGAAATCGACGCCCGCCGTCGGCAGGTTGACCATCACCATGCCGGCCTCGGCATTGCGCTTGAAATGGGTCGCGTGCTTGAGGCTGGTGGTGGCGATGCCCGAGGACAGACCGAAGGGCGTGTCGTTGGCGACCGTGAGCGCCTCATCGTAGTCCTTGACCCGGATGACGGATGCGACCGGGCCGAAGATCTCTTCCCGGCTGATGCGCATCGCGTTCGTCGCTTCGGTAAACAGCGCCGGCTGCAGGTAGAAGCCGGGCGTGTCGCGCTTCAGAAGCTCGCCGCCGAAGGCAAGCTTGGCGCCTTCCTGGCGGCCGATGGCGATATAGTCGGTGTCCTGGTTGAGCTGGCTCTCATCGACCACCGGACCGATCTGGGTGCCGGCCTTCAAGGCGTCGTCGATCACAAGCCCCTTCATCCGTTCGCCCATGGCCGCCACGAAGCGATCATGAATGCCCTCGGTGACGATGAGCCGCGAAGATGCGGTGCAACGCTGGCCGGTCGAGAAGAAGGCCGAATTGACCGCCGCCTCGACCGCGACCGCAAGATCGGCGTCGTCAAGCACGACGAACGGGTTCTTGCCGCCCATCTCCAGCTGGTATTTGCGATTGTGTTCGACCGAGGCGAGCGCCACGCGTTTGCCCGTGCCGGTCGAGCCGGTGAAGGTGATGGCGTGAATGTCCGGGCTGTCGAGCATCGCCTGGCCGACGACCGAGCCCTTGCCCATGACGAGGTTCAACACGCCCTTCGGCAGACCGGCGCGGTGAAGAATGTCGACGATCGCCCAGGAACTGCCGGGCACCAGTTCGGCCGGCTTGAAGACGACGGTGTTGCCGTAGCAAAGCGCCGGCGCGATCTTCCAGGCGGGAATGGCGATCGGGAAGTTCCAGGGCGTGATGATGCCGACGACACCGACCGGCTCGCGGGTGATCTCGACGCCGATATTGGGTCTTGCCGACGGCAGCACTTCGCCCGCCAACCGCAGGCACTCGCCGGCGAAGAAGTCGAAGATCTGGCCGGCGCGCACCGTCTCGCCGATGCCTTCGGCCAACGTCTTGCCTTCCTCACGCGACAAGAGCTTCCCGAGTTCGTCCTTGCGCGCAAGGATCTCGTCGGCGGTCTTCCTCAGGATCGCGTGGCGCTCGAGAATACCCGAGCGCGACCAGGCCGGAAACGCCGCCTTGGCGGCAGCGATCGCTGCGCGCGCATCCTCGGCTGACGCACGGGCGTATTCGCCGACCACGTCGTTGGTATCGGACGGGTTGATGTTGGCGACCCCGTCACCACCGACCCATTCGCCGGCTATCAGGTTCTGGTGCAAAGTCATGGTCGGTTCCATTCAGATCAGCTGCCGGGCGGCGAGATTGCGCATCAGGTGCGATGCGCCAAAAGTCCAGGGACTGCACTCGGTTGACAATCGCACCGTGTTCAACAGAGATCCCAGCTGGGCGTTTGAGATTGTCACGACATCCCCGAGCTTGTGCGTAAAGCCCTGACCCGGGACGTCACGATCTTCGACGGGCGCAAACAGCGTGCCCATGAACAACATGAAGCCATCGGGATACTGGTGATGGGTGCCGATGGTCTGCGATACCAGATCGAGTGGATCGCGACTGATCTCCTTCATCGAGCTCCTGCCCTTCAGTACATAGCCATCCTCGCCTTCTATACGCAGATCGAGGTCGGCATGGCGCACGTCGTCGATCGTGTAGCTCTCGTCGAACAGCCGAATGAACGGCCCTAGAGCGCAGGAGGCATTGTTGTCCTTCGCTTTGCCAAGCAAAAGCGCCGAACGGCCTTCAACGTCGCGCAAGTTCACATCGTTGCCGAGCGTCGCTCCTTTCACCCGGCCTTTGCTGTCCACAGTCAGCACGATCTCCGGCTCCGGGTTGTTCCATCTCGATATCGGGTGCAGCCCTACCTCGTCTCCATACCCAACCGCCGACATGACCTGCCCTTTGGTGAAGACTTCGGCGTCGGGACCGATTCCGACTTCGAGGTATTGCGACCAGACGCCCTCCTCGATCAAGGCCTCCTTGACCTTGGCCGCCTCCGGGGACCCGGCCTTGAGGTCGCGCAGGCTGTCGCCGACAAGCACCGTCACGCGTTCACGGATCTTGGAGGCGAGGTCTGGGTTTCCTGCGGCACGCTCCTCGATTACCCGTTCAAGCATCGAGCGTGCGAATGTCACGCCGCAGGCTTTGATGGCCTGAAGGTCACATGGTGCGAGTAGCCGGGGCGCCTCGGAGGCCCTCGGTGCCACTGAGAGGACCTCGGTCAGCGCGCAAATCGCCCTTCCCTGTCGTGCCCGCACGAACTCGACAGGATCATCCATCTCTAAGAGATCGCGCATTGTTGGCGCTTCTTTTGTGGTGATGTCGAACACCACACCGGCCCGGACTGTCACCAGGATGGGCCCCTTTTCTTCCGACAGCCACACACGACCAACGAAGGTCCCATTCTTATCGGGTTCCATATGCCTCTTCCCATTCCAAAGTCATCGAACCAGTCAACTCCAAGCCATCTTCAAGTATCCTCAGGCCTGGCCGGCCCGCGAGGTTATGTGCGTCCACCGGGTGGGAAACCGGTTCAAAACAAAAGAAGTCCGCATCTGCGTTCGGCGTATAAAGCAGCGCATAGCCGAGATTATCGGAGGCCGAAATCCTGACGGAGGCCGCGCCGTCTCCTTGCATGATGACCGCCTCTCCAGCCCACCCGCCGAAAGCGTTGTTGATCCACTGGTCGGGCAACGCCCGCCCGTCGCCGAAATTCCAGTCTGGAACTTCGCAAAGCTTTCGGCGACCTGTCGGCAAGTGTTCTCTGTCCTCCAGCCAGACCTCCGCGGCGCTAAATTGCAGTCGAGTCCCCACATTTCGCGGAAACCACGGGTGGAATCCGATGCCAAAGGGGAGTGGTTGTCCCGACATGTTGTGAACCGTGAGCTTTATGTCGAGTTTTTCGGGCCAAAGAGTGAAGACCTGCCTTGCCCGATAGCGAAATGGGCCGATCGCCCCATCGCATTCCAGTTCGACGGTCTCGCCGTTGCGAGCAAGCAATCGCCAGCACCGCTGAAAGCCGTCCCCGTGTATAGGGAATGGCTGGCCGGCAAGGTTAGGTGGAATGGGATGAAAAGCGCCGTCATGTTCGAAGCCGCCGCGTGAGATGCGGTTGGAGAATGGAACAAGCACATTACAGCCCAGTTCAAAGGGACCATCTTCCACTCGGCCATTCCACGGCCTGAGCACCGGAATCCACTCGGCTGATGGATGCCTCACATCAAGGCGTCCGATCCCGCCGCCAAGCGCCGGGATTAGCTGCAAGCGAGCCTTGCTGTTCTCGACATCGATCCGCTCGACAACCATCTACCAACCGCCGTCGATGGCAAAGTTCTGTCCAGTGATCATGTCCGAAGCGGATGAGACGAGGAAGTAAACGAGTTCCGCGACGTCCTCGGGCTTAACACGTGATTTCAGGCATTGCCGCTCGAGGACCCAGTCGTTGTATTCCTGTAGCCGATCGGCAAATACCCGGTTCTCTGCTTCAGAAACAACCGCTCCGGGCGAAATCGCGTTGACGTTGATCCCGAACGGTCCAAGTTCGCGGGCCAACGATTTCGTCAGCCCGATCATTGCGCCCTTCGATGCGACATAGGGCACATAGCCGTCCCACTGGCCATTGAGCGTAATGGAAGCAAAGTTGAGGATCTTGCCGCGTCCTTTGCGTTTCATCAGGTCGGCACAGGCTCGAACGGCTGCAAACGCAGCCGACGAGTTGACGCGGATCTGGTCCTCGTACTGCGCCAAGCTGAACTCCTGGAACGGCTTATTGATTATGAGGGCGGCATTGTTGATCAGAATGTCGATGCCGCCCGAGGCTTCGGCCTCCAACCGGATGAGATCCTCGGTTTTCGCGAGGTCGTTCAGATCGCATCCGAGAAAGCGCGCGTTTTCGCCGAGATTTTCCGTCAGATCTACCTGGAGGCCAGGACGGTCGAGTACGATGACAGTGGCGCCTTCCGCTGTGAGTTTACGGGCCTGCGCTCGACCGAGTGTGCCAAGGCCGCCCGTGACAAGCGCCACTTTTCCCTGTAGTGGTTTCATCTGCGTTCCCCTCAAAGTACGGACTGGACTTCGTCGATCGACGTCTCGCTGACACGCTTGTCGAGCACAATCTGCCCACGCGCCATGGCGACCACCCGGTCACAGGATTCGAAGACGTGATGCATGTTATGACTGATGAAGATGCCGGTAACATTCTGTTCCTTCAACGAACGAACGAAACCGATGACCTTGTTCGTTTCCTTGACCGACAAGTGGTTCGTCGGTTCGTCGAGGATCATCACCTTCGACTTGAAATGCATGGCACGGGCGATCGCGACCCCCTGTCGTTGCCCGCCTGAGAGTTCGCCGACCAAGGCGTCAGGCGAGCGCAGATGAAGATCGACGTCTGCGATGGCCTGGACGCTTTCCTCGCGCATCTTGCGCAAATCCAGAACCCCGAGACCGAAGAGCGAATATTTCACCGGCTCGCGACCAATAAACAGGTTGCGCGCGATAGACATGGTCGGGACCATGGAGTTGTACTGATAGATGGTCTCGATCCCGAGCCGCATGGAGTCGCGCGGGCTCGATATGGCAGCCTCTTTTCCCTCGACGAAGATGCTGCCCTCGTCCTGTTTCTGGACGCCGGAAAGGATGTTGATGAGTGTGGACTTGCCGGCGCCGTTGTCGCCGATCAGTCCAACGGCCTCATTGCGTGCGAATTCGACTGAGACGCCTCTCAGAGCATGAACGCCTGAGTACCATTTGTGCAGGTTCCGGACGGATACGATAGGACCGTTCATGGCTCAGACCTCCACCTTGATCGATTTTGCCCGCTTTCGAAGCCAGGAGTTGGCGACGACCGCGAAGATCGTCAGCGAGCCGATCGCAAATTTGAACCAATTGGCGTCGACCTGACTGAGGATGAGACCGTTGTCGATCACGCGAATGAGAATGACGCCAATGATGCCGCCGAAGACGGCCCCAACACCGCCATTGAGCGCGGTACCACCAATGACAGCCGCGGCAACCGCTTGGAGTTCCATGCCCTCGCCGATCGAAGGCAGCGGCGACCCGAGGCGAAGCACCTGAATGAGCCCGGCAAAGCCGCTCAGCACCGAGCAAAGAATGAAGCAAGCTATTTTGACGCGCGCAGTCGGGATCCCAAGGGCATCGGCAGCCGGTAGGAAACCGCCGGTCGCTCTGATCCAGTTGCCGAAATTTGTCCGGCTAAGGAGCAGCGACACCAGAACGGCAATGACCAGGAACCAGATGAACGACATACGAAACAATTGGCCCGGCCCAACAAAACTGGTGAAGAGCCACGTGGGAAGATCGGCCGGCAAGAGCGGCGGAAAGCCCCCCGAGATGACGACCGTAAGCGATCTGGCCACAAACATCATGCCAAGCGTAGTAATAAAGCTTGGGATCGCAAAACGGATGGTCAAATAGCCGTTCAGCAGTCCGATCGCCACACAAACGAGAAGGCCCGCGACCAGTGCCATCGGGAACGAGATCCCACTGGCCATCAAGACGGCCATCGTCATCGGCATCAGCGCGAAAACGGCGCCGACAGAAAGATCGAATTCTCCGCAGATCATCAAAATAGTGACACCGATGGCAACCAGCGCCATCTCCGGGAGGATCCCAAAGAAGCCTCGCAGGTTTTCAAAGCTCAAGAAGACGCCTCCCGATCGGATCTGGAAGAGAACTACGAGCAGAAAGAGGAGAAGGAGCGCCGCGAGTTCCGGCTTCTCCATGTAGATTTTCAGCATTCTTTTCATCGCATGCTCCCGTGCGGCAGGGCATCCCATTTCGCGGGCCTGCCGGCCAAATTCATTGCTTTGCGCGCCGTGTTCGACGCGCAAAGCACATGCTTCCATCAACAGGCTCTTTCTGCGAAAACCCTCCGATTTTCGCAGAAACGCGTCTACCGCAGGCCCTGTGCTGAAAGGTCCATGATGTTGTCGGCATCAGCCGGGCGGACGATCCCGTGCCCCGTATCGACGTCAGCCGGGGCGAGGCCAAAATTCTTGGCAAGATAGACCTGCATTACAGGCATGAAGCCTTGCATGTATGGCTGCTGATCGACCTGGACCTGAACATAGCCCGTCTGCATTTGTTGGACGACTTCGGGCACCAGATCGAAGCCACCCAGAAGCACCTGACCTGGCGCGACCCCACGATCCTTCAGAACTCTTGCCACCGCGGCATGCCAGAATCCGGTATCGAAATAGGCGGTGGTGTCGGGATGCGCATTGAGATAGGCGCCGACACGATCTGATGTCACGGCAAGGTCCGTGCCACTGTCGATCCGTTCCCAGGACACTTCTCGACCGGGGTTCGCGGCCTTGAATTCCGTAAGGAAATCCATGACGCCCTGCCCGCGTGCCTCCGACCAGTTCTGGCCGGGCGCGGAAATTCCGACCAACACTTTGATCGGTCCCTCCTTCGGAAAATTCTCGGACATGGCCTTCCCAAGGGAGTATCCGGCGCGCCGGAAACCCTGTCCGACGAAAGCAACCCGCGCGTTTCCTTTCGCCCCCTCGCTGTCGTCGACGTTGACGCCGATGACCTCCACGCCGTCCTTGGTGGCCCGAGCGATGACGTCATCAAAGGCCTTGTCATCGACGATGGAGGTCAGAAGGGCGTCAGGCTTGCTCGCCAGCGCAGCTTCCATATTCGAGAGTTGCTGCTCAACCGAGCCCTCTGTCTGGGTAAACACCATCTGGCAACTTGCGCCGATCTTCTCGCAGGCGTCATCGTAACCCTTTTTGACCGCTTGCCAGAATGTGTTTGAAGCCGACGAATGATGCGTGAAGACGATCTTCAACGGTTCCGCCGACGCGCCAAGCGCGGTCGAACCAAAAAGCGCCAACCCCAATGCACTCCCAATCAATACTGTTCGCATGCTTGCTCCTCCTTAAGCTGCAGAATTGCGAAAGAACCCGGTCTTAGTCCCCGCTCGAAGTTCGACGGGACACCGTAAATGCCTTTTCGAGGTCGGGATTAAGCTCCATGCCGAGACCGGCCCCCGGCGGAACCGTGATCATCCCGTTTCGAACTTCCGGAAGCGCGGTAACGAGGTCGCGATACCAGGTCTTGTAGAAGGCCCGCACGCTCTCCTGGACCAGCGCGTTGGGCGCGTTCAGTGACAGATGCGTCGATGCGCAAAGAACGACGGGACCTGTACAGTCGTGGGGGGCCACCGGAAGGTGCCACGCCTCCGCCATCGCCGCGATCTTGCGCGCCTCCGACAAGCCGCCACACCAGCTGATATCCAGCATGACCACGCCAGCCGCGTCGGTCTCCAGGAGGTCTCGGAAAGCCCACCTCGAACCCAATGTTTCCGATGCGGAGATCGGCGCAGGCGAGACGGCTGCATAGCGCTTGAGGCTGGAGAGGCTGTCCATCTTGATGGGATCCTCGTGCCAGAACGTCTGGTACGGTGCGAGCGCCTTGGCAATCTGCATTGCCGGCAAGAGCTGCCACATCGAGTGGAACTCGACCATGATGTCCATGCGATCGCCAACGGCGTCGCGGATCTTCTGGAATGGCACCAGCGCCGATTTCAGGTCGGGCATCGAAATATACTGACCACGCGACTTTTCCGCCGCGATATCAAACGGCCAAATCTTCATCGCCGTAATGCCCTCTTCCAAGAGGGACAGTGCCAGTTCGTCGGCGCGATGAAGGAAGCCGTTGAGGTCGTCGTAGTTGCGGACGCTGGCGGACGACAGATCGTAGTTTGCGGTCGTTTGACCGGTTGCCTTCTTGATGTACTCCGTGCCCGCACAGGTGTTGTAGGTGCGGATTTCATTGCGGCTGAAGCCGCCGAGCAACTGTGCGATCGGCTGGCCCGTCGCCTTTCCGAAGATATCCCAGAGCGCAATGTCGAATGCCGAATTTCCACGCACCTCGGCGCCGGACGAGCGAAACCCGAGATAACCGACCAGATCAGATGCGAGAAGATCGATCTGCAGCGGGTTTCGCCCGACGACACGAGGGGCGACGTACTCGTGGATGTAGGTCTCGACGGTTTCTGCGCCGAAGAAGGTTTCTCCGAGCCCCGTCAACCCCTCGTCGGTATGGACCAGCAGCCAAAGCAGGTTCGGCCGTTCCGCGATGCGGACCGTCTCAAGTCTCGTAATTTTCATCAGGTTTTCCCCTATGCGATTCCAGCCGCGAGCAGTGCTTTTGCGCTTTCGTCGAAATGGCGGGCCATGAGCTGGCTGGCGGCTTGGGGGTCGCCAGCCAGAATTGCTCCGGCCAAGTCGATATGTATCTGGTTCATGGCGTGCCGGTCGGCGTCGGACGCGCGGCTGCGCCACCCGATCGGCCAGGTCTGGCGGGAGACCCCCTGGAATGCGCCGACAATGATCGAGAAGATCGGGTTCTTGGAGGCGCGGGCAATCTCCAGGTGAAAGGCGAGATCACTCTCCATAACCTTGTCCGCATCCGCGAAATTTGTCTCCATCGCTCTTGCATGGGCAAGGATGGTGTGGGCTTCCGCGTCGCTTCGACGAAGCGCAGCCAGCGTCGATGTCCGCATTTCTATGGTTCGGCGTACATCATAGACCTGGTTGATGTTGATCTGGGCCGTATGCACACCATGCTCGATCATCAAGGACATTGCACCGTGGTCGAGTTGGGCCACCGTGGCACGCTTTCCGACATTGAGATCAATCAGCCGCATGGTCGCAAGCGACCTGAAAGCTTCACGCACCACCGACCGGGACACGCTGAGTTCCTTCGATAGGGTGGCCTCGCTCGGCAGTCGATCGCCCGGACCAAGTTCGTTCTCCCGAATGTGCTGGGTGATAGCGCCGATCGCGGTGCTGACGAGATTGCCTCCTGCAAACTGTTCTTCGTCAACTGGAGTTAAACTCATTTTCGTCTCCCAGTTTGGTAAAACCTGTCGGACAGGTTGAATTGAACCGAGTCATAGTTTATGGATAAGCTGTGTGTCAAGAACCAATTTGAGGACAGCTCGGAGGGCTTATGAAAATTGAAGTTGACGTGGCATTCGCGGCGGAAAACATCGTGGGCGAGAGCGCGGTCTGGGATGATCGAACGCACAAGCTTTGCTGGGTCGACATCGTCGGAAAATCGATCCACCGGCTCTGCCCGAGCACCGGCAACCATGAAAAGTGGAGGTTCCAGGACCTCGTCACATCAATTGGCCTTCGCGACGACGGCGGCGCTATCGTCGGATTGCGGAAATCCATCGCCTTATGGGAGTTTGGAGGCGAGCTCCGTCTCGTGGCGGAAGTCGAGCCCGACGTGCCGGGCAACCGATTGAATGAAGGTGTCGTTGCACCGGATGGGGCCTTCTGGGTAGGCACGATGCAAGACAACATCGCTGCCGATGGCACGCCGATCGCGATGTCTGCAAAGACCGGGAGGCTCTACCGCTACGCGCGAGGAAAATTATGTCCGGTTTCCGAGGATCGGTTTGGTATTACCAATACCCTGATCTGGACCGACGATAGTCGGCTCATCACGGCGGATACCGAAGACAACGCGATCTACAGCTATTCTCTCGACGCCCACGCCATAGTGTTGAACGACAGGCAAACGATACTTTCTGGTTTTGAACGTGGTCTGCCTGACGGCTCCTGTGTGGATGCTGAAGGCTTCATCTGGAATTGCCGCGTCGCCGGCGGCGGATGTGTGGTCCGATTTGCACCCGATGGTAGGATAGATCGCGTTGTCGACCTACCGTGTTCATGGCCGACCAGCTGCACCTTTGGCGGTTCGCGGTTCGAAACCCTATTTGTTACGTCGGCGCGCTTCACGATGGGCGTCGAGCATCTTGCCCGCAACCAACATGAAGGTGCGGTCTTCGCGCTGCAGCCGGGCGCCCACGGTGTGCCAACAAATCGTTTCGGGCGATGAGATGGAACACCTTCATTGGACTTAACGCCGCCTCGCTCTATCGCCAATGAGCCCCCGCACCTCAACTGCCAGGTCGCGCCAGCGATCTGGCAATGTCGATGATGTCGTCGCGAGACGCGGTTGGATCCTCCTCCAGTCCGCGGATGATCTCTGACGTCGAGCCGCTTCTGACCTGCAGTTCCACACCTGGAAACTTCCGGCCGATGCAGGTGAGGAAGCCCGGAAGCACGCCGGTGGTCGAGGCTCAGGTTTGAGGACACGCTCCTCATGACAGCACCACCGCGCCCAAAGTTCAAATAACCCGAGCTCTTCAACAGCGGCGACAGAATAGCCAGAAGCGTTGCTGACGTGGCCATGGGTACGCCGGCGGCTGCGATGCGGTCGAGCGATCTGGCTAGGTCCGAATACGGGACAACGGCATCGTGAAAGAGCGGCAAACAGGTCGCGACCATCGCGGCGATCCGATCGTGGCTGCGATCCTGAGTCGAAAGGCGGTATGCCTCCGCGAGGCTTCCCTCCATTCCGTCAAGCACGCCACGCATAGTAGCGTCACCACAAGACTTGTACGCTGGAAGGAAGCTCAAGGCTTCAAGTCCGAGTGAGAAAATAATCCGTTCGTGGAACGGTTTATCCGGCTGTTCTTAGCGGAAGTCGGGCTCACAGAGCCCCGGGCTTTCCTGCCGATATAGTTGCGACCAGGTCAAGTCTCTCAGTAGCTAAGCATTTTGGCACCGATCAGTCATCCGAAAGAGGAATTGAGGGGCCACGGAAAAGCTTTAGTTTGGTGGACATGAACGCTACCACCGACCCGATCTGATGGCGTTCATGCATCTCCCTTTGAGCCTCAGCCAAGCCGCTCGAGGCTTTCTTTTTGCATAGCTACCATTATAGGTTCCTGCCAATTGTTCGATGCCATCGAAGCGCATCCGCGCGCGAAACCATTCCGACAAGCGCGCCCACCGCGTCAACCACCGGTTAGGTCCGGTGTGCCCTATCCGCCGTGGCGAAAGGAGCGCCTGGCGCTCGGTTTGCTTGGATGTGGCCACGTCTCAGACCAGCGTTCAAAGCAAAACCACTTGGACGGTCCTTTACCGATGGCGAAGCCGAAGCCGCCCCATTTTTGCAGGCCGGGTGTTCGCAGAGGTGTACACAAGGGCCTTCGGTCGCCTTTTTTGGCGTGCCCTCGTCGCTCATGTCCGGTTGCTCGCTTCGCGGTCGGGGCGAGGACGCCAGCCGCGGGTAAAACCAACGCTCATCGAGCCTTCGGCCAAAACAAGCTGCTGGCGAAGGTGCCGGCAATCGTCCAGCAAAGTGCGGATCGTGGCGTCTTTGTCGCCCTCGTGCCACGCAACGGCGGCCGCGGCTTCGTCCGCCACCTCTTCTTCATTCTCGATTTGTCCCTGAGGGGCGGGCATGTCTTCTCCTTCTCCGGTTTGCACCAGAGTTTGTTCAGTCTTCAGTTTTCAGGTTGGCGGCCGCATCCCCGTGAATGTTCTTATAATGTTCTGGTTAATCGGAAGAGTCAACGCCCAGAAATCGGGAGTGATCGATGCAACGGCAGGCTTGCCGCCGCCGAACCATCACCACAATGACCCCGTCATTCTCGACGAGGCCACCGAGTGCGCTATGCGCAGGGCCTCCACTGCGGGGGACGATATGGAGCCCCGCCGATACCACAGGGGGTGTGGTCGTCGGCATAGCAGAAACGTCCAAAGTGCCAGGCAGTTCCCAAAACAGATAAACGTTCCCGAAGGATCTAGGTCGCCACGCCAGTGACGGGGTTCACCTCCGGTTTTTCACTCGTATCCTTGGCGCCAGGAGGTTGGACGGCTGGCGGTGCGATCGACTCCTCGTCGCGGTGCTTTCTGTGATCAGCGGGTTGATGGATGTCTTTCGGCTTCGCCTGCTCAGGCTTTGCATTGGTATCCTTGGTGGCCATTTAGGTACTCCTTTCGGAACGACAACGGGCAGGAGTGTCACGAGTTCCTCATCGGCGACCGCGTGGTCTCATGCGCGGGTAAGAACGCTATGCATCTGAGTGATATTGCGAGGCGTCGGAGTTTTGCCCAAACCAAATCGCGCTCTCAAATAGCGCGTCTTCATCAGTCAGCCCTTCGGGGAACTGATCGACGATATGCCACGACAACTGCTCGGCGCGCCTCCCGTAGCGCGCAATGCTGGACTAGGTGCACACTCGATCGAACGTGCGTTGCAGCATGTCCAGCTCGTTCGGACTATCTGGCTGGCTTGCCTGGCGCACTTGGGAAGCAGGCGAGATCGCTAGAGTCGCCATTCGGCAAGCGAAACGGCCCCGTCATTCTCGACGGGGCCTAGAGCGCGCGTGCTATACCAACCGTGCTACACAAAAGGGTCTCCATTCTTAAAAATTTCGATGAAGGCCCGCCTTGATCCGTTGGGCAGTGGATCATCAGCAATGCCAACAACGGCCGCGGATGCGGAATGTTCCTCTGCGCTGACCTGAACTGCGAGCGAGCTTGCTTGGCGTGCCAATGACTGGACCAAGAAGTCCGGATCGATCGTCGCCGAGGCGGGCACGCTCGGGTAAGCGTCTCTCACCATCGACGGTGAGACGGTCGTGCTCGACCAACAGGGCCGCTCGTATTCCGGGTTGCTGCAGCGCGCCGTCGGCAAGAAGCCGAGCCAGCACGATGCCGGCGAGATCATTTTCTGCGCCTTCGACCTTTTCTATCTCAGCCCATAAAGAGAGCTCGCCGGCTCGTGCGGAAGCGGTTCAAGTGGAGGTCGAGACATTGTGCGACTTTGAACGCACCAAAAACGGAGGCGATTTCGATTTCGATGAAAACACTCCTGCTAGGCTGCTCGAGCAGCCGCGAGTGCCTGCTCCAGATCCGCCTTGAGGTCGTCGACATCTTCCAGTCCGATTTGGAGGCGCAGGACGGGCCCGTCGGTCGGCACGGGCGTCACCTTGCGCTCGTCAAGATTGACGTGAAGCGCGAGGGAAGCAAATCCGCCCCAGGAATATCCCAAGCCGAAGATCGATAAGGCATCCAAAAACGCCTGGGCTTTCGCTTTAAACCTGTCTTCATGCTCTGCGCGAAGAACAAACGAAAAGACACCACTCGCGCCCTTGAAATCACGCTTCCAGATCTCGTACCCCGGAAAACTCGGAAGGCCGGGATGCAGTACGCGTGCGACGTCGTTGCGACCTTCAAGCCAGTTGGCGATCTCAAAGGCGCTCGTCTGGTGTCGCTGCAGTCGGATTCCCAGTGTCCGCAGGCCTCGAAGGACCTGGTAGGCATCATCGGGTGCGGCACAAAGACCAAGCAACCCGTTTACTTCCTTCAAGCGCGGCCAGTGTTCGGCATTCGCCGACACCGTTCCGAACAGGATGTCGGCGTGGCCAGCTGGATATTTGGTGGAGGCCTGGATGGAAACATCGACCCCGAAGTCGAGCGGCCTGAAATAGAGCGGTGTCGCCCAGGTGTTATCCATCGTGACGAGCGCGCCGCGACGGTGGGCCACGGCGGCGATGGCGGGAATGTCCTGGATCTCGAACGTGTTGGAGCCCGGTGCCTCAGTGTGCACGAGACGCGTGTTCGGCTTGAAAAGGGGCTCGATGTCCGCTCCTAACGAGGGGTCGTAGTAGTCCACTTCGATGTTCAGGCGTGCCAGCATGACGTCGCAGAACTGGCGGACATTGCCATAGACGGAATCGACAATCAGCGCATGATCGCCGGGAGAGAGATAGGCAAGCAGTGGCACCGTGACGGCGGCAAGACCTGATGGCACGAGGATCGTGCCAGCGGCCCCCTCCAGTTCGTTGATCGCATCGCACAGCGCGTCCGTGGTTGGCGTGCCGCGTGTGCCATAGGTGTATTTCTGCCCGTGCGTTTCCATCGTCAGCGCGTCCGGAAAAAGCACCGTTGACCCGTGGACGACAGGTGGATTGATAAAGCCGCGCTGGCTGGCCGGGTCATATCCGGCCTTGATCAACTGGGTTTGCGGACCTGGCTTGACGCCGGCGTTTGCTTTGTCATTCATGATCGCATGCCTTTGAAGGAAGGAGGCTCGATTTGGATACTATGGCCGATCACCGGCCAGATGGCGCTCGAGGAAGGACAGGTTGTCCTGTCCCCAATAAAGCTCATCATCATAGCGATAGGTCGGGAACCCGAACACGCCGCTTGCAACAGCGTGATTACGATCCTCAGCCCACTTTGCCTTGACATCGTCATCCGCCTCGCGCCGTGCGAGGGCCGCGCCGTCAAGGCCCGCGGCCTGCGCAATCTCTTCGCGTACATCCGGACTGCCGATGTCCTTGGCCTCGGCCCAGAAGGCATGCTGCAGCGCCCTTGTGAGGCCGATCCAGTCCTTCCCATCGAGAAAGGCCGCAATCACGATCAGCGATGACGGCGTCGGGTCAGCGAGGACCGGTCGGTTTTCCAGGAGGAGCGGCTTGCCGCGCACAGGGGCCCACCGTTTGAGGTCGCGCGTCCCATAGGCGCGGCGGACATCCGGTCGATTTCGGGAGAAAATGCCCCCGTTCTCTTCGACGACAGTGGTCAAGTACGGCCTGATCTCTGCGCCATTGCGGCTCGCAAGGCCAACAAAGGTGTCGAATCCGATATAGGACCAGGGCGAGCCGATGGAGAAGAAGTAGTCGATCGTCTTTGGCACTCATATGTTCCTGTATTGCGAGGCCCCACATCGGACCCCCGTTTCTAGGCTGCTTTCTGGTCGGCCGGCGACCATCCGAGCTCCGGAGCGATGCGGGCAACAAAGTCATGGACGATCTGGCGGTAATCCTCGTCCTCGAATTCGTAGGGAAGTTCGAGCCTGAGTTCGCGGACATGCGGCAGGACCGGGTCTGCAAACAACCGTTCGAGGATCTCGTCGGACGTGCCCACAAGGTCGCGGGCATAGAGCGTGCGCCGCTCGCCCTGCGGCGTCAGCGTTCGTTCGGTGCGCGCGGCCGCGTAGTCGAGATAGCGCTTGCGCGTTTTTTTGTCCGCACCATCCAACGGAACAATGACCCGGCCAAGCGCGACCCTCCTCTCCGTACCGCCCGCCGCGCGATAGGTTTCGAGCTGCCGCCGCTGCGCGAGGAAGAAATCGTCGGTCCCTTCCCCGGTCGTGACATTGCCGATCAGAAGGTTGAGATCGTTGCGCCCTGCCCATCCGGCAGACTTCAGCGAGCCGCCGCCATACCAGATCCGGTCCGTCAGTCCCTTGGCATGGGGCTGGAGCCGCGGGCGCTGCGGGCCGAACGGCGTCTTGATGAAGGTGTCTTCGTCGCCGATCGGTCGGCTGCGCAGATTATCGACAAAGCGCAAAACCCGCCCATGTGTGAAGTCGAAATTCTCCCAGCCATCGTCGAAGACGAGGCGGCCGATCAGATCGACATGCAAGGGGCGGCCGGCACTGAGACCGATGTTCAGACGACCGCGAGAGAGCACATCGACGGTCGAGAGATCCTCTGCCAGCCGGTACGGGCTCTCATAGCCGATCGGAATAACCGCAGTGCCAAGCTCAATGCGGCTCGTCCTTTGCGTCGCGGCAGCGAGAAAAGCGGCCGCCGACGATATGCCGGGCTCCAGGTGTCGCTGGCGCACCCAGGCACTGGCAAAACCGAGCGCCTCGCCATACTGCAGCAGCGCCAAGGTCTTCTCCAGCCCATCCAACGGGTCGTCCGCCGGGTAATTGCCCGGGCTCAGGAAGCCGATATGACTGATCGATATCTTGTTTCGCGTCACTTCAAGGCTCCCTAGAATTTCGGAAGGCCGGGTGGATTGGTCTCGGATTTCGGCAAAGCTTCCTCCTGGAGGTGCCAACGCTCCAGAACCTTGCCGTAGGTGCCATCCGCAATCAGACCGTTGGTGGCGATCGTCAGAGCGCTGGCGAGCCCACTGCCCTTGCGCGTTGTGATCGCCACGTCCGAACGCTCCGGCCAACCAGCGCTTAGCGTACCGACACGCTTGATGTTGTTGTCCCGGGCGGCAATGAAGACGAGCTGCGCGTGCGGCTGAACGATGACGTCGGCGCGACCGGAGGCAAGCGCCACCAGGCTCGTCGCCTCGTCGTCGTAGTATTGCAACTCCAACGGCTTCAGACCGGCCGCAACGTTCTCGTCGCTCCATTTGAGCAGGATGCGCTCCTGGTTCGTGCCGGCACCGACGATGATCCTGAGACCCGCTGCATCCTTCGGCTCCTTGATCGAAGTGATGCCGCTATCGGATTTGACGAAGAAGCCATGCAGGCCCTGGCGATAGGTCGAAAAGTCGAACTTCTCCTTACGCTGCTCGGTGACGCCGACATTGGAGATAACTGCGTCGTATTTGCCGGAGGTCAATCCAAGCGGCCAGTCGATCCAGGCGACGGGGACAAGCTCAAGCTCGAGGCCCAGGCTTTTGGCGACCGCACCGGCATATTCCGGATCGGCGCCGATCACCGTGCGTGCGTCGGTCGCATAGGTGGCAAGCGGCGGCCCGCCCGGACTGACGGCGACCGTGAACTTGCCTGGCGTGACAAACTTGAAGTCCGCGGGGATGGCCGCGACCGCGGTTTCATTGCGAACGGCATGGACTTGACCGGACTGTTCGGGGCTGAGATCAAAGCCGGCATCGGCCTGCGCCGAGCCGACATGAAGAAGAGCTGCCGCAGCGGCAGCAAGAAGAGTGCGAAGGCGGGACGTGCCGTTCATGCTGTAGGTCTCCGGATGAAGTGCGGAAGCCGGACCGGCGGCAACGCCACCGGTCCGCTGAGGTCGGATCAGGAACCGCTCTTCGGCAAGCCGGGCGGGTTGGTCTGAGCCGCGTCGACGGCCTCGGCCCCGAGGCTCCAGCGCTTCAGCACTTCGCCGTATTTGCCGCTCTTGATGAGATCGTTGAGCGCGATGGTGACGGCATCGGCAAGGCCCGCCCCTTTTCGCGTTGTGACGGCGATTTCGGCGGTCAGCGGCCAGCCACCGCTGGCGATGCCCACCACCTTGGTGTCGTTCTTGATCGAAGCGGCATAGGCTCTCGTCGCGTTGGGATTGAACTCGACATCGGCACGCCCGGATTGAAGCGCCAAGTCGCCGGCGGCGCGGTCGTCGTAATACTGCACCTCGATCGGCTTCAGCCCGGCGGCGACGTTCTGCCTATCCCACTCCAGGATGATCTTCTCCTGGTTGGTGCCGGCACCGGTGATCACCTTGAGCCCGGCAACGTCCTTCGGTTCCTTGATCTCGTTGATCTTGCTGTCAGACTTGACGAAGAAACCGAGCACGTCCTTGCGGTAGGTGGAGAAATCGAACTTCTCCTTGCGTTCCTCCGTCACCGTGACGTTGCTGATGACAGCATCGTACTTGCCGGAGCTGACGCCGAGCGGCCAGTCCGCCCAGGCGACGGGAACAAGCTCCAGCTCAAGCCCGAACGAGTCGGCGAGAAGCGAAGCGATATCCGGATCGGCACCGACCACGGTCTTGGAGTCGGAGGCATAGGTCGCAATCGGCGGATCCCACGGGTTGACGGCAACGGTGAACTTGCCAGGGTTGACGAACTTGAAGTCGGGAGCGATCGCCTTGACCGCCGCCTCGTTCTTTTCGGTACGAATGCGGTTGGAGGTATCGGGGCTGAGGTCAAACTTTTCCTCGGCATAGGCCGTGGCGATACCGAGCGTCGCAGCGGTGACGACGCCAGCAAGCAGCAACTTTGCAGTGTCAAGCATTCTCATTTTCTGCTCCTTTTCAATCCTTGGTTGATTATTTCGGCACACCTCGCCTATGGGACAGGCAGCCAGGGTCCTTTAGAGAACGCGCGCTAGGAACTCGCGGGTGCGCTGATGTTTCGCATGCGTGAAGATCTCGGCCGGCGGACCTGCTTCCAGCACCCGGCCCGCCTCCATGAAGACCACGGTGTCGGCAACCTCCCGGGCAAAGCCGACTTCATGGGTGACAATCACCAACGTCGTGCCGGTTCGCGACAGTTCCTTGATCACATCCAGCACTTCGCCGACGAGTTCCGGATCAAGTGCGGAGGTCGGCTCGTCGAAGAGCAGCACCTTCGGTTTGAGGGCCAAGGCACGGGCGATCGCGACGCGCTGTTGCTGCCCGCCCGAGAGCTGTCGCGGATAGGCATTGATCTTATCGCTCAAGCCGATGCGAGCGAGCAGTTCCTGGGCAATGCGTACCGCCTCGTCTCGCCCAAGGCCGCGCACGTAGAGCGGCGCTTCAATCAGGTTTTCGAGAACGGTCAAGTGGGGGAAAAGATTGAAATTCTGGAACACCATGCCGATATCGGCGCGACGCTTCAGGATGTCCTTTTCCTTGAGCTCGTAGAGGGTATCGCCCTTCTGGTTGTAGCCGACGAGTTCATCGTCGATCGAGATGAAGCCGTCGTCGACGCGTTCGAGATGATTGATCGTTCGAAGCAGCGTGGACTTGCCCGAACCGGAGGGACCGAGAATGGCGGTGACGCTGCCTGCCCTAAGGTTCAGCTCGACGTCATCCAGAACCTTGAGAGATCCGAAACTCTTGGAGATGCCATGCACATGCACGGCACCGCCGGAGCGGAAGGCCTGCGCGTCGCGAAAGCCGGTCTTGACCACTGCAGTGGTCTGGGGCGCGACATCCGGCAACGGTCGGCGGAAACGTGCGATCAGCGCCTGGAACGGCAGGGGCACCGGATTGCGGACAGCCCCCTTTGAAAAATAGCGCTCGATGTAGTGCTGGGCAATCGACAGCCCGGTCATGATAACCAGGTACCAGACGGTCGCGACCATCAGCAGCGGGATGACTTCGAGATTGCGGCGGTAGATGACCTGGACCGTATAGAAGAGCTCGGGCAACGCCAGGACGTAGACCATCGACGTACTCTTCGCCAGACCGATGATCTCGTTGAAGCCCGTGGGCAGGATCGAGCGCATGGCCTGCGGGAGCACGATGCGAAAGGCCTGGCGGTGGCGAGGCAGGCCGAGAGCTGCTGCCGCCTCATGCTGTCCCTGGTCGACGGCCAGTATGCCGCCGCGCACGATCTCGGCGAAGAAGGCAGCCTGGTTAAGGGTCAGCCCCAGAAAAGCCGCGGCAAAGGGGGTGAGAAGCTGCGTCGTCGGGTAGTTGAACCACACGGCGTCGATAAATGGCACGCCGATGCTGATCGTCTCGTAGAGATAGCCGAGATTGTTGAGCACCAGCAGCAGCACGATCAGCGGGATGGAACGAAGAAGCCAGATGTAGCCGAAGGAAAGACCCGACAGCAGCGGCGACCGCGATACGCGGGCGAGCGCCAGCGCCGTTCCAAGCAGCGAGCCGGAAACGGTCGCAAGCGCCGTCAGAAGCAGGGTGCGGCCGAGGCCTGCCAGGACCGGTTCGGCAAAAAACCACTGCGCGAAGACCGGCCATCCCCAGCGCGGATTGGTCAAGACCGAATAAAGCACGCCGGCAATGACGAGAGCCGCAAAGAGCGTCCCGAGCGCACGCCCCGGGTGGCGCGCCGGCACGATGCGGTAGTGGGCGTAGCCGGGGTTCGGCTCGCTGCTCCGCCTGGTGCCGGGCACGCCGGCGAGATCGGTCAGAACTGCCATGATGGATTCCTCTCCTGAAATCTGTTGAGGCGGCCGTTGGTGCTAGATGTGGTTCACGGCTTGGGGCTTTGACGGCGGCGTGTCGCCGATGAGCTCGAGCGACACGAGGAGATGCGTGATGTCCTTCTCGAACGGCAGCGTCTTGTAGACCTCGGGATCGGCCTTGACGTCAAAGAGCGCGGTGTAGCCGTTTGCAAGGTAGAGGCCGACGGCTTCGGGCTGGCGAAATCCGGTCGTCAGATAGATGCGTGAATAGCCTTGCCGCGCCGCCTGCGCTTCGAGCTCGAGCAGCACCTTTCGCGCCAGACCCTGGCGGCGCAAATCCGACCGCGTCCAGATGCGCTTGAACTCGGCGGTGCGGTCGTCGTAGTTCTTGAAGGCGCCGCCACCGATCGCTTGCCCGTCGCGGATCAACAACACGAAGTTGCCGTGCGGTGGCGCAAAATCTTCCGGCGGATAGCGATTCATCTCGGCGGCCGCCCCTTCTTCGCTGAAGTAGGTGCCGTAGCGGCTGTCATACTCAAAGATAAGTTCGTCGATCAGCGGCTTGGCACGCGGATCGAGGGGTGTGGTGTAGAGAAACGTGTCGCTCATGTCTTTCGCCATCCCATGGTCGTCATGCGAGGAAGGTTTCCACCAGCCGAACCCAGTAGCGGGCCGCCGGTGCGATGATCGCGTCGTTGAAGTCGTATTGAGCGCTGTGGAGGGACGCGCTGTCGCCGTTGCCGACGAAGGCGTAGTTGCCGGCCTTCTCCTCCAGGAAGAATGCGAAGTCTTCGCTGGCGGTGCGCGGCCTGAAGTCGGCGACGACCGCCTCGGGGCCAAGAGCCTGGAGCGCCACGTTGCGGGCGAAGGCCGTTTCGTCCGGGTGGTTGACCAGCGCCGGAAAGC
This sequence comes from Ensifer sp. ENS06, assembly GCF_014852205.1. Taxonomy (NCBI): domain Bacteria; kingdom Pseudomonadati; phylum Pseudomonadota; class Alphaproteobacteria; order Hyphomicrobiales; family Rhizobiaceae; genus Ensifer; species Ensifer sp. ENS06. The sequence goes on along the minus strand of NZ_JACVBC010000004.1, from coordinate 343,826 downwards.
CCAGCTTGTAGTCGACCTCAGCCTTTGCACCGAAGCTCTCGGCCTGTGCCCGCGCCAGTGCCTGGACACGTTCCCCGAGCAGGCGCCGGACATCGCCGTCGAAGGCGCGTAGAGTGAGCTTCAGCGAAACGCTCTCGGGTATGACGTTCGATGCCTGGCCACCGTGAATGGAGCCGACCGTGACGACGGCCATGTCCTGCGGATCAACATTGCGCGACACCAGGCTTTGCAGCGCAGTGATCAGCGATGCCGTCGCCAGCACCGGATCGACAGTCAGATGCGGCTCGGCCCCATGTCCCCCCTTGCCGACGATGATAATGTTTGCCTGATCGACAGAGGCCATGGCCGGCCCGGAGACGAAGCCGAAACGGCCGGCCGTCACCCCCGGCCAGTTGTGCAGGCCGAAAACCGCGTCCACGGGGAAGCGTTCAAACAGGCCCTCCGACAGCATCTTGCGGGCGCCCGCGCCGATTTCCTCGGCCGGCTGGAAGATCAGCCTCAACGTGCCGTCGAAACGCCCCTCGGTCGCGAGAAACCGGGCAGCGGCGAGCAGGATCGCCGTATGCCCATCATGGCCGCAGGCGTGCATGACCCCCTTGTGGCGGCTGGCATAGGCTAGCCCGGTCGCTTCCTCGATCGGCAGCGCGTCCATGTCCGCGCGCAGACCGATCGCCTTCTCGCCTTGTCCACCCCGGAGCGTGGCGACGATACCGGTTCCGGCGATACCGCGGCTGACCTCATACCCCCAGGAGGCGAGTAGATCGCCGACCACGCTGCTGGTGCGCTTTTCCTGGAAAGCGAGTTCCGGGTGCTGGTGGAGGTCGCGCCTTATCGCGACGATCTCGTCGATGAAGGTGGCAAGGCCACGTTCGACGGCGGCAGATCTCTGGGTATCGGTGAGGATGAGGTTCATGGGTCCGTCTCCGCCGACGCCGTCAGGCCCCGACGGCCCTTCCGCGCGCGACATCCGCCGCCGGGGCGGCGTAGCGGCTCTCGCGATAGGAGAGCCCCAGATGATCGCGCAGTGTTTCGCCCTCGAGCCTCGGCTTGAAATAGCCACGACGCTCCAGGATCGGCAGCACATGCGCGGCGAAATCGGCGAGACCTTCGGCAATCACCGGGAAGCCGAGGATGAAGCCGTCGGCAGCATCCTCGTCGATCCAGCGGATGATTTCCTTGGCGATATGTTCGGCCGTGCCGATGAAGGCAGTTCTCGGGGTTGCGACATCGAGCGCGATCTCGCGCAGGGTCGCTCCGGTTTCGCGCGCCGTCTTCTTGATGCGATCGGTCGTCGCCCGAAAACTGTTCTTGCCGACATCCCCGATATCCGGAAACGGCGCGTCCAGCGGATAGGCGCTGAAGTCGTGATGATCGAAGAAGCGACCGAGATAGAGCAACGCCTCCTCGATCGTCACGAGATCACGGATCGCGCGGTACTTCGCCTCCGCCTCCTCGGCCGTAGCCCCGACGATCGGGCCGATGCCCGGGAAGATGCCGATCTCCGCAGCGCTGCGTCCCTGCGCCACAGCACTTTGCTTGACCTGCTTGTAGAATGTCCTGGCGTCCTCGATCGGGCCGCCATTGGTGAAGACGGCATCGGCATGTTTACCCGCAAGCCGGACGCCGGAATCGGAGGCGCCTGCCTGAAACACCACCGGCTGTCCCTGCCTGGAGCGCTCGATGTTGAGCGGCCCTTCGATCCGGAAGAACCGTCCCTTGTGGTTGAGCCGACGCAGCTTCGTCTTGTCGGCGTAAACGCCGGTTGTCCGGTCACGCACGAAGGCATCATCGTCCCAACTGTCCCACAGCCCCTTGATCGCATCGAGATACTCGTCGGCGATCTCGTAACGCAGCTCATGTTCCGGATGTTCGCGTCCGTAGTTGCGGCCGGAGCCTTCGAGCGGCGATGTCACCGCATTCCAACCGGCGCGGCCACCGCTCAAGAGGTCGAGCGAGGCAAACTGGCGAGCGATGGTGAACGGGTCGCTGTAGGAGGTCGAAACCGTGCCGACCAGGCCGATCTTAGACGTCGAAGCGGCGAGCGCCGACAGGATGGTCAGCGGCTCGAAGCGGTTAAGGAAATGCGGGATCGACTGCTCGTTGATGTAGAGGCCATCGGCAACGAAGGCAAAGGCGATGCCGGCGGCCTCCGCCTTTCGCGCCGTTTCGACGAAGAAGTCGAAGTTGACGCTTGCGTCCGCCGGGCCGCTTGGATGCTTCCAGGCGTTCATGTGCCCGCCCGGCCCTTGCAGCATGATACCGAAAGTCACGTTCTTCTTGGTCATGGCAAATCCTTCAGGGAAAATTCAGGCGGCGAGCGAAACCCGTTCGCGCGCGATGAGTTCGATCGAGGCGAAGCGCTCGCTGGCGCTGACTGCGGGGGTGTCGATGACGAATTCCTTGATGCCGTAGCGTCGGTGCAGATCATCGAGTTCCTGGCGAACCTGGCGCGAAGTACCGGTGAGCACGCTCGGCGTCTTCTCTTCGACGCGGTAGTCGGCGATGCCGGCCTGGCGGGCGAATTCGGCAGCTTGCTCCTCGCTGCCGACATTGACGCTCTGGCCATTTGCAAGCAGCACCTTGAAGATTTTCAGGTCCGCGACGCGCTCGCGCGCCCGCTGTTCGCTTTCGGCCGCGAAAGCTGCAAGAGCAAGAAGCGGCCGATCGCCGTTCGTTGCGCGGTCATAGGCGTCGAAGGTTCTCTGCAGGTTTTCCGGATCACCGTTGAGGTGACCGGCAAAGACGAGCTTCCAGCCCTTTTCGGCAGCGAGCAATGCGCTATCGACGCTTGCTCCCAGCAAGAAACGGTCCGGTGCGACCGGCGGCAGCGGCGTCGCCAACAGCTCCGAAGCTTCGCTACCTCCTGCCAGCAAGTAGCGGTTGAGGTCGGCCAGCTGCTCGGGAAAGCTCGGCCGCAAAGCCGGATCAACGCCAACCTGCAACGCCCTGGTCGAAAACGGAAAACCACCGGGTGCCTTGCCGACACCGAGATCGACCCGGGACGGTGCGAGACTGGCAAGCAGGTTGAACGTCTCGGCGACCTTGTAGGCACTATAGTGCTGCAGCATGACGCCGCCGGAACCGATACGGATCTTCGACGTCTTGGCGAGGAGATGAGCGATCAAGATCTCAGGTGCGGAACTCGCGAGGCCGGCGATGTTGTGGTGCTCGGCGACCCAGAAGCGGTGGTAGCCCCATTCTTCAGCCTTGGCAGCAAGGTTAGCCGTCGCATGCAGCGCCTGTGTCGGCGTGCCACCAGGATCGACCGGGCTCTTGTCGAGAAGGCTGAGCAGATAGGGCATGGTTTGCAGTTCCACCACGGTTGATCACATCAATACATTAAATACATAATTTTTATAGATTATAGGAATGACGTTCTCTTTGGCTGCCCGAAACGGGAAAAGCTGTTGCTCTCATCACGCAACAGGATGCAGTTTTCGCTGTGCCGGAAGCCGCCTCTGCTAGGCGCTGTCGAACCATAACATCTGTCGTCATGCCGCCGGGACTGACGGGATCATGGCGAAGGCGACCGGCGTTGGCTCTGCAAGGCGCTGCTTCACCAGGTTCAACGTCTTGAAACCGTGTGGCATGCGGCTGACGCGATCTGATCAGGACGACCAACACTACGGCAATGCCGGCGGCTGCCAACGCCTGGATGAGACGAACACATTCTGTACGAGCTTTGGCAAAAACGCCGCAGAGCGCTCATCCTCAACAACCAGCTTCGGCCGCAGCGCGCCCAACCGTACGATCGCGATGGCTCGCGCGAAAGAGTGTGCGGGTATAGCCGTGCTGCATGTCGCCGGCGCGCAATTGCGCGCGCGTCAGCGTTTCGACTGCACGGGCGTTCTGCATCACCATCAATCGATCGCACATATAGGAGATGACCGCGAGATCGTGGCTGACGATGACAAAGGTCAGCTTAAGTTCACGACGAAGGCGGTTCAGGAGGTTGAGGATTTCAGCCTGGACCGAAACGTCGAGGGCCGAAGTCGGCTCATCGAGCAGGAGCACCCTTGGGGATAGCGACAGTGCGCGGGCGATCGCCACGCGCTGGCGTTGGCCGCCGGAAAGTTCGTGCGGGAAGCGAAACCGGTGTGCCGCCGTCAGCCCGATCATCTCCAGCAACTCGACCGTGCGCGCATCCACATCCGACATGCGGTTGATCAGCATCGGCTCGGCGATGGCCTGGCCGACCGTGTAGCGGGGATGAAGCGAGGCATAGGGATCTTGGAACACCATCTGCGCCACGCGCACGAGGTCGCGCCGCCTTCCCTTGCGCCGATCTATACCGCCGATGTGGATATCACCGGTCCAATGGCGATTGAGACCCATGACTGTGCGCAAGACGGTCGATTTGCCCGAGCCGCTTTCGCCGACGAGACCGAAACTCTCGCCGCTCTCCACTGAGAGGCTGACGTTCTGCACCGCGACGGCGCTGCCGAAATGGACGCTGAGATTGTCGATGCGGATCATGGGCGGGCCTCTCCCCAGCTTGCGTCGCGCGCGAGAGTTGGCAGTGGTGTCAGCGGCCCGTCGATGGCGGGCAGGCAGGCGAGCAGGCCCCGCGTATAGGGATGGACCGCCTCGTGCATGCGCCGCGCATCCAGCGTCTCGACGATCCGGCCGGCGTACATGACGAGGACCCGGTCGCAGAAACGCGAGACGAGATTGAGGTCGTGGCTGATGAAGACAAGGCCCATGCCGCGGCGCCTGACCAGTTCGTCCATGATCTCGAGCACCTGCAACTGCACGGTAACGTCGAGGGCGGAGGTGGGTTCGTCAGCGATCAGCAGTTCCGGCTCGCGCACCACCATCATGGCGATCATCACCCGCTGGCCCATGCCGCCAGAGAGTTCGTGTGGATAGAGGTCGTAGACGCGCTCCGGCGCGCGGATATGCACCGCCTCCAACACGTCAAGCACTTTCTGTCGCACCTTTGCTGCCGGCAGCGATCGGGCACCGAGCCGGATCGCCTCGGCGATCTGCTTGCCGACACACATGACCGGGTTGAGCGAGAATTTCGGATCCTGCAGGATCATGCCCATGCGATTGCCACGCAACTGCCGACGTACGCGCGGCGAAGCCGTAAGCAGGTTGATGCCGTCAAAGGACATCACATCAGCCGAGACGCGCGCATGCTCCGGCAGAACGCCCATCAGAGCGCGGCTGGAGAGACTTTTTCCCGAGCCGCTTTCGCCGACGATGCCGAGCTTTTCCCGGCCGACTTCGAAGGAGACGCCCTTAACCGCCTCGATCATTGTGCGGCCCTCGCCGGCAAAGGCGATGCGCAAGTTTTCCACGGTGACAAGCGTCTCGCTCATGCGCGCCTCCTCAAATGCGGGTCGAGCAGGTCGCGCATGGCATCGCCCAGAAGGTTGAAGCCGAGGCTAACGATGAAGATCGCAAGACCAGGCATCGTTGCCACCCACCATTGATCGAAAATGAACTTGCGGCCAGTCGAGATCATTGCGCCCCATTCCGGCAGCGGCGGCTGCGCGCCAAGGCCGATGAAGCCGAGACCAGCGGCCGTCAGAATAATGCCGGCCATGTCGAGCGTCATGCGCACGATAACCGAGGAGAGGCACATCGGCATGATATGGCGAAAGACGACGCGGAACTCTGACCCGCCGGCCAGCCTGACGGCGTTGACATAGTCACTGTCGCGCACGATCAGTGCTTCAGCCCGCGCCAGCCGCGCATAGGGCGGCCAGGCGGTGAGCGTGATCGCCAGCGCCGCATTGACGATCCCAGGCCCGAGCGCGGCAACAAATGCAAGCGCCAGTAGCAGTTTCGGGACGGCAAGGAAAACGTCGGTGATGCGCATGAACACCGCATCGACCCAGCCGCCCGACGTTCCCGCCACCGCGCCGATAATGAGGCCGATCGGTGCAGATGTCGCCACGACCAGCCCCACGATGAGCAGTGTCAGCCGGGCGCCGTAGAGCATGCGGGAGAAGATATCACGACCCAGCTCGTCCGTGCCGAGCCAATTCTTAAAGCTCGGCGGCGAAAGGCGATGCACGAGATCGGGCAGGTAGGGATCATGGGTCGCGAGAAGTGGCGCAAAGACTGCGCTCGCCATGAGCACACCGAGGATGGCAAGGCCGATCATGCCAAGCGGATTACCGGCAAAACGGCGGGCGAATTTGGTGAATTCACCGAGGCGCGCGCGCCGAAGCTGGCGGCGGGTCTCGGCATGGGTGAGATTGATGGCGGTCATGGTGGCCTCCTACCGGCGGCGAAGGTTGGAGCGCGGATCGAGCATCTGGTAGACGACGTCCGAGACCATGTTGAGCAGGATGAACACGGCGCCGACCAGCACTGTGCCGCCGAGCACGGCGTTGATGTCGGCCCTGAAGAGTGATGAGGCTATGTAGTTGCCGATGCCCGGCCAGGCGAAGACCGTCTCGACGAGCACGGAGCCTTCCAGCAGGCCGCCGTAGGAAAGTGCGATCACCGTGACGAGCGGTATGGCGGCATTTCGCAGCGCATGCAGCATCACCGCGCGATATTCAGTCGCCCCCTTGAGGCGGGCCGTCAGCACATATTCCCTCGACAGCTGGTCGAGCATCATCGAGCGCGTCATGCGGGAGATGTAGGCAAGGCTGTAGTAGCCCAGCAGCGCTGCCGGCAGAACGATATGGCTCAAGGCATTGCCGAAGACTTCCCACTCGCCTGATAGAAGCGAGTCGATCAACAGCGAACCGGTCACCGGTTTGACGATGCCCTGATAGAAGACGTCGATCTGGCCAGGACCAGACACCCAGTCGAGCCGGGAATAAAAGACGAAGAGACCGACCAGCCCAAGCCAGAAGATCGGCACGGAATAGCCAATGAGGCCGACAAAGCGGATCACGTAGTCGGGCCATTTGTCGTGCCAATAGGCAGCGGCCACGCCAGCCGGCACGCCGATGAGTGTGCCGGCGAGAAGGCCGAGCGTCGCAAGCTCCAACGTCGCGGGAAAGAAGCCGGCAAGGTCCGAGAGCACGGGCCGGTTCGTCACGAATGAGATGCCAAAATCGCCCCGAACGAGCTTTCCGGCATAGACGAGGAACTGCTGCCAGAGCGGCTTGTCGAGGCCCATTTCGAGGAAGACGCGCTGGTAGACCTCCTCGCTTGCCTTCTGTCCGACCACCGACAGGACCGGATCGATCGGCACAACGCGGCCGATGCAAAAGGTGAGTGCGACCAGGCCAATGAGCGTGATGCCCACGGTGAGGAGAAGCGTGAGGATCCGGCCGGTGACACCGAGAACCCGGTTGATGAGAACTGCCGGCACGAACCACTCCGTTTGATCTAATGCGATTGATCTCGGCCGCGACCGGCGCCGGAGCCCCGTTCGCTGCCGAAACATGGGTTCGAACGGCTACTTCGTTACGTTCCAGTAGCGGTCGTCGGCGAAGGTCTGCCCGAGGACGACCCCCTTGATCGAACTGCGCACGCCGACCTTTCGGACCTGCTGGAACATGTAGAGGAAGGGCGAGGTGTCGGTGTGTGCCTTCTGCAGGGTTTCATACATCACCCGGCGCTTGTCCGTATCCTGCTCGCGCACGGCCGCCATCGCCTCCTGCGACAGGCTTCCAGCGTTCCAGCCAAATCGATCGGCAAGGCCAGCGGAACCGTCCGGTGCGTCCTGCTTGTTCACGGCAAAGGCCTTGGCGTTGGAGTGCGGGTCGGGATAGTCCGGGCCCCACAGGCCGAGCCAGATGTCGAGGTTTGACGAGCGATAGCGTTCCAGCCACTGCTGGCCGTCGACCACTTCAAGGTTCAGCTTGATGCCGGCCTGCGCCATGGTCGCCTGGATCGCCTGGGCGAAGTCGGTGTAGGGCGGTGTGTTCCAGACAACGGTATCCAGCGTCAACTCACCCGAAATTCCGGCCTCGCCCAGCAGCGCCTTCGCCTTCTCGATATCGAGCTTGTACGGATTGTAGTCGATTTCGCCGAGGAAGCCCTTCGGCACCAGCGTCTGGTGGACTTCCACCGTGCCGCGCGAGATCGTGTCAGCGATGCCCTGGTAGTCGACCAGATACTTCAGCGCCTGCACGACCTTGGGCTTGGCCAGGTGCTCGTTCCTGACGTTCAAGCCCATGTAGTAGATGGTTCCGGAACGACCGTCGACGAAGCCGACGTCCGGGTTCTCCTCGATAGCGCCGAAATCATCCGGGCCGAGTTTGTTGGCTATGTCGATGTCGCCCTTTTCGAGCAACAGGCGCTGCGCGGCGCTTTCGGGAACATGCTGAAGGAAGATCCGCTCCAGGCCTCCGGTCTCGCCGGTATAGTTGGGATTGCGGGTCAACATGATCGACTGCTTGGGCTCCCAGCGCGTCAGCACATACGGGCCGGAACCGGCGGAATTCTCAACCTTCAGCCAGCCATTGCCGAAGTCGCCATTGACCTCGTGCTCCTGCACCAGCTTGGAATCGACGATGCCGCCGACATAGGAAGACAGACAGTAATAGAGGAACGACGGCGCATAGGTGTCGCCGATCTCGATGACCAGCGTCATGTCGTCAGTCGCCTTGATGCGATCCTTGACGTTCTCAGGCGTGAAGCCAAACTGGGTGAGGATGAAGGCAGAGCGCGACTTCATCTGCACGACGCGGCGCAGCGAATATTCCGCATCCCTCGCCGTCACCGGATTGCCGGAGGCGAACTTCAGCCCCGGACGCATCTTGAAGGTATGGGTCTTGCCGTCCGGCGACGCCGTCCAGCTTTCGGCGAGCACGCCGATGATCTTGCTAGAATCGTCGGTCGCTGCAGTCAAAAGCGGCTGGTAGATCTGATTTGCCGCAAGCACGCCGCCAACCTCCGACACCTCGCCCGGATCAAGCGTGATGATATCGTCGATGGCATCAGCTACGACGAGCGTGTTCTTCGGCGTTTCGGCCAGGGCCTGGCCGGTCGCCAACGCCAGCACGAGCGCCGCGCCGTTGATCAATTTTTTCACGCGCATTTTTCCTCCTTCAGGCGTGAAGGGTTTCACCTGTCACCGCCTGCCCCGCGTTGCGTTGTTTTGAAATGCCTGTCCGCTTCCGCCCCGGTCCTGTGACGCAGATACCGCACCGACGAAGCGCCCCGCCTTGAAGTGACCTCCACCACTCCATCCCGGAACTTTAGTCAGGCTAAAGTTTTTAGGCGGCTCTTGTCAATCGGTCTTGTGACAATTTCTGGGAGAACTGAAGTGGCTGTTCCGACCCCATCACCGCTCCGGTATGATCCGCGTCGTGCCAACCCAAAGTTCCCGCGCCTCGCCGGAACCGACATTGCGTGCCCTGTGTGGCAGCGATGCGGGAAAGTGTAGTGTGTCCCCTGCCGTGAGCAGATACTCGCGATCGCCGACCTCGTAGTGCATCTCACCCTCGATGACATAAAGGAAGTCTTCGCCCTCGTGACGCGTCACATCGGAGACATAGCCGGGAGGCATATGCGTGATACAACTATTGAGTTTCGCCCCTGGAAAACCGCGCTGCAATAGTTGGTACACTCGTTCTTCCGCCTCAATGCTGTAGCTGTGCCGCTCGCTAGCATGCGAGACCATGGAGTTGCTGCGCTGCGGCGCTTGCGGCAGAAAAGCCTCAACACTGGTATCCAAACTGGAGGCAAGGTTGCAAAGCGAGATCAACGAGGGCGTGGAAAGACCGCGCTCTATCTGGCTGATAAAGCCCTCACTGAGGCCGGCCTCGCGTGCAACCTGCCTCATCGTCTTGCCGATCTCTTTACGTCGCTGGCGAAGCGCACGCCCTAGTGAAACGGCAGGTGGAAAAAGAAGGGACCTCTCAGAGCCCTTCTGCTGCGCCTCCCGATCATTGGAACTCATGTTGTCTTCCGCATCTTCTTGACCTGAAGAAACTTTAGTACGGCTAAAGTCATCCATGCAAGTTAAAATAGAGGCAGGGATGTTGATTTGCGATGGAGGCCGGCCCGGGATTGCCACTAAGAAGCGCCTCTCTTTCGGGATGTTTCGAATAGAATTTCTGCCAACGAGGTCATACAGCAGCACCAGCATCGCAGCGGCGACGGATCAGCTCCGTAGCTGTTCAGCAAGCCCGCGCGACGGCAGACAGCTTTCAGGTCAGATTCTAAGCGTCCTGTACGCTGGTGTCCAGGCCGTGGCCTACTTGTTCACGGCAGGATCGGTTGTACCGACGTCGTCGACCGAGCAGTGCCGCAAGTTCGCACAGGTTTCGGCTCGGCAATCTTGGTGGTGGCCGTAGCGGGCGTGATGCCGATCGGCTGCGTGCTAGTCGAAGCGGCGCGACCACGATCGAGCCGCACCGCGTAGGCTCAAACTTTCAGTCAGAGCCAGCTGCGTCCATCAGGTCCACTGCACCCGTAGGGCGGAAGTTTTCCTTCGAACCTCGACTGTATTTTATGGCAGCCCCAGCTCCGCAAGGGGAGCGGCATATAGCCGTTCAGCGCGATCCCTACTTCGTCATAAGGGCTTTCGCCAAACGCGACATACATGTACCAGCGCCCACCAAACATCACCACTACCGCCAGGAAAATGACAATAGCGAATTGAACCAACTTCTTGATTTCAAATCTCCTTATACACCGGGAGCACCTTCTATATAGTTTTGTCTCTTGTGTTCAAGGGCTTCCAAATCAGGGGTGATAAGCGGCCCGTTCATCTGGATTTCATTCTAGCCGGCAAAGGATGTCCACGGCGGCCCGATGTCAGCGTTTGCAGCCATCAACACGGTGTCGTACCGTGTCCCGCCGCATCTCACCACCGTGAAGTCGATGTCAGGTCGCCTTCACCTCGATCTTCCTAATACGCGACAGCGCTTCCTCCGTTTTTGGAAGCGTCACGGTCAGGACGCCGTTCTGGAACTGGGCGGCGGCTTTGTCCGCGTCGACGCCCGACGGTAACGGGATCGAGCGGTGGAACGACCCGTAGGAGCGTTCCAACAAGTGATACCCCTTCTTCGCTGCGGAATGGTCGTGCGGCTTTCATGCAGCGCCTACGTCTCACCTGCCCGGCCGCGCCAGGGATCGGGCAGACCCTGCGTGCCCTTCTGGGCACCTTGTCAAAGTTCATCGTTCTTTCCCGGGCTTTGCGACAGGAACGTTACCCAGCTTTGTGGGGCCTATCAGCCACAGCCCTTACGATGAGTGACGTTAATACGGACGTGGCTATCTGCTGGGATATCGCGCCGGCTTGTGCCTCGGAGGCAAGGGCCTCCGCTGCGCCTAGAAGACCGACGCACACAGGGCGCAAGCGCTCATCTTCTAGGCCGGAGAACGGCCGAAGCGCGTCACACATCAGCTCGACGTATACGTTGAGCATGAGCCGTTGCTGTGCGGCCATCTCCTCTGTCCCTTTTAGTGCGGCGGAGATTGCGAGAGCTTCTGGACCAAACTGGGCAAGGCACTTGAAATACGCATCGCTGATGACGTCAGCTACGGCGGTGAGGTCAGTTGGCGCTTCACGGAGAGCAGAGCGGAGCCAGTGGACATAGTTGTCCTCCAACCGCTTGAACAGCGCCACCAAGAGGCCGGCCCGGGTAGAAAAGTGTTCGTAAGCAATTGGGCGACTGACCCCTGCTTTTCCGGCCAAGGTCCCGAGCGTCAGTTCATCCGCACCCTGATTGCGGACGATTTCCATCGCGACATCGAGCATCTGTTCGCGACGCATATCTCTCTTGAGCTTCACATTTCCCTCTTGCGCAGGATCCTACCATCTGTAAGTTACAAAATGTAGCATCTTAGTCAAGGATGACGTGATGAGTGACATAGCCGTGATCGGGCTGGGACATATGGGCAGTGCGCTTGCCAAGGCCCTTGTGACCTCCGGCAAAAGCGTCACCGTCTGGAACCGAAGCCAAGGCAAAACGGACGCTCTTGAGCGCATCGGCGCCTTGAAGGCGGAAACGCCAGCCGCTGCTATTGCTGACAGCAACACGCTCATCGTCTGCCTCTCAGACTATGCTGCAACGTCGATCGTCCTTGATGAAGCACACGCTACTGATTTGATTGAAGGAAAGACCCTCGTCCAACTCACGTCGGGCACGCCGAAACAAGCGCGCAATCTCGGGCAGTGGGTCGAGGCCCGTGGAGGAAGCTATCTTGACGGCGCAATTTCGGCCTGGCCCGATCAGATCGGTGGACCTGACGCCTCCATTGTTATCGCCGGGCGAGAAAGTGTCTTAACCCCGATCGCGCAAATCTTGAAACTGCTCGCTCCAAATCTCTCTCACGTCGGAACAGACATTGGGCGTGCAAAGATTCTCTTCAATGCGGCCCTTTCCTACTTCGCCGCACACTGGATTGGCTTCAGCCATGGTGCGGCAATGTACGCGGCAGAAGGAATGGACGTCGCTGAGTTTGGCGAAGCTATCGCTGCCCTGTCACCAATGTTTGCAGACGATGTGCGCCACATGGGGAGAGCTATTTCAGGGAGCAGATTCGCTGATCCTCAAAGCACCATAAGGTCAGTTGGTGTGGACATTTCCCGGCTCGTGGAGATTGCGGATGATTTGAACATCAGTTCCGCGTTTCCCGAATTTGCTGCTGATCTCTTTCGCAGCGCTGCGGAGGCAGGGTACGGCGCGGAGGAGCATTGCGCTATCTTCAAAGTCATTCGCACGCGATGAGCCACGTCAGTATCTCGCTTCCAATGCTGAGTTGGAGCGTACCCTAAGCGCAGGCGGTTTCAACGCCGAATGGTTGCGTCAAGCAACCTGCCGCCAGGCTCTTAGAGAGTGAACGCCAATGGTAAAGCACCGAACGTACAGTGGGTCTCAAGCGGCAGGTTTCGCAAGAGTATTTCGGTGGCGAGATTCAGCATGCGCGAGAATTGTGCCTAGTGATCCCGTCGAGGGGGGCGATTTACAGCCAAATCAAAGGAGCCTCAGTTGGATCTGGCTTTTGTCTTTCTTGAAAAACTGCACTCGAACTGGTTGCCATTCAGAGGTGGAGAATCCGGCAATATCGTTTTTCAGCGTGCCAATGCGCAGGCATACGCAAAAATTGCTGCTGCAGCTCATCGCACCGAACTTGCCGGGGAGCGCGACCGACTCATTTGGCTGCAAGGCCGAGGTGTGGCTTGTCCCGAAGTAATCAGTTGGCGGGAAGAACAGGAAGGCGCGTGCCTGGTGATGACGGCAATCCCCGGAGTGCCGGCAGCAGATCTTTCAGGATCCGACTTGCTCAAGGCATGGCCGTCGATGGTGGAGCAACTTAACGCTGTTCACGGCCTGTCGCCAGAGGAATGCCCGTTTGAGCGTAGGTTGTCAGGAATGTTGGCACGCGCTGTCGATGTGGTTTCCCGCAATGCCGTTAATCCTGACTTCTTACCAGACGAGGACAAGCATACGCCGCAGCCCGATCTCTTAGCTCGGATCGAACGAGAGCTAACGGTACGTCTCGAGCAAGAAAGCACCGAATTGACGGTTTGCCATGGTGATCCCTGCATGCCGAATTTTATGGTAAGCGCCGAAACTCTGCAATGTACAGGTCTGATTGACCTTGACCGACTTGGAAAAGCGGACCGCTATGCAGATCTGACGCTGATGATCGCCAACGCTGACGAGAACTGGGCTTCCCCAGCGGAAGCAAAGCGCGCTTTCGATATCCTGTTCACAAGTTTGGGGATCGACGCTCCTGATCGTGAGCGCCTTGCCTTCTATCTGCGCTTGGATCCGCTCACTTGGGGGTGATGCATATGCCAACAAAAATTCCCCCTGATTGGCATGCTGCCCAACCAGTTCTCATTGCAGACACCTTTTCAAGCTGCGTTTGGAAAGTCCGATTGCCAAGTGGGACTCCCGCGCCACAACTGCCGCGGCGTGGGCGGCAACCGGCGTGACCGCCGCTTCATCTCATGAACTCACGACGAGCTAAATGTGGTCTAAGGACGTCCGTTCATTTTGCTGCTGCTCTGCGATTGACCGGCACCCGGCCCCCCTTGCGAAACACCACGCCCGTGGCTGCTTCCTTTATTTGTCGAACTCGGGCCGTTACCCCACCCATTGTTTCCTTTGCTGCCGCCACCGCCACCACCGGAAGAGGCAATCGCTTGCGACGTCAGGCTAGTTGACAGAAGCATTGTGACGACTGGTGGGGTTACGACCGCAAATCGACCGCAGCCCTTCAGAAACTCGCGCCGATCGTGGTCACTTCGTGATTGGTTGATTTCTTCGGCCATCTGCCCTCCCACCCGTCCAACGGATGTCACCTATATTAGAGATAACTACTTTTACATTAAAAGCTACGAGTTATCCATATATCTTTAGATATAACTGGGGTGCACTCCGCGTATCTACCCACGGTCAATGCTCGGTTGCAAACCCGACAGGCCCCCCCAATCGGCTACAGTTTTCCGGGAGGCTTCGCGCGGAAGTTGCGCCGCAATTCGCGAGCCTTTCGCACAAGCTCCCGGCGCATAGAAGGATAAGGCTCGCCCCCGAAACGATCCCAGGAACGATAGTGGGTAACTTCCGACATGAGAGTGAGGAGCGTGAGCGGAGGCCTCAGGTAGCCACAGCCGAGCTGAAATCGCCGCCGGGCAAACTGGATCCTGGCCGTCGATCCCACTCCGCCAATAGCCGTTCGGTCAAGGCCGAAAAGCGCGGCGGCTGTTACGATTTGGGTCTCGACTGCGTTCCTCTCATAGCCGTTCGCGAAAAGCGCTTTAAGTCCGTTCCAGTCGACCGATGACGCGCGGGCAAGCGTTGCTATGTCCAGCAGATGGCGCAGGTCGAGTAGCCCGCGCCAATAGTCACCATCTTGAAACTGATCGTGAAGAATTAAAAGAATGATCTGCGCAAACGCCGTTGGAACGCGCACACGGCCTTCGCCAATAACGACCACGCAACTATCGCCATAAAGCCATTCCGCGTCGCCGAAGGAGGCCGGCCCTTTCGGTCGACACTGAAGATCAATGCTTCCGACATCCGTTGGACGGATCAGGACGACCGGGAGATGATATTCCGCGTTCCCTGGCCAGGAACCTTCACCGGAAGATAGCGCGACCTCATATCCCTGACGGCACAGTGCTTTTGATGCATCTCGCATATCCTGGGGGCGGACAAGAATGTCCAAATCGGTCAGGAGCCGTGCCCCAAGCGCTTCAGGGGCCGCACTCGCAAGGATGGCCGTTCCCTTCAGCACGACGGGCTCTATACCGATCTCGTTCAGAGATGCGGCCGCCTCGCCCAGCTGAGCCTTCAGTCTGCAATTTCGCTCAGTGTTTCGCCGGTATATCATCGACAGATAGTTGGATAGATCCTCCGGCAAGTGGGGTTTGGCGTCCTTCGCCACGCCTGCAAGTGAGGTGATCGTCAGGCTCCTGTTCGCAAGGGCTACGATCCCGTCCCAGTTCGCCTCTTTCGGTATCTGCCCGTTGAGGCAGGAGGCGAGCGTAACCAGATCGCGCCAGTTATTGCCTGTCATGAAGGCGCCTCAATGTCTCCACGGCTCTATCGAGGGAAGAGTAGGTCAGCTCGACGGTGCGCGCCTGTGAAACCATATCGAGGAGCCGCTGAAACTGCGGCAAGGCGAGGCGACGCTCTGGCGTGTGCGCACCGGCCAGTAGTTCCGTAAGGGCACGTATGGGCTCAACGTCGCAAACCTCGACTGGCCGCCCGGAGCGACGACGGCGGATCAGCACGACAGCTGCAGGCTGAACCCGCTCGTCTGCAGCATAGGGCAGCCCTGTCGGATAGCGCACACGCTTATTGTCGAGCCGCCTATGGATTGGCGCTGCTAGAATTGCATCCGACATGTGGCCGAGCAGCCCCCAAGACCCCTGCTTCAACGCGGGCGAGAAGGGCACTCCCACGAGCAGGCCATCTTCATCCATAAGCGCGATATCATCTCCGCCGTAGGTGAAACCTGCCGCGAGCAATGCCATGGCGAGTGTCGTCTTGCCGGCCCCCGCCGCGCCACAGATCAAGAGGCCTTTGCCGTTCTTGACGAGCAATGCCGCGTGAAGTGCGACATTCAGGCCAAGGTTAGCAAGAATGTCGTCTGTCACGAGCGCCTTGATCGCTGGGGCAACCTCCAAGCCAGCAACAATCATGCCCGAGGAACGATGTCGGCTGATGCATACGCGCTTGCCAAAACGCGCGACGTCGTACGCAGCCGTGTGTGAGGTAGCAGCATCTGCCCTATTGTGGGCGAAAATCGGGACAACGAGGTCGCGAAGCTCTTGATCATAAAAGGCGAGCGATACGGCAGTACCTTCGAAATCAAATGTCTGGGTGTCTAGTGGATTGCCCTCGTGCTCATCAAACATGATCTCCAGCAGATTCCATCGTGACAAATACGCCAGGTAGTCTTGCACCGACGCGTGCGCACGCGCTCGGCTTAGGCCCCGTGCCACCAGGGCGTCTTCCAACTGATACGCCCGCGCGGGCTCGGCGAGGAGGCAGGTAAGAAAGGCGCTCAACTCATTGAGTTGGAAAATCTGCTGGGACGCTTCGTCAAAGATAGTCTTGCGTTCCCCAAGCAAGAAAAAACTTGCACCTGCGAAGAGGCGGAACTTCATCGGCGCTTCTCGTTCGCTAAAGACAATTGAATCCACATTTCCAATCGAAAATATACTTGCAAGAGGCGGGCGCCCTCAATCTTATGAAAATAGTCGCTCATCTGTGAGCGTGAGGAGGACGACGACCTCTGCCTGCAGGTCCGAGCACACCTGTCTGTATTCGCTGATCAGCTCTACGCGCGCCGGGTACTCCTGCATCAGGTCGTCGAGCGTCGGCGCGGCGAGCGCGTACGCCTCGAAAAGATCTAGGAGGCAAGGTTCTCTGGCTTGACGCAGCTGAGGGCGATACCGGGGTAAAGCCATCCCCAGACGGGCTCGACCTAAATGCATCAATCTCATGGTTGCTCCCTCGCTGCAGCTCAAGGCTATTTTGACGTTGGGGCGGGTGTCGGAAGAACAATGGCACTGGTTTGTTGAGGATCGTTCGAGAGCGTGCTGCCCACGAACAGATAGGCTCCGATGACAACCATCGCCAAGAGCAGGATACCGATGGGAAATCCTGTAGAAAATTTTCGCGGTGGCTCGCCGTAGCAGTATGGTTCGTACATTGTCGATCCTCCTGTCGGCAACGACACCAGAACGAACCGAAGGGCGGGTAGGCTGCCCCGGCGCCGTTGTCGGCCTATGGAGCACTGGATGGATTGCCCACAGGCTGAAGCTAAAATAACGCGATGATATAGGACGACTACGGATTAAGACCTTTGCGGACCGATTATGGGACTAAAGTCCATGCAGTCCATCTCCTCGATCTCATCTCTTATCGCCGTTCTTACTTCGGTAGCTGCAAAGTGCCGTCCCTTCCCCGAAAGGAAGGGACATGCCTTCAGTCATTCGATCACGCGAACGATCTTGCGAGTGCCTGGATCTACCAGCACGGTGCGATTATCGATGACCACATAGCGGTATTTGATGTCCGGCGCATCAAGGGTGTGCAATTCCACCGTCTCGGGGAGTGCGGAGCCCACATTAAGCTCAACGCCCGGAAGATTGATGGAAGCGAGGGGTTTCTTCTTCACATATTCGCGAACGACCGTTTCCTGCTCTGGCGTGACTAGGACGGTTTGAGCAAAACCAAAGCCGGAAGCCCCAAGCAGAAACAAACCTGCAAGGGCAGAACTGACAACCTTCTTCATGTACGTCTCCATCTGTTTTGAATTCCCTGCTCTCAAAGCGGGAACACTTTGCAAACGTTCTTGGGGAATTACCGTTCCAGGGTCAGACTTCAGTCGCATGTACTTAAACTTAGGTCTTGCCGGCTGCCCAGACCATAGTCTGGCTCGGATCGGCTAAACGAGGCCCAGGCACTTGCCTCCTCCTTTTGACCCTGCAACGCCGCGGTGCAACCCTGGTCGACTGGCCGCCGCTAGGACGCCTTGGAGGTGGGACGGCTATCGGCTCGCCATGTTGAAGCGGCCAAGGTGATGGCAATCACCCGTGGCGGTTACGACTGGACGAAAAAGTCGGCAGGATCGTCGCCGAGGCGCGCGAGCTCGGCGACGATGATCCTTGATGGCGAGGCGGTTGTTCTCGACGGCCAGGGCCGCTCCCACTTCGGCCTGCTTCAACGCGCGGTTGGCAGGCATCCGAGCCTGCACGATGCCGCCGAAATCATCTTCTTTGCCTTCGTTCTTCGGTATCTATCTCGGGATGATGCCACTTGCCGAACGACAGCAACTGCTCGAAACCGATCGCATCTGGGAGGACTGGCGCGATCCGCTTAGCGGAGGAAGTGCACGCCTACGGCGTCGCGTTCTTCCGCGTCGGGTGCGAACACGGGCTCGAAGGGATCAAGCCAAGCAGGGGGACGCGCCCTATCGATCGGGGCGCCGGCCGGAGCGTCAGAAGATCAAATGCGTGCCTCGCGACACCTTGGTGATCGTCGGCTATGGGGGCGCGACAGTAACTGGCGCCATTGGCCGACTGCTGCTGGCGGCAAAGAAGGGCGCGGAACTCGTGTAGGCTGGCGGCTACGGTGCCGGATGGAACAAAAAGGAATCCGTGCAGCTTCGCGAGCTTCTCGACGCGATGCCGGCGAAGCGCCCGCCAGTTGCTGAAACGAAGGGGCGCCATTTTCTCCGAACCCCTACCGAGCATGGACCCATGACCGCACGCTGCACATCCGTCATCTAAGAGGGTCGGCGAGCGAAACGATAAGGACGACGTTTACCAGCTCAATTGATCTCTACCGCGGTCGACGCCCCAGGCGGAGCTCCACCATCAGGCCAACCAACCACCTTCTGACATCCGAGGTCGCAATAAATTCTTCTACATGGTCGATGGCGTATTCGAGCGTTTGTTCAGTCAGAGCAGTCGCCTCACTCGGCGAGGTAGTCAGGCTCCGCGCCCATGCCGACAAATCAGGCAACAAATCTACTACGCTGGAGTTGCCGCCGCCCCTCATCGTGAGGCTGAACTCCTTCAAATGCGTTTCGAGTTCCCGCGCATCACGCGTGCCGGTCATGAACAATTCGAGGGTGTATCGGGCCAGCCACTCTCCCTCCTCGCTTTGGCGGCTTATCGCGCGCGCACTCAAGACCTTCTCATAGACCGTGGAAATTACAGTGAAATCTTCAGGAAGTATGTATCCGGATTGCCGCGGAACGAACATGGCGCAATCTCCTCCAGTGGGGCGAAAGCGCATTTTGATCTTCCAGCCGCCGGAGCCCTTCTTAAAGTCCAGCGATGATCACATTGTGCGCCTCTGAAGGCTCAATGGAAAGGAACTTTGACATATCGAGCGGAATTCTGGTTTTCCAGTTGTATGGCTGCTTCGCTTGCCGATCCCTTGGCAGCTTTCTGATGGATGAGTTTCGTGGCGGCGTCAGCGACGAGGCGGAATTATTTGAAATAGCGATGGCGGTGAGAATGTTCGTCACCGCCGGCACCCGTCACTTGTCAAATCGCCTGCAGTCGCTTGAGCTTGATCAAGTAGAAGCAATGGCGCGCCACCCAAGCTGGGGGGCGTCTAACAAGAGGACGTCACGATCGGCACTGTGCCAAAGCCATTCATCACCTACCGCGTTGGTCTAAATTAGACCCCTGAGGACACTCTCGATTTCCACGGCGAGTTGTTGCTGACTGTAGGGCTTTGCGAGTCTCGCCACGTCGAAATCGATGCCGGGTGGCAGCTCGGCATATCCCGATGCAATGAGAATTGGAAGATCGGGAAATAGGTCGCGCGCGGCATTTGCGAGGTCTCCCCCCGTCATTTCCGGCATAGAATAATCCGTGATGAGCAGGTCGAAGCGCCCATCGTCCTTAAGATGGGCGAGTGCCTCCTTTCCAGAATGCGCCTCGACCACCTCGTGGCCCAGATCGACGAGCATGTCGACCGAACTCATGGCGATCAAGAAATCATCGTCCACGAGAAGAACGCGTAGCGGTCCTACCTTTTGGTCCGGTTCCGCGACCTCCGTGTCCTTGGACACGACAGGGCTGTCGTCCGAAACCGGAATCCAGAGTTCGGCTCTGGTGCCTTTCCCTGGCGTGCTGGTGAGCCGCAGTGCTCCTTGAAGCTGAAGCGCGAGGCCATGAATCATCGACAAGCCCAAGCCCGTTCCCTTGCCAAGTTCCTTGGTCGAGAAGAACGGCTCTATCGCCTTTTGCAGCGTGTCGTCATCCATGCCGTGGCCCTCGTCGGCAACGGAGAGCACGCCGTACCGACCCGCCGCGAGTTCGCCCTCCTGATTCGCCAGGTTCTCAACCTGAAGCGCTATGCGGATCGTCCCGCCGTTGGGCATAGCATCCCGGGCATTCACCACGAGGTTGAGAAGGGCTAGCTCCAGTTGGTTGGAGTCAGCGAGTACCGGATCCATTCGCTCGGGAATGCGAATTTCGATCACGATGCCCGTGCCGACTGATCGATTAAGGAGATCGGTCATCTCCCTCACCAACTCGCCCAGATCTACAGGATCGACACTGAGGTCCTGCCGGCGCGCGAATGCCAAAAGCCGCTGCGTCAGCGACGCACCGCGCTTTGCGCCCTGAAGCGCACCATCGATCAGACGCTCGGCTTTCGCGTCACCACCAGTGTGTTTGCGCAGGAGTTCCAGGTTTCCTAGCACCGCCATCAAAAGATTGTTGAAATCATGAGCGACTCCACCTGTCAGTTGACCGATAGCCTCCATCTTCTGGGCCTGCCGAAGCTGCGCCTCGGCGCGCTCGCGCTGGGCCACTTCCGCCATGACGGTTCCGTGAGCCTTGTGCAGTTCGGCCGTTCGCTCGGCGACACGCTCTTCAAGGATTTCGTTCAATCGCTTCTGCTGCTCTTCGGACGATACCCTGGCGGTGATATCAGAAGAGACGCCAACCAACTTGACCGCGTTCCCACTCCGGTCGCGAGAAAGCTGCGCGCGCATTTCCGCCCAATGAATGGACCTGTCGGGCCAGACGGTACGATATTCGATTGCATAGTCGGCCCCGCTCTCGATGGTGGCCTGCATCGCCGATTTCACTCTCTCGATATCGTCAGGATGAGTGGCGGCAAGGAGGTCGCCATAGGTAAATGTCCCGCCAGCGCTCCTGCCAAACACTCCCCGACAGGTGATCGATGTCATCAAAGCATAGGTGGTGAGGTCAAGTTCCCACGCACCCAGATGACCTGCCTCAAGCGCCGTCTTTAGCCGCCGTTCCCCCTCGTCCAGCGCCTCGATCCGGAGTCGAGCTTCGTACTGGCGTCGGCGGCCCCGCAGGGCCGACCTCGCAACGCTGATGAACGTCGTGGCATGAAATGGTCGTTCAACAAAGCTGACGTTCCCCAGCACCTCCAACAGACGGCTAGCGGAAGGGTTACGCTCAGGCCCACCTCCTCGATGGGTCAAGATGATGAAGGGAAGGTCGGACCAGCTCGGTTGCGATTTGATCCACGCCGAGAGCAGGCGAAGGTCGGCCGACCGTAAGGCCTCCTCCGTCACGACGGCAAAAGCGATATCCTCATCCAGAGCCGAGACGAAAGCGGCAACGTCCTTGCCGATTTTCGGCCGGATGCCGGCTTCCGACAAAAGCGCAGCCGCGATCTGCGCGTCCCTTCCCAAAGGGGCATGGATCAGAGCAATGGCGTCTCTATTTGGAATCGTCCTCGCCCTCACTGGACTTCAGCAGCGGTTGTTTCTCACCGACAAAGGTCGGGACGCCGCGTAACACGCCCTGGAAATCCGAAAGCGGATCTCCAAGCGAAAGGCCGCCCTGGCCGATCGTAAACTCCCTTATCGTGTCCTCGTGTTTGCCGGTCCGCTTTTTCACGACGGAGATCGCCCTCCTGACCTTGCCGACCGCCTCGAAGTAGCGCAGCAGAACGACGGTGTCGGCGAGATAGGTCACGTCTACCGGCGACTTCATGTCACCGACCAGCCCATGCTGCGCCACCGTCACGAAGGTGTTCGCGCCCTGGCGGTTCAGATACTGCAGCAGCTCGTGGATGTGGAGGACGAGCGCGCTTTCTTCGGGCATGGAGGCCTGATAGCCGTTGATGCTGTCGATGACGACCGTCTTTGCGTCAAATCTGGTAACGTGCTCGCGCACACGCTGGGCGAACTCGCCAGGTGAAACCTCAGCTGCATCCAACTGCTCGATGTGAATCGAGCCGTTCCGCTGGTAGTCTTCCAAGTCAAAGCCAAGGTCTTTCATGCGCCGGAACAGCAGCCCCAGTTCTTCATCGAAGATGAAGAGGGCGGCCTTTTCGCCGCGCTTGACGGCCGCCTCGACGAATTGAAGCGCAAAGAGACTTTTACCCATGCCCGCAGGACCGATCAGCAGCGTGCTCGATCCCCGCTCGATGCCGCCACCCAGCAACGCGTCTAGTTCAGCGATCCCGCTCTTTAACGTAGAGCGCTCGAACTCCGTGCGGTGCTCGATCGCTCGCAATCGCGGAAAGACCGAAACACCTCCAGTCTTGATGATGAAGTCGTGATAGCCACCGCGGAATGCCTGGCCGCGGTACTTGGTAATCCTAAGGCGGCGTCTTTCCGAACCATAGCTGGGCGCCAGTTGTTCAAGATGAATAACCCCGTGCACTACGCTGTGGACCGTCTTGTCGAGACTGTCGGAAGTCATGTCGTCGAGAAGCAAGACCGTGGCGCCCGTAGACGAAAAGAAGTGCTTCAACGCCAGGATTTGCCGGCGATAGCGAAGGGAGCTTTGGGCAAGCAGCCTGATTTCCGAGAGGCTGTCGAGCACGACGCGGTTCGGCTGAACCCTTTCGAAAACCTCAAATATCATTTTGGTGGTCTCGCCGAGTTCCAGATCCGACGAGTAGAGCAAGCTCTGCTGTTGTTCGGCGTTCAGCAAGCTCTCAGGCGGAACGAGCTCGAATATTTCGATATTTCTATGGATTTCCATCCCGTGCGACATCGCACTGTCACGTAGCTCATCCTCGGTCTCGGACAACGTGATATAGAGACATTTCTCACCGAGAGTAGCGCCCTGCTGAACGAACTGCATGGCGATCGTGGTCTTCCCCGTGCCCGGCGCACCCTCGAGAAGGAATACGTGGCGACGTGACAGACCGCCCGAAAGGATGTCGTCCAGCCCCTCTACACCTGTTTTGGCCTTCGACATAACGCTTGTGTCCATTTTGCCCTCCGTTGACACAGGTAACTAGCGTCGAGCGGTGCGAAGGCAACCGGCGAGCCATTCGAGATACTCACAAAAGCAGCACGACCGAATGCGATAATCTTGGCACATAACATGAACATCACAGCAACATGTCGTGCAGGGATCCTTGGAGCAAGATGCTGTCCGCCCCGAAGGCGACGGCCGAGCTTAAGTCTGTCAACGGCAGCATTGCGCCTTCATTTTCCGCCATTCAGACCACCGTCGGAGCTTCCCGAAAGCTGACGGTCTGCCAAGCCGCCGGTCACGGGTCGTGGAACACCGCCCAAGGCGTTGATGTCAATGCAAGCAAAATATCAAGCAAGTACTCTTCGTGGCCTCGTCAGCTCGTGGATAGCCAAGGAGAATGAGGACCTTCTGCGGCATAAGCACGGGAAGGGCCCGCACCGTGCGCGATCTTACCGTCGGCGCAAATTTCATCTTTGATCCCCGCGGGGAGCTCGACCTACCCGGCATCCCTGGGCCGTGGCCGTTTTTCGCAATTGGGTTCGGCCGCAGGGAATTCAATGACGGCCCTAAGCGGACCTGGGCCGCCGATAGCATCCGTATCGTGCGGTATTTTGCTATGCAGGTGCTCGGTAATCGGGCACTCTCTGAGGGTTGCAAGCGTCCCGCGATGGAAGTGCTGCCAACGATTGCTCTCGTTCATTCTGGCCAGACGCCTTCTGGTTTCCGACCATGTGCTCCCGCGAGCGAATATTGGTTCGTACTTTTTGGTAGACGCTGCTCCGCTGGCAAAGGGAGGGGTTTCATGCGTCGCTATGGAGTAAAGAGCATTTCTCGTGGCGTGGTTGCCGCGCTGGGTTTCACGGCATTGACGGGTTTTGGCTGCGCGGCGGCATTCGCGCAGACGGCAACTGGAGCACCTGGAGCAACGATTACGCTCGACGGCAAGCAGCTTCCACCCCCCACGCCGAATTTCGGTGGGGTGATCAAGGAGAAGGCATCGGAATCTCAGCCTTGGTGGGCGCCGCGCGTCACGCCGCCAAAAGGCGCACCGAACGTGTTGCTGATCATGACGGATGACCAGGGATTTGGGGCACCAAGCACCTTCGGCGGCGTCATTCCCACGCCTGCGATGGATCGCATCGCCAATCAGGGCCTGCGCTTCACCAATTTCCACTCGACGTCGCTCTGTTCCCCATCAAGGGCAGCGTTGATCACGGGGCGAAACCACCATTCGGTCGGTGCCGGCGTGGTGGGCGAGATCGCTACGGGATATCCGGGTTACGACTCGATCATACCGATTGAGAAAGGCACCATCGGCACGATCCTCAAGGAGAATGGCTACGCGACGTCGTGGTTTGGCAAGAACCACAACACACCCTCCTATCAGTCGAGCCAGGCGGGACCGTTCAATCAATGGCCGAACGGAATGGGCTTTGAATATTTCTTCGGCTTTGTCGGCGGTGACGCTAGCCAATGGCAACCAAACCTTTACCGCAACACGACGGCTATCTACCCCTTTGAAGGCAATCCGAGCTGGAACCTGGAAACCGCGATGGCCGACGAAGCCATCCAGTACATGAAGCAATTGAAAGAGATTGCACCCGACAAGCCCTGGCTGGTCTACTACGTACCGGGTGCTACACATGCACCGCATCATCCCACCCCGGAATGGGTGAAGAAGATCGGCGACATGCACCTCTTCGACGAGGGGTGGAAAAAGCTGCGCGAAACGATCTTCGCCAACCAGAAGCGGCTCGGTATCATGCCCGAGAACGCTCAGCTGACGCCGTGGCCGAAAGAGCTGCCGGAGTGGGATACTCTAAGCCTTGAGGAGAGAAAGCTCTTCATCAAGCAGGCGGATGTCTACGGCGCTTACCTCGCCTATGCCGACAACGAGATCGGCCGGGTCATTCAGGCTGTCGAAGATCTCGGTGAACTCGACAATACCCTGATCATCTATATCGGTGGCGACAACGGGGCGAGTGCCGAAGGCATGCTCAACGGCACGCCGAACGAATTCACCACCTTCAATGGCATACCTGTGCCGGTGAAGGACCAACTGCCCTGGTATCCGTTCTGGGGATCGGAGCGGACGTTTCCCCACTTTGCTGCAGGCTGGGCATGGGCCATGGATACGCCCTTCAAGTGGGTGAAGCAGGTGCCGTCGCACTTTGGCGGAACCTCGCAAGGGGTGGCGATGTCCTGGCCCGGCCATATCAATGATGTCGGCGGCATCCGGCGCCAGTTCCACCACGTCATCGACATCGTACCGACGATCCTCGAGGCGACAGGCATTCCGGCGCCGGAGACAATCAACGGCATCGTGCAGAAGCCGGTCGAAGGGGTGAGCATGAAGTATACGTGGGACAAGAGGAACGCCAACGTCGCCACCCGACACACGACGCAATACTTCGAGATGCTCGGCAACCGCGCCATCTACGACAATGGCTGGGTGGCGGCGACGACGCCGGCGACCCGCCCATGGGAACTGAGTACCGCGACGCCGCCCGACGTCATCTCCGGTTATAACTGGGAGCTCTACAACGTCGACGATGATCCCACCCAGTTCAACGATCTTGCGAGCAAGATGCCCGAGAAGCTCAAGCAGATGCAGGACCTCTTCTACTCCGAGGCGAAGAAGTACAACGTGCTGCCACTGGACAATTCGACGCTTGCCCGCTGGAACACGCCGCGCCCGAACCTTACAGCCGGTCGAACCGAATTTACCTATTCGGGCCAACTGAGCGGCGTGCCGCCCAGTGCTGCCCCAAGCATCTTGAACAAGTCCTATACGATCATGGCCGAGGTCGAGATACCCGAAGGCGGCGCCGACGGCATGATCGTTACAGAGGGCGGACGGTTCGGTGGCTACGGCCTGTTCCTTAGCAAAGGCGACTTCGGCGTCGGGCGCGGCAAGGTGGTGTTTCTATACAACCTGCTCGATCTCAAGCGCACGATGTGGGAAGGGCCGGAACTGGAACCCGGCAAGCATGAGATCGTCTTCGAGTTCAAGTCCGATGGTCCCGGCCTCGGCAAGGGCGGTACCGGCGTCCTGTCGGTGGACGGCAAGCAGGTGGCGACAAACGTGCTGGAGCACACGATCCCGGTCACGTTTCCGGAGGACGAGAGCTTCGATGTCGGGCAGGACACACGCACGGGGGTCGCCATGATCGAATATCGCTACGACGCTCCGTTCAAATTCTCCGGCAAGATAGACAAGCTGACCTTCAAACTCGGGCAGTAGTATGGGGCGACGACATGTCTGGAACTATGGGAGCGTATTCTAAGCTGCTGCTTTCAGTAACGGGCTTGGTAGAAGCCG
This sequence comes from Ensifer sp. ENS06, assembly GCF_014852205.1. Classification (NCBI taxonomy): domain Bacteria; kingdom Pseudomonadati; phylum Pseudomonadota; class Alphaproteobacteria; order Hyphomicrobiales; family Rhizobiaceae; genus Ensifer; species Ensifer sp. ENS06. The sequence goes on along the minus strand of NZ_JACVBC010000004.1, from coordinate 317,451 downwards.
CGACGGGCTTGTCGTTGATTGTGATGCCCTCACTCTTGGCCGAACTGCTGCTCGGGGCAGCACCGGATGCCGTTGTTGGCCTGACAGTGGCCCGGGTAGCCGGGGCGGCAGTCCTCGCCTTGGCCGTCGCGTGCTGGCGGGCGCGAAACGATGTGGAAGGCAAGGCGGCAAAAGGATTGGTCACGGCGATGCTTCTCTACAATCTCGCCGTCGTCGCAATCCTCACACTCACATGGCTCCGTCACGGCATTTCCGGAATTGCCTTTTGGCCTGTTGTCGCGGGACACCTCACGCTGGCCGTCTGGTGTGTTGCGTGCAAGTCGGCATGACTTCGCATCGCGGACGCCCGTCGGCGCGCTTCGAGATCGGAGCGCGGATGGGTCTTGTTTTAGGCGGCAATGAGGAGGAGCAGCTAGAACGGTCACAGCAGGACGGCGCTTCCGTCTTCGGCCAGTACAAACGCGACGGCCAAGAGAGAGGCGCCAGCCAGATCGGCGAGGCGAGGCGAGGCGAGGCGAGAAAATTATCCCGCCACAACGATGCCGGGCGGCTGCCATGTCCCCTGCCCCGGCGGCAGGATGGACGGTGCTTCCGTCTTCGGCCAGTACAGGCGCATCACGAGATAGATCGTGTTATCGGGCGCAGGCAACCAATTTGCCTCCTTGTCTGCGCCGGGGTTGTCCCTCTGAATGTAGAGCGTGAGCGAACCGTCGTCGTTCTTCGTCATCGCCGACAACATCGGCGAGTTGATGAGGTAACGGTTGATCGGGTTTTCGATCAGGAGTTGAGACTTGCCGTCATACATGGTCAGCGACCAGAATGCGTTCACCGGCGGCTGTTGACCAGGTGGGAACGTCAGCGTGTAGTTGTGCTTGCTGCCGTCGAGCGTTTGGCCGTCGCTGTCAACACGCGTGAACGGATAGGTCGCTTCTTCCGGGTCGTTCCCATAAATGCCGGCCTGAGCGGCGACGGCACGCTTCATCCAGTCGCCATTGTAGTGGGCGCTGTCGCCTGGAAGGCCGCTAACCCGCCAACCATTGATCGTCTTGCCGACATTGGCGACGGCCTCGTCAACCTTCCGCTGACCTTCCTTCATGCCGAGGCCGAGCTCCAGCTTCTGCTCCAGTGTCAGATCCTTGAAATTGAACGTCTTGCCTGGCCCGACGCCGATGCGTGCCAGCTTGGCGCGGATCTCCTTCTCATTCCCCTGCTCCGGCGCGAATTGCAGCGCGAAGTCGAGATAGTCGAAGAAGTTGGTCTTCACCAAATCCTTGTCGATCTTCGGGAAGTCAATCGCTGGCGCCGCCGGCGGCGGTGTCTGCTTCAGAAAGGCCGAAAGCATCTGCACCTTGTAGCCGGCCTGCACCTGCTTGACGTTGTCGAGATCATCCGGGCCGAATAGCTGGGTGCGATAACCCGCAAGAGAAAACTGTGTGCTCGACCGAAACACCTGCTTGATGCCTGCCGGGGTGTCACCCGTCCAGTCGGGCCCGACGACCATGTAGTCGCCGGCCTCGCTTCCTGTGGCTCGGGTGCCGATATAGCCGAAATTGTAAGTATTGCCATCGCAGAGCATGACCGAGTAGTAGCGCTTCGGGTCGATCGCTGGCACCGACAGCACCACCGGTTCCGCCCGCAAATCGAGCCACGCGAAGGAATAGGGGGTGTCGCTGTTGGGCGTCACGATTGCCGTATCTTTGTAGGTGAAAACATTAGGTTCGTTCTTGATCTGATTGAACGGCGCCTTGAACTGCCCCGAATTGCGATCTACCGCGTACTCGTACATGATGGCATAGTTCATCACGAGCGGTAGGCCGTAGATGAAACCTGCCTCGGCGATTTCCTTGGCCTCGATGATACCGGGGGTGCCCTCCGCCATTAGAAGGCTTGGCCTCGCAATCGCGGCGCAGACGGCAATCGCCGCAGTGGAGCGAAGCAGATCTCTCTTCGTCAGCATGTTCTTATCCCTTTCTTATTCGATCAGTTGTCGAAATGACCCGAGCTGTAGGGCAGCTTTGGAACCTGGGACGCAATTGTCCAGTTCATTGGCCTGTTGGCGAGGTGCTAACAGAAACTGAGCGCTGCGATGGTCAGGATCGCCGCAAAAACTACATGTCTGTTGGTCATTGCCAGTCCGATCAAAATCACCGTTGAACTCCGCCTCTCGGACCGATGGCCAAGGCGTTGGCCAAGTCCAGATGCTCTATGGGATTTGGCGAAAGGAAAGTATCTTACAGTATACAACACCCCGACCGTCGCCGCCTCTTCCTTTCTTCTGGCGAGGAAACGGCACAATGACAGCGTTGTCGAGGACCATCGCTATCTCGTCCCTGAGGCAGTTCACGAGTTCCACATACTCGGCAAGGCGCTCGTCCCCGTTGGGGACCGCAGCCTTGTTGAACGACAGTCGGAGACGATCCGCGGTGGCGAAGTCATCGCACAAGTCGCGGAAACTATCGTCGCGGGCGGCAAGTTCATCGATCAGGCTGGTCCTGTCAGCGAAACATCGTTTCACGAGAGAGACGTCGCAACCCATGAGTGGCCCCCAACGCCAGTGCCGGATCGGCCTGACAAACGAACGTTCGTCGGGATCACATGATGCACCAATACTCTCGCACAGGCACCGTATGTTACAGTTGTCGTGTAGCGGGTCAGACATGAACATAGTTTCAACTGCAGCGTCTACCAGATGTTACGGGCAGGAGGCGGCAAGCACGGTGTAGTGTCAGAGCAGCTGAGGTTCCCGTTCATGGGAAAACATGATGCGTATCTTCACCATAGCCGCGATACTCACCCTGGTTGCAAACAACGCCAACGCAGACGATCCGATAGTTGGCAACTGGAAGACAGGGTTGGGCGACACCGCCGCCATCGCCTCGTGCGGAGGAGACTATTGCATCACTTTGAAATCTGGCAAGCACGCAGGCAAACAGATCGGCACCTTCCAGCAGGGGCGGCGAATATGCAGGGAAGATAACGGATCCCGATGCAAACAAAACCTATGACGGCTCTCTTACTATTTCGGGCAATGCCTTAAAATGAAGGGGTGCGTTCTGAAGGTCGTCTGCGAATCTCAACCTGGCCGCGGATGTGAAGCCAGTATTCCTCCCTGAAACTACAGTTGCGTCGCGATGGTCGCGTCTGCCGTGCCTGGACCCACACCACCGATGACAAGCTAAATCGACAACCATCTGCGTCGGGACGGTAGCGCACGCGGGATCAAGTCGCCGCGATGACCTAGACGAACCGCTGTTCGCGGCGTAGGTTATACTAGGCGACGCTAACTAAATCTGTGATTGTCGCGAATTAGCGGGCCTGGTGGGGAGCATTTGATGGACACCTCTGTGGCACACGGGTCCGCGGACGCGACAGGGTCACTGCCAAGCCCGGCGGAGATTCGAGTCCAGCTCACGCGCATCGTTTCCAGTCCAGAGTTTCCACGCACAGGCCGCGGTGCGGCTTTTCTCACTTATGTCGTCGAGGAAGCTCTAGCGGGGCGCGCGCACCGCCTGAAGGGATACACAATCGCGATCGAGGTATTCAAACGCAACGAAGACTTCACTCAAGATGACCCTGTCGTTCGCATCGAGGCCGGGCGATTGAGGCGCACGCTTGAGCGCTATTATCTCGTCGCCGGCCTGCAAGACCCCATCAGAATAGATATTCCTAAAGGGCGTTATGCGCCTTCGTTCGCCTGGAATGGCCCGGCATCGACGCGCCCCGAGACAGAGACCGTTCGCGCGCATGACGAACAAGCAGACCGATCTCCATCACGGAGCCGGCGGACCGCGCGTGTTGCCTTCCTTTTCGGCGCTGCAGGCTTCGCCACGCTCGCCTACTGGGCTGGCGACCATATGATCGAGGAGGCAAAGCGGGCTGGCGGAGCCAAAGCCCCCGACGAGCCGACGCTGGTGATCGCACCCTTCGCAAATCTCGGGGGCGATCACCAGACGCAGCTCTACACGGCCGGACTGACTGAGGAGCTGCTCACCGCTCTCCCACGGTTCAAGGAAATCAAGGTCTTCGGTCGAGAGACCTCGAAGTCGCTTTCCCCCGAGGTTGGTGCTTCTGAAATCCGTGGCGAGTTAGGCGCTCGTTATTTGCTGGCAGGCGGCGTCCGGGTATCCGGCTCCAAGGTACGGGTGACGGCTCGCCTGTTAGACACATTTGACGGAGCAATCCTCTGGTCGCAGAACTACGACGACGACCTGACCAGCCGCGAATTATTTGCCATCCAATCAGACGTCGCGAGCAAAGTTGCGACCACTGTTGCTCAACCTTACGGCATCATCGCGCAAGCCCAGACCGCCAGCGCTCCTCCGGACGATCTCGGCGTCTATCGTGCGGAACTGAGCCCAGAGACCCACCTGGCCGCCCGAGACTGTCTTGAAAGCTCGGTGGCCCGTTATCCGACCTATGCGACCGGATGGGCAATGTCATCCATCGTGTACCTCGATGAAGACCGCTTTCGTTTCAACCTCAGGCCCGGTCAATTGACGCCGCTTGAGCGCGCATTACGCGCTGCTCGGCGGGCGATCAAATTGGAACCGGGAAACGCCCGTGCTCTTCAATCTTTGATGATCGCATTGTATTTCAACCAAGAACTTACCGAGGCGCTCCAAGTTGGCGAGCAGGCGCTGGCAATGAACCCAAACGACACCGAACTTCTGGGAGAGTTTGGAACGCGCCTTGCAATCTGTGGCCAGTGGCAGCGGGGCGCAGACCTTCTTGACCAGGCCCTTTCGCTCAATCCGGGTGGCGCGAGCTATTACCACGGGGCCAGGGCGCTCGCGGCCTACATGCTGAACGATCACGATAAAGCTGTGGGCCTTATCCGCAAGACGGATCTACAAAAGTTTCCGATGTTTCACCTCGTAGCAGCCGCCATATACGCCGAGGCTGGGTTGTTGGATGATGCGAGGCGCGAAGGAGAGATCTTCGTGAAGATGCGTCCAGATTATATTTCGAATATCATCGAAGAACACAGAAAGCGTAACATCAAGCCGGAAGACAACGTCCGCATGATCGCGTCGCTTCGCAAAGCGGGACTCCCCGTGCCGAGCGAAAAAGAAGTAGAAGCGAAGCTATTGGCACCCGCATCATCGCCCCAAGCGCCTTCGCAATGAGCAGATGCTACGGCTTGGGCAGCATAGAACCTACAAGAGGTTACGGGTGTTCGCTGTCCGCGGCACTTAGAGTTTGCGGCGAAGGCCGCCACGGCGACCGTGTCAGACCATGCAAGCAAGAGACTCGCCAATGAACAGCAAAGATACGACTCTCTTAGCAGCCAAGCTCGCTCTCGCTTTGGGGCTAATGGCGCCACCTGGAGCTATGGCGGGGGAAGCCGAGGGCAGGAGCCTCCTCAAAGCGATGTCAGACTATCTCGCTTCGCAAAAGGCGATCTCGTTCACCTACGACTCAAACTTGGAAGTTGTCACACGAGAACATCAGAAACTGCTGCTGGCGAGTTCCGGCAAGATCGACTTGGGGCGGCCAGATAAGCTGCGCGCCAAGCGGTTTGGCGGCTTTGCTAATGTCGAAATGGTCTTCGACGGCAAGACCGTGACGCTCTTCGGCAAGGACACCAACCTCTACACCCAACTCGAAGTTCCCGGCACAGTCGAACATCTTGTCGACGAGATGCGCGAAAAACTCCGAAAGCCAGTGCCGGGAGCGGACCTGCTGCTGCCCGACGCCTATGACAAGCTGCTGGAGGGCGTGACGGACGTGAAGGACCTCGGCAGCGGCGTGATCGGCGGTGTCGAATGCGACCACCTCGCCTTCCGAGCGAAAGACGTCGATTGGCAGATCTGGATTGAGCAGGGGGACACCCCCCGTCCCTGCCGCTACGTGATCACAGCCAGCCAGGTCGACCAGGCTCCACAATACAGCATTCAGATTTCCGATTGGAAGACCGGTGTCGACGTCGAGGCACAAGATTACAGTTTCGCGAACACGACGGGCGCCAAAAGAGTTGACATGAAGGACCTTGCCAACATCGATGAACTGCCCGATCACTTGACCATGGGAGACGGGAAATGACCATGCTGGGGAAACTGAAAGCAGTTCTGTTTCTTGCGGCGCTGCTGCTTCCAGCGATTGATGCCGCGGAGCAGATATCGATCCTGGGAACCTACAGCGTTGCGAAGCCCGCTGAGGCCCGCGTCGGTCGCCCGTTGACACCTGTGAGCGTCGCGGGCGTGGCGCGCAGAACAGTCCGGCGCTGCGCCGTCGGCGTCTATTATTGCTAGAGCCATATCAGCGGAGATTTGGGGGCGTGTTGACCAATTCAGACGCTTCAACAGGCCGCCTGCAGCGGCTAATCCTTTTTTGCTTGCCACTGGTCATAATTACCGGATGCGGCGGCCATCCCAAGGGCGTGCTGACGCCCATCGCCGAGACGTCAGCCGACGCAAGCCGGGTGGATATGCTGATTACGACCACACGTGGCCGCTCGGAAACGCCGGGAGAAATGTTCACGGGTGAACGGGCGCGGGCTCCAACGTTTGCGGACATCACCGTGTCCATCCCTCCTAAACGCAAGGTCGGCGACGTCGCATGGCCGAAGAAGCTTCCCCCCAATCCGGCCACTGACTTTGCAACCCTGAAAGGAAACGAGTTGACGAAGGATGAAGCCAAGGCCTGGCTGAACGCTTCGGTCAGGAAGAGTCCCGACCGCAGCGTGCTGGTGTTCATCCACGGGTTCAACAACCGCTTCGAAGATTCCGTCTACCGATTTGCGCAGATCGTCCATGATTCCGGGGTCAAAAGCGCGCCCGTCCTGGTGACATGGCCGTCGCGGGGTAGCCTACTTGCCTATGGCTACGATCGCGAAAGCACCAACTACACCCGCAACGCGCTGGAATCGCTGTTCCAGTATCTGGCTGCGGACAAGGAGGTGAAAGAAGTGTCGATCCTTGCTCATTCGATGGGGAACTGGCTGACGCTGGAAGCGCTTCGCCAGATGGCCATCCGCAACGATCGCCTCCCGGCAAAATTCAAGAACGTGATGCTCGCAGCTCCCGACGTCGACGTCGACGTGTTCCGTTCGCAGATCGAGGACATGGGCGACACGCACCCCCAGTTCACCCTCTTCGTGTCGCAGGACGACCGGGCGCTGGCCTTTTCGCGACGGGTCTGGGGCGACATTCCACGTCTGGGTTCGATTGATCCGGAGCAGGCACCTTACAAGCAGGAGTTGGCGGACAACGACATTACCGTCATCGATCTGACCAAGGTGAAGGCCGGGGACAGCATGCATCACGGCAAGTTCGCAGAATCGCCTCAAGTGGTTCAACTGATCGGTGCCCGGATTTCTGACGGGCAGACGCTGACGGACAGCAAGATGGGCCTTGGCGATCACCTGATCGCTGGAACGACGGGCGCGGCGTCGGCGGCCGGCAGCGCCGCCGGCCTCATTCTGGCCGCGCCAGTCGCTGTTGTCGATCAAGCGACCCGCGACAACTATTCCAACCATGTCAGCGGTTTAAGGGGCCAGTCGGGCGGCACGCAGAAGATTGCGGTTAACGACTGCGGTTCAAAGCAACGCGCCGAACGTAATCCGGCGTGCAGCGCACAACAAAACTGAAGGGTCAGCCAATGAATAGTCACATCAACCTGGGCCCGGCGGCAGCAATCGCAGCGCTGATAGGCGGCGGGAGTGCCGTTGCTGCCGACTTTTCTCCTCTGCTCACCCTGGATCAGCAGACGGTCGAAAGCCAGAGCGGGTGGTCGTTCTCGGCCGCACCCTATTTTTGGATGGCAGGGCTGTCGGGTGAAACCTCGCAATTCGGCCTCCCGACCGTTGAAATGGATGCGGACTTCAATGACATCCTCGGCAACCTCGACTTCGCCTTCATGGCGGCAGGAGAGGCGCGAAACGGCCGATTTAGTGTCATCGGCGACATCATCTACACGAAGCTCGGAGCCGATGGCGACACGCCAGACGGCATCTTGGCAACCAGCGTTGATGTGAACTCTGAGACGTTCTCGGGACTGTTGGGTGCCGGATACGCTGTTATCGATACGCCGCAGGGACATTTGGACGTCGTTGGCGGCATACGGGTCTGGTCGGTGGACACGACGATCCGCTTCAATGGCGGCATACTTGGCGGTATTGAAAGGAGCGATGGCGCGACCTGGTTTGACGGCATAGTCGGCCTGCGCGGCAAGTACTCCCTTACCCGGGAAGTCTACCTGACGGGATGGGGAGTGGTCGGCGGTGGTGGGGCCGACATTGACTGGGACGTTGCGTTGGGCATCGGCTACGAATTCAACGATCGGGTTTCAGCGATTGCCGATTACCGAGCATTGGGTGTGGACTATAGGGACGATGGCTTTCTGTTCGACGCGGTCCAGCAGGGTCCAATTCTTGGGCTAGCCTGAAGATTCTAGATCTAGGCCCCTCCTTGGGGTTGCAGACGAGCATAAGCAGTTCGGTCTGCCCGTTTGCTAGCGCCCTTGCTTTCGGGCCGAGGGCCTGCCGCTGTTTGCAGGTGCGCCGTTGCCCGTCGTGGCTCAATGGATCCGAATTGGAAGGGGCAAAATTAGATGAATGTTCTCAACGAGACACCGTGGGGCACCGATTGGGCTTGGAGCCTGCCGCTTATTCTGTTGAACGTCATTATCCACGTCTTCGGCTTGGCGTTCATCTACGATGGCTTCACGGTTCTCCTTCGGGAGATGGATCGCCAGCGCAAATTTATATTCCGCTTCACGGTGGGCATGAACGCCGCGGTACTCTTGATCGTGATATTGCACGGGATTGAAGCAACCAGCTGGGCTTTAGCCTATCTGGGGCTCGGCGCAATCTCGGATCCAAAATCTGCGATGCTCTACTCTCTGGGGGCCATGACAGGTTTTGGAACAGGGAATGTTTCGTTGCCGCCGCACTGGCAGATGATGGGCGTGCTGCAGTCGTTGGCCGGCCTGCTGCTGTTCGGTCTCACCACTGCCTTCATGTTCGCGATGTTCCAGGCGGTTTGGCCATCGCAACAGCAGGCCATCGGACATCAACCTCCTGCGAACCCGATTGGCCAGTAGATCGCCGCTCGAGGCCCGATCCAACGGCACTTCCAGGCATTCCGTGAGCCTCTTCCATTAACAATACCCCGGACCTCATTGCGCTCCTGACCCCTCTTCGGCATCTTCGCAACCGGCATCGCAGCGAAAAAGTGATGGCGGTTTGCCGTTGCGCCGACACTCGGCGCCTGTAAGGGCGTTGAGCATTCACGCCGGAATTTTCATCTCGGCGCGAAACTTAATCGCTTGATCAATCGATTGTTGTCATTCGACCCTTTTCTGGTGAGGCCTCATCAATCCGCCGGTTTGGCGATCGGAAACTGGAAGTTCACGCCCGCGAAGATCTGCCACCGGGGGGCGCCCTCGTCGTTGTGCCACACGGTGTATTGAGGCTCGATGAAGGCGTTCATCGTGATCCCATTTTCCAGCTGAAACACCTTGCCGAGGCCGAGACCGACGGGGATGTAGTTGTTCTCGTTCTCGAGGTCGAAGTTCCAGATCGCCGAGGACCGCAAATACCACCCTTGCGACAGGTTGACGTTCACGATGGGCTGGAACGTCAAGAGATTGACATCCTCGCGATCGTCGGCGCCAGCAAACGAAGTCTGGTAAGTCACGAGTCCTGCGAGAAGGCCCCAGTCCTGTGGCGCCACCACGACGCCTGCTGCACCGACCTGCCATTTTCCGCTTCCCAGAGAATCGTCGGTTGCCGTCGGTAGCACGAGAAGCGGTCCCGCTCCGAACGTCACATCGTCCTGTTTGGGCAGAATAAAAAGATCCATCAAAGTCAGATCGCCGAGCCCCGTTACATATCCGCTCGGCACATCGGGAGAGGTCGCGATCGGTAATGTGAAGCGGAAGAGTTGCGGCAGGCCTCCCAGATCCGACGGGATGAGCCCACGCAACAGGAACTGGTTGGCGTGCGGGTCGCCGGGCGCACCGATGAACTCGGGGATGTAATAGTTCTGGAAATTGATCGTTATCTTTGGCGTCAACGGGTTGTTCGCCTCGTTGACGTCGGCATGTTCCTGAGCTGCAGCAGTAGCCACTGTGCCCCATAGAATGACCAGAGCTGCTACCGCCTTCAGTTCCTTCATGTTCCGCCTCCTTCCAGCGATGTCCATGAGATCATGTAGCGAAGGTGCGAGCCAGTACGTAACTGTAAATCGACGCGCAACAACGGCGCCGTTTCGCGGCGACCGTGGCTCGCTGTAACTGTTACGTACTTGCCAACTGCCGCGTGCACGCCCCTCAATCTAACACGTTTAAACACTGCGCTCCGCGCGGGCGCCTGACTTTGGATACCGAGAAGGGAGAGACAGGGATGACTGGAATGACATCGCGATTGGTGAAATCGGCGGTCCTTGCCGTCCTAATGGCAATCGGCTCGAACGCCCATGCGCAATCGTCACGATATGACGAATTGTCGACCATTCCGCTCACCGAAGGCTACCTGTCGAAAGAGGACAATGCCAAGCTCAAGGACGAGCTGCTGTTCCAGCGAGCCGTCCAGAGCTACCTCTGGGCCCAGCCTGCGCTCAACATTTTTGCGATGAAGGAAGGCTCCGAAAAGCTGTTCGGCAAAGGCTACAACGTCCTTCCGGTGTGGAAGGAACGCCTCAACGCCAATACGCAGGTGACCACGCCGAACTCCGACGTGATCTACGCCATGGGCTATCTCGACCTGAAGCAAGATGGACCGATGGTGCTCGAGGTCCCCCCGGGTCTCCAGGGCATTCTCGATGACTTCTTCCAGCGCCCCATCTGCAACCCCGCCCCCGTGGCGGAAAAGACCTGGTATCCGGAGCCCTACGCGAAGGACATCTGGTGCGGCGACGTCGGCCTTCCAGGTCCCGACAAGGGCAAAGGCGCCAACTATCTCGTCATTCCGCCGGACTATCAGGGCGAGATCCCCAAGGACTTCATCGTCTACAAATCACGCACCTACAATGTCTTCGTCTTCTGGCGTGCCTTCTTCAAGGATCCCGCCAATCTCTCTGAGCCGGTCGATCTCGTCATGAAGACAAAGATCTACCCTCTCGGCAAGAAGGACACCGCCAAACCGATGGAGTTCCCCGACGGTTCCAAGGCATCTCCCGACATGCTCTATCCGACCGACGGAAGCGCATTCGACATGCTGTCGCGTTTCATCGACAGCGAATATGTCGACCCGGCTGACGCGGACATGCGGGGCATGCTCGCAAGCATCGGCATCATCCAGGGGCAGCCATTCAATCCCGACCAACATGCCCGCGACATCCTCGACAAGGCGGGCAAGACCGCGTTCCGCATCGGTCGCGCGATCGCCTACGATCCACCGCCGATCGTGCCGAACACGCGCTGGTACAAGGACCGCCAATGGGTCAATCCGTTCCCGGCCGATACGGAGTTCACCGGCCCGTCCTTCAAATACATCGACCTTAGGACCGGCTTCTTTGCGCTCGCCTATTCGGCGAGCCCGGCGATGGCAGTCAACATGGCCGGCATAGGAGCGAAGTATCCAGTCGCCTTCACGGATGCCGATGGCGATCCGCTGTCCGGCGGCAAGTCCTACAAACTGCATCTGCCCAAGGATATTCCAGCCGGAATCTTCTGGTCGGTCACGGTCTACCGGCCGGACACAGCCTCGGGCCTCGCCAACGGCCAACCCTTCCCGTCGCTCAACACGATGGACAAGCCTGTGGCCAATGCCGACGGCTCCTACGACATGTATTTCGGACCGGATGCGCCTAAGGGTCACGAGAAGAATTGGCTGAAGACCAACCCCGGCGAAGGGTTCTTCGCCATCCTCCGGCTCTACGGACCGAAGGCGCCTTTCTTCGATCAGTCGTGGAAACCGGGAGACCTGGAGAAGCTTCAATAGCACTAAGTCGGTGTTTCAGCGGCGACTTGGGTTTTGCACTAGCCTGTCGCCGCCACCGTCGTCCACCGTTCAGACAAAGGGAATTCCGCATGTATTATCGCGCCTCACTCGCAGTTTTAGCGCTCACCTTCGCCTACTCGTCTCCGGCCCTGTCGCAGGATGCAACAGCGGCATCCCCCTATGCGTTCGAGCGCGGTTATCCGACGCCGGAAGCAACGCAGAAGGTGCGCGTGGACGCTCTGCTGCAGCGCGCCCTTGTCGCCTATCGGTTCTGGTATCCGACCGTATCAGTGGAAGGCATATTCCAGGGCAACCGGAATGTCGGGATCGAAGACGGCAAACAATGGGGGATCGCCTCGACAGGACCGCGCCAGGTCGGCTTCACGCTCAACTCGGATACGCCCTACGGTTCGGGCGTTCTCGATCTGTCGAACGGTCCCATGGTCATCGAGCTTCCGGAAGGTGCCTTCATCGGGCTGGTGGACGATCACAACCAGGGCTGGGTTCAGGACATGGGCCTGCCGGGACCGGACAAGGGCAAGGGCGGCAAACATCTCGTCCTGCCTCCGGGCTATGATGGCGAGGTGCCCGAAGGGTACTTCGTCGGTCGCTCCACCTCGATCAAGAACCTTATCGCCCTTCGCGCCCTGCCGGTGGGCGGCGACGTCAAGAAGGCATTGGACGGCCTGCGGTCGGTCAAGATCTATCCGCTTGCGCAGGCCGACAATCCGAAGCCGCTTGAAGTGATCGAGACCACGGAAAAGGCGATGGACAGTTCATCGCTGCGTTGGGAAGACAATCTGCAGTTCTGGCAAGTCCTGCACGGCGTCATCGATGCCGAGACCGCCAACCCCGCTTTCCTGCCGATGTACGGTCTGCTTGCAGAACTCGGCATTGAAAAAGGCAAGCCGTTCAATCCCGATGACGGCATGAGGGCTGTGCTGGAGCAGGCTGCAAGGCAGGGTCGCGACCAGATGCTGGTTTCCGCGTTCGACAGCGACCGGCCGGACCGCAAGAACTGGCCAGAGCGGCAATGGGAATGGGCCGGCCTCGTTCCGGACAACGCGCAGTTCGAAACGCCCGCCGGTATCGACCTCGAAGCGCGCGATCGCTGGTTTGCGCAGGCGATCGTCGCATCTCCGGCAATGTTTCGGCGCGATGCCGGAGCAGGCTCCCTCTATTGGCTCGGCGTACGCGACAGTTCGGGAGCGTATCTCGACGGCGGCAAGAACTACAGACTGACGATACCGCAACCCGTGCCGGGCAAGCTGTTCTGGTCGGTTACTGTCTACGATTCCGCCACCCGCTCTCAGGTGCAGACTGATCAGGACAAGGCGGCGCTGCGCTCCCTGTTCGAACTGAAGGACGTGAAAGGCTCTGAACCGCTCAGCCTGTTCTTCGGCCCGGAACAGCCGAAGGACAGCGAAAACCGGTGGATCAAGACATCGCCCGGCAAGGGTTGGTTTGCCTACATCCGCATCTACGGACCAGAGCAGGCGGCTTTTGACAAGAGCTGGACGCCCGGCGATTTTGAAGCCGTCGCACCGTAACCTCCAACCGCCGAAGCGCTGGCCTCCCCTAGTTCGTCTTGCTCTGTCTGGGCAGGCTATGGGAGGCCTTCTTGTGGATTTAGATAGGCGCGCGACAGGCCCACCGCCGCAACATCCAGTCGGTACGAACCGCAAGCTCGTGCACGATAGCGTCCTGTGGGCCAGTAGATCGATGCGTTCCAGTTGGTCTTGCGCTCTCTTCGAGTGCAATTTCCAAGATTTTCGCCCGCTGAAATAATTACTCATCGCCTTCATCATGTCAGGCCGATTTGCGACTGACCGAGCCCCGGACGAGCAACGTGCATCCGAGCTTTTTTAGGTTGTGATGCCCTGAGCGCGGCTTCTTTGCAAGGTGCTCAATCGCCCAGGCGCCCATCGGCCGGTGCGGAAGCTCCAGGGTGGTCAGTTGCGGCCGCAGATGGCGCGACAGTTCGTCGTCATCGTAGCCGACGACAGAGATGTCCCGCGGAACGCGCAGACCTGCTTCGCCAATCGCCATGAGACAGCCCATCGCCATCTTGTCGTTCTGGCAGAAGATCGCCGTCGGCGGCTCTCGAAGCGACAGGAGTTTTTGGGTAGCCTCGAAGCCGGATGTCGGTGTCCAGTTTCCTTCGGCCACCAGGCCGTCATCATAGGGCAGCCCCGCCTCCGCCAGCGCCTCACGATAGCCCGCGAGGCGATCCTGCGCCGCCTCCATGAAGCTTTCGCCGACGATCGTTGCGATACGTGTATGCCCCTTCCTGATAAGAGTCGCCGTCGCCATGCGCCCGCCGGTCACCTCATCAGGAACCACAGCGGGAAAACGGTTATCGCTGGTATAGCAGTTGATCAGCACGAGCGGAACGGGAAGGTCCTCGAAGACCGGGTCGAGCGATATGCGGCGGGTGAACACGGACATGTAGACGATCCCCTGCGCACCGGCCTGCAGAAGGCTGGCCACCGCTTTGCGCTCATGCGTGGCCCGTCCCTGCGTCTGCGCCACGAGAATTGTGACATCATTCTCCCAAGAAGCGTGCCGCGCGCCCTCGATGGCGTTGACGGCTTCCGGGGTCGTCGCGAGCTGATCGACGATGAAGCCGATACACCCGCCGCGAAGATCCTCAAGGCCCGCGCGACGGATAGGGCTTGCAAGCCCGTAGCTGAGCCTATGCGCGACGTCCAGCACGCGCGCCCGAAGCTCAGGGGATATCTTGATGTCCGTGACATTGTTGAGAACCACCGAGACCGTCGCCTGCGAACAGCCGGCCGCCTTGGCCACATCCATCATGGTTACGCGTGTCTTCGTTTTTCCACCGCTCATGTCGCCCCCGTTTTGCCCTCTCTACACCAACTAATAAGAATCGGCCATTGACTAATATTTATTAGTCGCAGTAGCCTTGTTGAAAATTGGGAGGAGACCGGATGAAAACGAAGCCAGCACCCGAGTACGATATTGCTGCGCAGGTGGCGCAGCTGGCGGCAGACGGCATCATCGGGTTGAAGGGTGCTTTTAGTCTGGCCTGGGCCGACGATATGCACGAGGACATGATGACGGCCTTCTGGTCGGCCATTCAAAGGCCCGGCGGCGCGGTCGGCCGGGGACCGCGCCGCTGGTATGTCGAAATCCATCCCCAGGCCTTCCGCGGTTTCGTCGATCTCATCACCCATCCATGGGTGGTCGAGGTCTGCACCAACGTGCTTGGATCGGACTACCAGATCGTAGAGATAGGCCTCGACGTGCCGTTCCAGGGAGCGAAATACCAGCCGTGGCACCGCGACTTCCCCTCGCCCGTAGAAACCTATCGAGACCACCAGATTACCTCGCTTGCCTTCAACCTCACCGGCGTTGACGTCACCGAGGATATGGGACCGTTCGAAGTGGCGCCGGGAACGCAATATGACGATGGCCGGGAATGGAAGCACGAAATGTTCCCGGACAAGGCGCTCTGGGGCCGGTTTCAAGAGCGTGCGACACGCAAGTATCCGCAGCGCGGCGACATTTCCTGCCGCTCGGCGCTGACGGTGCACCGAGGCACGGAGCATCAGTCCCCTATCGCTCGACCCGTCATGGTGCTGGGTGTGGACAGGCCGGGGGCCGGGCATGCAGAGTTGCACGACATGATGGTCACGCGGGACTGGTATGATGCACTGCCGGAAATCGGCAAGAAGCACCTCGTCTGCCGCGTCGTGGACGAGCTCGTGCCGATTACCCAAAAGCACGACATCGAGGGACTTGTCATGGGCGCCGATCCAAGTTGATCCTCGCCGTATATGGCTGCGCTCTTGACTAGACCGGTAACTTTCCTTGGGGGCGCACGCACTTCCATTTGCCGGTGGGGCCTCTTGGTTGCCTCGATGCAGCAGGCGACGATGGCTGTGGAATGGACGATCAGGATCGAGGGGAAGAATGCGTTCGGCGATATTTGGCGAAGGGGCCGGTCCTGCTGATACGTGCCATGAGGGACCTTCCCCTCGTTCGCGACGGGATACCCAAAACCGCGATACTTTCTGGTTTTGAGCGATGTCTGCCGGACGGCTCCTGCGTGGATGCTGAAGGCTTCATTTGGAATTGCCGCGTCGCCGGCGGCAGATGTGTCGTCCGATTTGCGCGATCTGGCCGTTTTCCAGCCTACGGATGATGTCTGACGTCGAGCCGCTTCTGACATGCAGCGCCACATCGGGAAACTTCCGGCAGATGCGGGCGAGAAACGCCGGCAGCACGCCGGTTGTTGCTGGATATACAGTGCCGATCCTGATCGTCCCGGCCGCCTTCCCAGCCACTGATCGCGCCACCTCGGCCGACAATCCGACATCGCCGATGATCCGGACCGCCCGATCCGGCGTTGCACTTCAGTTAGGATCTCCCAAACAGGAACGAAACCAAGCACCTCCCGGTTCGCCTGATGGCGTCGTTCCCATCTTGAGAATGATAATGCGCTTCAAGCACCCTACGCCAAGCGTCGAAGCCGTGAGCCGGAGAGGTTCAAACGCGTCCGTTAAGCAGCGGCGATTGGCTCATCCACATCCTGATTTCGGAAATGGTCGACCAGGAAACTGGCCGCAGGGCCAGGGGGCGTGTCGGTGCGATACACTGCTTGAAGGCGATACGGGCCGCCTTTACAGTCGGGAAGGTCGAGCTGCACGAGACGACCCGCCACGATATCATCACGTACCATCGGCTCGGGCATGTTGCCCCAACCAATGCCCTCTTTGAGAAGCATATGCTTTGCGCCCAAGTCGGCCAGACGCCACGTGTGATTTCCGACAACAGCAAACTCATGTCCCTGAGTGAGCGGAGACCTGTCGGTCAAGACCAACTGGATGTGCCTTCGTGCGGCCCCAGGCGGCTGTGAACCGCCCGCCAGAGGATGGTCAGGCGAGGCCACCGGTATCAGTTTGACGAACCCCACGCCGATGCGTTCAAGCCCTGCGACTTCGAGATCGAGGGGGCCGCTAATGCCGATCCCGGCGTTTCGGTTCAGCACCATCTGAGTGACCGCTCCGAGCGCCTCAACATACAAGCGAAGAGATACGCTCGGGAACTCCTTCCGAAACGCCTTCAGCGCGTCCATGACGCGGGCAGCCGGCAGCATGACATCAAGTGCTAGGTGAACTTCCGGCTCCACGCCGCGGAGCATGCTCTTCACCTTGGCGCGGAGATTGTCGATGCCATGAGCAACGCTCTTCGCCTCAGCAAGGACGGTCCTGCCCTCTAAGGTTAGCTGCGGCTTCTTCGTCGATAGCCGATCGAATAGCGTCACGCCCAGTTGCGCTTCAAGATTCGCGATCGTGTAGCTGATGACTGAAGTAGCTCGGTTCAGCTTGCGGGACGCGGCCGCGAAACTCCCCGTTTCAACCACGGTGATGAAGACTTTTAGCTGATCCAGCGTAGGCTGGCCGGGATCTGACATTTCGATTTCCTCGATCGTTTTCGCCGAAATTATCTGAGTTTTCCGAAACGTCTAGTGGACTTATTTTCAGCTCATCGAAATTCAACCGCCGGAGCTGACAATGTCCTATTTGTCGAACGCCGACATCGAGCAGGTCATTCTGCCCTCGAGCCGAGACCTTGGAGGTTTCGCCGTCCGCCGCGCACTTCCCGCCGCCATGCGCCAGATGGTCGGACCGTTCATATTTCTCGACAGTTTCGGACCGGTCCGCTTTGGGGCCGGCGAAGGGATCGACACCCGACCTCATCCGCACATTGGGCTATCGACCCTCACCTATCTTCTCGAGGGTGAACTGCTGCATCGTGACAGCGAAAGCTACGTGCAGTCGATCAGCCCAGGCGAGGTCAATCTGATGGTGGCCGGCTCCGGCATTGTTCATTCCGAACGCACGCCGGAACACATTCGCAAGGACGGAGGGAAGCTCACAGGCTTGCAGAGCTGGATCGCCCTTCCGAAACAGTCTGAAGAGACGGCACCACTTTTCCAGCACCTAAGCATCAGCGAACTGCCGACGGTTAGTGGCGAGGGCATCAATATGAAGCTTCTGGCCGGCACCCTGCACGGCCGGCGCTCACCTGCCGCCACCTTCTCTGATCTGTTTTCCGCCGACATTCAGCTTCAGGCGGGCGCCCGGTACAGGATCGACGGCGAGCATATCGAGCGCGCGATCTTCGTCGTCAACGGCGCAATCGAGATCGCCGGCCAGGACGGTACCCACGGCCCCGACCGTCTCATCTTGTTCAAGCCCGGCTCAGAAATCGTAGTGAAGGCGAGGGAGCCAGCCCGGTTCCTTGCGTTTGGAGGAGAACCACTTCCGGAAAAGCGTTTCATCCGCTGGAATTTCGTAGCCACCGATCAAGAGCGCATCCGCCGTGCCGCCAATCAATGGCGCGAACGGCAATTCCCCGGCGTGCCCGGCGACGACGAGTTCATCCCCCTCCCCGACAACTTCGACTGAAAATCTCAGCCTTTCAAAGGAGAACGACCATGACGACATATGCAATCATTGGTTCTGGCGCGATCGGCTCTGCACTGGCAGAACGTTTCCACGCCGCAGGCATCGATGCCGTTACCGCCAATACACGCGGCCCGGCTTCGCTTCAGACGATCACCGACAAATTCGGCAGCACGGTGAAGGCTGTGGAACTGGAGCAAGCTCTTCAGTCCGACGTCGTTATCTTGGCCGTACCGTATGATGCCGTACCGCAAGTTGCCAAGAGAAGGTCGGCCTGGGGTGGTCGCATCATCGTCGACGCGACGAACGCTATCGATTTTCCTGCGTTCAAGCCGCGCGATCTCGGCGGCCGTCTGTCTTCGGAAATCGTCGCCGAACTGTTCCCCGGCGCTGAGCTCGTGAAGGCATTCAACACGCTCCCGGCTGCTGTTCTGGCTGCGGATCCCGTCAAGGAAAGCGGTAGACGCGTGTTGTTCCTGTCGGGCAATTTTCCGGAAGCGAGCAAGAAGGTCGCTGACCTGATCGCTCGCCTCGGTTTTGCGCCTTCCGATCTCGGCAGCTTCAAAGACTCCGGCTCTCTCCAGCATTTCGGACAGGCGCTCGTCGCTCTAAACCTGCTTAAGGATTGACAAATGGAGCCGCCCGCCCGACGGGCGGCTCCATCTTAGGTCACACGAGTTCACCATGCCCATCCGAACGAGTGCGATCGTCGAAAACCGCGGCTACAATTGAGGCGGCGACCGAATTCACAATGGGCCGAGATGGTTGTCGGCGGCATCGAATGCCGCTACGTTTCTGGCAAGCATCGCAATTCGAGACACAGATGATTGAACGGCTGGCTAGCATCCTGGAAAAAAACGCGGCGGTCGACGGGGTAAACGAGACGGGTATAGCGCGGTTGAACATTCTGCGCTCAACCACTCCGACCGAGCCGATTCCCATCCTCCATAAGCCAGCTGTTTGTTTCGTGGCCCAAGGCCGCAAGCAGACGACGCTTGCGCACGAAGCTTACGTCTACGCCCCGATGAAGTTCCTCATTGTGAGCGTTGATCTGCCCATCGCCGGCCAGATCCTCAGCGCCTCCCCGGACCAACCCTATCTATGTCTACGCCTTGATCTTGAGCCCGCGGCGATCGCTGATGTGATCGGCGCGGCCATTCCCGCCGGCATCCGCAACGAAAAGCCGCAGCGCGGCATCGCGGTCAGCGACGTTCCGACAGACCTTCTTGGCGCAATCCTGCGCCTGGCGGAACTGCTTGAGTCCGGCCGCGCCAGCGATCGAGCGGTCCTGGCACCTCTTGCCGAACGGGAAATTCTCTATCGACTGCTTTTGGGAGACCAAGGCGATCGTCTTCGTCAGATCGCAATGGCGGAGAGCAAGCTCAGTCAGATCAACAAGGCGGTCGCAATTATCAGGTGCCAGTATGAGCGAACTCTGCGGGTCGAGGATATCGCCGCGCAAGTGAACATGAGCGTCTCGTCATTCCACCAACACTTCAAAACGGTCACCGCGATGAGCCCATTGCAGTACCAGAAGCAAATCCGGCTTCAGGAAGCGCGAAGACTGATGATCGCCCAGGCGCTCGATGCCGCTTCCGCCGGCTTCAGCGTCGGTTATGAAAGCCCGTCTCAGTTCTCGCGCGAATATGCGCGAATGTACGGACTACCCCCGAAGAAGGACGTCGAGAAGATGAGGTCGATGCCGGCCACAACGTGGCAATAGAATTTCGAAGCCTAGGCGGCGCTGCCAGCCCCGCCCCTTACTTGGATCCTATTCTTCAAGATCGACCGCTGATGTGGTGCGCAAGCAAACCGCCTCGATGCAGGGCATTGCAACGCGGTCGCATAGTCGGCCCCGAATTCGCATTGATCCGTGTAGCCGGAAGATCTGGCAGCGGCTTCCGGCGGCACGCCGAGGGAGATCAGCCGCCGGGCCTCCTGAACTCGCAGCATCCTCTTATAATTTTCGGGTTCTTGCGAAAATGACGGCGGAGATAATTCGCCGCTTCCGCGGTTCGGTCGAGATAGCCAATTGACGGAACGCGGGCATCGCTCGCCCGATATGATAAAGGATTTCGATCTCAACCAAAGGCCCAGAACGTTGATGTCCCTCGGGGTATCAAGTAGCCGGATGAGGCGGAAAATTGCATCATCCAACTCAACTGATGGCCTGAAAGGCGCTAACCCCTTCTCTGAGCGCTTGAGAATTGAGTATCTATGCGACAGTGAGGAATCCGCATGAGGTAGATGCCCGGCTCAATGCGAGCGCATGGAAGCGGGCGCTCGCGGCTCGCCTCAATCACTCGACCTTTGACGGACGTCGCCGAAGCAACGGCCAGTGTGAATCCTGAGATGTAGGTGAGCTTGTGACCACCGCATTCAACGCGCTTGCCGCCTTGCGCGACCAAGCAGATGCTCGGTCTATACAGCGTATGAACCGATTGTGTGGGCTCCGACGCCTAAAACGGGAAAACGCGGGGTATAGATGCGGCGAAGACACCATTCGAACCCGTTTGGGCTTCGATCATGTCGCCAAGTCTGCGAACGTTGTCCATGGTCCGTCTGGAAAACAGAATGCCGACCTCGCTTCCTTGCGAGATCAGCATCGCCGTATGATCTGGCTTCACTCTATAATGTCAGTCGAAACGGACAGATCGTGCCACGTGTCGATTTCGGCTTTGACGCGCCCAAGCTTGGCACTCGCCATCTCCACTGCGTCAGAGCCCGTCAGAAGCCGCAGAGGTGGTCGTGCCTGCTGTGACAGAGATACGATCGCTGCGGCCAGTTTCGCCGGATCGCCTGCCTGCTTATGACTGTAGCTGTCGTAGGTGGAACGGATCTGCTCCGACAGCGCCGCATAGTCCTCGATGGACTTGTCGCCATAGCGGACAGACGAGTTGTCGAGGAAATCGGTGCGAACAAAGCCAGGTGCGACGATTGAGACCTTGATGCCAAACTGCTCGGTCTCCTGGGCGAGTGATTCCGAAAACCCCTCCACCGCAAACTTCGTCGCGCAGTAGATTGTCGAGCCTGCAAAGCCAAGGGATCCACCGATAGAAGAGACATTCAAGATGTGGCCCGCTCGCTGGCGGCGCATGATGGGAAGTACCGCCCGTGTCACGTTGAACAGACCGAAAACGTTGGTGTTGAACTGATTGACGATCGCCGCTGCACCAATTTCTTCGAACAGCCCCAGCTGCCCGAAGCCTGCATTGTTCAAGAGGACATCGATACGTCCAAAATGATCGGTTGCAGCCTTTGCGCCTGCTTCCGCTTCCGCTTCGTTGGATACATCGAGTTTAAGCGGAAGCGCGTCGCCGCCGAATTCGCGATAGGCTTCAGCCAATTGCTCGACTTTGCGACCAGTTACAGCGACTTTGTCGCCGGCCGCCAGTGCGGCCTTTGCAACCTGCATCCCGATACCGCGGGCGGCTCCCGTGATGAACCAGACTTTGCTCATAATGACTATCCTCTCGTTTTCTGCGGCATTGTGCTTGGGCACAAGAGGAAATTTAGTCAGTCCCCGACGGAGACCGGTAGAACGGACCTCCGCCAGAATTGCCTATTCCTCCAAGCGTGCTCAGGTGGTTCCCTCGACTCTGTGCCTGGGGATCGAAGGGCCACCATTACCGCACAGAGGAGGCATCTGGGCGGCTTCCGTCGTTGGACGGCGATGATGTGTAGAAACGGGCAAGTTTCCTGGAGGGCTTGTCTACCGCCCGGCTCGGGTCGCGGGCAATCTCCTGTCGTGGAACCCTGATCATGATGATCGCTGCCCCTTCACCGACCTTCTACCCAACCTTAGGAGAAATACGATGGCCGAGATTCACCCTTACGTAGGCATGTGGGTTACCGCCGACGGCCGCATACGCCACAATCTTCTCCCCGACGGACGATACGACGAGGCGCGCGGAAAGAGGGAGAGCGCTTATCAGGGCAGCTATACCGTTATCGGTAACCACATCGACTATGTCGACGACACTGGGTTTACCGCCGATGGCGAGTTTGTTGATGGTATCCTCTACCACGCTGGAATGGTGCTGCGCCGCGAGCGGATGGCGTCTTAGTAGGGCGACGTCGAAGGCAGCGTCTTTGGCCGATCGTTTACCGTTTGGAAGAGCTCCAGCATTTCGAATTTTTCGATCGTAAGCGACGATTTTATCCGGCTTCTCCGAAATGAACGAAACCCGCATTTTGGCTTCATCGACAGCAACACTCGACGGAGACAAGCAAATGACCAAGGTTCTCGTTCTCTACTACTCGTCCTACGGCCATATTGAGACGATGGCCGCTTCGATCGCTGAAGGCGCTCTAAGCACCGGCGCAGAGGTCACGATCAAGCGGGTACCGGAGACCGTGCCCCTCGAAATCGCTGACAAGGCGCACTTCAAGATCAATCAGGTAGCGCCAGTCGCGACCGTGGCTGAACTCGCCGACTACGACGCAATCATTGTCGGTACCGGGA
Organism: Ensifer sp. ENS06; assembly: GCF_014852205.1. NCBI lineage: Bacteria > Pseudomonadati > Pseudomonadota > Alphaproteobacteria > Hyphomicrobiales > Rhizobiaceae > Ensifer > Ensifer sp. ENS06. The sequence continues at coordinate 294,668 of NZ_JACVBC010000004.1, read as the reverse complement.
CCCGCTTCGGCCGTATGTCGTCGCAGATGGCCGGCTTTCTCGATCAGGCTGGCGGCCTTTGGGCGCGCGGTGCCCTAAATGGCAAGGTGGGCGCAGCTTTCACATCCACCGGCACACAGCATGGTGGTCAGGAAACCACCCTATTTTCGATCATCACCAACCTCATGCACTTCGGGATGATCATCGTCGGCTTGCCCTATAGCCACCAGGGACAGATGAGCATGGAAGAGATTGTTGGCGGCGCCCCTTACGGCGCAACGACGATCGCCGGTGGCGACGGTTCTCGCCAGCCGTCACAGATCGATCTTCAAGGCGCCTTCCATCAGGGCGAGATTGTCGCCCGCACCGCATCCGCACTCGTCGCAGCACGCGTCTAACCAACCCCCAAAACCCGTCTAACCAGACCAGCCGATCGCGATCGGTTGGCAAGGAGGTGGCATGACCTCGCTATTTTCAAAAAAGGTCGTCGCAGTCACCGGTGCAGGTTCCGGAATTGGTCGCGCCATCGCGCTCGATCTGGCCCGGCAAGGGGCGACTATGCATATCGCCGATCGCGATGCTAACGGGCTTGCCGAAACTGCCGAGCTCATCCGCGCTGAAGATGGCCGGGCGTTCGCCACCGAATTTGACGTATCGAACGAACGTCAGATGGTAGGCTGGATCGAGCAGATTCAGTCCACGTCCGACCGGCTTGACGCAGCCTTCAACAATGCCGGCATCACTGGTCCGGCAAAGCGGATCGAGGACTATCCCATCGAGGATTTCCAGCGGGTCATAGCCGTCAATCTGCAAAGCGTTTTTCTCGGAATGAAGTACCAGATCCCGCTCCTCAAGCGCAGTGGTGGTGGCTCGATCGTCAACACGGCCTCTGTCGCGGCGCTGACCGGTCCTGGTGGCATGAGTGCCTACGCCGCCTCCAAGCACGGCGTCCAGGGACTGACCCGCGTCGTCGCTATGGAAAATGCAGCGCATGGCATCCGCGTCAACGCGATTGCGCCCGGCTGGACTGAAACACCCATGGTCGCGGCGAATAGCCAACAAAACCCGGGCTTTGCGGCACTTGCTCAAAATGCCATCCCCGCCAAACGGGGCGGCAAGCCGGAGGAAATCGCGGCCGCCGCGATCTGGCTTGCCTCCGACGCCGCCTCCTATGTCACCGGACACATGCTGACCGTCGATGGCGGCATGACGATCGGTGGCTTTGAACTCTAACGCCGAACCGAGAAAAGGATCATGCCATGTCAGCCCCCCATGAAGCCCAACAGGAAGCATTGAAAGCAGTCGTGCGCCGCAACACACTCGAAGTGCAGTCCGGTGGCAATTTCGAACTCTTCGACGCGCTTTTCGCTGACGACTTTCTCGACCACACACCGCAGCCGGGCGGGACACCCGACAAGGAGGGTGCGCGCGGCCTTTACCGCGCGCTGCGCGTCGCTTTCCCGGACTTCCATGCCGAGATCCACTGGCAGGCGGTCGACGGCGATATCGTCACGACCTTCAAGACCTATCACGGCACCCATCAGGGCGTTGTCCTCGGGATCGAACCGACGGGCCGCAAGATCAAGTTCGAGACGATTGATGCTATGCGCATCCGCAACGGTCAGATCGTCGAGCACTGGGGCGTGGCCAACCTCTACTACCTCCTGCAGCAACTCGACGCGCTGCCCTCCTCGGCCCCCAAAGTGCCGGAACACTAAGGATCACCACAATGAGAAACAGTAACATTCTAGACGGCAAGGTCGTCATCGTCACCGGCGCATCGAGCGGCATTGGCCGTGCGATCGCCATCCGGGCTGCCGAACATGGCGCCAAAGCCGTTATCGTCTCGGACGTCGTGGAAGCACCTCGCGAAGGCGGTGAACCCACTGCCTCCGATATCAGAAAACTGGGGGTTAAATCCGTTTTCGTCAAAGCAGATGTCAGCCGCAAGGCAGACAATGACGCCCTGATTGCGGCAGCAGAGGAGTTCGGTGGCGTTGATGTCATGGTGGCAAACGCAGGCATTACGCTGAAGACAGACGGAGCGGAAGTTCCGGAAGACGATTACCGCCGCCTGATGTCGGTCAACCTCGATGGCCCGTTGTTCGGTGCGCAGGCAGCTGCGCGCCAGATGAAGGCGCTCAACAAGCAGGGCAGCATTGTCCTCATGGCGAGCATGGGGGGGATCTCTGGTGCCGGCATTACCGTTGCCTATTCGACAAGCAAAGGCGGTGTGGTGCTGATGGCGAAGTCACTGGCGGACGCGCTTGGCCCAGACGGCATTCGTGTGAATGCGGTCGCACCCGGGACGATAGACACGGAACTTCTCCGCACAAGCCCAGGTATTGCCCAGGCCTCTGAAGGCTTCCGCCAACGAACGCCCCTGCGTCGTCTGGGCAAACCTTCGGAAGTAGGAGATGCTGTGGTATTTCTGGGGTCGGATCTCTCCAGTTACATATCCGGGACAGCACTCCTGGTAGACGGAGGCCTTCTCTCCGTTATCTAAATTCCATGCCCCTGCAGTCGGACCCGCGCCTCCAAAGCGCGGGTTTTTCTTTGCCTAGATCGTTCGAAATCATCGACGATAATCCGCGAAATTATCCAGCTTTTTCGTTTGATTGCGTGATGGCAATTTCTTCTCACGAAGCAGCCACGGTGGCTGCGCCCCACCACAGGAGAAAACGTCGATGTCCTATTCCGATGCAATCGCTGAGCGCGCAGAAACTCTTTCACAGTCGATCCTCGTCAACGGCGTGACCCCGCTCGCCGGCCGTGTTCTTCTTGCTGCCATCTTCCTGCTTTCCGGCATCAGCAAGATCTCGGACCCCGCCGGAACAATCGGCTACATCAATATGGTTGGCCTGCCCTTCCCGCCCCTCTCCTATGGTGCAGCGGTCGTGACGGAAATCCTCGGCAGCGTTGCCCTGATCCTCGGCTTCCAGACCCGCGTCGTCGCCCTGATCCTCGCCCTGTTCAGCCTTGCCACCGCGTTGACGTTCCATAACAACCTCAACGACCTGAACCAGTTCATTCACTTCTTCAAAAACATCGCCATGGCCGGTGGCCTGCTGCAGGTCGTCGCGTTCGGCGCGGGCCGCCTCAGCCTCGACGCTCGCCGCTAACCCCGCGTAAGCCGCAAAAAAGCCCGGGCCAAAAGCCCGGGCTCTTTTGCGTTCGATTATCCAGCGGTTATGCATGCGGCACCGAGCGCTGCTGAAAGCCTCGGATCTCAACATCGGTGACACAGAGGTCAGGAACCTTCGCCAGAAAATCTCGGACATAGCTGGTCGCCATGTGCTCGTCGAAGTCTGAAGGATAGCGCCAGTCTTCAACCACCATCCAATTCTCGAGCGAATCCCTGGACTGGAATATCTCGTAACGCAAGTTTCCAGCTTCCTGTCGCGAGGGGGAGACTAGCGCCAGAAGCGCGGCGGCGAGATCCTCTGATCGACCAGGCTTTGCCTTGAAGACGGCTACATTGGTCAGTTCGGCCATATCGATAATCCTTCTTGAGAGACTTCAGGCGCCCTCGATCGCGATAATCCTCGAATTGGCAGCAGCCTGGCGCTGCGCAGCAAGCGGGCCATATTCAGGCGATGCAAACAGCTGGCGGATCGCTTCCTTGTCCGGGAACTCAATAATCAGCATGTTGGTGGCTTCCCAGCCTTCGAGCGCAAGTGGCGTGACGTCGAGAGCGATCAAGCGGCCGCCTGCTCTGGCTACGAGCGGCAACGCCTTGGAACGATAGTCTTCGATCGAATTCATATCGTGAATATCGAGGTCGACGACGAGATAAGCAGACATGGTGTTTCTCCTCTAATTTCGGTTTCGGGTGAAGCGGCTGGCGCTCCTCAGGGAAGATGGCGCCACTTGACCATGCGGTCCTCGAGATCGAGCGTTCCGCCGTCGACGGTGAAGGTGCCGTCGCCCCGGTGGTGAAGCGTTCGACGCTCCTTGCGGGTTTCGTTCACCCATAGGCGCTTGGCTTCCAGGATGAACAGGTTGTACGGCTCGACGTTGCGCCGATCGACCACCACACATTCGATGTTGGCGAGGCAGTCGGCGATAAGAGGTGCCGAGACCTCCTTCGCCGTTTCGGTGCGCAGTCCAAAACGCTGAAACTTGTCGACGCTGTCGCCCGAGCAGTTTCCCACATCGACAATCGTCTCGGCGAGGTCGAGACCCGGCACGGCGATGACGCATTCGCCCGTCGCCAGAAGTGTCTCGAAGCTATGGTCCCACGGACCAATGATGCAGCCGATCAGCGGCGGCGCGTGCTGGATCATCATATGAAAGCCCATGGTCATGACGTTCGGCTTTCCCCGATCGCTGGTCGTTACCATAACGATCGGGCTTGGCTCCAACACACGGTAGGTTTGTAGTGCGGATACCTCTTTCATCGTACTCTCCAGTGAAAAGGTCCCCACCTTTGGGCAGGGCCCGGTAGGACAGTCGCTTACCAGCCCTGCTCAACCGGCAGGACAAACAGCTCAGCGACGTCGACATGCGCCGGAGCCTGAGCGGCGAAGACGATGGTGTCGCCGATGTCCTCGCCCTGAAGGAAAGTCATCTGGCTGGCCAGCTCATCCATCTGCTTGCGGTAACCCGGATCGGTGATGTGGTCGTAGAGCTCGGTGGCAACAGCGCCTGGCTGAATGCAGGTCACGCGGATGTTGTGTTTCTGGCCAACTTCCATGCGCAGTCCGTCGGAGAAGGCCGTGACCGCATGTTTCGTGGCACAGTAGACGGAAAGACCCTTGAAGACCTTGCGGCCCGCGATCGAGGACATGTTGAAGATGTGGCCCGAATGCTGCTTGATCATCTGGGGCAGAACGGCAGCCGTCGTGTTGAGCAGGCCCTTTACGTTCACGTCCACCATCCGGTGCCATTCGTCGACCTTGAACTGGTCGATGTCCGAGAGTGGCATCAGGCCCGCATTGTTGACCAGGATGTCGATCGAGCCGTAGGCTTCGGCAAGCTTCCTGACGCCGGTTTCGATGGCGCTCGGATCAACGACATCCATCTCTATCACCAGAGCCTCGCCGCCCTTAGCTTCAATCCGCTTCTTCAGGTCTTCGAGTTTTTCGGTCCGGCGAGCCGCGATGCCGACTTTTGCGCCGGCTTCGGCGAGCTTCACGGCGGTAGCGGCGCCAATGCCACTCGACGCGCCAGTTACCAATGCGATCTTTTCGTTGAGGTTGGCCATTGTCTTCACTCCTTGTCTTTGAAGCCCACCACCGCGGTGGGCGTTTCGTTTCGACAAGGAGGAACCTAAGCGTTTCACGCGGGCCCTTCTCACGGGGCCTTGCGCGACCTGTCGCGATCTTGCTCAAATCGCAGACGGATGAAAAATCATCCTCGACGATAGTGGCTCGGCGCCAGACCTGTCTCGCGGCGGAAGACTTGGGCAAAGTGACTTGGGCTCGAATAGCCAACGGACAGGCCAATCTCGATGATGCTCGTATCCGTTTCCTGCAGGAGCTGCTGTGCCTTGGCGACGCGCTGGCGAATGAGGTAGCGGGAGGGCGAAAGGCCTGTTGCTTTCTTAAACAGTCGGCTGAAATGAAACTCGCTCATGCCCACCGCGACGGCGAGCTGCGCCAGATTGAACGGGTCAGCCAGGTGCTCTTCGAGATAAGCAATGGCGCGCCGAAGCTTAAAGCCTGGCAGAGCCGTCTGCCGATTGTCTTGCCGATCCTCCGATACGTAGTTGCGGATCAGGTGCACCGTGAGACTTTGAGCCAATCCTTGAACGAACAATTGGCTGCCTTTTCCTTCAGCGGCAAGTTCCTGATGGATCAAGGCCAGAAGATGCGAGAGCTGCTCGTCTTTCCCGCCGGAGACGTCGAGCAGCGCGGGCGGCCCATCGCCGCCAAGCACCTCTTTGGCGACACGCTCAAACAGAGGAACCGACAAATACAGGTGCATCACCTGAAAGGGCGCCGTCCCAGTCGAACGCCAGCGCATTTCATAGGGCGTCGGGGAACGGGTCAGGAAGAAGTCTCCGACTGACACAATATTGGATATCCAATCGCCGCCGAGTTCGCGCTCTTCGACATTCGCCTCGCCCGACATAACCCAGACGATCAGCGGTTCTGCAACAGCCGGGACAAGAAACGCTTCCTGCCTGTCGCGGCGGGAATAGACTTGAACGAACAGGTCCTTCCAGGCCGGGCCATCGCCACTGACAAGCGTCCTGCCCGCGATGTATTGCTCGAGGCCGAGCGGCGAGGTCCGCTCAGGTGGAGCAGCCGCTTCTTCCCGGTCTTGCGAGACCTGCAAGGTGCGGCCCTTCGATAACGCTCCTTTCGAAAGTGGACCGCGAGAGATTTCTTCCGACTCTTCCAAATTCCCGACCTCCTGGCGAGTGTGCTCGCGCCAGGCTCCGTTTAATCACATCCAGGATGCCCCGTCGTCACCTCTTGATGATCCGATGTGCAAATTGCCTCTGCGGGCAAGCCAAACAAGGCCATTCCCGCGGGCATCGGCAAGGGCGCGTAAATATCAAGCCACTTCTCGCCTGGGAGGTCGGCATCGACAGTGATCGCTGCGGATGACGACCATTCCATGCGTTTGGCGTTCAGTAGACGGCCCGGTATACCAGCGGTACCCAGTCGTAATTGTCCGCATCGCAGCGAACATGCCCGATCCCCGGAAAAGCATGGTGCGCACCGGCGACCAGATAGCGCCCGTCGGCCGCCTCAGCAAAAGCCGTCGCGCGGGTTGCTGCAGCGGCGTTCTGGTCGACGTCAAATGCGACCGTGACATCCGGATGATCATATTCGGCACATCGCCAGGGGCGACCTCGCCCCAAAAGCCAAAACAGTCGCGCCCAGCCCCTCCCTCACGCCGCCATGACAAGACACGATAGTTCCTTCCTTGCTTCTATGCCGTGTTAAGTCGAGGCGGAGTAGGCGCCTCGCCGATCCGGACTAGTCCCCAGGATTTTGCTCGCGCTAACAGGGCTCACCCTCTCGACATCCGCCATCTAGGCTCGGCGGCGTCGATGAACAACACAATCCGCCTGAATGCTATCGCGCAAAGAACCCTGAACAGGCAAGTCATGGAGGCGGCGGTTATGCCAGCTGCCCTGGACTTCGCCGGCCGAAGTCGCGCGCCTTCTGCTGATGCGACGCGTGCGAAGACCCTGTCTTTGTGAGTTCGAACCGTGGCAATTCAGGATGCTCTGCTCAATCATTCCAGATCTCGATGATTTCGTCGAACGGTTAGATAGGCCTCGACATTGTCGGCTCCTACCATCAGTAGATCCACAGCAGTTTGGGCCGCCCCCCCAATTGCCGTGTGGCGGAAACAGGGGGGCGAGATTCCGCTGGCCTGCCGGTTTCTACCGGAGCAGGAGCGCACGTTGCGGCCGACCGGAATTCATCTCTTTGGTCTGCGCTCGAAACCTGCCTACACCGACAAATTCCGTCCAGCCGCCACATCTGCGACCAGATCTGCCGGCCGGAGTGGACAGCCAAACTATGCCGCGTTCTCCTGCCCTACTCGGGGTTTGATCCCGAGAACGCGCAATGCATTGAGGATCACAGTCACGTCGATTAATTCCTGGATGATCGCTCCCTGCACGGGAGTGATGAAGCCTAGGGCGGCGGCCATCATGCCAACAATTGACATCCCGATACCAACCACCACGCTTTCCATCGCGATACGCCGGGAACGCTGGGCGATCTCGATCCCCGGCAGCAAGCGATCCAGATGATCGACCAGAAGAACGATATCGGCGGCTTCAGCCGAGGCAGCGGCGCCACGAGCCCCCATGGCCACGCCTATGTCGGCAGCTGCAAGAGCCGGCGCATCGTTGACACCATCGCCGACCATCATCACTGGCCCATTCTTACGCTCTGCGAGCACGAGAAGAACTTTCTGGTCCGGTGTCAGATCCGACCTGACCGCATCCAGCCCGAGTCCTTTGGTTATATTTTCTGCGACCGCCCGCCTGTCGCCGGTAGCCAACACGATGCGGCCAATGCCCAGCCGCCGAAGGTTTGCTATTAGCTCGGCAGTACCTGTCCGGAGAGCATCCGCCATGGTAATGTAGCCAGCAATTTTATTGTCGACGGCAAGGGCGACAACCACAGAACCAGCCATCATGATAGGGTTCATCAAAGCCGTCGTGCCGACCTGTTGATTGACGAACGCAACTCCTCCCACGGTGACCTGTCGGCCTGAAATTGTTCCGGAAATTCCTTCGCCAGGACGCTCGGTAGGGTGATCGGGCGCCGGCAGCATAAAACCCTTGCAGCGTGCCGCCGTGACAATCGCCTGAGCCATAGGATGCTTTGACGCTTGTTCGAGAGCTGCGGCGAAATACAATACTTCGTCATCCGACATGCCGTTGTGTGCTTCGGTCGAAACGATCTGTGGACGTTCATCCGTCAAGGTTCCGGTTTTGTCGAGGACGAGTGTACTGCTCCTTGCCAAAGCCTCCAATGGCTTTGCGCCCTTGATAAGAACACCAAAATGCGCTGCACGTGAAAGACCGGCCGCCAGGGCGACGGGTACGGCAAGTATTAACGGGCACGGCGTGGCGACGACAAGCACCGCCACAGCGCGGATCGGGTCACCAGTGAACCACGACGCAGCAGTTGCTAGCGCTATCGTCACAGCCAGGAACAGCATGGAATAGCGGTCGGCAAGCCGTGCCATCGGCGCTTTGGATGCCTGTGCTGCCTCTACCAGCCGGACGATTCCGGCATAGGTGCTGTCGGCTGCACGATGTCGAACGCGCAGGTCAAAAGCCTCGCCCGCATTGGTTGATCCGCTCATCGCCTCTTCACCACGCCCCAGCCGCACGGGCATCGATTCCCCCGTGAGGGCTGACTTGTCGAGGCTCGCCTTCTCGCTCTCGATGTCGCCGTCCGCTGGCACGACGGCGCCCTGATGGATCAGAAGAAGGTCGCCCGGCTTAATGTTGTCGAGCTCTACATCTTCAAGAGTGCCATTTGCATGCCGCGTGGCCGTTCTCGGCACCCGGGACAGAAGTGCGCTCATTTCGCGCCTGGCACGCCCCTCGGCGAAACTTTCCAGAAATGTCCCGCTAGAATACATCACAGCGACGACCGATGCGGCGAGCGTTTCACCGAACAACAGCGCCGCTGACATCGAAAGCGCCGCCACGATATCCAGTCCGACTTCGCCTCGCCAAAGACTGCGAAGAATCTCGACGATCAGCGCAAGAAGAACTGGGACGACGCCGGTTCGCCAAGCTAGAGTGGCTGCATCGGGCCTGCCGGCCGTAAAAAATACCAGCCCACTCACGAGCCCGAGCATCGCAACCAAGAGCAATGCGGACTTCAAGCGATCATAATTCTGAAAGAACATGGCTTCCTTTCAGCGCCGCCTGGGCCGTTTGGAGTATGGTGAAGCATGCCTGTACGGCTCAATCGCCGTTCTTTATGTCGTAGTCATCGTAGCTGACCTTAAAAGCGAGGCCTGCATTTCCACACGAACAGCGGCGCGTGGAACAAGCACCAACATGCAAGACAAAGAGAGACGGACGCTTGATACTGTTGCGAAAGGTAGAATCCGAAGGTCAAGCCGGGTCTGCAGTCTGGCCGTAGGCATTTCACCCGACGATCTCATCAACGCTCTCGGGCAGTAACTGACCGCAGATTGCCGAGCGTACACTATCCCTGCCGCCGGCTGGGATATTTCTGTTGACGTGACTTTGCCGCTTGGCTCGGCCTTGTTCCACGACCATTCTCTTCTGGTGGGAAAGAACGGCTTGGCCGGGTGTCGAAGGCTGGTCAGGCCGCCATCTGTAGGCTCCAGATCATCGGGGCAATGGCGCGCTTAAGTTGGGCCGGCCGCAAACCGCCAGTACAAGGATCGTGGCTTTCGCGGCCCTCATCGCGGAGCAAGTCGCGGCACCGGCCTCCTCGGTAATCGAAGTCACCGCAAAGCTTCATTGTTTAATCTTGCGCGCGATCCAGGGCTCAAGCTTGAGGACGCCCCTGGCCAGGGCTGCTGACCATGCTGAAAGATCTCATCCGTATCGCCGGGACGCGAAACCAAAGGCATCAGTCACGATCGGTTGGCGACGCGGTCAAAACCGAGCACGACGTTTCACTCTGACGGGAGGTTTATCAGGATGGACCGGCGCGAAACAGCGAGCGGACGCGACCTTTTAACAGAGCCGCCGCCGTCAAGCTGGGAGATCGCATCCCAGCCCACCCACCTTCGACAACGGCTCTTCATGCGATCGAGAGCCCTCGGGGCTGGAAGCACACCAGCGACCATGCGCCGGTCATCATCGATGATCGAACCACCATCGGATTGAAGTCAGGCCTGAGCCTTTTGTGTGGCCCTGCGTTCGCGCGCCTTGGCGGTCAGCCGCGCCTCGCGCAATTCCTCAAGGGTCGGCAGCCACCAGCCGCGCCAGCGCTCACGCTCTTCCGCCGCCCTTTTCGAGGGCCAGGTCTGCACCAGTTCCTCCAGCAGAGGCGTCCGCCATAGGCCCCAAACGTGATCCCCGGCGATGTCCGGATAAAGGTCGGCTACCTCATGGCAATCGACTAGCTCGCCGGTTATGTCTCTAATTACGACGATCCCGTAGAGCGGCGTCGCAAGCGGCCGATCTATCGGGGGCAAATCATTGGCGGCAAGCGGGATGCGCCGGCGCTTGCGCTCGGCCGCCCGGCGGCGGGACAGTCTTTCTTCGTAGGTTCCCTTGCGCGCCTCGGCCCGCTTGCGTTTTTCTTCAGGCTCATTTCGCTGCGCTTCCGCCTCGATAGCCCCCCAGCGATCGACAAGATGATCATAGGAAGCGAATGGCACCCGCCAGACCTTATGCTCGCCATCCCAACGGGCAAATGGAACCTGCCGGATTTCCTCGACCAGTTTGCGTGAAAAAGGCGTCCGGATGCGAAACCCGTCCTTGTCGACGTTGAGATAAGGGCTGAGGATCGGCTCGAACGCATAAGCATCCCTGCCCTTGCCCTCTGCGTATGGATCGACGCGGGATTCTTCCCTGGCCAGCCAGCGATCGATGCGCCGGCGCGCGGTCGTGCCGGGGACGATCCAGGCCTTTCGCCGGTCGCTCCAGCGGGCGCGTGGAAAAGCCTCGCGAAACCGCTGCACGGCCATACGGTCGAACGGAAATGCGACCGACACGCGCTCGCCAGCCCCTTTGTCCTCATGATCAATCTCGACATCGTCGGCCATCGCATCACCCGTCGCTACGACAGAGGGCGGCCCGCGCGCCAATGCTTCTTATGCCAATCTCCGCGACCGCCTTGCCGGGTTTTGCCTCAGTCTTCGCCTTTGTGCGCTGATCGGCGAACAGGGACCCGGCTCACATCGATACTTTCCTTGAACTGGCGTTTCCCGCAGCGCCGAATATAGCGCCTATCGGTTCCGGTATCGACGAATTCACGTTTCGTCATGACATCTCCCTTCCAGTTGTGGCTTCGGAAGAACGCACGCCGCCCCGAAAAGATGCAGCGAATCAGCGCCATGGTCGAGACTGGTTAAAAAGGGCGCCAACGCATGCCTAGGTTATTGATTTTCGATTCCTTTCGAGGCGGAACAAATTCGCTCGTGATTCGCTTGACTCGCTTTGGTTGCCTCGAGGCGGGAGTTTTAAAGATGGCCGGTCATCGCGCCCAGTGGAAGGGCTTCATCAAATTCGGCGAGGTGAGTTGCGGAGTCGGCCTCTACACGGCCGCCAGCACCTCGGAACGCATCGCGTTTCACACCATCAACCGCCGCACCGGCAATCGCGTTAACCGTGTCTTCGTCGATAGCGACACCGGCAAGGAGGTCGAGCGGGAGGATCAGACAAAGGGCTTCGAGATCGAAAACGGCCAGTACATCATGATCGATCCGGAGGAGGTGGCCGCTACCGTTCCGGACAGCGACAAGACCCTGCAGATCGAAGCCTTCATTCCCTGCTCCGACGTTGACGACGTCTATTTCGACAAACCCTACTATCTCGTGCCGACCGACCGGGTTTCGTCAGACGCCTTTACCGCGCTGCGCGATTCAATGGAGAAGTCGAAGGTCGCTGCGGTCGCGCGCACGGTCCTGTTTCGTCGCATACGCACACTCTTGATCCGCACCCACGGCAAAGGCCTGATCGCCACCACGATGCAGTATGACTACGAAGTCCGCTCATCACAGAAGGCGTTTGAGGAGGTGCCGAAGCTGCGGATCAAAGGTGAGATGCTGGATCTTGCCAAGCACATCATCGCAACAAAGAAAGGAACCTTCGACCCGGCCGCGTTCGACGATCGTTACGAGACGGCGGTCGCTGAGCTGGTGAAGGCGAAAATTGAAGGCAAGGCCTTGCCGAAGCGAAAGGAGGTCAAGGTCTCCAAACCGGACGACCTACTGGCCGCCCTACGCGAAAGCGCGAAGATGCTGAAGGCCGGCGGCGGTCAACTGACGCGACCCGCCGCCAATGCCAACAAGGGCGCCGGGCGCAAGCCGGCGTCGCGCGCCGCGGCCTCGAAATCGCGCGGCTCGACGTCCGGACAGCGTAAAGCCGGCTGAGGAGCACGATCATGGCGCCGCGCCCATACTGGAAAGGCTATCTGAAGCTCTCGCTCGTCACCTGCCCGGTCTCGATGTCGCCAGCAACGTCGGAGAGCGAAAAAGTCAGGTTTCACACGCTCAACAAAGAGACCGGAAATCGCGTCGTCTCCCAATTTGTCGACGCGGTCACGCGCAAACCGCTGAAGGATGAGGACGAGATAAAGGGCTATCCCCGCGGCGAGAACGACTTTGTGCTTCTCACGGACGACGAACTGGATGCCGTCGCGCTCGACACCGTCAAAACCATTGACATCGATAAGTTCGTCCCGCGCAACAGCATCGAGTGGATCTATCTCGAAAAGCCGCACTATCTTGTGCCCGACGATCCCGTCGGCCATGAGGCCTTCGCGGTCATTCGCGACGCCATGGCGTCCGACAAGGTGCTCGGCATTTCGAAACTCGTCATCGGCCGGCGCGAGCGGGCAGTCGTGCTCGAACCGCGCGGCGAAGGTATCGTGCTCTGGACACTACGCTTCGGCGACGAGGTCCGGCCAGAAGAGTCCTATTTCGAGGATATCGACGATGCATCGGACCCTGATCTTATTCCTCTTGTCGAGAAATTCATCAAGCAGCACACCAAGACCTGGTCCCCGGATATGGTTTCCGACCCCGTGCAGGACGCTCTCCTGGACATTATCGCGAAAAAGAAGAAGGGGCTGAGGCCCTTGAAGAAGGGCAAGGCCAAGGAAGAGACCGGCGCGGCTGGCAGCAACGTCATCGACATCATGGACGCTCTTCGCAAGAGTTTAGCGGCGAGCGGAAAAGGAAAGCGCTCATCCTGAAAACTTCACGGAAGGCACTTATGTTCGTATTCTCTCTTGCGCATGATGGATCTCCATGAAAGCGAAGCGCCGATCGGCCATACCCTTGCTCGATAAATCCGGTACTGCGCTCCAGTCCCGGCCAGTCCGCCGACGCAATCGCGACCAGCCCACTCTGCCCTTCGATCCGATGCCCGACCGCATCGAGCCGTGCCTGGCGCTTCTCCGGCCGACGCCGCCGGAAGGACCGGAATGGCTCTACGAAATCAAATGGGACGGGTATCGCCTCGCCATCCACATCGAAGCGAAGGGTGTTAGGGTCATCACGCGCGGCGGCCACGACTGGACCGATCGCTTTCCACGGATCGCGGAAGCCGCGAAGAGGCTGGACGTCGGGACCGCCATCCTCGATGGCGAGGCCGTGGTCCTCAACAAGGAGGGCCATGCGGACTTCGGGGCGCTGCAACGCTCGCTCGGGGGCCGCGGCGGCAAGCGCGCCTCGACGGAGGCGGTCTTTGTCGCATTCGATCTTCTCTATTTTGATGGCCACGATCTGACCAAGACGGAGCTTTCGGTTCGCCGGCATCTGCTTACGGATTTCCTCGACGGCGCAAGCGGCGCGGTGCAGCTGTCGGAAGAAGCGCACGGTGATGGCGTCGAGTTGCTGGCAAATGCATGTTCGATGGGGCTGGAAGGCATTGTTGCCAAGCACCGCGAGCGGCCATACAGGTCGGGACGAACAGGCGACTGGATCAAGGTCAAATGCGTTCAAAGTGAGAGCTTCATGATCGTCGGCTATGAGCAGTCCGCTGCAGCGCGTAGCGGGATCGGCAGCCTTCTGCTTGCCGCCCGGCGGGGCGATAGCTGGGTGTCGGCGGGTTCTGTCGGGACCGGGTTCAAGGCGAAGGATGCCGAATACCTGCGCAAGACATTGGACAAGCTGAAGACGAAGAAACCGGTCGTGCCAGTCAAGGGCAAGAATTACCTGTTCGCGCTGCCGACGCTTATCGCCGAGATCGAGTTCCGCGGCTGGACGGTCGAGGGAAATCTGCGCCACGCCTCCTATAAAGGCTTGCGCGAAATCCAGGACAATGCCGCGGTGTTCGATATCGCCACGCTTGGAGACCGCAGCTGACCGGCGTTACCGATCGAGGTCAGCGTGGTCGAGGCCCAAGTGGTCCAGCACGAGTTGCAGATTGCGGCGGTTGGACTTGAAATAGATATCGAAGACATCGCCGAGGACCGGCACGCTTCCTGCGACCGTGTCGAAGCCGACATTGACAAGCATCTTCACCAGCTTGTCATTCGGCACGCCGAGACGGCGCGCCTCGTTTACGATGACGAGGCTGATAGCCGCCGCTGCGAAATCGCCCACGCCTGGGATGAGGCCAAGAACCGAGTCCGCGCCCACCGATACGCGCGTGCCGGGAATGCGGAGCGCCGTGTCCATCAACCGTACCAGGCCGCGGATGCGCCGAAGGCGGGTCAGGTGCTCGATGGGGACAGTGTGATTTTTCATGCGTCCTATGTGGTCTTGGCGCCCCTGCCGTTCAGAGCTCATGCCGCAGCCTTGTGCTTGCCGAGCCGCTTGATGGCCTGTTCGAGCTCGCGCTGTCCGTCGCAATAGTCCTCCCACGCAATCGTCTTCGTTAGCAGCGCCGGTACGGTCCGCACGGTGAACCGCTTCGGATCGAGATCGGATTTGACCTGCGTCCAGGTTAGCGGCATCGACACGGTGGCGCCCGGACGCGCCCGTGGCGACAGCGGGGCCACCGCCGTCGCCATGCGGTCGTTGCGCAGATAGTCGAGGAAGATGCGGCCTTCCCGCAGGCTTTTCGTCATCTTGATGAGGTAAAGGTCTGGATTATCGCGGGCCATCTCCTGGCAGACGTCACGGGCGAAGCCCTTCGCCTGCGCCCATGAAAGTGGCGTACGCGCGTTCACGGCCAGCGGCGTCACCACATGCAGTCCCTTGCCGCCAGTCGTCTTGCAGAAGCTGACAAGTCCCAGATCATCAAGCCGGTCCCGCATTTCACGGGCGGCCGCAACCACAGCCGCGAACGGCACATCCGGACCGGGGTCGAGGTCGAAAACCAGCCGGCCCGGCACCTCCGGTTTTCCTGGTTCGCAGTTCCATGGATGTAGTTCGATGCCGCCGATCTGGGCGACGGCGACGAGGCCTTCTACACGGTCGACTTGCAAATACGGCTTCTTGTCGCCGAACACCTTGACCAGCTCCAGCAGGTTTGACGTACCCGGCATGGCGTGGCGTTGGAAAAACTGTTCGCCGCCAATGCCGTCAGGCGCGCGGATGATCGAACACGGCCGGCCCCTGACATGTTCGATCAGCCAAGAGCCGACCGCTTCGTGATACCGGGCCAGCTCTTCTTTGGTGACGGCCTTGCCGTCGTCGGCGTCCGGCCATAACGGTTTGTCCGGATTGGAGATGAGCACGCCCATGACCTCGGCTTTCGCGCCCTTGCGGCGCGGGACCTTGTTCACCATCGGCGCGGGCTTGGGCGTTTTGGTCTTCGCGGGGGATGCCGGCTTTTCCGCCTCCACCTCATCGGCCGGCTTGTCCTCCCGCAGGCCCTTGAAGGCGGCCTGGCGGACTTGCCCGTCTGCGGTCCAGCCAGCGAATTCGATCTCGGCGACCAACTCGGGTCTCACCCAGACGACTTCCTTTTCGTTCTTCGGCGCGCCGATCCCCGTGAACGGCGACTTCGTCGTTTCCACAGCCTTCAACTTTGGCAGCAGTGTTTCGACCTTCTTGGCGCTGTAGCCTGTGCCGACGCGGCCGACATAAACGAAATGCTCACCGCGATTGACGCCGGCAAGTAGCGACCGGAACTTGCCATTCGTGTTGGCGTATCCGCCGATAACCACTTCATGCCCGGCGCGGCATTTCGATTTCGCCCAGGTGTCGGTACGGCCGGACTGGTAGGGCGCATCGGCATGCTTCGAGACAATGCCCTCGAGGGAAAGCTTGCACGCAGAACGCAGGACCGCATCGCCGCCCGTCTCGAAATGCTCGACGAAGCGAAGACGAGGATTGTCGGTCGCATCTGCTAGCAGCTCCTGCAAACGCGCCTTTCGATCGGTAAGCGGCCTCGGCCGCAAATCCTCGCCGCCGTCGAACAGGAGGTCGAACGCGAAATAGACCAGGTTGCCGGTGGTGCCTTCCGACAAGGCGGCCTGAAGCGCCGCGAAATCCGGAGCGCCATTGTCGTCGAGCGCGCAGATCTCGCCGTCGATAATGCAGTCGGGCAGTTGGGAGGAAGCGCTCGCTATCTCCGGATATTTGGCCGTCCAGTCCAGCCCTTTGCGGGTCTTCAGCATGACCTCACCGTCAGCGACCCGCATTTGGATGCGGTATCCATCGAACTTGATCTCATGCAGCCAGTTCTTCCCGGCCGGCGGGCGCTCCACGGTTTCGCAGAGTTGCGGAGCAATGAAGTCGGGCAAGTCAACCCCGGTCGACGCCGCCACATCCTCCCGACCCCGCTCTTTGCGTTTACCGGCTGCGCGCCCTCGCTTGCTATCCCAGACTGCGTCGGCCTCGACCTCACCGCTCGCCATCATGAACGGCTTGGGCTTGCGCCCCTTGCCGCTTGCGATCTGCTCCATGGTTCGTCCAGAAGCCACCGAGGTCATGTTCTCATCCAGGATGGCAGCGCCGTTCTCTTCAACGGAATGATCGTCATGATGCTTGATCAGCAGCCAATTGGTGCGCTTACCGCCGTCGCGGTCGTTGCGCATCCGCACGAGCACGAAGCTGCCATTTAGGCGCTTACCCTGCAGCACGAATTTCAAATCGCCCTTCTTCAGGGCTTCCTCCGGCGACTTGTTTCCTTCCGGCTCCCAATAGCCCCGGTCCCACAGCATGACCGTGCCACCGCCATACTGGCCTTTCGGGATGGTGCCCTCGAAATCCCCATAGCCGAGCGGATGATCCTCCACCTTGACCGCCAGCCGCTTGTCATGCGGATCAAGTGACGGCCCCTTCGTCACAGCCCAGGACTTGAACACGCCGTCGAGTTCGAGGCGAAGATCGTAATGAAGGCGCGTCGCGTCGTGTTTCTGGATGATGAAGCGAAGCCGATTGGCCGGCTTGACAGCGGCCGCGCCGCTCGGTTCCTTTGTCTGCTTGAAGTCCCGTTTCTTCTTGTAGGTTGAGAGCTTGTCAGCCGCCATGATCGACCTCAATCCATCCCATCAGGAAATTCCTTACACTGGAGTCGAAAACCCCCGCGCCGGATTGTTGTTCCTCCAAGGACAGGTCCCGCCTGTCCGATGGCAGGTGTTTCGTGTGAAGAATATCCTCTGCCGGCGGCGCGGTGGTTAGGCACAGCCGATGCCATGCCAAGCAACCTACCGAGCTGCCTTGTCCGTCAATGTGCTCGCAGACCGTCAAGGTGCTTGATGGGATCTGCCTAGTTCACTCGGCGCCTTGAGGGACATCGCCGCTCCCTTTTGGGATCGGCCTGGTGGTCGCTACCGCAGGCGCTGCGTTGGCGGCGGCGCCGACGATTTGCTTTCTAGCGGTAAATGTCGAGCGTGCGATTACGGTGGTTCGGATGGGTGCTGTAGACGAAGATGCGATTGAGGTCGCGGTCCGTCAGCATGCGCAGGAACCGCGCTTCGATAATGTTGTTAGCATGCACCCGCTTTGTCAGGCAGCCGACCATCTGGATGCGGGCGCTCGGGATGTCCAGGTAGAAATTCTGTGGCAGCGGGTACTGCGTGAGGATGCTGATCAGGGCGCCGCTTTTCGAAAGCTTGATGATCTCGCAGCGACGAGAGCTCAGTTGCGTCATGCCCTTCTCAGTGTATTCGATGCGCGCATCGTTCCGCGTGTCCTCCATCGGGAAGTTGGTTTCCCGATCGTACATGAAGGACTCTTGCTTGTTCAGGAAGTGCTGATACATCACCGGCGCCGCGCCTCTCATCAAAAATGCCTTTCCGTATCCCCTTTTGAAACAGACTAGCGGCAGAGATTTAACAGAGGGTTTGGACAACCGATCCACGGAGCCGTCAACCCGTCGGCTTCCAAAGGTAGCGCGGCAACCTTGCTCACCGCTGTTGACCTGGCAAGAAAGCTCTTGCCTTCGCCAAGCCAGCCTACATTCGTTTCGCATGCGACGGCGAGACTCTTGGGGAGATCGGCGAGCCCCAATTATCCCCGCGGACCGGGGCCGAGTTCCATCGATATTCCCCGTACTGGAGCCGATTGGCGCGTCCTCAGTCCCGCTTCCCGACGGGGGCGATCCTGGCTTGAAAAGCCGGCCTTGGGGCGGAGGTCAGAAGTTGCCGCGACCGCGAAACGGAAGCGCGACCGATACTATTCGACGAAAAGTCGCCGTATCGCGTGATCTCCAAAGGGCCCATGAAAGCCCCGCAAAGGCAATGGTTACAGCCGCGCCTACCAGTCGATGCGTCCTTCGCCTCGGACGAATTGCCACTATGCCCATGTTCTCAACACGCGTCTGCAAGCGACGCACCTGCTTTCTAAGTCGATTGATTTCCTTAGCAGTGTTTCTCTGCTGTGCCGGAATGCCCACGAAATCTTTAGTGGGATCGACGATCGCCTTCGGAATAGGCAGCCCGATATCGGCCATGTTTGATCCTCCTGCATATTTGTAGGTAAACAGTACCTTGGGAGTTTTGTTCCAACTGACGACGTGTCGGGTTTGTGGCCGACATAAATTCGTGACCTATCGTTCTTTAACGGCAATGAACCAGCTTTCGACATTGGCAGCCGGCCCCTCGCTAAGGGCAGATGCGTGACCGCCCGCATACAGGTCAAGATTGACAGCCACAAAAGGGCGTTGACTGGGACTGCGTGTTGGTTGAGGTTGACTTCTTAACACGCAAAAGATGCTGACCCGTGACACACGTGTTGAGCGGACCTGACGACCGGCCCTGGGTCCTGAAAGGGTGCACGATATGATTCTGGTTGCGAAGATTATAATGGCTGCGGCAGCGCTGCTGGTGGAGCAAAGCCAGACGCCGAGCATCATTGTCGAACGCAAACCATGTCTCGGCGAGTGCCCAGTTTACCGTTTCCAGGTGAGCGCCAGCGGGGGTATGTTCGAGGGCCGGCGCTTTACAAACGTTCATGGCGAACAGCCTTTCTCGATCACGCCAAAGGAATGGTCCACCTTTCAGTCGGCACTCGCACCGCATCGGCCACAAGGAACGGAGACCATTACCGTGGGCATGCGCGGTGCAGACAGTTTGCCACGGATCATGCTTCAGTCTCGGTGACGTGGATCGAGGTCGGACGTTCTGACCAGCTTGTCTTCAATTTCGGCTGCAGGGATCCGCGGAACGATGCTTTGGCGCGAACGCTTGCGGATGCGCCCGATTTGCTTCAGGTGGGGAAACTGATCGAGGATCGCCGTCTTGAGGATGGAGCCTGGGATCGTCCAGCAAAGTGAGCTCTGAGAGCGACTTACGACCAGGGCCTTAGAGTTAATCGCTGGGACGCTTGTGGGTTGAAAAGCAAGAGCCGTCGCCTTCCGCCTCCTTAGCGCACTGGGGGTACTTGGGAGCATTTCGGGGCTGAGGTGTGCTTCATCTGATCCCTCCGGCTTACCGCTTCCGGATGATGCACCCGTGCGCCATCCGAAGGTCCAGGAACGCCGGGAACTTTCGGCATGGTCGGAGGGCCAGGTCTGGGGCAGCCCGGAGCGCCCCAGGATCATGAAGGCGCAGATCGACTGGATCCCGCTGTCCGTCGGCTCGATCTGTGCGACGCAGGGGAAGTCCCTTGCGGTCATGCAAGTCGGGTGGTTCTCAGTCCTTCGATGCCATCAATACCCTCCGGCTGCCCGGCCGCTGGATGCGCATGATCACGATCCCCAAACGTCAGTCGCCAAGGCCTATCAGGAGTACGACGGAAATGGGCGTATGAAGCCATCGTCCCACTACGACCGCGTTGTCGACCTCTGCGAGGAGCTGATGAAATTCACGCTGCTGACGCGTCGGCCTATCTCGTCGACCGATACAGCGAGCGCAAGGAAGACGCGGAGAAGCCGGAACAGCGCGTCAAACTCAAGTCGATCTGATCATCAAAGGGTATTTGATAATATTCGAATACCCTCTGACACGGAAATGAGGTCCGCGATGCCGTGAGACGTTGGAACTTAAGCAAGCGTCGACCTGAAAGCGCCACCGTCGAGCAGAATATTCTGGCCGACAATATAGCCTGCGTACTGGCTGCAAAGAAATGCCGCGGCAGCGCCGAACTCCTCAATCGTGCCGAAGCGCCCGGTCGGATTCTCCGCATGCGCCTCCTGCCGCGCCTGGTCGATTGAGATGCCCTTCACTTCTGCCCGTCGCTGGAGAAGCACGGCTACACGATCAGTCTCATGTGACCCCGGTAGGAGGTTGTTGATCGTTACGCCATGTTTCGCGACTTGCCTTGCCGTCCCTGCCACAAAACCGGTCAGTCCGCTGCGGGATGCGTTGGACAGGCCCAACTCCGGGATCGGTGACTTTACCGAGGCGGAGGTGATGTTGACGACGCGCCCCCAGCTCCTATCGATCATACCGGGCAGAACCGCTTTCATCAGCAAGATCGGGGTCAGCATGTTAGCGTTCAGTGCGTTCAACCATTCATTCGTCTCCCAATCAGTCCATAACCCAGGCGGCGGTCCCCCTGCGTTGGTGACGAGGATGTCGGCTTTCGGTTCCGCTTCGAGAAGCTCTTGCCGACCTTCTACGGTCGTCACGTCTGCTACCACGGCATAGACTTCGGCACTTGTCAGCTCGCGAAGCTCCCTCGCGGTGGCCTCCAGCGCGTCCCGGTTACGACCGTTCAGGGTAACGATCACGCCCGCCTCTGCGAGCTTCTGCGCCACGCCTCTGCCCAGCCCTTTCGAGCTCGCGCAGACGATCGCGCGCTTGCCACTTATTCCCAAATCCATCGTGGTTCCGTCCTTCTATTGGATCGCATCTTTTGCGATGTGCTCAACCGCATGGATCAGGCCATCGACCTCTCCCGCCGTATTGAAATAACTGACCGAGGCTCGAGCTATTTCCTGCAGTCCGCGCGCCGTCATGTCGAAGGGCGTGTAGGGTACGCCGTTCGCCCCGATTGAGATACTCTTCTCTGCTAGTCTGCGTCTCACAACCGATGCCGAAATTCCCTCCACCGTGAAAGAAACAAGGCCCGACTGTTTCTCCCCGAGATCGCGCACCTCAACCGCCGGAATACGTTTCAACCCGTCCCGAAGCCGGGTTGCCAGTCGGGCTATGCGGGCTTGGATCGCCTCGACACCCAACTCCGAAGCCAGCGCGAGTGCTTCGCCGAGCCCCAGGAGCAGTGATATAGGCGCTTCGGACGTTTCGAATAGACGAGCATCTTTCCTCAGCTCGACTTTTCCATTCACGAGAGGGCCGGAGCTCACGTCAACGAAACTGGGATCGAGCTTCTCAAGAAAATTGGAGCGAACGTAGACGAGAGCCGTTCCGCGCGGCCCTCTAACGTATTTCCTGCCGGCCGCCTTGAGCACATCGCAACCTATCCTCGACACATCGATAGGAAGCTGACCAAGTGCCTGCCCGGCATCCACGAAGTATGGGATGCGAGCCGCGTTGGCGACCCGCCCGATGGCTTCGGCGTCGTTTATCAATCCCCCGTTGGCGGGAAGCCATGTTAGCGAGATCATGCGCACCTTGTCGTCGATCATTGCGGAAAGAGCGTTCGGATCGACACTGCCGTCTTCCGCGCAGGGAATGGTCTCGATACTTGCCCCGGCATGGCTTGCCGCACGCTGCATCGATGCGACATTACCGCCCCATTCCTGTCGGCCAATTAAAATGCGCTCGCCCGACCTTAGCTGTGGCAACGCGGCAAACACGCTCCCCCAAAGGGCAGACCCCGATCCACCGAAGGCAACCTCGCCTTCGTCGGCGCCGATGAACTTGGCAGCATTGGTACGAAGTATCGCGAGCTCGTGCGCAACCAGTGCGGCAGCTTCCATCGGACCTCGCGTCGATTCCAGCATCAAGTGTCCGACAATCGCTTCGGTGACCCGCCTCGGTGGGAGCGAAGCTCCGGCGTGATTGAAGTGACTTCGCTGGGCGCAGCCGGGTGTGTCGTTGCGCAGGCCGTCGATTTTTGCGTCGGTCAGCACCTGGTCTGCTCCAGTTCCACAACCGCATCGATCTCGACGGCTGCGCCCGAGGGAAGCGAACTGACACCAATGGCGGCCCTCGTGTGCTGCCCGGCTTCGCCGAACACCGCAACCATCAGGTCGGAGGCACCGTTTGCAACCTTCGAGTGATCCTTGAACTCGCTCGTTGCCGCGACGAATACGCCAAGCTTCACGATGCGACGGACAGACGAAAGCGAGCCGTCTGTATTGGCAGCGATCTGTCCGAGAAGATTAAGGGCTGCGATACGCGCCGCTTGCACCCCCTGCTCGTGAGATATGTCCGCACCCAGGGTGCCTGCAATTATCTCACCAGCCGGCGCCTTGCTGATCTGACCGGAAATGAACAACAGGTTGCTCGCGTGGACCACCGAAATGTAATTCGCAGCCGGAGACGTCGGCGCGGGAAGTTCCAGGCCAAGAGTAACCAGTTGGTCACGGATGGAAATCGTCATCGTTTTCTCCTTTTCTTTCTTGCTTCATGAAAGAAATCCGAGGAGCCCGCCAGTTCAAAGCTTTGCGCCCTGCGATCGAATTCGTTAATGTCAGCCGTCATTGATCCGCGAGGCATCGGCATTGCGCAGTTCCCCGTTCCTCCCACCCCTTTCCGCGGCCAGGGTCTTCCAGGTGGTAGCAATCCGAGGGAGCTTTCGATTGGCGGGCGAGGAACTGCTCATTACGCAAAGCGCGGTGAGCCACCACATCAAGCAGCTCGAGAGTGCTCTCGGTACTCCACTCTTTCGTCGCAAGAGTAAAAGCATTGAGCTGACCGAGGCGGGCACAATGTTTCTTGCCACCGTCGACGAGGCCTTCACTGTGCTGTCGGAGGGCACCGCGAGGGTGCGCTCGCGATCCGGGCAGACCAGCTTGCGTGTGAGCCTGCTTCCCTCTTTCGCCGCCAACTGGCTGGTCAACAGACTTGGCAGTTTCCTCAAGAGCTACCCGGCGATCGAACTCGAATTGGATCCGACCCTGCGCATTGTCGATGTCGGGCGAGGCGAAGCGGATATCGCGATCCGATTTGGCGATTTTGGCGGGAGCAAACAGTCCTGCGTGCACCTCGCAAACGAAGATTTGTCTCCAGTGTTGAGCCCGGCGCTATACGGAGACGGATCCCAGTTTCAATCCGCGCTAGACCTGCTCAACCAAGAGATATTACAGGCCAAGAGCGGCCTCGAGTGGCAGCTGTGGTCGGAGGCAGCCGGATTTCCGCTTGAGAGGGCCAAACAGACCCGGCTGACTGACTACAACATTGTATTGCAAGCTGCTCTTGATGGTCAGGGTGTCGCCATGGGGCGAGGCCTTCTTGTTCGGGAGCATATTCGGGCGGGGCGCCTGGTTAGGCCCTTGTCGGCTTCGTTGAGCTCACAGAAAGCTGCATACTGGGCAGCCTTTGACCCGCTCTCGAAGAAACTCGAAGCGATAGAGGCGTTTGTCGCCTGGTTGAAAAATGAGATGACCCTATCGGCGCAGAGAACGTCCGGCCCCATTTTTTGATCGATGCAATCGCCGTCCCAACGGTAAAATCTGCCGGCGGATACCTCTCGGCGCGCGCCACCAAGCATTTCTGCACAAGCTAGAACCTCAAAACCGAGGAAGTAGCACTTGTTCCCCATAGAGTGGCAGACCCGGCTCTACCCCAGTGAGGCACCTTCCAGTCGATACATTGTGCGATCAGATCGTGAGGCTTCCGCTCTCTCCTCACTTATTCTTTGCGCTTGGGAAATGAAATCCGCCTAAATGGGGCGGCAACGACGACGCGGCGGCTGCGGCCCCGAAAAAACATTCTCGACGAAGGCATGGAAACGCAACCCGGGCGATGCAGGCGGGGTAATAAGGGACAGCGCCCCGCCCACTTGTCGGCCGACCCCTGTCGAATTAGGCTCTATTCTGGGAGCGACCATCGAGTGGATACCCATGTCGTCATTGTCGGAGCCGGGCCGGCCGGCCTTGCGGTCGGCGCCTGCCTAAGACGGGCGGGGCTGGATTTCGTCATCCTCGAAATGGCGCATGAGATCGCCCCCGCCTGGCGACGCCACTACGGGCGGCTGCACCTTCATACGGTGAAGGCGTTCTCCGCGCTGCCGCACATGCCATTCCCCAAGGACTATCCGCGCTATGTGCCGCGCGAGAAGATGGTCGCCTATCTCGACGCTTATGCCGAGCGCTTCGAGCTACGACCGCGCTTCGGCGAGACGGTCAAGTCCATCCGCCGCAAGGACGGCGGCTACCTGGTCGAGACCGGAACGGAGACATTCTGCGCAGGCCACGTCGTGATCGCCAGCGGCAACAATGCTGAGCCCTTCGTTCCCAGCCTGCCCGAAATCGAGGCCTTCAAGGGCAGGCGGCTGCACAGCGCTGACTACACTGAAGCCGCGCCCTTCGCCGGCCAGTCGGTTCTGGTTGTCGGTATGGGTAACACCGGCGCTGAGATTGCGCTCGACCTTGCCGAGTGCGGCGCCCGCCCGACGCTGTCGGTACGAAACGGCATCCACATCGTGCCGCGCCAGCTGTTCGGCGTGCCGATCCAGATCATCGCCATCGCAACCCAACCGCTGCCGCGAGCTGTGAACGACCGGTTGTTCCCCACCATCCTCGACCTCGCGTTAGGTAAGCTCGAAAAATACGGCATCGCCAGGCCGAAGCAGGGCATTCTTGAGCAGATCAACGCCGGACGCATCCCGGTCATCGATGTCGGCACGGTGAGAGCGATCAAAACCGGCGACATCAAAGTGGCATCAGACATCAAGCGTTTCACCGAGCGCGGTGCCACTTTCGTTTCCGGCAGGCATGCGGAGTTCGACAGCGTCATCCTCGCGACCGGCTACCGGCCGAGTTTCGAGAAGTTCCTGCCGGCGGCATTGCGGCCCGGCAAGAGCGGCGTCACTCGCCAAGCCGCCGCGCTCGGCCTTTATCTCGTCGGTTTCCACAATCCGGTCACCGGCCTGCTCAGGGAGATCGGTCGAGAGGCGGCCGCGGTGAGCGCGGATATCGAGCGGCGGAGCAGCACAAAGTGATTGCGTCAAAGTTTCAGCGATGGGTGCTTCGTCCGCGCGCGCCCCAAACATGGAGCATAGGGGTGGTCGCTACCCGGACGCCGATCAGCGTGTCATCGCCGCCGACCTACAATAAGGCTCTCGCAATGGGAAAGTCCAAGGCTAGGCTAGGCTCGGCTCGGCATTGCCATGCAACGCGAGCGCCTCGCAATAACGACCGTGATTGAGCCTCCGCTCACTGCGGAGGCTCAATCAATTGCATACCGCAAGATCCAAGCCCCGGCGAACAGTTGGTCCGAAAAACTATCCTCGAAGGGTGTCCGTCGCGCCGGGCGGCTCACGCCGACGTTTCCCAAGGATTGATTACGGAGGCATCTGTGTCTTCGAAATCCTTGACGTTGCGAGTGACAAGGATGAGATCGTGGACGATCGGTCGCGGCGATTAACCCGTCAATATCACCGCGGGTGCGGATTGCCGCGATGCGGCCCCATTCGACCGCGATTTGGTCTGTTATAGGCAAAATGCGGTCGCCATGGTCGTGGCGCAGCTTGCGCAGCCATTCGGTGAGTGCGCTGCAGTCTTTGGATCCGACCTCTGTTTCAGGGCAATGCCGCGCAGGATTTGGCCGAGGGTGAGCGCGCTCAGGTGGATGCTGAGCGGATCGACAGAGCGCAGCCAAGACACCGCCTGCAACGTGCCACGTCGCGCCTCTGACACAATGTTTGTGTCAACCAGGTACATCAGAATGCCACATCGCGGCTTGGCGTCTTGATGCGTACGCATCAGCGAGTTGGTCGTCCCCAGCGGGACCGCCAAGCAGGTCATCGACCAACGTCGGCCGGCAAGCCCGTAGGGCGTCGTAGTCATGAGCGGACAGTACAACGGCGGTGCGCTCCCCGCGCAGCGTGACAATCTGCGGTCCCTCGTGGCGGGCCTTCTGCACCACCTTCGAGAATTGGTTCTTGGCGTCCTGCAGTTGCCATTCCTAGCTCCACTCCAAGTTGACTAGACTGTCTAGCTATATAAATCCTGTCGCTCGCGATTTAACGGGGAAAAGCGCGATCGATAGACCTCTGCCCGCAACGCCACGCGAGCTTACTCGCAGGACTTGCATGCGACACCGAACTTGCTGAGCAAATTTGGCCAGATCTTCCTTTTGTCGGAAATGAATGGTGCACATTACGCAATCATTTTGGCCCAGAACGTGAACAGCGCAGCAACTAGGGTGAGTCAACCCAGGCCCTTCGCACCTGGGTCGCCGGCGTCGCTCGGGGCAGGCAACGCGAGCCCGAGCCTTGCTCTTGCCTGACCGAAGACGGCTCGCGCAGTTCATCCTCCATCCGGGCTAATGGCGGGACGGTCAAACGCATGATAGATTAATATTAGTTATTGCGCATATAAATCTGCTTGTACTTGTACTTGTTGGAGGCGACATAATTCGCGTTCCTTCAATGGACGTTTATGGCTTGCCTACGCTGTCGGTGGGCATTTTTTCCGGCTGACTTTCCTCTCGTCGACCTTTCCGACATTCGCGGGAAGCCACCGCAACCTGACGGGATCGCTCGGACCGCCGCGCGGCAGGCATGTGGGGGACTGCGCGGCTGCGACCGGCAACTATGCCGGATCGATTTCGCATCTGGTATGAGAGGGAGGGGACATGCTGAAGAACATGATGCTACTGTTGATCTCGCTCACGGTGGCGCTCGGGGCCGGGGAAGCAATGCTGCGTATGTTTACGCCGTTTCCGATCGGCACACGGACGCACAAGATCATCGACGAGAAATATGGCTATCGCCTCGATCCGGCACTCGGCGACGTAGACAAGGCCGGCTTCCGGGATCCACCTGGAGCAGGTCATGACTTTCAGGTCGCAGCGATTGGCGACTCCATGACCTATGGCAACAACGTTGATAGTGCGCATTCCTGGCCGGTGGCTTTCGAGGCAATGACGGGGCAACGCACCTACAACTTCGGTGTTGGGAGCTACGGTATCTACACTTATCACGCCATCGTGCACGATGCTTTGGCCGCGGGCGCGAAAGGCAACATTGTCGCCGTTTTCCCTGCCAACGACTTCGCGGTCGTCTTTTCAGCCTGTGATATCATGAACGCACGTTCCGACTTCTGGCTCTCAGAGCGGAAGCGTCTTCATCTGCAGGCCCTGTTCGGTGACGCGGGAGGTTACTCGCAGTGCGCGGATGCGCAATTCGTGAGCTTCAAGACGAAGCTTGTCGAGAATGTCGCGATCCTGAGTGCCTATCACCATGAGATAGCGGAACGACTGGAGAGTCTTTACGCCCGACTGTTCAAAACGGGCGATGGCGAAACATCCGAATACTATACGTTTCCGGACGGATGCCCTTCCGTCCTGAAACGCTATGTCGACGACCACGGCCGTATGGCGGATCTGGCATCACCCGAAACCGCAGCAATGTTCAGCGACTTCCAGCGGTTTGCGGCCGATTGGGCACAGCAGCGGCCGGGGCGGGTGGGCATTCTGCTCATTCCGTCGAAAGAGCGCGTGATCTTCGAATGCCTGCGTCGCCATGACCGGCTGGCGTCAGCCGCGCCGGAATTTGTCCTCAGCGTTGAACGTCAGGTTGCGCTTGAAGACAAGATTCGCGAGACCGCAAAGGAGCTCGGTTTGCCGTATCGAAGCGCGCTTGCCGCAACCGCCGATGCCCTGCAGGATGCGATCGTTGCCGGGCAGCGCCTTTATCCTGAAAGAGACGGCCATCCGTTTGAAGCCGGTTACAGCGCGTTCGCACGGACAGCATCATTGCTTTGGGATGAGATGACGGTGAGGGCCGCCCAGCCTAGCGACTAGTCGGGTTGATGAAGCAACGTGACATCGCCGATCACAGCGAGCGTATGCATCCAGTCAGGCTCGGTCGTACGTAAAGGACGTCAGCAAGGTGGTTACGAAATTGCTCGCCCGTTCCTTGACGAGCACCTCGGTCCACTCATTGGTTCCTCGAAGCCTTAGATCGGTGTAGATGCTGTCGACGGCGGCCTCTTCGATGCGTTTGATGTGCGCCTTGAAATTTGCCTCGCCGCCGGCATGGTACATGTCCCGTATAACCATGCGCAGGATTTCTTGGATTGCGATTTGCCACGACGTGTTGATCGCCTGGAGTTCATTCGCATCCGGTGCCATCGGCGTTCCCTTTCGTATTGAGTGTCCCGAGCATGACATCGCCATGCTGTCGGGTAACGGCGCAACGGAAAAATTATCCTTGTCTTGCCTTGCGATTGGCATAGCGCCTGTCGCGGTTGGCCTTTCGCACCGCCTCATCTTCGATCACCCGCGCTATACGCGCGTTTTCGGCGATCGCCCGCGCTTCGGTTTCGGCGACCGCTGCCGCCTCAACGGCTGCCTGCCGCTCTGTCGCCTCGGTCTCGATACGCTTTTGTTCCTCAAGCTTCAGACGCTCGCGTTCAACGCGCCGCTCTTCACGAGCGGTGGAAAGGGCTTCGCGCTCGGCCTGCCTTGCCATCCTCCCTGGTTCTGCTGCAGTCCTTGCCGCTCGGTAGGCGTTCAAGAGAGCAGCTTTGGCGTCTGCCGATGCGGCTCGGCGGTCGGAGATGTCGTTTTTTCCGGCGTTCTTCATTCGTATCCCAATTGTAAGTGCGTCAGAGATCAGCGTGTGTTGGCGCGTTTGGCGATGAGGTTGCGTGTCGCCGACAAGCGGTCGGCCAACTCCTTTGCAAGGCGTTCCTCTCGAAGCCGGAGAGTCTTGGCATCCCGGGCCTGAGCAACGGATTCCACCTCTTCCATCGCGTTGTTTTTGGAGAAGAACTGCGTCTGGACTTTCATGAAGGCGATTTCCGCCTGCTGACGGGATTTGCTATGTGCTTCTATCATTGGAACCTCAACTAGTTCGGCGTCGCGAACAAAAAAGGCCAGGCGAAACGCCCGGCCTTGTTGAAACTGCTTCCGGCAATGCCAGTACATCCGTGGTCAAAGGGAAGCAAATCTCAATTTTAGGCAGACTGCAGATTGGTAGCAGACATCTTGCCCGACTTATTGTCGCGCTCGAGCTCGAAGCCGATCTTTTGCCCTTCGACGAGTTCGCGCATTCCAGCGCGCTCGACGGCGGAGATGTGCACGAACGCGTCTGCGCCACCGTTATCAGGCTGGATGAAGCCGAAGCCCTTGGTGGAGTTGAACCATTTTACTGTGCCTGTGGTCATGATGAACCCTTTCAAAGCATAGAGTGAGGGACCGCTCAGCCTATGCTAAGCAGGTGGAAACCGACTGTTTTTGAAAGGGAAGTTCGCTTAAAGCGCGGTGCCAGTCGCGCGGTAGACAAAGCTCGGCAAGCAAAAGATCGATGCCGCATGTATAAGTGACTTGGATTGGCGCGTCAACGATTAGTTTTCTAAGATGCAGTATTCACCCTTTGGTTGTACTCATCTAATTGTGTCGCAGGAGCGAAGGCGCGCCTCCCTCGGCCCTGTCGGCGGCTCGTCCCCATCGCACGGATGACCGCATCGCGTAGCAGATGGTTGAACGGGCTTGACCAGCACATCCGATACTCCCGCCCTTCCCGCCGCCTTGCCTACTTCCTCACGGCCATGGGCCATTACCATGATGAGACACGGCGTGTCGGTCATCCCAAGCGAGCGGGGCGCCATTGCAGTCTCTCTTCCATCCATTTTCGGCATCTGCCACTCGAGAAGAACAACATCCTAACGTGTTTGCGGAGGCGTGTTCCGAATGGCGACGATTGCGTCCGTTCCGGACGGTGCGGCGGGAGTGTCGAAAGACATCGCTGTCAACATCGCTCTCGTGCGCTAGCGGATCATACGTGGACTGACGGCACTCAGCATTCTCAGGATGTCGTCCTCCAACTTCCGGCACAGGTCTTCATATTCTTTCAAAAGTGCTGGGGCGGGAGCCGCCTGCTCGCGCAGTTCGTCACGGGTCACAGCGGCTTTACCGTAAGCTTCGAGCAGATCGGTTATCGCAACGAAGTTTGCGTCGGCAATTTGTTTCCGATGTCGTGGCAAGCGCATCATCATCCGGGCTCTACCGACCTTTTGGAAGTCCATTTTACACCCCCTAAAGGCAAGGCTGAACGCAGTCTCCTCGAACACGACTTCATTAGCAAGTTGCCTGGCTACTTTGCCTGCCCCACGCATATCAGTAACCGGCGGGCGCCATCACCGCGCAGAGCAGGTCCGCGATTCCTCGACGGACCGGCCGCCAGAGCGACGACCGCTCGCCCTCGATGGTCCAGCCGACGAAGCAACAGAAATCGTTTGGTTGCATTCTGCGAGTGAATGCGCTCTCAATTGCGTCGTCTGTCGAAATCGAAGGCGCAGATGGAAGGCAACACTCAGACGAAGGCTCTGGATCGTACCCGTTTCGATCTGGAGCCTTTTCACATCAATATCACAATCCCCCTGACGACGATCACCGCGGCTCGAGGCCAAGCCGGCATCGCGGGGATCCAGTCAAGCAATTGCGGATAGTTCCCTCCGGCAGGGCCGTTCGATCGAGCCGCAACACACCTGCGATCAGCGCGATCACCCCCAAGTAGGCCTCTCCTTTCCTCCCTAAAGAGCTCGCCTCACCCAGCAAACCCTTCACATCCCGTCGTCAAACTCCGCTGCTTGCCCTTGAGCCAGGAACTGCGCAAGTGCCGACATCAATGTCTCAGCGCTGTAGCGGTCAAGCTGAACCTCGATCGTCGTACCAGCGGAAGTTGATAGTTCGAAACCCCCCAGGAGCGGGTCAATGGACGCGATAGAAAAAGAACCCAGAAATTCACCCTGGACCGTTGTGCTGCCAAGCCCCATGGATGCCTCCTGCATGGTACGAAAGACATCACTAAAATAGTGGCTTTTGATCGATCCGCAAAGCCGGCGCCGGGTTCGCGATGCTTAATGGGGTAGATTGAACGAGTGCAATCACTCAGGGCCAGGAGATCATGGAGACGCCGATGAAGACGAACGCGGCTCCAGGCCAAGCCGGCAGGGACCCCAGCCAGTCAAGGCGTCGGTCCCAGGCGGCGATTTTGCTCGACGGGAAGGTTTCGACCCTGGTTAAGGTTGCGTACGAGGCCCCCAGCTAGTGTTCTTCTGGTCAGCCAGAACAGCCCTGCGATCAGCACCGTCGCCCCCAAAGTATCCATCGTCTATTACCCTCTAAATAGCTCGCGTCACAACCTCCGGCGCGACGGACACCAACAAGGCGGCCAGCGCGACAGCCGTTCCAATTCGCGCGATCTTCATCCGGCGCCCGCGAGCACCATTCCAGTCATAGCCCATGTGTTCCTCAGCCGGCTTCATGCCGTTCGTGAATGGTGGCTGGCGTTCCTAACAAAGAGGCAAATCCCGATGATTGCCCCTCCGGGCCTACGTTCGATGTTGGCCTCGTCTTCGGCCAAGTCGGAGGTCCAACATCACACGGACCAGCCATCTCCTGACATCTGATGTCGCCACGAATTCATCGATGTTTTCGATGGCGTATTCGAGTGTTTTTTCGGTGAGCGCGGTTGCCGCACGCTGTGAGGCGGTCAAGCTCTGCGCCCATGCCGTCAGCTCTGGCAGCAGATCCACGACCATGCCAACGCCTCCCGATGGCGGTGAATGGTCGAGCGGGCGGCGAGCATCTTTAAGTCGGCGTTCCAGTTCCCAGGCGTCTCGTACGCCACTCATGAACAAACGGAGCGCCTCGCGAGCCAGCCATTCGCCTTCTTCACTTTGTCGGGGGATATTCCGTGCGTTCACGACCTTATCAAAGACCGTGGAAATGACGGTGAGCCCCTCGGGAAGAATGTATCCGGATTGCAGTCGATCAAACATAACCTCCTCCATTTAAGGCGAAAGTGATGATGGTCCATCAGTCGCTGGAGCCCGTTTCATGGTCCAGCGATCAGACAAAATATGGTCTTCAAAACGGGCTATGACTAGCCCTTAACAGCTCCAGCGTCGACTTCGGCCGGCGATTTTTATCTCATTTTTTCATCTCACTAAAGGAAAACTCGATGAACAGAACGACGTTCCTCGCCTATGCGACGCGCGCGCCTTTTGGCGGCCGGCTCATGCATCCCAGGTCGGCGCCGTGAGTGTCATCCTATCGGCCCCAATCGGCCGGTAAGGTAATCGACGACCGGTGGCTCGCCGACAGCTCGCGACCGTCTTTCACGAGACCGGCGGCACGATGCAGCGGGTGATCGAGAAGCTCAATTACTCGGCCGCGCGCCTGGCCGAGGTCTGGCCGTCAAGACAAGGCGACGACTAGCCGGCAAGTGGTTCATTGGCGCATGAACCAGCTTGTCGACCGCGTCGGCCATCTGGAGGCGTCCGCGATAACGATTGGGGAGGAGGTCTCCGAGATGAAGCTGGTGACCGATGACGTGAGGCGATGGAAGCTGAGGCATCGGTGGCTTGGAGTCACCGGAATTGCGGCCAGGGCGCTCGGGATAAGTCAGGCCGAGGCGATACGGCGGATCATCTTCGTGATCATGGGGTAAGGTTGGTAAGCAGAAAGAAGAACCCCACCTCCGACGGCACGACGATGGGGCTCTCTACGTTTGATCCGGAGGGATCCGGGATCATCAGCAATGAACAAACCAATAGGTCCCGGATAGGTTCCTGCTGCCGTTGAATAAAGATGGCTCCGTAAGGTCGCGCAGGCTGCGCTAATGGATGGTCTGGGGCCATGTCACGTCCACGAACCGACCAATGGACCGAAGGTAGGCGATGATCTCGGACCTCAGAGCTGCGCGGTCGCCATACCTCTCGCCGATCCGACTAAGTTCCTCCTTGGCTTCTTCCTGCTCATCGACATCGCCAAGCACATACATATCGTGTCCCACGGCGTTGATATCGCAACCCGCCGCGATCACTTCGGCCACAAAACTTGGGATCTCATTTGCGTTCATTTCGCGCTTGCTCTCAATCATGACATCCTCGCTTTGAAACGAGAAACTACTGTGAGGTCGAGCGGTTCCCACAGGGACAAAACGCTCACCGGAATTCGGAGCAAACGGAAGAATGGCCCCGATGGGGTGTCGGGGCCAGTTGGTATCGTTGGCGCTTCTACGCGGGGAATGGGAGTACTCCATGAAGCGGGCTGTGATCCCGGAAAGGATCATTGCCTATCCTCTAACTGCCGCGTGTGAAAGTGGTTCCCAGTTGGAGAAGAGACGGCCCCGTCCGGGGAGAGCGGGGCCTCGGCACGGAGGTGCCATGGGCTCCATGCTGGGCTATTAGATGGAGCCTAGCCTAGATCCCGCGGGGGATGGTGGATCGTAGGCAGACCTAGAAACGCGTACATTTGACAGAGGTTCCAGCACCGAAGAAAAAAAAGGGGCCCCGAAAGCCGATAACGGGACCCTAGGAGGTACGTGCCAAAATCCTGGTGTAAGAGAGCCAGGACGATCTTCAAACCTACGACGTCAGGATTGGTTCCGGCTCGATCTGAAAGCCGGGAGGGGGAGAAAAAATGGCCGCAAACGGCGACGACAGCGCCAAAGCGAGAGTCCTTGGCCTTGGTGCGCACGGTTTTCAGTGTCGGTCCATTCGCGGAGATCGGTCCACACAGCGTAGGCGGAGAGGTGAACGGTCATCAGGGAAATCATGAAGTGCCAGTCACGCCACTATGAAATCGTAGCGGCCGAATTTTCCGTCGCTCGTCGTTTTGATGTCGAGCAACAGGTCTGCATTGAATATGCGGTCACGCCTGTTGTCCGGCTCATCGGCAAAATACAGCTGCGTCGTCAGCACGTTCCCGCCCGGCCTTTGGACTTTCACGTGGTAATGCCGGGTGCGACCAGGATACAGCCCAGGCACGATCGTCTCGAACCACCATTTGCCTTCTGCGTCCGTGAATTGATGTCCGCGGAGTTTGTATCCGCTGTTGTCGTAGGTGCCGGTCTCATCGGCATGCCATAACTCGATCAACGCTTTGGCTACCGGCTGGCAGTCCTTGGTTAACACGTAGCCAACAAGTGTCATTCTTTCACCGCCCGGTGAATCGCTGGCGAAGTCCTTTTTTTCAGGGCTCTCCGGTGTGAAATACGGGCCTTCGGTCTGTGCCGGCGTCAGATCGTCGTCATCACCGCAATTGGCCGTAAGCGGCAACTCCACGGAAGCGGCGGCTGCATGGCCGAGTCTCGGCAGCACAATCGGCGTGGCGACGAAGCTGATAAGGAAATGTCGCCGGGTCGGCATGGCGCTGTATCTCCGAACAAGGAAGTCAAGATCGTTGCGGGTCCATTGGGCAGAAGTGGGGCGGATATTACCAGATTTCGCGACCAACAACGTCATCAGGCGAATGCCGCTGCTGAAGCGTCGCCGGTCTACAGGGTTTGCACGTAAACATCTGGTGTCTGACTTGGAGCAGCAGCAATGCCGTTCCATTGACGCCGTCTGCTTTCTAGCGGAAGTAAGCTTCGTCGCCTTCATGTCTCGGCGAAACTGCGTTTGGCAAAGCATCCTGTCTTTATTCTGGGCTACGGCCACCGCGAGTTTCTCGACGCCCTGGCAGCTGCGCGAGGATCTTGCGAAATGCAGCTGGTGTGGGTGACCGGCGTCCCGCTGATGGTCGTCCATGTTTCCAGCGGAGATGCGATCGATATCATCGCAGCAGCCCCACGCCGCGGCGTGACCTAAATCGACGCTCGTTAGAGCTTCGCCGTCGTCGACCACGGCGTGGAAAAGAAGGATCGTTTCGCTGCCTATAATGCCGTGCCGGGCACGAGACGGATTTTGCGCATCACAGCATCAAAGTTGCCCAGGCTAGACGCGCTGAGTTCCACCAGCAGATCCCACCGGCCGTTCGTCGTGTGAATCTGCGAGATTTCAGGAAAGCCGCCACGCGATTGATCTATCGGTTCTGCTGTCCTTAGAAAAGTGATGGTGGATAGCTCAATGCTCAGCGCCGCCGGCTTAGCCGCCAAGAAGCCCACCGCGCGGTGACCGACTGACTTTCGGGGTTGGAAAGATACCAGAACGCAGCGCGGGCAGTGTCAAGGATAGCCTGGCTCGACTTGCTCCAGCTTTCGACGAACCATCATCGCAATTTGTAACTGATCGTTTCAGCCAATCTATTGGCGCAGATTCGGTACAAACCCCTGCTCATCGCGAAACAATCCATACACAAGCAGCGCGTCAACTGAACGCGCTAGTAGAAACGGATTTCGTGAGGACTGACGTCCCGCCGCAAAAGCGCGACTGCATCTTCGGCTGCACACTCCAACTTCGACAACTGGCCACCACTGGAAAGGGTTCCAAATGAAAATTATGCATAGCATCGCGATCGCTGCCGCGGCGGCTTCAATCAGTTTCGCGCTGGGCGGCGTTGCCCAGGCGCAGGAACTCAAACGGACTGGTCTGGTTCAAAGCGATATCAGCGTGCCGGGCAAGGAAGCGCTTCAGGTCCGGGTAGATTTCCCGCCAAAGGCTGCATCTATCAATCATAAACATCCCGGCGAAGAAATTGCATATGTGCTCGAAGGTACGCTTGAGTACACCCTCGAGGGTCAGAAGCCGGTAACGCTGAAGGCCGGTGAAGCCCTCTTCATTCCGGCGGGTGTTGCGCACATCGCCAAGAACGTTGGCGATGGCGAGGCGTCGGAGCTTGCGACTTACATCGTCGCGAAGGATACGCCGCTTGCTGCCCCGGTGAAATGAGTTCGCTGCGATGGGGGAGCGATCCACTAAGTCTGTTCGTGGCTCGACCGTATGCGACCTGGGTCGACAGGCGCCGCGGCTACAAGAAATGCCGCGACAACCAATCCGCAACGGCTTCGATCATAGAGTGCAGACGAAGAGGCCCGCTGGCTTGCTATAGCCAGTTGGGGTCTATGCACCGCTTACTCAGATGAGAGCACCCCACCGCAAGACCTGCTTGGCGGG
Source organism: Ensifer sp. ENS06 (assembly GCF_014852205.1). Classification (NCBI taxonomy): domain Bacteria; kingdom Pseudomonadati; phylum Pseudomonadota; class Alphaproteobacteria; order Hyphomicrobiales; family Rhizobiaceae; genus Ensifer; species Ensifer sp. ENS06. Next base: position 258,343 of record NZ_JACVBC010000004.1, on the reverse strand, counting down.
GCAACTACACAGACCGTGACTTCCGCTCTGATGCAGCCGGGGGCGCGGGCGCTCCCCGGAAAAACAAGTCATAAAGTTCGGCGACACGTGCAAGCGGATAAACGCTGTCGACCCGGCGCTTGGCCGCTGCGGCGAGCACTGCATATTCGGATGGACGGAGACCCTGCATACGATCCATCGCATCGGCCAATGCGGTGACGTCGCCAGGCGGAACGATGAAACCACTGTCGCCGACTATGACCGCCGCGTCGCCCACGTCCGTCGAAATCACAGGTTTGGCAAAACTCATCGCCTCGGCCACCACATTGGGGAAACCTTCTGTGCGTGACGAAAGTACAAGAGCGTCGATGTCGTGATAAAAACCCGCCATGTCTGAAACATTTCCGCGTAGTTCGATGGCGCTCAAAGGCAGGCCTGCATCAGCGATCATCTGGCGAACGATGGCGCTATCGAGGGTCAGGCCAGATCCAGCAGCGACGAAGCGGATCTCCGGGTGGCACCGGTGGGCATGTGAAGCGGCTGCGAAGAAGGTCGCGTAGTCCTTCTGCGGATGTAACCGACCGGCAATGCCGAATACCAAAGGCCGGCGGGCGTTTACTGGTATTTCCTCTACGAAATCGAAACCATTCGGGATCGTGACGAGGTTCGGATTGCGGTAGCCGAATTGTCGATGCAAATGGAGGGCGCGCGAGGAGTTAAAGACAATCCCCGTTGGCCGGCTCGACAGAAGACGCGTCAAGTGTAGCGCCGTACGGGTGCTCGCGCTGAACGAACTCATGTCGTCCAACGACTGCCTGACGTTCCAGTAAACCGGCACCTCGTGAGCAACCCGCCACGCAGCCACCTGTCCGACAACCATGGCGTGGTACAGCCAGCACATTAATGCATCCGGCCGCTCATTGCGGATGAGCTGGCGAACCGTGAGCACCGATTTCATCATTCCGGCGGTCGACCGAACCTTCAAGGGACGAACATCGAGATCATGATCCGCAATCACCTGCCGATGTCGTTCGGAGACATCCATGAGAGACACGATAATTGGACGTTCGCCTCCGATCGCGCTCGCAAGTCGCAGCAGCATCACCTCCGCACCGCCAGTCCCCATCATGTTGGTTATAATATGCATCACGCGCATTCTTGCCGTTTCCCGCCGTGCTAATTCGGTGCGCCCATTTCGTGCCCCTCCGCTGGTCCGATCATCTCGTGATCTCCGCGGCTACCGGAGGCTTTGATGGGTCTTTCCACATGCCTGACCGTCGGATCGGCACGCTGATCGAAGACCGCGCGATCCTTCGTCAGGACCGCCTCTGCTGCGAGCAAACCCGCGAGCGTAGCCCAGTCGGACCCCGGCCTGTTGACGTGGTAGAGCGTTGGATATCTTGCCAAGCTTCGCAGAAGTGACAGACGTCGCTCCGTCTGCTGCTCGCGCCAACTTGCTGCGGCGTTTGTGCGTTGCAGGCGGCGAACAGAAGAGCCGATCAGTCTTCCCGGATCGACCAGCCCAGCGGAAGCAAGTTCGTTGAGAGTGCGCTCAGTAAGGGCCTGGTCTCCTATTTGGATAATCGGATCGTCGGCCTGGCAAAAATATTCAATGCAGAGGCTCGAATGCCCTGGTGGAACCATTGCCCCGCCAAATGCCGCGTAATTGGTAATGCGCCCGATGGATGTCAGGGGATCGTTGACCTCCAACCAAGCGTGTGGAAACTGTGGTGGTTCGTCAAAAAAAAGATAAACGAGGATAACGCTCCGCCGTGCTTCGCGGCAATCCACATCGTTCGGACCGGCGCCAAGCAACTCCGTAAGCTTCTCAATAGGCAGGCTGGAAATCACATGGCGGCTCGTTCTACTGTGAACAACGCCGGACTCCAAATAGTCGACTTCGAATGAACCGTCCGCCTGGGGTCGGATCGCCCGGACCTCTGCTTGGAACCGTATCCTGCCGCCACGGGCATCAATCTCGCTGCGCAGCGCTTCGAAAATCTGGCCGGTACCGTGCGTGGGGTGACGCCAGGCGGCTTGAGTTTGTACACCTCCGCGTTGGGCAAGTCGTAAGGCCTGTCGCGCAATTTCGAATGATCGGGAGCGTTTCGAGGGGACTTCGTCGTCCATTTGTGGCACGGGCATTTCCACCCAGCGCCGGCCGCGGAATTTCTCCCAGTAGCCCTGCGCCAGCAACTCTGCAAAAACCCGTCCGACGCGACCATGCCAATAGGCCTCGTAGGATTTCGGGGAGCGCATCGCTGCGCAGGCCCAGCCTCCCAGCATCGACAGTCCTCCACGGACCAGCCAGGGAACAGGGATGCCACGCAGAATTCCGCGATATTTGCCAGACAACTCAAGGATGCGTCCGCGATAAAGGCTGCCGACACGATGAGGATACGGACCGTACGCACCGCCAAGCGCCTCGTTCCAAAGTGCATCGACTTCGGGAAACCGGGTGTAAAGTTCCTTGCGGCCCAGATCGACAGTGAACTGACGCCACCTGAATGAACGCATCAATCCACCGACATCGTCATCCCGCTCCAGCACAAGCGGCTGCAATCCGCCGCGACAAAGCGCGAGTGATGCTGCAAGGCCAGATGGGCCTGCCCCGAGCACAATGACGTGTTCATCATTCCTACGAGCACGGACATCGGACATATTGACTCTTTACGTAGAGGAACAGCTCAAACATGCCGACACCAACGCTGCCGTTGGAGGGCAAACCAATAATCTCTCTTGCCGATTTTGTACCATTACAATACCCTGTCAATAAATTCCAAGTTTAATTTAGTTCATTGGAAATGATAGCACATTAAGATGCGACAATGACAAGCATCGCTCGAATTATGTAAACAGAAATACTTATGGGTAAGTCGAATGGGCGACGGGGGAGGCTTTGTCCTGTCTCTGGATTTTGAGCTTATGTGGGGCGTCAATGATTCCCGCACGGTTGCCAATTATGGCCGCAACATCCTTGGAGTGCGCCACATGGTTCCGCGGATGCTTGACCTGCTCGATCATTACGAACTTGGTTGCACCTGGGCGACAGTCGGATTCCTCTTCTGCGACGGTCGGGACGAACTCCTTGCTCGCCTGCCCGCGATCCGCCCTTCCTATCGCAATCCGCGTCTTTCGAACTACTCATATCTGAACACCGTAGGCGCGGATGAAAGCAAGGATCCCTACCATTTCGCCCCAAGCCTTATTCGCGACATCAGCAGGCGACCGCATCAGGAAATCGCCACGCATACATTCTCCCACTACTATTGCCTTGAAGAGGGCCAAACGTACGAGGCTCTCGCTGCCGACATCGATGCGGCGCTCGATGTCGCTGCTGCCAAAGGATACTCCATCCGCACGATCGTCTTTCCACGCAACCAGGTCAGCGCTGCGGCGCTGGCGGTCTGCCGGGAGGCCGGAATTACGGTTTACCGGGGAACGGGACGCGCAGCTGGCGGCGGAGGTGTCGCTCGCGAAAGAGAAGGCGTTCTTCGGCGGGCCGTTCGGTTTGCCGACAGCTATCTTGAAATGGGGGCCCGACGAGAACTTGGGGTCGAGAGGCATGATGGGATGTGCAACGTCCCGGCAAGCCTTTTCCTGAGACCCTTTTCGCATCGCCTGGCGGCTGGCGAGGGTCTGAAGTTACAACGGATCTTGAACGCCATGCGCCGTGCCGCGCAACGAGGCGGCGTGTTTCATCTGTGGTTTCATCCAGAAAATTTCGGCGTCGACCAGGACGAGAATTTCGCGACGATGTCAGCTATCGCCGCAGAAGCCGCGCGCCTGCGCGAGCGTTACGGCTGGCCGACACTCAACATGGCCGAGGCCGCCGCTTCAGCCGTACGACAAGACACGACAATCCAGGCGGAAGGCAGTTAGCGCTTTGGCACTTCGCAAGCAGCTCGCCGACGTACCTTGGGGGATCGACGCAGTGACAGCAACGGCTCGTGGCAGATCAGAGGTGGACATCCGTTCTCCCCGGATCGCCGTGATTGCGAGCCTCACTTCGTCACTGGTGAATTTCCGGTTGGAGTTGCTGCGTGGTCTTCGGCAGCGTGGCTGCGATGTTTATGCACTGGGACCAGACGACGACGCGGAGACCACCGCTGTGCTTGAAAGCCTCGGCGTTCACTACATCCGCATACCACTGGCCCGAACGTCGACCGGACCAATCGGCGATCTAACAACCTTCGCAGCACTCGTGCGCATCTTTCGGAAAATCCGCCCAGACATCATTCTGCCCTACACCATGAAACCGATCATCTACGGCGGGCTCGCCGCCCAGCTCACGCGCGTACCGCACCGCTTCGCGCTGGTAACGGGCCTCGGCTACGTCTTTGTTGAACGGGTACACACGCTGCGCACGATTGCGCTGCGGTGGTTGAGCGTCAAATTGTATCGCATGGCTCTGAAGGGCGCGGAGCGCGTCTTTGTCTACAACGAAACGGACGCGGCTGAACTGAAGGCGCGCGCGATCGTCGCAGAAGACGTTCTGACGCTGGTACCCGGTTCTGGCGTCGACACTGAACGGTTTGCTGCATGCCCGCCGCCGATCGGGCCGCCGGTCTTCCTGATGATCGCGCGTCTCTTGCATGACAAGGGTGTGAATGAATTCGTGGCGGCAGCAAAGATCCTTCGGATGCGCCATCCGCAAGCCCGCTTCAGACTGCTTGGACCGTTCGATTCCAATCCCGCAGCGATCTCGCGCGACGAAGTCGATCGCTGGGTCGCTGAGGGTGCGATAGAATATCTCGGGCAGACGAAGGACGTACGGCCCCATCTTGCCGATTGCTCGGTTTTCGTCTTGCCTTCCTATAGGGAGGGACTATCACGCACTATTCTCGAGGCTATGGCAACAGGCCGAGCGGTGGTGACTAGCGATGCACCCGGCTGCGCAGAGCCGGTCCAGCACGGCGTCACCGGCTACGTCACCCCGGTCAGAAACATTGATGCTCTCGCGCTTGCGATGGAGAGATTCATCGCCGACCCCACGTTGATCGAAACCATGGGCGCTGAAGCTCGTCGCCGCGCGGAGGAGCGCTACGACGTACATGCGGTCAATGAGACGCTTTTTGCCGGCCTTGGGTTGGACCCGGTGCTTCCTGGGTCGCGGGACAGAAGTCTTCCACTACAGGGAGCAGGTGCCCCGTGAGCGGTTTCCCGGTTCAGGAGCGTATCGCAGTCGTCGGGCTCGGCTATGTCGGACTACCGGTGGCCGTTGCATTCGCACGTGTGGCAGAGCACGTCGTGGGTTACGACATTTCGCGCCGGCGAGTGGAGGCCCTGGGAACCGGACGCGATGACACCGGCGAAATTTCGAGCTCCGAACTGTCCGCTACGCGACTGACGATTTCGAATGATCCCGAATGCCTGGGGAATGCCACGCTATACGTTCTCACTGTGCCAACGCCGGTCGACAAGGCGCAGCGCCCGGATTTTACGCCCCTGCTCTCCGCCTGCCGCGCTGTTGCTCCTCATCTGACGCCAGGGGCGATGGTCGTGCTTGAAAGCACGGTTTTTCCGGGCGCAACCGAAGAGATCTGCGGTCCGGAGTTGGAGCACGCCTCCGGCCTGACGTGTGGTCGGGATTTTTTCCTCGGATACTCGCCGGAGCGGATCAACCCGGGCGACCGCGTTCACCGGCTAGAGACGATCGTCAAGGTTGTCGCAGGACAGAACATGACGACCCTGGAAAGGATCGCAACCGCATACGGCGCCATCATCCATGCAGGCATCCACCGCGCCAGCTCCATCCGGGTGGCCGAGGCGGCGAAAGTTATCGAGAATACCCAACGCGACATCAACATTGCGCTGATGAACGAATTGGCGATGATTTTTGAAAGACTTGCCATTCCGACGGGCGAGGTTCTCGCTGCAGCCGGGACCAAGTGGAACTTCCTGCCGTTCACGCCCGGGCTGGTCGGCGGACACTGTATCGGTGTCGATCCGTACTATCTGACGGCAAAAGCCGAGGAAGTCGGCTACCGTCCCGAGGTCATCCTTGCGGGCCGCAGGATCAACGATGGAATGGGGCGATTTGTAGCGCAGAAAGCGGTGAAACTCATGGTCGAAATGGGCATTGCACTCAGCACTGCCCGGGTTGGCGTTCTTGGGCTGACCTTCAAGGAGAATGTGCCAGACCTGCGCAACTCTCGAGTACCAGATATTGTCGACGAGTTGCGCAGCTTCGGGATTCGGGCTCTCGTTCACGACCCGCATTGTTCGGCGCATGAAGCGAAACACGAATATGGCATCGCTCTTGATGACCTTTCACACTTCAAAAAATTGCAGGCGCTGATCCTCGCCGTGCCGCACGACACCTATCTCGCCAACGATGGGGAGATCGCCCGGATGCTTGATCGCGGTGGTGTGCTTGTCGATGTCAAGGGAGCGCTGGCCCGCGTGCAGATCCCTGACGATATCAGGCACTGGAGCCTTTGAGGAATCGGACCAGGCAGATATTTGCGACAGCCATTCGTGTCGCGCGCCCGCAACGATCCGACATCAGGAGAGACACAGCAACGCGTCGACTGACTACAGACCCCACAATTGCAGCCTTAACAACGACCAACTACATGACATTTTTCTAATAATAAACTACACTGAGCGCGCCTTTGAGGCACGACCTCAAATTGAATTTCTGTTTTCATCTTAAACCATTGTAACGTATGCAATTTTTTGGCGGGCGTGCCATGGTTGAATTAAGACGTTTTCGCAAATCGCTTTGGCTGTTGATGACCCTCTCTGCGATTTCGGTCGCGATACTGAATTCGCGGTTCATCTTGGTGGATATTCACACCATATTTCATCGAGCCATTGATCACCTCGAGAATGAAAAGTTCGAGCTGTATTTGCACCTTTTTACGGCGCCGGTGCTTCTTGTCGGCGGGGCACTTCTTTTCTTTGACCGGCTCCCGCAACGGTTCCCCACTGTTCACCGCTGGGGCGGCCGCGCGTACATCTTGACAGTGCTTGTCACCTCGATCGCAACGCTGAAGATGAGCCTGAACGAAACCGAGGGGCCCTTGACGGTTTTCGGCTTTGCCGTTCTGTCGGTCCTATGGTTCGTCACGGCCGCTCTTGCCTGGTTGCGGGCTGTTCAAGGGCGATATGCTCGTCATGCTGAATGGATGATCCGAAATTACGCCCTGACCCTCACAAATGTGACTTTCCGCGCTGAACTGCATTTATCCCTTTGGCTTGGGGCAGACTTCGACCTTATCTACGAGCCCCTGCGATCGCTGCAGTTTGTTCCAAACCTTCTGCTTGCGGAATTGCTGATTCAAACTGCCTTTTTCACAAGCCCCAATTGGCGGGACCTGCTTCGCTCCGATGCCTACCGCCGGCGACGAGACAGGCAACTTACGTCTCAGCCGGTGCGAGAGTTCTCAGTTCAAATACCGCCTGGTGACTCGTCATCACCTTAGTAAGCGTTGCGTGCAGCTAACCGAATTGACGGATCTGAACCTCGGTGGACCAGTGAAGTTGATCAATCGACTTCCCTTGACCGACTTGCCGCAAATTTCAGCGAATTTGCGCGATTGCGAGAGGCGATAACGTTGAATCAGCACCCGCCATCGCGACGTCCGCGCAGCGAATGGAAATGGCAATTGTTACCGTGATGTTTTTCAACCAGGAAAAGGGCTGCGGCTTAATCTCTCCCGATAACGGCGGAACGGACGTGTTTGTCCACGTCTCAGCGATCGACGGGAGGCCTTCTGCGAGACGGTCAGAAGGTCAGCTATGACGTCGGCCAGGATCGCAAGACCGAAAAAACGAGAACCAAGAACGTCAGGTCTGTCCGAGCCGCCCCATCACCAGGCAGAGCAGCCCTGCACTCCAGTCAGACCTGCATCAATTCAGCGTTTCGAGGACTTGGCGATGCAAGGCTTCGTTGGCGGCCGCGAGGCACAGATTGCCGGAAGTCAACGTGAGCGGCCGACCCTGCCAGTCCGTGATACATCCGCCCGCACCCGTCACCACCGGGACAAGGGCGCAATAGTCGTAGGGATCGAGCCCTCCATCGATGCTGATGTCGATGCTGCCGTCCGCGACGCGGCCATAGGCCATGCAGCTCCCCCCATAGACGCACCACCGCGTAGATAGGCGCAGGCGTTCAACGCCATCCTTCTCGCTTTGCTGGAACGGCTCCGGATTGCCGTTGGCCATGAAAGCCTCCGAAAGGAGAGCAGTCGATGCGGTCCGGATGGCAACACCGTTGAGGGTCGTCGCGCGCCCTGACAGTCCCAGCCAGCGGTCGCCGGTGACAGGATTGTCAATCAGTCCAAGGACCGGTGTCCCGCCATGCGTCAATGAAATCAACGTGCCATAGACAGCAAGTCCTCCGACGAAAGCCTTGGTGCCGTCAATAGGATCGATGACCCAGACGAACTCCTCTCCCAAACCCTCGGCGCCAAACTCCTCCCCGAGGACCCCATGGCGGGGGAAGCGGTCTGCGATGCGTTCGCGCAGCGACTGCTCGACCGCGCGATCCGTTTCCGTCACCGGGCTCGAATCCGATTTCGCAACGGGGCGGCGCGGGCCGGCCGCAGCAGTGCGCACGATCTGCCGCGCAACATCGGCGATCTCGCTGGCGAAACTGGAAAAAAGCTGAAGCGGCTGGTCAAGCATGGGCGGGTACCCTCCTCAATGTGTTTTGTGCCTCTACGGCCGGTCGCATGTGGCGGGAAAGTCGGGCCTCGATCGCCCGCACCAGGCGTGAGAGCATCCAGGCGACGCAGAGATAGACGAGCGCAGCGGAGATAAAGACTTCGTAGGGAGCATAAGTCCGGGCGACGATCGTATTTGCCGTTCCCGTGAGCTCCATGATCGTGATCGTGCTGGCGAGCGAGGTCGCCTTCATCATGCTGATCATTTCGTTGCCATAGGCCGGCATGCCGATGCGCAACGCCTGGGGAAGAATAACGAGCCGGTAGATGAGCGAGGGGCGCATGCCCAAGGCGACGGCCGCCTCCTTCTGACCGGCCGGGATTGCGAGAATGGCGCCGCGCAGGATGTGCGCGGTGTAGGCTGCGGTATGGAGCGCGAGCGTCAGCAGTGCGCAGAACCAGGCTTCACGAAGAACTGGCCAGAAGATGCTGCTGCGAATGATCTGAAACTGCGAAAATCCGTAATAAACCAGGAAAACCTGCACCAGCAGAGGCGTTCCACGGAAGAAGGTGATGTAGCCCATCACCGGGAGCCGGATGATCGGGCGACCATTGGCTGCGACGATGCCAAGCGGCAAGGCGAGCAGGGCTCCGCAAACAAGGGTCATAAGGAGCAATTGCACCGTGGCGAGCGCACCGTAGAGCAGCGCCGGAACGCTCTCCAGCATCAGGGACCAGTTCATGCTGGGGACCTCCTCTCGCCGCGCATCAACCGTCCTTCGAACCAGGCGATGAGGCGCGTGTTTGCCAATGTCAGAGCCAGGTAAATCAGGGCGGCCGTCATGTAGAAGGTGAAGGGCTGGCGGGTGACCGAAGTGGCCATCTGCGACAGGCCCATCAGTTCATGCAAACCGACGATCGAGATCAGCGAGGTATCCTTGATCAGCGAAATCCAGTTGTTGCCGAGGCCTGGCAATGCAAAGCGCATGAGCAGCGGCAGACGGATCTTGGCGAACATGACGAACCACCCGAGGCCAAGCGAGTGCCCCGCCTCGATCACTCCGCTCGGAACGGATTGCCACGCACCGCGCAGGACTTCGGCAGCATAGCCACCGAAGACGAGGCTGAGCGCGAAGACGCCAGCCTGGAGAGGCGGCACCTCGACGAAGCCGAAATCCGCGACGAAGAGGTTGACCACTTTCGTCAGCGCCACCGTGCCGCCGAAGTACACGATCAGGATGACCAACAGTTCGGGGGTACCTCGCATCACCAGGCTGAAGCCACGGCCAAGGGATGCCACGGCCCGGTTCGGTGACATCTGCGCCAACGCGCCCAGCATGCCCCAGCACAGGCCGACGAGCAGCGAGAGGACTGCCACTTTCATGGTCAAAAGGGTGCCGTGGGCGATCTCGTCACCCCATCCCTGCAATAGATCCATGGTCGTCTCCAAAGAAAGACGGAGCCCTCAATCGGCTCCATCCGGTTGTCGTCGCAGATTATTTTGCGGAGGCCGGAAGGACGCTGAACGACCAGTATTTGTCGTTGATCGCCTTGAAGTTGCCATCCTTGAACATGGCGGTCAGCGCACCATCGACATTCTTCAGAAGATCTTCGTCGGCCTTGCGGATGCCGATACCGATACCGGGGCCGAAGTAGGATACGTCGTCGATTTCCGGACCGACGAAACCGTAGTCCTTGCCTTCCGGCTTGCTGAGGAAATCGTTGTCGAGCTTGATGGGGCCAGCAAAAATGAGATCGACGCGGCCGGCCTGAAGATCGAGGATCATGTTGTCGACCTTGTCATACTCGGACACGGTCGCCTGCGGATACTTCTCTGCGATGTATTTCGCATAGGTCGACGAGCGCTGGAGGCCGATGGTCTTACCGGCAACGCCTTCCGGGTTCGGCTCGCCTGCATCCGTCACCGGCTTGGCGTCCAAGGTCTTTAGTCCGACGAACCGGGCGGCCGACGAGCGGTAGGGAACGGAGAAATTGATGCTCTGCAGCCGCTCCTCGGTGATGGACATCGATGCGGAGATCAGGTCGTACTTTCCGGCGAGCAGGCCGGGGATCATGCCGTCCCAGGCCTGGCAGATGATTTCGACCTCACTGCCGATCTGCCTGCCTATGGCACGCGCGACATCGACGTCGAAGCCTTTGATTTCCCCGTTCGCGTCCTGATATCCGAACGGGGGATAGGTGCAGTCGGCTGCCACTTTCAGCGCCGCGGCCTGCGACGACGTTGCGCCGAGCAGAAGGCCGGCGAAGGTGAATACGATGATCTTTTTCATGGGACCTTCCTTGTCAAAAGGCTGCGGTTTTTCGGCATGGGAACAGGGCAGCTGCTTTAAGCGGGCGGCTGCATATGAGGTGTCGCTGGCGGCGACCTGTGTTCAAAGCCAGCAGCACGTACCTGCTCCGGCGATGCTGGTGAGCGCGACTATCTGGTCATGTCTTTGGATCCGACTTGCATTCTGGCCTCCCTCCAGAACCTGTCTTCTGGAACAAAGGATGGCGCGGAAGCAGAACGAGCTAAAGTACCAATTCCCATGAACTGATGGTACCAGACCGAGCTTCAGGAAGATTTGCCGGCTTTCTCCAGAAACCGCCTCGTGACAAGCTCCATCCGCTGAACCGCCCCGGCCAGCCGCTCGGTGGAGAGATTTCCAAATCCCGCTACGAGACCAAAAAGATCCTTCCGCTCAATGCAATAGGAAGAGAGCGGTGGGGTGTCGATCCATGCCCCGCGCAGGAGCCGTGAAAGCTCGACGTCGTCGAAGGGCTCGCGCGCCGTAAGCGTCAAATGGAGACCAGCGTCCAGTTCCGGCACATCGAACACGTCGCCCAGCTTTTCTTTCAGGGACGCGATCATCGCGGTGGCACGATCCCTGTAGAGAGCGCGCGTGCGCCGGATATGAGATGCGAGTTCTCCGCTCGCCATGAAGTCGGCGACCGTATGCTGGTGCGTCAGCGGCGCATAGCAGGAAAGGCTGTCTTGCACTGCCGTAAACGAGGTGATCAGCTCGCGCGGCACGACGAGATAAGCAAGCCGCAGCCCGGGGGCGAGCACACGATTGAAGGAGCTGACATGGATGACCCGCTCGCCACCCTTGCGCGCGGCGAGCGGCACGAGCGGCGTACCGCGCCATCTGATCTCGCTGTTGAAGTCGTCCTCGAATATCCAGCGCTGCGACGTATTGGCCCAGGCGAGAAGCCGTTCAATCGCCGCTTCCGACATGGTTGCACCCGCGGGAAACTGGCCGACCGGCGAAACCAGGATCATCCGGGCATCCGCGGCACGATGCGCGATGTCGTCAGCGTTCAGTCCGTCACGAGAAACGGGCACGGGTGTGAGCCGAAGCCCAGCCGAACGCAGAGTGGACAAGAGCGTCGCGTAGGCCGGGTCCTCGACGCCGACAACGTCACCGGCGTCGAGAAGAACATGCGCGACGAGATTGGCAGCCTGAAGCGTGCTTCCCACGACGATGATTTGGTCAGCCTCGCATCGAATACCGCGCGCCTCGCTAAGATAGATGGCGAGTTGTTGGCGAAGAACCGCCAGACCGCCGCCTTCGCCATACCCGAGGTCAGAAACCGTGAAGCGTCGCCAATAGTTGGCGGCGATCTTGCCGAACTGCTTGTAGGGGAAGATATCCAGCGCCGGCATGCCAGGACTGAGATCCAACTTGTCCTGGCGCGACCAACTCCAATGCCGTACCGACGCCTCTCTCCCCCGTGCAGACAGCGCAACCGGTAAACTCGAAGGCGGCAGGCCTCTTTCTCCTCCAGGCCGCACCGAGTCTTCTGGAAGGCTCTCTTCCACGTAGAAGCCGGAACTCGGGCGACGCTTGATATAGCCCTCGGCCGCCAAGCGATCATAGGCAATGTTGACCGTGTTTCTCGATATCGCGAGATCTCTCGCCATCGACCGGCTGGCCGGCAATCGGGCGCCGCGCGCAAGCTGTCCGTTGACGATCAGCCGGCGCAACTGGATGAAGAGCTGCTCCTGCAACGTCGGCCCACCGGACTTTTCTCGAACGACCATGGTCCAAACGGGATAATTGAACTGTTTCGCTGAAGCCATCCGAGAAATCCCTGTGCGGAGCCGCGCACTATCTCCCTGCCGGGCGGTATTTCGATCTACGAGACGACGTTGCGAATGAAGCGGACGATCTTCTTTCCGACGTTGCAGTACGAATAATGCTGGGCCGTGCTGTAAGTGACAAACTCGCCCGTGGCATAGTCCTGCGCCTCGCCCGATTGGATCAAACGCAGCGCTCCTTCGACAACGAAAAGCATCTCGTGCCATCCTTCGGGGTCCGGCTCGGCCACGTAGCTGTCGCCCGGGCCGAGGGTCCACAGCCACATCTGTGTTTCCCGCGAGGCGGGCGCCGAACAAAGCAGCATCGCGGCGCTCGCCGGTTGGCTTCCGCGCCAGGTGACCTCGTTGATCTCGGCGCGCGTCTCCCTCGACGGATCGCGCACCAACTCGACGAAGTCTACGCCCATCGCGGTCGCCAATTTATCGAGGCTGGAAAGGCTGATGTTCGCGTCGCCGCTCTCGACCGCCGCGATCATCCGCCGGCTGATACCGGATGCATCTGCCAGCGCCGTTTGGCTCAGGCCCGAGGCGAGCCTTAAACGGCGGAGGTTTCCGGAAACGTGGGCCAACACATCGGCCCGGTCTTGACTGTGCAATATATTGCTCATATGGTCCTTCTAGACTACCGGCTTTCACAGCTCAACACATTTCTGTGCGTCTTGCCCTGCATGGGGCGCCAAGGCTTTGGCGTCCATGCAGCGTGACTTCGCACGCCTTTTTGGGATCGTCACAATGCAGAAATTGGTCGTACTCAACGACGAAGATATCACCCGACTGTTGCCCCGGACAGATGTTCGCGCAGCCCTGGAGCGTATGTTCATCGCGCTTGCCGATGGACGGGCTGTGCAGCCGCCACAGGCGTTGAGCCTGTTCCCAGCCGGCGGCGGAGACTTCATCACCTATCCAGGCGTTCTTGGAAGCGATGGTGTCTTTGGCACGAAGCTGTCGCCCTATATCCCCGGCACGAATGGGGCGACCGTTACCGCCTGGACGCTTCTGATGTCGATGGAGACCGGGAAGCCGCTGCTCCTGTGTGATTCCAAACGCCTGACGACCGAACGAACGGCCGCGACCACCGCGATTGCCGCCGATCTGCTCGCCTCGAAGGAGGCAAAGATCCTGACGATCATCGGCACAGGCGAAATCGGCCTTGCGCATCTTCGGCATGCCGCATCGATCCGTCCGTGGCAGGAAATTCGTCTGTGCTCTCCGGATATTGCCAACCGGCACGGTCTTCCGGTGCAGCTCGAATCTGGCTGCCCGGTGACGAAATCCACCTATACCGATACGGCCGCGGCCGGCGCCGACGTGGTCATGCTATGCACCTCGTCCGGCACACCGGTCATCGACGCGTCGAGGTTCGGCGCGGGCGTACTCGTCACATCCATCAGCACCAATGTCGCCAACGCCCACGAGATCGCCCCCGACACGCTCAATCGGTTCGATGTCTATTGCGACTATCGGGCCACCACGCCGGCTGCGGCCGGCGAAATGAAACTTGCCGCGGAACGTGGCCAGTGGAGCACCGATCGCCTTGTTGGCGACCTGCCCGAACTATTGTCGGGCCGAGCAACCGCCCGGGACACTGGCCGTCCAGCTTTCTTCCGTTCGATCGGGCTCGGGCTCGAAGACATAGCAACCGCCAGCGCCCTGCTTTCCGCAGCACGCAGCTAACCAATTCCAAGACAGCACAGGAGATAGGCAATGAAGATTCGTAATTTCGGCGTCGAGATCTGGATGAACCGCTACGAAACCAGATGCGACTGGAACATCGCCGAGACCTGCGTCGAGTCGCTGACAGTCGCCGAACTTTTGGAGATGGCCGGCAAGACCGACACGATCCTCTCCGAGCTTCTGCCCATGAAGCTAACCTACGGCGCCATCGAAGGCAGCGAACGCCTCCGCAAGCTGGTTGCCGGCCTCCACGAAAAGCAAAGTGCAGAAAATGTCGTGGTCACGCACGGCGCCATCGGTGCGAATGCCCTGGTGCACGCAACACTGGTCGAACCGGGTGACCGTGTGATCTCGGTCCTGCCGACCTACCAGCAGCACTATTCCATCCCGGAAAGCTACGGCGCCGACGTACAAATCCTCAAGCTCACGGAAAAGACTGGCTTCCTGCCAGACCTGGAAGAGCTGAAGCGCCTTGCAACACCGGGCACGAAACTCATCGCCATCAACAATCCGAACAATCCGACGGGCTCGCTGATGGATCGCGCCTATCTGGAGAAAATCGTCGAGATTGCCCGCGCCTGCGGCGCGTGGATCCTGTGTGACGAGGTCTATCGCGGTACGGACCAGGAAGGCGACGGAATGACGGCGTCGATCGCCGACCTCTATGAGAAAGGCATCAGCACTGCGAGCATGTCCAAGACTTTCGCGCTTGCCGGCCTGCGCCTTGGATGGATCGTCGCTCCCGTAGAATTGATCCATGCCGTCTCCGTCCATCGCGACTACAACACGATCAGCGTCGGCATGCTGGACGATCATTTCGCAGCCATTGCACTGGAGAACCGCGACAAGATTCTTGCGCGCAGCCAGGCGATCACGCGCACCAACCTCGCCTTGCTTTCCGACTGGGTCGAGAACGAGCCGTTGATCTCGTGGATCAAACCGAAATCCGGCACCACGGCACTCCTCAAGTACGATCTGCCCATTTCCTCGGAAGAGTTCTGCATCCGGCTTCTGGAACGTACCGGCGTCATGCTGACGCCTGGCAGCGCGATGGACATGGAAGGGTACGTCCGGATCGGCTTCACCAACAACGGCACCACCCTTCAGGAAGGCCTGAAGCGCATGTCCGAATTTCTTAAGGGCTATCAAACCGCGGCCGCGTGATCAGGGCGGTGGAGATGCAATGTCTCATAACGAAAGGGGAGTGAACATGAAGAAATTGCTTGCCGTGATGACGATTTCGCTGGCAGCGAGTGTCGCCAGTGCGCAAGATCTGCGGGTCGGCACGAGCGCAGATTATCCGCCGTGGGAGTCCGTCGATGCCGCCGGCGAGGTCGTCGGTTTCGACCGCGACGTCGGTAACGAAATCTGCAAGCGCATCGAGGCGAATTGTACATGGCAGAACCAGGCCTATGACGGTCTGCTGCCCGGCCTGCAGGTCGGTAAGTTCAACCTGGTGATCTCGGGCGTATCAATCAACGAGGAACGGGCGCAGAAGGTCGACTTTTCCGTCGCCTACGCGGACGCCCCAAACGCGATGGTCGTTGCCGCGGGCAGCCTGGTTGCCGAGGCGAAGTCCGCCAAGGATCTGCAGGACAAGCTTGCGAAGGTCGCGATCGGCGTGCAGACCGGCACAACCCATGAGCAGGTGGTTCGCGCCCATTTCCCGGATGCGGACGTGCGCGTCTATGACCGCCCGGACCAGATTGCCGACGACGTTGTCGCCGGACGCATCGATGCCGGCCTGATGGAGCGATCCGCACTGGAGCCGCTTGTGAAGGATCGTGGCGCTGACAAGCTGGCCTATGCCGGCCCGCTCCTGACCAGCGCGGACTTCCCCGAATTCGGCAAGGGACAGGGCGTCGCCATCGCCAAAGGCAACACGGAACTCGCCGCCAAGGTTGACAAGGCCGTGGCGGAGATGCTCACCGACGGCACGATCAAGACGATCTCCGAAAAGTGGTTCGGCTACGACATTTCCAAGAAATGACGAACACGTGAACCACGCGAGGGGGCGAGCAAGCCCGCCTCCTCGCGAGAGGAATTGGACGATGACACTCCCAGACCATATCACGATCGAAGCGACACGAGACCTGACGGACCTCGTCGCGATCCCTTCCGTCAGCGCCCGAGTTGAAGGCCTCGATGCGTGCGCCGATAAGGTTGCCGCTCTTCTCGCCGACGCCGGCTTCCAAACTGCAATCGAGCCAGGGGACGTCGGTCCGTTCGTAACCGGAGAAATCGGTGAGGGCCCCTTCACACTGGTGATCTACAACCACTACGACGTTCAGCCTGAAGAGCCTGTCAATCTTTGGACGGCACCGCCCTTCAGCCTGACGGAGCGCCACGGCGCGCTCTTCGGCCGCGGTGCGGCAGACGACAAGGGCGAATTCGTCAGCCGCCTTGCCGGATGGCGCCTGTTCCGGGAACGACACCCCGGCCCCTTACCCTTTCGCCTGATCTGGATCGTCGAGGGCGAAGAGGAAATCGGAAGTCCTTCGCTCGTACGCTTCCTTGAGAAACGTTATGCAGGCCTTCAAGCTGACCTCTGCTGGTGGGAATTCGGGGAGGTCGATACACGCGGCCGACCGGTGGTCCTCATGGGCTTCAAGGGCGTGTTGGCGATCGAGCTGAGCGTTCGCACCGCACGCGCTGATCTGCATTCCAGCCTCGGCGCCATATTCGATAATCCCCTATGGCGGCTGGCCTCTGCTGTCGCTTCCATGCGCGATGCAGCCGGCCGTGTCCTGATCAAAGGCTTCTACGAAGGCATCAAGCCCGGTCCAGCGACGAGAGAACTTGCCGCTTCGCCCCCGTTTGCACTGGAAGACTTAATGGCGGCAACCGGGGGGCAAAAGCTTCTTGGCGCCGTGACGCCATCCAACTTTTACGAGCACCTCAACTTCGAACCCTGCCTGAACGTCAACGGTATCCATGGCGGATACGAGGGCGCTGGCACGAAGACGGTTCTGCCGGCGACCGCGACCGCCAAGCTCGATTTTCGTCTCGTCCCTGGACAGAACCCCAAAGCCGTCGCTGACCTGGTACGCCTGCACCTGGACGACAACGGCTTTGACGATATCGAGCTGATCGTTCACGACGCCGAGGTCTTGGGTGTTCGCAGCGATCCGTCGCATTGGGCCGTCAAGCTCGGGGCGAAGTTGCTGGAAAAGTGGTTCGGCCAGCCTGCCATCCTTCAGCCGAGTTCGGCAGCCTCGGGTCTTGCGCACCCCTTCGTGCATCAGCTCGGCGCCACGCTTTTCGGTGCGGGCATCACGCACCATGGCGCAATGTTGCACTCTCCCGATGAGAACATCCTCA
Organism: Ensifer sp. ENS06; assembly: GCF_014852205.1. NCBI lineage: Bacteria > Pseudomonadati > Pseudomonadota > Alphaproteobacteria > Hyphomicrobiales > Rhizobiaceae > Ensifer > Ensifer sp. ENS06. Next base: position 240,655 of record NZ_JACVBC010000004.1, on the reverse strand, counting down.
TCGACCAGTTCCACCAGATGATCGGCTTCTCCGCAGACTTCTTCTCCGCGCTCGCCAGCCAGTGCGGATCGGCGGCAGACGTTGGTTACCAGCAACGCGAGACCGGGTCATGATCGAAGCGGTTGTCCAGTATTTTCCCCAGCTCCTGCAGGGCTTCCTCGTTACGCTCTCCGTCGCCGTCGGAAGCTTTGTCCTTGGACTGATCTTCGCGGTCGTGCTTGCACCGGCCGCGGTCTACGGATCCGCCCCGGTTCGCAAGGTCATCGCCGGTTACGTCAGCCTCATTCGGGGTCTGCCGGAACTGCTGGTCATCTTCCTGATCTTCTACGGCGGCACGGTTCTATTGACCGGTCTTTTCGGCGTCTATGTCGAAGTGGATGCTCTCACCGCCGGCATCGCAGCGCTGACTGTCGTCTCGACCGCCTATCTGACGGAGATCGTCCGCGGCGCACTGGTCGGGGTGTCGTCAGGTCAATGGGAGGCGGCACTCGCTCTCGGCCTTCGCGGGCCCGGAGCGTTCCGGCTCATCGTCCTGCCGCAGATGATGGTCCGAGCCCTGCCCGGCCTCGGCAATCAGTGGCTCGTGATCCTGAAGGAGAGCGCCTTGGTCTCGATCGTCGGACTCGAGGAATTGATGCGCAAATCCGTCGTCGCGGCCGGCGCAACCCACAAGCCCCTCGCCTTCTACCTTACGGCTGCAGCGCTGTATGTGCTGGTGACCGGCGTCTCGACGCTCTTCATCAATGCCTACAATCAGCGCCTGACCACTCATCTGCGGTAGTCCCATGTCATTGGATCTCTTTCTTCCCGCTTTCATCACCATCAAGAACGGCTTCGTTCTGACACTGATCATCACCCTGGCGAGCTTCCTCGTGGGACAGGTGCTCGCGCTGCCGGTCGCCCTGGCTCTGTCCTCTCCCTCAAGGTGCTTGCGGCTTCCGGCGTCTGCCTACACATTCGTCATCCGTGGCAGCCCGCTTCTCGTGCAGCTCTTCATTGTCTACTATGGCCTAGGACAGCTCGAGGCCGTTCGCGAGAGCGTCCTCTGGCCCATCCTCCGCAGCCCGGTCTACTGCGCCGTCCTGACGATCGCCCTCAACTCGGCCGCCTATTCGGCTGAGGTCCTGGCCGGTGCAATCCGGCAGGTGCCCAAAGGGCAGTGGGAAGCCGGGAAAGCCCTCGGGTTGGCAAAATACGTCCTGTTGATCAAGGTCGTCCTGCCGCAGATCTACCGCGCCATGTTGCCAAGCATCGGCAACGAACTGATCCTCGTCATGAAGGGGTCGACCCTCGCCAGCGCGGTCACGGTCATGGAAATGACCGGTGCAGCCCGCGTATTCGTCGCCAAGACCTATGCACCATTCGAAACGTTCCTGATCGCGGGTGCCATCTATCTCTTGATCGGCGCCGCCTTCGGGCGGGTCTTCAAGGGGCTCGAAACAAGGTTCGCCATCCCAGGCCGATAAGCCAACACGATCGACAGTCGCGAGAACTGCAAGCGGAGAACGTCTTCCGCGCGGCGCAGCCAATGCACACTTCTGGAGGAGAAAAAATGTCAAAGTCAGCAGTCAAGATCGCCGGCATGAACAAGTGGTACGGCGCTTTCCATGTCTTGAAGGACATCGATCTAGATGTTCAGCAGGGCGAGCGCATCGTCATTGCCGGCCCCTCGGGCTCCGGCAAGTCGACGATGATCCGCTGCATCAATCGCCTCGAAGAGCACCAGAAGGGCAAGATCGTCGTCGACGGCATCGAGCTCACCAACGATCTGAAGAAGATCGACGAAGTGCGCCGCGAAGTCGGCATGGTGTTTCAGCACTTCAACCTCTTCCCGCACCTGACGATCCTCGAAAACTGCACGCTTGCGCCGATCTGGGTGCGCAAGATGCCGAAGAAGCAGGCCGAGGAACTGGCGATGCACTTCCTGAAGCGCGTCAAGATCCCCGAGCAGGCGAACAAGTATCCGGGCCAGCTCTCCGGTGGTCAGCAGCAGCGCGTGGCGATCGCGCGTTCGCTGTGCATGAAGCCGAAGATCCTGCTGTTCGATGAGCCGACCTCGGCGCTCGACCCGGAAATGGTCAAGGAAGTGCTCGACACCATGGTGTCGCTCGCCGAAGAAGGCATGACCATGCTGTGCGTGACCCACGAAATGGGCTTCGCCCGTCAGGTCGCCAACCGCGTGATCTTCATGGACCAGGGCCAGATCGTCGAACAGAACTCGCCGGCTGAGTTCTTCGACAATCCGCAGCACGAGCGCACCAAGCTCTTCCTCAGCCAGATCCTGCACTGACCGAAGGCATTGCACCATTCCGCGCGTCCACGCCCGTCCTTGTCGAGCCCCGCTCGATGTCATAATTACCCCGGCCGATCATTCGTCGGCCGAGGCCCGGCCGCGACCAGATGCGCCGCTATCGACAAAGCCGTCGCCTCAAGGCCCGAAAGCGCTCGATGATTGTCGCCGGCGCTTGTGCCGCCGGTGCGGCAACCCATTGCAGGAAAACGCGGCGCGCCAGCCGCAGCGACACCCGTCGAAGTGAGTTTCCAGGTCGACGCTCGTCAGGTTAGAGCTTCGCCCTCGTCGACCGCGGCGTGGACAAAAGAAGGCTCGTCTCGCTGCCCATAATGCCGGGCACGAGACGGATCTTGCGCAGCACGGCATCGAAGTTGGCCAGGCTCGATGCACTGAGTTCCACCAGCAAATCCCACCGACCGTTCGTCGTGTGAATCTGCGAGATTTCAGGAAAGCCGCCGAGCGTGCGGATCACCCGATCGGTCACATGGCCCTCGATCTCAACCATCATCACCCCACGAACGACATCTTCAAGCGCATCGGCACGCAGCATCACCGTGTAGCCGAGGATGGTCCCGTCCTGCTCCATCCGCTCGATGCGCGCCCGCACGGTCGCCCGCGAGGCGCCCGTTTCCAGCGCGAGGTCCGAGACACTTCGACGCCCATTGCCGCGCAACAGCATCACGATCTTCTGGTCGAGAGCATCCATGCCGATTTGGATTCCGTTCTTATCAATTTGGTCAAACTAGCATCTCGATATGCCAAAATTCAATGTTCAATCCGCCATCTATGACTTTTATAATCATGAAAACAAACGGGAGTACACTATGGACTGCACGCTCATCGGCGCGCCCCTGCAAATCGGGGCAGGGCAGCTTGGCTGCGAGATGGGGCCGAGCGCCCTGCGCATCGCTGGCCTTCGTACGGCACTGGAAGAACTGGGCCATTCGGTCAAGGACAATGGCAATCTCAGCCCGCGTGCGTTCGACGAGATGCCCCATCCGAACAAGGCCGTCCATCACCTCGGCGAAACGGTCGCCTGGGTCGAAGCGCTGTCTGCTGCTGCCTACGAACACAGCAAGGCAGGCATGCCCATCTTCCTCGGCGGCGACCACGCCATCTCCGCGGGCACCGTTCCGGGTCTCGCACGCCGAGCCGCCGAACTCGGGCGGCCGCTGTTCGTGCTCTGGCTGGACGCCCATACCGACTTCCATACTCTCGAAACGACGGTCAGCGGCAACCTGCACGGCACGCCCGTCGCTTACTATACCGGCCAGACCGGTTTCGATGGCTTCTTCCCTGCGCTTGCCCATCCCGTTGCCGCACAAAACGTCTGCATGATCGGTATCCGCAGCGTTGACGCCGCCGAAAAGGCCGCCATTCGCACCACCGGCATCACGGTGCACGACATGCGCGTAATCGATGAGCATGGCGTGGCCGTCCTCGTCCGCAATTTCATCGAACGGGTCCGGGCCGCAAACGGCCTCCTGCATGTCAGCTTCGATGTCGACTTCCTCGAGCCGGACATCGCGCCGGCCGTTGGCACCACGGTACCGGGAGGAGCAACTTTCCGCGAGGCGCACCTGATCATGGAAATGCTGCATGACAGCGGGCTGGTGACCAGCCTCGACATTGTCGAACTCAATCCGTTCCTCGACGAGCGCGGCAAGACCGCTCGGCTGCTCGTCGATCTCGTCGCCAGCCTGATGGGCAAGCGGGTGATGGATCGCCCGACTGTCACTGGCTGATTTCGATTGTTCTTTGGTTGGAGGAAAAATGAATACTGATCCGAAACTGAACGTGGTTCCGTTCGTAAGCGTCGACCACATGATGAAACTGGTTCTGAAGGTCGGCATCGACCGGTTCCTGACGGACCTGGCGGCCACAATCGAGGAGGACTTCCGCCGCTGGCCGGTCTTCGACAAGACCCCGCGCGTCGCTTCCCATTCGCAGGAAGGCGTCATCGAGCTGATGCCCACCAGCGACGGAACGCTTTACGGCTTCAAATACGTCAATGGTCACCCGAAGAACACGCGCGATGGCCGCCAGACCGTGACGGCCTTCGGCGTGCTCTCGGATGTCGGCAACGGCTACCCGATGCTGCTCACCGAAATGACGATCCTGACCGCGCTGCGCACTGCGGCAACGTCCGCGGTCGCGGCGAAGTACCTTGCCCGGCCGAATGCCCGGACCATGGCCATCATCGGCAATGGTGCGCAGAGCGAATTCCAGGCTCGCGCCTTCAAGTCGCTGCTCGGCATCGACAAGCTTCGCCTCTACGATATCGACGCCTCCGCCACCCGGAAATGCGCACGCAACCTCGCAGGCCTCGGCTTCACCATTGAGGAATGCACCTCGGTCGAAGAGGCGGTCGAAGGCGCGGACATCATCACCACGGTGACCGCCGACAAGCAGTACGCGACGATCCTATCGGACAACCATGTCGGTCCCGGTGTCCACATCAACGCGGTGGGCGGTGACTGCCCCGGCAAGACCGAACTCAGCAAGGACATTCTCCTGCGCTCGGACATCTTCGTCGAGTATCCGCCGCAGACACGCATCGAAGGCGAAATCCAGCAGCTGCCGGCTGAGCACCCCGTCGTTGAACTCTGGCAGGTCATGACCGGCGAGACAGAGGGCCGCAAGAGTCCGGATCAGATCACGCTCTTCGACAGTGTCGGTTTTGCGATCGAGGACTTCTCCGCCCTTCGCTACGTCCGGGACCAGATTGCCGAACACGGTATGTTCACAGAACTCGACCTCCTCGCTGATCCCGACGAGCCACGTGACCTCTACGGCATGCTTCTGCGGTGTGAGAAGAAACTCGAAGCGGCATAGACTGACGAGAAGTAATCACGTTCCCCGGTTTGTCGACGGTCAAGCCGGGGAACGCTGGGCGTCAGTCGCCAAGCAGCCTGATAGACGCCAATTGAGCGCCTTGAAGGGAATCGAACCAAAGGCCCCTAAAAGCAGCCTCAAATGTCCCCAGGAATGAAGCCACCCGTCTGCCGCTTCCAGAGACGGGCATAGAGCCCGTCCTGTTCGATAAGCGCATCCGGTGTGCCTTCCTCGACGATCCGGCCACGATCGAGAACAATGATCCGATCCATCCTGGAGATGGTGGAAAGACGATGTGCGATGGCAATCACTGTCTTGCCTTCCATTAGCAGGTTGAGCTTTTCTTGGATTGCGGCCTCCGCCTCGCTGTCCAGCGCCGACGTCGCTTCGTCGAGGATCAGGATGGGCGCATTCTTCAGCAGCACCCGCGCGATCGAAACGCGCTGTCGCTGACCTCCGGATAGCTTTACGCCTCGATCGCCGACGAAGGCTTCATAGGCCTTGCGGCCCTCACCATCGGTCAGATCGGCAATGAAGGAATCGGCTTGCGCCGCCTGCGCTGCCTGCTCGATCTCTGCTGACGTCGCCTCGGGGCGGCCGTAGCGTATGTTGTCGCCGACGGACCGGTGCAGCAGCGCGACATCCTGGGCGATAACGCCGATGTTTTGCCTCAGACTCGCTTGGCTTACGGCACGAATGTCCTGACCGTCTATATGGATGGCGCCGCCGTGGATGTCATAGAAGCGTAGCAGCAGATTGACCACCGTCGTCTTGCCGGCGCCGGACAGCCCGACCAGTCCAACCTTCTCGCCTGCTCGGACGGTAAGGGATAGATCATCGATGACGCCCTTGTCCGACTTGTAGGCAAATTGAACATTCTCGAAACGGATTTCGCCATGGCGAACGATGAGCTGCTTTGCGCCTGGCCGATCGGTAATGGTCGGCGGAGTGGTCATGACGGGCATCGCATCCCTGATTGTTCCTAGAGCCTTAAAGATCTGCTGGCCCATCTGGATAAACGTGAAAGATCCAGCCGACAGCCGCTGAAGGATGTAAACCGTCGCCACAAACTCGCCCACCGTCAGGAAACGATCGAAGAGCCCCCAAAAGCCGATTCCGAGCATGACGAGCCAGAGAACCATGTTGAGGGTGATGACGACCAATTCAGTGGTTCGATAGATGCGCTGCTCGTGGTGTTGTGTGTTGACCGCTCTTGCCATGATCTTCCTAAGTGCGCCCGCTTCGGTGTCTTCGGCGGCGAACTGCTTGACCATCTGGATGTTGCCATAAATGTCCGTCATGGCGCCGGAAACGAGGCTATTCTGCCTCGCCGAGCGCCGCGCACGCTCCGTGAAATCAGGTACGACCTTGAGGGTGAAGAGCACATTGACGATCACCCAGGCGACGACCGGGAGCGCTAACTGCCAGGACAGCGCGAGCAACAGCAGAACCGAGCCGACAATCTGAAGCAGGAAGCGGGGCGCAGTCTGAAAGGCGATCAGGATCTGTTGCTGTACTGCATTGGCCACTTGGCCGAGGCGTGATGCTACCTGGCCGGCAAAAAGGTCATGGAAGAAGGCAAGGTCCTGCCCTTCAATGGCTTTGTGCCCCTGCCATTGAATAGCAATCGGGAGGCTGATGCCGACGGTATGCGAGTTCAGAATATTGGTAATATAGAAGACGATGGGCATCACCGGAAAAATCAGAACGGCGAGGAACACCAGCAACCAGAACCGGCTGTCGACGAACTGCCCGACCCCTTGTGTCGCCACACCATCGACGATCACCGATAGTCCCCAGATAACGATCAGGTTGATTGCTTCGACGGCCATCGAGGTTAGTGCCATGGCAATGATGACGCCTCGGAACATCCGGATGAAGTGCATCAGGACGGCGACCGGCCCCTTGGTCGGAAGCGGTTGATAGGGGATGTCGAGCGGGCGGATCAGCGTTTCGAAGGGACGATAGACAGCATCTGAGATCGACATAGGCCGCTCGCTTTTGTCCTGGGAGAAGAAGGGAACATTGCTACGCGCAGCACATAGCACCATCTTCGCGCTGCAATCTCAACTAGAATATTTTTGAGACTGTAAGGGAAAGGTGTTATTCCCAAAGCGTTGTGCCGGTCTTCAGGCCATCCCTGGGGCCTCGCCATTTCGAGAAAGCCCGATCTTCCGCCATCGCTAAACAACAGCTCTGGCGCCGCTGGAGCGTCGCGGCACAGAACCGGAGGATACGCGTTGCGCAAACGCGGGACGAATACTGTGCGTTGGCGCACTTCAGCAGGGAGTCAGAAACAGGCGGCGACCCCACTCCCCTTTGCTGGAACATTGTCGCAGCTCAACGGTTTTGCGTTCACAAACCGGGAGGTGGAAGATGATTGGTGTGAACCAGCAATCGATTGAAGATCAAATCGCCGAATTGAGATCGCAGATCGCGGAGGTGAAGCAAGCTGTGAGTGAGCGGGTCAATTCTGCGGCTGAAGGCGCCTCTGGAATAGCTAGGAACGCAGCCCAGACGGTCCGACAGCAAGGACAGGGCGCAATAGAGGCCGCGCGGGAAAATCCCGGAACAGCAACGACAATCGTCAGTACGGCCGCGCTTATCGGATTTTGCATCGGCCTATACCTGGGCCTTTCTTCGACTAGTGCCGTTCGGGCGCGCTGGTAGGCAGGAGCCCATCTTATCTTTCGAAGCCCAATCGAACATCCCTAGCATTTCTAACCGAGCAAGTGATCCGCAGCCGGATGGCATCTGTTAGTCGGCAAAAGGCGTGTTAGGTAAAGACTCCTTGCCGATTGCCGATTTGTCGGTGCCGCCGCCCGCCAGCGATCCGGTCAGCCGGCTCTTGCGGTCGAAAGCTGACGACGAATTTGGACGCGCGCGGCTCGAAAGGCCGAGGCGCAAGGGTGAGCTTGCCGAAGTGTTGCCGACAGAGTTCGCCTCGACGAACGGGGCGCGACGCTCGACGTAGTTGCCGTTCGAGTTACCAGCGACCTGCCGATTGGCCGATTGATGCCGGGGGGTGCCATGTTCACAGAACTCGACCTCCTCGCGGATCCCGACGAACCGCGTGACCTCTAGGGCATGCTGCTTCGCTGCGAAGAAGCTCGAAGCGGCATAGACTGACGCGAAGCAATCACGTTCCCCGGTTTGTCGACGCTCGCCAAAGGATCAGTTGACCCGGGCTCCTTCGGCGCAGAACAGATGGATCTTCTGGTTCTTCGGCTGGAGATAAATCTGCTCCTCAGGTTTCAGGTCCACGCGGCGATGCAACACGATCCCCGCCGTCTGCGTGCCGACGCGCACCAGAAGGTGAGTTTCGGCGCCAGTCGGCTCGACCGTCAGCACGGTTGCCGGTATGCCGGTTTCGGAGAGCTCCAGATCTTCCGGGCGGATGCCATAGGTGCGAGCTTCACCGTGACCCAGCGACGCCGGCAGCGGCAGGGAAACACCGCCGTCAATGAAAAAGCCGCCATCACCGACGTTGCCCTCAAAGAGGTTCATCGACGGCGAGCCGATGAAGGTGGCGACAAAGGTATTGCCCGGGCGATCGTAGAGGTCGAGCGGCTTGCCGATCTGCTCCACGCGGCCGGCGCGCATGACGACGATCTTGTCGGCCATGGTCATGGCTTCGATCTGGTCGTGGGTAACGTAGACGATGGTCGTGCCGAGCCGCTGGTGCAATTCCTTGATCTCGCTGCGCATGGTCACGCGCAGCTTAGCATCGAGATTGGACAGCGGCTCGTCGAAGAGGAATACCTTGGGGTGACGAACGATGGCGCGGCCCATGGCGACACGCTGGCGCTGGCCACCGGAGAGTTGCTTGGGCAGGCGGTCGAGCAATGGTTCGAGCGCAAGAATTCCGGCGGCCTCCTTCACCAGCTTATCGATCGTCGCCTTGTCTCGACCCTGGAGCTTCAGGGAGAAGCCCATGTTCTCCTTGACCGTCATGTGCGGATAGAGTGCGTAGCTCTGGAACACCATGGCGATGTCGCGCTCCTTGGGTGCGACGTCGTTGACGACGCGCCCATCGATGCGGATTTCGCCGCCGCTGATGTCCTCGAGCCCCGCAAGCATGCGCAGGAGCGTGGACTTGCCGCAGCCGGACGGTCCGACGAGCGTGACGAATTCTCCATCCTCAATGTCCACGGAAACGCCGTGGATGACGGAGGCTGCGCCATACTGTTTCAGAACGCGGTCGATCGCTACCGATGCCATTTTTCTTCCTCCCTCAAAGCTTGAGTTGCCAGATTTTCGCGCCCGTGACGGCGCCCGTCAGCCTTGCCGATCGCGCGGCGGCAAATCCCGGAATGCGCTTGGTGCCTGTCCAGCGGCCGTTGTCGGCAAAGACCTCGATCGAGCCCGCATCGAGGAAGATGCGCAGCTGCGAAGGTCTGGCGCCTGACGCCAGATATCGCGGTGGCGGCTTGCCGGTACCGGCATCGAAGAGGATTGCAAGGCCCTCGTCATCGAGCCTGACGCCAAGCGCGACATCCGGGTGATCGAGGACGAGCTCGAAAGCCGCGCCGGCCTCGGGCAGTGCAAGCACGATCTCGACCGCACCGCTTTCGAGTGGAACCGTTTCGCCCGCAGCAAGGGCTGTTTCATCGAGCAGCCTGTGGCGCAGGTTTTCGACTGCCGCGACCGGCGGCGTCAACACGGCACCCCCATCGAGAAGCACGCGACGCGGCAAGGTCATCGCCGTCGGGAAATCGTCCTTCTTGGAAAAGTCTGTCCAGTTGGCAAGCCAGGCGATGCCGACCGGTTCGTCGCCGTCGACGAAGGCCTGGAAGGCGTAGGCGTCGGAGCCGAAATCCAGTTCCTGTTCGAATTCGGCCGTGAACGACCGGCCGTCGAAGCGGCCGACGGTGACGGATGTGAGGTTGCGCCGGCCGGTGGCCGGGTCACGGCTTGTGAGCAGGCCAAAGATCAGCGCCCAGCGGGTCTCCGGATCATCCGCCATGCCGCCGACCGGCAGCATGCAAGGGCACTCCGCTGCGGTCATGCCGAAACCGTCCTCGCGATGGATGATGTCGAGGAAGGTCCAGCCCGTGGCACCCTGCAGATCCGCCGTCTCGTAAAGCAGGACGACACCGCCCGATCGGTCGCGACTGCCAAGCAGCATCTTCCAGCGGCCGTCCGGGCCCTTGAACACATAGGGATCGCGGAAATCAGTCGTGAGGTTCAGACCCTCCGGACGGATAGGCAGGATCACCTCGGACGGGCCGGCAACGATGCCGTCTCGGCTGACGGCCGAGAGCTGGATCTGCTCCTCCGGCTCCCGGTCGCGAACGTGTTCGGTGTAGAAGACCCGGATGTCGTCCCCGTCCGGCCCGGAGACGGGGACGGCCGAGCCGGAAAAGGCGCCGCCACGGCCATCGTCCTTTTCCGACAGGTGGTCCGCCGGAAACAGGAACATCGGCAGGTGCGTCCAGCGGATCAAATCTTTCGAGACCGCATGGCCCCAGTGCATGGTGTTCCAACGCAAGCCATGCGGATAGTGCTGGTAGAAGAGATGGCCGAGACCCTTGAACCGGCCGAAGCCGTTCGGGTCGTTCATCCAGCCGAAGGGCGGTCGGAAATGGTAGCTGCCGGGAACCTCAGGCGGCGCCGTGCGGACGTCGTGATGGAGGACGCGGATCCCCTCCTCCAGCACCGTCTGCGGGTGGAACGCATAGGCGACGGAGAGCGCAGTTGTTTCCGCATCATAGGCAAGCACCGTGCGGCCAGTCGTCCCGAGCGTCACCGCGAAGAATTCGAACTCCCCGGCGCGGCGCGTGGACGGACCGGCAATCTCACTGCGGTCTAAGGTGACGGACAGTATTGCCTCGTCGCCAATTTTGCGCGCCTTCAGCCAGAGATGCAGCACGGTCCCGGCCGGGAGTTCGGCCTCGACGATTTCAAGCACGGGGCTCGCGGGTTTTGTCTGCGAAGTCATAATCAACCTTTCACGGCGGAGCCGACGAACGAACTTACGAACCAGCGCTGGAAGGCGAGGTAAAGGATGAGGACAGGGATCATCATCAGCACGGACGCGGCCATGGCGCGGTCCCAGTAAATGCTGTCCTGTCCGAAGAAGGTGGCGATCGCGACGGAGATCGGCCGGGCATAGTCGGTCTGGGTGACCAGCGTCGGCCACAGATACTGGTTCCAGCTCTCGATCCCCATCAGGATCGAGACCGTCGCAAGCGCCGGCAGGCTGAGCGGCATGTAGATCGACCGGTAGATGCGAAACGTCGACGCTCCATCCATCTCCGCAGCTTCGTAGAGTTCCTTCGGTAGCTGGGCGAAGAACTGGTAGAACAGGAAGACATAGAGCGGGCTTGCCACCCAGGGCAGGATCTGCACGGCAAACGTATCCGTCAGGCCCACCCGCGACATCATCACGACCAGCGGCATGATGATGCTTTCCTGCGGGATGACGTAGAGCGCGACCACGAGGGCAAGCAGGATCGCCTTGCCGCGAAGCGACCCCCAGGCGAGAACGAAGCCCGCCATGGAATTGATGATCAGCCCGGACACGACGGTGACGACGAGGATCACCAGCGAGTTGACGAGGTAGCGACCATAGGCAAGTTCGCCGGAGAAATTGGCGATCTCGCGGTAGTTCGACAGGGTCGGATCGCTGACCCAGAAGGCGCGGAAGCTGCCCATGTCCGCAAGGATGCGGAAACGGTCATCCTTGAGGCTGGCGATCAGCAGCATGAAGAGCGGCGAAATCATCACCAGAGCGATGATGAAGATGCAGACGGTCTGGACGACACGCAGGCCCGTCTTGCTGTTGCCGCGGGGGATCGCCAGCGGGGCTGGCTGGCTGAGCACGAGATCAGACATCGAAGCGCCTCAGGAGTTTGCGCTGGAGAAGCGCGATCAGAAGAACGATGACGAAGAGAATGACGGAGACGGCGGATGCGTATCCGAGCTTCTGTTCCTCGAAGCCGGCACGCACCATGTAGTGCACGACGGTCTCCGTGCTTTCCTTCGGTCCGCCCTGGGTCAGGATCGCAACCTGCGTGTAGAGCTTGAAGGCCTGGATCGTAGTGATGACCAGCACGAAGACGTGGGTCGGACGCAGGCCCGGCATGGTGACGTGCCAGAAGCGGCGAAACGCGCTGGCGCCGTCGATGCGGGCGGCATCGTAAAGTTCGTCCGGAATGCCCTGCAGGCCGGCGAGGTAAATGATCATCTGGAAGCCATAGGCCTGCCAGGCCGAGAGCAGCACGATCGAGAACATCGCCCAGTTCGGGTCGCCGAGCCAGTCGATCGGCTGGATCATGCCGCCGGACAGGAAACCGACGATCTGGTTGAGGGGACCGCTCGGATATTGGAACAACGTGCCCCAGATCACGCAGACGACCACCATGGATGTAATCGCCGGCAGAAAGAACATTCCGCGCAGAAGGTTCTGCATCGGCAGCTTCTGGTGCAGCAGCAGCGCCGTCAGGAAGGCAAGACCGCACTGAACCGGCAGCACCCAAGCGGTGAAGCGGGTGACATTCCAGAGCGACGTCCAGAACAGCGGATCGGCGAACACCCGCTGGAAATTCAGGAGGCCGACGAAACGCACCGGCGTCGGACGCGGCACCAGCGGCTGATTGGTCATCGCCGTCCAGAAGGATAGAAGAAACGGCGTGATCAGGAAGACGGCGAGCAGCAGCACGGCCGGTGCGATCATCGCGACCTCCTGCCAGAACCGCTGCCGGTCGCGCCGCCTGGCGGGGCGTGGCAGCGCGGCCGTAGACGTCTGTTGCAAGGTCATGGTCTCCTCCTCATCGCTCATCCTCCCGAAATCGCGCAGGGCCGGCCAGCGGGAAGGCCCTGCAAAATTCGCCCTATTGCTGCTCGTCGAAGGGCGGGTAGCCGGCGTTGTCCTCGATGTCCTGATCGATCTTCTTGGCCGCAGCCGTCAGTGCCTCCTGCGCATCACCGCCATTGAAGATCTTGTCGACCGCCTGCATGAAGGCCGAGGTGATCGTCGGATAGGCCGGGTGCGGCGGACGGGCGACGGCGGTTTTCGAGGCCTGCTCGAAGGCGACGGCAAGCGGCCCGCCTTCAGCGTAGAGCGGGGATTCTGCGGCAAAGCTCTTCAGGCCCGGATAGGCCGACTGGGTCTTTGCATAGTCGCGATAGTCCTTGTCCTTCAGAAGGAAGCTCAGGAATTTTCCGGCGGCCTCAGGGTTTTCGGAGCTCGCCGAGATACCCCAGATCCAGGTGCCGTTCGGGCTGACGCCCTTTTCGCCGATCTTCGGCAGCGGCATGACGACGATGTTGTCCTTCATCGCAGCGGCAGCTTCGGCGTAGAACCAGTGCCCACCCATGGCAAGCGCTGCCGGCTGCCCCTCTGCATAGAACTGGTTGGTGCCGGACGAGGTCGGAACAACCCAGCCGTTTTTCACCCAGGTCTGCATCATCGTCAGCGCCTTGACGCAGGCTTGGCTGTCGAGCGTGCCGCTCGCCTTCCAAGCCTTGCGATCGATCAGGTCGCAGCCCGCACTTTCGAGCAGCGGGCCGTAGGCATAGGTGATCCACTCGGTCTTGATCCCGTAACCGCGGAACGTGTCGATCGGCCACTTCACGCCTTCGAGTTTGGAGAGCTTTTCGAGATAGCCTTCGAATTCCTCGCGCGTCCAGGCATCGTCGACGGATTTCGGAATGCGTGCGCCGATGGCTTCGAGATACTTTTTGTTGCCGTAGAGAACGACCGAGGAGTCGGTAAGGCCGATTGCATAGAGGTCCTTGTCGATCGGGTAGGTTCCCTGAGCGATGTTCGAGCCGGTCATGTCGTCGAGGACATCCTTGTCGACGAGTGGCTTGATGGGCTGCAGGTAGCCCGACCAGACGTAGTTAGCGAGAAACGGCGCGTCGAGTTCCATCACGTCGGGCAACTGCTTTGCCATGACGGCGGCGCTGAACTTCTCGTTATAGGCGTCGTGCGGCGCGTAGATCATCTCGACGTCGATGTCGGGATTGGCTTCCTCGAAGCGCTTGGCGACGTCGCCATAGGCCTTCACCCAACCCGGATCGCCCTGGTGCATCACATGGATGACGGATTTTGCCTCTGCAGAACCGGCGGTCCACAAGAGTGCGGAAGACGCGAAAAGCGCGCTAAGTAAACGATTACCCAGATAAGTTGTCATTGATCTTCTCCTCCTATTCAGTTCGACAAGAATGCTGGTTGCTAGACCGATGCCCGCTCCACGAGATGAAACGGCAGCTTGCGCAGATGCGGCGGCTGAGGTTCCCCGGCGAGCAGTATCTCCATGGCCAGGCGGCCCATCGCGCGGTGCGGCAGGGCCATCGTCGTCAACGGCGGATCCAGCCGCGAGGCGAGCTCGACCTGGTTGTCGAAGCTGGCCACCGCAATGTCGTCCGGGATTTTAAGGCCGGCGCGCGCAAGGGCCGCATAGACTTCCATTGCGACACGGTCGTTGCCGCACAGGATCGCGTCCGGCCGCTGACCGGTGGCCAGCAATGTCTCGACATGCGACGCGACGAGGCTCGGAGCGCGGTCGCTATAAACGCTGCGGCGCACGGCCGGAAGCACACCAATCGGTTCGAGGCCGGCCTCTTCAAGGGCTGCGCGAAAACCCTTCTCTCGTAGCGCCCCGGCAAGGATACCCGGCAGGTTGATGAAGGCGATGCGGCGGCGGCCAGAGGCGAGCAGGTAACGCACGATCTCGCGCGCCCCACCTTCTTCGTCGGGGACCAGTGACGTGACGCGCCCGGAGGCCTCGCGGCAATTGATCATCACGCCGACGGAGCCCGCGAGTGCCGGCGGCAGATCGACGTCCTTGTGGTACATGGCGGCATAGGCAACGGCACGCGGCCGGAACTGCTGCACCTCGTCGACCACCGAGCCGATTGACTGTCCGCTGCTGTGGTTGACGGCAAACACTGCCATGCCTGCACTGCGCGCAGCACCATCGAGCCCGCGCACGATTTCGGTGGCGAACGGCGAAGTGATGAGGCCATCAGAAACGACGCCGACCAGCGGTAGCCATCCCTGACGCACACCGCGCGCGGCGAGATTGGTCACGTAACCCAGTTCCTCCGCGATCGCCTTCACCTTCTGGCGGGTATCGTCCGACATGCGCGCGGAGCCGCCGTGCAATGCGCCGGAGACCGTCTTCACCGAGACGCCTGCACGCTCCGCAATGTCAGAAAGCGAGATTGCCACGATGCTCCTGAACTCCGTTGGGTTATCGATTACCCTATAGTTTAAACCACGGTCTTTTGTCAAGCGCAGCCGACGGGTCCTTGTGACTTCGCCGACAAACCGCTGGTTCGTTGCAGGCGTCCATCTGACCCAAGCGACCCGTCTGCCCTTCGTTGCCCGTGGCCAAGGCGTCACGGCCATCTTCCCTGGGGACCAAGCGACGGCGGCGATCTTCGACGTGCTCGGCAACGCCGTCGAATGCGAGAGCAAGGTGGAATATGACCTTCTCGCCAAAGCCAGCGCCTTGATGGCCGCCTATTTCGACATCATGCACGCACGACAGAATGGCTCGCCCAAAATGGCCTGCCGGAAGAAAAGGGCCGCGCCTATCCCGTGCCCCTGTTTGCCGGTCGTTCCGAAGCGGCACTTCACGCAAGGCAAGGATGTCGATTTCGTCGAGATGAGCCGCGAGTTTGCCACCAAGAGCGGCCTCAACGAACAGGTGTTCCGGGACTTCGACGAAAGGTGCGGAACCCTAGCGCTGACGCGAGTGCTCGACAGAGTGTTCGAGCGGATCAACAACCGCTAACAGGTGACACTCGCCGCCATTTCGCCCCATGCGGTTGATTAGATCACGAATTCCTCCTCATAGGTCTGCGGCTCGGGAACGACCGTAACCTCCACCGGTACGATCCAATTGGCCGCGTAGCTCTCGAAGTCGGAACGCTGCTGGTCGGGCTGCACGCGCCCCGCCGCATCGATCGCGCGACATCGCAGTTTGTATTGCCCCACCTTTTCAGGGGTCCACATGTACTCCCACAAGCGCCATGCAAAGGGACGTTCTTTCTCGAGGAGGCTTGCCTCGCGCCAGCCACTACCATCTTCGGTGCAGACCTGAACCTGCCGGATAGCAGCCTCGCCGCCCCAGGCGGCTCCAAAAATTCGATAGGGTTGGCCGGCGATGAGACGCGCGCCCTGCACGGGTCGCGCGATCTGCGCTTTGACCTCCATCTCCGTGAGGGGGACTAGGCTCGGTTCCCCGAGGTTGCGCTCCCAACGGAAGTACTCACGCGCTTGCCAGTAGCCAAGGAATGGTTGTTCCAAAACCGTGATATGGGTGATCCACTTGACCCAAGCCATGCCGAACCAGCCACCCACAACCGCGCGCAGCGGGTAGCCGTGATCGCGCGTCAACGGCTCCTCGTTCATCGAATGGGCAAGGATCGTGCTGTGCGCCATGGCCTTCTCCAGCGGTAGACTGCGCGCAAAAGCGATGGGGCCAGGAGAAGCCGTTTTTTTGTTCGTGTCGACGACGCCGCTGTCTGCGCCCACAAGCAGGACCTCACGCGCGTTAGGCTTAACGCCCGCCATTTCCAATATCTCGCTGAGAAGAACTCCTGTCCACGCAGCATTGCCGACGGCTCCGTTCTGCCACTGCAACCCCTCCTTCGGTGGCACATAGTAGACGCGGCCATTCCCGGCGCATTCGACGACGGCAGTCAAGGTCGTGCTCCGCATCGCCTTGATGCTGTCGAGGTCAAGTTCGAGCGGCCGCGCCACCGCCCCGTCAACGCGCAATCTCCAGTCTCGCGCATCGAGGTCCGGCGATGGGAAATGGTTTCGCACGAAGAACAGCTCGGTTGGGATCAGCAAATCGGAGAGCGACGCAAATGGAAACTCGGTATTCTGTGGGGATTTTTGTCGAACTATCAGGCTGGGTTGCTCTGGTGTCGGCATCGTTCTCGTCTCTCCTTCCAAAAGCACAACCTCGGTATCCATCCCCGCGGGTTCCGGTTAGATCACACCCCGCGCAGTGCGCCTGTCGCGTTCCGCCTTCGGCCGCATTCTCGCCTATACCGCACGTTTCGAGCATCGACCTCGGACGGCAGCTTACTGCATGGTCACATCTCTCTTTCGCGCCGGCTTGTCGTTGAGACAGTACCTCTGCAGAAGACCAGCAACATGTTGTTGGCAGGCATCTCGATCGTCTCGCGGAGAACAAGTCCAGCGGCCTCACCCATTTGTTCAAGGTCAGCGATATCACGCACACCCCAAGATGGGTTGCGCTCCTTTAGAGCGGCGTCGAAAGCAGCATTCGAGGGGGCGTTGTGTACGCCGTCGCGCATAAAGGGACCGTAGAGAAGGAGAAGCCCACCATCGTGAAGCAAACGGCCAGCTCCTTCGAACAATCCTGAGCTTGCCGTCCATGGCGCGATGTGGATCATATTGATCGATAAGATGGCGTCAAAATGCCCCGTTTGTTCGACGATCCATTGTCCTGAGCACACATCAATATCCCGCGGTGCCAGCACATTCTTCAGCCTTGAGAATTTGATCCAGCTAGACGTACTGGCGCGGGCGTCGGCATCCGGATCGCTCGGCTGCCAGGTGATGTCTGGCATTGCCCCCGCAAAACACACGGCGTGCTCACCGGTCCCGCATCCAATCTCCAGCACGGTGCCACGTGTTGGAAGGACACGTTGTAGGACCGCGAGGATCGGCGCCGAATTTCGCGCAGCGGAAGGTGAGAACATGCGCTGGTCGGCGCTGACGTCGCGCTGTTCCAGCGCAACAGGCGAACGGTCCTTCTTCTCTGGGAGCATTGGCCTGTAATCCCCTTTGGGCAATGCCTCCACCTTATAGCTGAAATAACTGAAATCAAGGATTGCGGACTTACAAAGGTCGTCGGTGCTGCGTTCGGGATCATGTCCCAGGGAGTGGTGTAAGTGGCGGCTTTGGTCGCCGCGTTCTCCGGCATGGGCCGGGATGATCAGCGCGCCACGGCTGGCAGGCTGATGAGCGGATCATCGCTCATCTGGCTGATGGTTTCCAGCGTCATGTATCTGGCGCGTTGGACAGCCCATTCGTCGTTCTGCTCGAGCAGGATCGCGCCGACGAGGCGGACGATGGCGTCAGAAGGCATCAAGGCAATCATCAGCAAGACACTGCGCGAGCAATGGCTGACGCTCGAGGCGCCTCCTCTCGCACCGGTCGTCGCCGAAATCCGTGCGCGCTGTGAAGAGGCTGGTCTTGCCCTGCCGTCCTATGTCACCATTGCCCGGCGCATCCCGGCGCTGTTTTCGCCTGAAGAGATCGCCAGAAAGCGGTCGGCCAATCCAAAGCACCTGCTGCGGTTAAAACCGCGACCAGGCTATATCCACGCACCGCACCCACTCGACGTCTGCCAGATCGACCATACGCCGACCGATTTGAGCGAAAACAAGGTCGCGCGGCCCGGCTGATCACCTGAAAGCGCCGGTCATACCGGCGGGTTCCGGCCAAGAGGCACCGCTGGAGCAGAGCAAACACTGCATGCAGTAAGCTGCAGAATCGCAATGCGCTCAGGCCTGGAGGTTGTCCGCCGACATCTTGCCGGACTTGCGGTCTTTCACCAGCTCATAGGTAACCTTTTGGCCGTCGTTGAGTCCGCGTAGACCAGCTCGCTCTACCGCGGAAATGTGGACGAACACATCGGCAGTTCCGTCATCCGGCTGGATGAAACCGAAGCCTTTTGTTGTGTTGAACCATTTTACTGTACCGGTTGCCAAAGTATCCTCCTTTGATCATCGTCGTGTCGGACCGATAGGCTCGAATGATACTGGTACGCTCACATTAGTAGACGGTTCCGGCGTCAACGAAAAGCATGCGAGCTGCGCCTAATCCCAGGACAGTTGATCCTTCGGAAGCCGACCACTTGGGTCGTGTACCTGCACTTTATGCGGCAGGTTGGGGCCCCAGTTCCAAAGCACCAGATTTCGATCTCCCTCTTCGGCGCCGGGCGCAAAGCTGGGTACTATGATGCCTGCCGTGCCCCTCGCCTTGAGTCGATCGTATATCGACCAGGATGGGGGTCTCCTTCCTTCGGAAAGCGTGGTGGCCCAACTGCAGGCTATTTCCTCCACCGAAACGGAATTCGAGGCCCGACCAACTTCAGAAGTAAGATCCGCAATGTCATCACAGTCGACATCGTAGGAACAAAGTACACAAGGGTCGATGCGATGGGCAAACCCTTGATTGGCTTCCTTTACCGCCGTCATCACACTGAGGGCGAGATAGAGAGCTGGCACGACTTTTGGGTTGAACCGCGCGCCTCTTATAGCCGCGCCATCTCCTGAAACCGGTTTGAAAGCCCAGCGTGGATCGTGCGCACGGTAACAATTGCCCACAAACCTCAAGCGAAGCCCCCTAGGGCCATATGATCGAGGTAATCTCGCACCGCCGCGGCCTTGCCGTCTTTTACGAGAGCCTCGGGCGTACGCCCGCCAAAAGCTGGTAGAGGTTGGGCCCGGTACCAAGCCATTGCCTGCTCCTTACCACCGGCCCAATCTGAGACACGACTGATAATCTCCAGCATTTCCCGAAGACGGCTCTGCGTTTTCGCGCCCAGGCTACGTTCACTTCTATACAGTGTTTCGCGGGCTAGCCCCGCCGTCTCGGCCAACTGGCTCTTAGACATGCCGAAGCCGGTTGCGACCCGTTCCACAGCGATCTTTCCCGAGCGATCCATATAGGACAGCACCAAGGGACCGCTGTGCTCTAAAGATTTCAGAACCTGAGACATGATCATTCCGCCATATCCAGCAACTCATTTATTGTGCGAAATATATGACTCTATTGACGGTAACGCAAGCGACTACGACATTCGCCGGGGTAGCGAGAAGTTTCAAGCCACTGCCACCCCCAAAGAGCCGTTCGCTAGGCGCTTCGAGCAACCACTGGATTCGCCCGCAACAGAGCCATCAACACCGGCCCGAGCGAAAACTCCCCTCGCCGCGCCTTGTCCGTCAGATTGCGCAGATATCCGCCGGCCGAGTTGATGTGCCCTGCCCTTTCGAGAATACAGGCCATTGTCGCAGCCGCATTTTCCGGCCCCATCGCCTCGCAGGCGTCCTGGTAGGCGCTTGGACTGACGCCCAGCATCGATCGGACCACCACTCGCCTACTCATCCCACCTACCTGAAGGTCCGGCTGCGGCAGGTGTTTGGTGAAGATCTGTTGCTGAACTCAGTTATCAAATCGACCGCTGTCCCGGGCGCTCGCCGCTGCCGCCACCCCGTTGCTTTTGCGACGGGCTTGGGTCTTTTTGCGGTGATAGGTCCACCTTTCATATCGCTCCTCGATCGCGCTAGGGGCGATGTTTGCGAGCAAAGGTGAGATGATCCCCCCCTGAGGGATACCGGCGTCCGTCCGGAGGAACTGATCCTCAGTCAAAACACCGGCCTTGAGGAATAATCCGACCAATCTCACCACTCGTCGATCACCGATGCGCTTGCGCATCCGCTCGAGCAGGTGATGATGATTGATATTGTCGAAGCATCCTTTGATGTCCCCCTCAATAACCCAAGGATATGGCAACCGGTTTCGCCGAGTGTCCTTGTCCCGCTTCTGCGGCAAGGCTGCCCGACGAATGTACTCCAAGGCGCCGTGGGTGTTTCTGCCGGGTCGAAACCCATAAGAGACATGCCAGAATTGCGCCTCGAAGATCCGCTCCAAAAGGATTCTGGCCGCGCCTTGTACGACGCGGTCTCTGATGGTGGGGATGCCCAAGGGTCGGAATTGCCCCGGTTTCCCGGCCTTTGGAATGAGCTTGCGCCTGGCCGGACTTGGCCGATATGCACCACTGCGCAGATCAGCTTGAAGATCGACCAGGAAGCGATGTTCACTCCTGTTTCGGATACGTCCCACCGTCATCCCGTCAACCCCGGCCGTGCGTCCACCTTTGTTGGAGGCAACGCGCTGCTAGCCAGGCAACAAGGTTGAGCCAGCTTCGTCCAGCGAGGGCGGCGTGACGGTCGAAAAGCGCCCGTTTTGGCGCGTTGCTACCTATCAAGGCCAGTGGCTCTATCCCGCGACGTCCAGGCACGGGAGCCCGCCCTTGATCAGGCTTTCAGGAAGACCAGCGCTCGCAGGATCTCCGCAAAATCCGCATGCTTGAAGGCGACGGCGCGAGGACCGTGCGCATATGCACCGGGATACCAGCCGGCACGATAGGCATCTGTCGGATTGTTGAACTCGATCACCACTTCGTAGCGCTCGGCCCTGGACGGCAGCACCTGAGCGAAATCGCCGGACAGCGCTTCTGCCACGCCTTCACGAATAAGCCGGCGCGACCAAGCAGGCGAGATCGACGTCGTCGAACGACCTTTACCCTCCAGTGTTTCCACGGACTTCAGCCCCGGCACCATCGCCCGCGCCTCAGAGCAAATACCGGCATCGCCGGCAAGGAAGACCGACGGTACACCGTAACCGGCGGCACAGAGCGCGTTGACGGTAAATTCCGAGGCGACCTCTCCGTTCAAAAGCAGGCGCGAGATGCGCATCGTGGAGGTATGGGCGAGCGGATTTGCCTCGCTGCCCGCTTTGGAGTGATAGCCCGTATAGAGCGCGGCCGCGAAGCCGGCATCGAGGCCGAACATCATCGCATCCGGATGGCCGGACCAGCCGCGCACAATGCGGACATAGTCCGGCAGGCGGTCGAGGATGAGGTTGCGACCGCTGTCATGGGCGTCTTTCACCACGACTTCCGTCGCACCGGCGGCACGCGCGCCCTCGCAGGCAGCGACCACCTCGGCGGTCATCAGGGCGCGAAATTCGGTCCAGTCGGGATGGGTGCGCTCGGCTTCGTCCCATTGCGCGATGCCTGCGGTGCCTTCGATGTCAGCGGAGATGAAAACTTTCATGGGTGGGTTCCTCTATCGGTCAAATCGGGAAGAGCGGGATAGATGCGGTCGTTTCAGGCAGGCATCGCGAAGGCCAACCAACGCGATGGGCGCCGCCAACCGCGGGGGCTTCAGCGGCCACTTTGGCAGACTTGGTTATCGGCGAGGCACGTCTGACCGGTGATCGGCGATTTGCATGTCGTTTAACGGAACATTGGTGCAGCTCGCCGCCACAGGCCAATTCAATTTGGGCAAAACTCCATGCAAGAATCGCCTAACTCCCGAGATTTCAATCGGTTATGGATAACTCCCTCACGATCATGCGTGCGTGCACGGTCGCTAGCGCGGAGTTCTCGCCGACGCTCAAAGTCGGTGAGAACTCCACACGCAGGTCTAGAGAAGTTCGCCCATCGACTGCAGGAGCCGATCGATCTGATCGGTCGTGTGCTCGGAAAACACCGCAAGCCGCATGGTCGCAACATCTGACGCGTCGGAATAACCACCAGGCTGCTGCACCCTGACGATGATGTCGCGCTCCGCCAGACGATCGCGCAGCTGTTCGAGGTCGGTGACGCCCTTGATGGTGACGATCGGTACCGGCGTGTCGGCAACGTCGAACCCGAGGGTCCGCAACCCGCTGCGCATGTGCTTGACGTTGCGAACGAGGTTGGCGCGCTTTTCCGGTGTCGCCTGCAGAACGCGCAACGATGCGGCTGCAGCGGCTGCAAGACCCGGTGGCGCCGGCGAGGCACCACGCATGATCATCGCATTGCCCGCGATCTTGGCGGCCAGATCCGCACTACCGGGAACGATGCCGCCGAGCGCGCCGAACGCCTTGCTCATCGTGCCGGCGAGATAGTTGCCCTCGCCTTCGAGCCCCGCGTGCTGCAGCGATCCGCGGCCGGTCTCACCAAGGACGCCGACACCGTGGGAATCGTCGATGCAGAGCAGCGCACCATCATAGGGGGCCATGGCCTGCCGGTAATCCCCAAGTGGCGCCAACCGTCCGGATGACGGAAAGACGCCGTCGGTCAGCACCGCCGGCCGCTCGCCCGCCTTCACATGCAACGACAGTTGCGCAGCAAGATCCTCCGGATCGGCATGCCGAAATTCGTGAACCCGCTTGCCGAGCGTCGGGATCGCGTCACGGGTGCTGTAATGCGTTGCGTAATCCATGAAGATGACATCGAATTCGTCGCGCAGCCCCTGCAGCAACACCATGGGGCTGGTGTAGCCGGAAATCATGTAGACGACCTCGTCTGTGCCGAACCAGTCGCGCAACCGCTCCTGCAAATCGGCATAGACCTGCATATGGGCGAGCGTCCCCGGCCCCATGCCGTAGCGCCTGGTCGCTTCGCAGGCTGCCTCGATCACCTCGGAGTGGCCATGCAGGCAGAAGTACGACGTGCCGCAATAATAGTCGACCTCGCGCCCGCCGATGGACATGCGGGCGCCAAGAGGTGACTCCATCTTGATTGGAGCGGTCATGGTCACGCCGCTTCGGCCTGGGACGGGCTGCGTCGCGCCAGGAACATCGGCCCGACGCGGATGCCGCGCTTGCCGTTGTCGTCGACGGCATCAAGTTCGAGGATCTCGTCTTCGTAAAGCCGCCCATGCATGCGGAAGCGTCCCTCCTCGACCGGTTCGCATGTGTGCGTGCAGAAGTACTCGATCAGGCACTTCAGGCCGCCATGGCTGTAGGTCAGGTAGGTGATGTTGAAGTCCGGTCCATATTCGCCGAGATGCGGCGCAATGGCGTCGGGCACAGTCTCGTCCTCAGGCGTCTCTATGCGTGTCCAGCTTGTATCCCGCCAGGCGAGCTTGCCGGCTGCCGGGAAGGAGAGGTTCATATGGGCATAGTCCGCGCCGCGCCCGTAGATGCGACCGTCGATGACGAAATCGTTGCCCGCCACCGGACGGATCCGGTGCGGAACGCCCTCGCCCATCAGGTAGACCTTGCCGTCCTTGGATTTGACCTCGACGATCTCCTGCGTGGCGTCGTCGCGGTAATAGCCCGGCAAGGCCTTGAACTGCGCTTCGGAGATCTCCGGCGGACGCTGTGTCCGCTCCGGCATCGTGCCCATCTTGCGCTCGGCAAGAACGATGCGCACGCCGTCGACCCCAAGCCGGGAGGCAATCTGGTTGGCGAAATCAAGGGTCGCAAAAATAAGCACGCCGACGCCGGCGGCAGGCAAAAGCATCATCTGCGAAGCATAACCATAGACAGCGCCACCATGGCCGACCGAGGTCCAGCCGTCGACGTCACCGGAACCAAAGCACAGGCCATACCCATTGAGCGTCTTGTCGTGGCCGGCCGGACGTTTGCCGAACGGTGTCCACATCTCGCGCAGCGACGCCGGCGAGATGATCGAATTGCCGGCAGCGTCAAAGCCGCCGCGCAGCAGGCACTGGGCGTAGCGTGCCATATCGCCGGTGGTGGAAAAGATGTTGCCGGCCGGCGAGCCGCCAAGGCTGAACACCGGCGCCGGCGTATCGCCGTCGAGCGTCCACATGTCGGCCGGCGCAAGCCGCTCGCGAATGCCCGGCGCCATGCCGCAGGAGGAACTGTCCATGCCGAGCGGCTTCAGAATGTTGGTAGCGACATAGTCGGAATAGCTCTGGCCAGTGACGACCTCGATCACCCGACCGACGACGGCGATACCGGCGTTGGAGTAATGCATCACCCCGAGGCTCGGATCCTGCTTCAAGGTCGAGCTGGCAAGCTCGTCGACCGTGTCCTCCAGCGGAGGACGGGTCGCGTCGAGATAGTGGCCACTCTTGGGTTCGCGCACGAGCCCGGCCGTATGGGTCATCAGCTTGCGCAGGCTGATGACCGAGCCGTAGGGCCCGCCTTCAGCGCCGGCGAACGGGTTCACCGGCTTGAATCCGGGCAGGTAGGTCGAGACGTCGACATCGATATCGACAAGGCCCTTTTCGACCAGTTGCATGATCGCCAGCGAGGTGAAGGTCTTGGTGATCGAGCCGATACGGAAGCACGTGTCCTTGCCCATGTCGAAATGGCGGTCATGGCGCTGGACATGGCCTTCGGCAAGCACACCGTCTCGGTCGACGAGGGCGTAGGAGATCGACGGGATCGCCTTGTCCTCGACCTCGTACCGGATCAGATCCTCGAACAGCTCGATGGAAGCAGCAGACAGAGAGGACATGGAAAATGCTCCTTGGTCGTAAGGGATTGGGTCTCAATGGGCGTGGCGTGGGTCGAGCATGTCGCGCAGCGCATCGCCGACGAGGTTCCACGACAGTACGAAGAGGAAGACGGCCGCGCCGGGGAAGGCCAGCGTGTACCAGAACTGGAAGGGATTGCCGGGCTGACCGACGATCCAGTTGCGCGAATAGGCGATGAACTGGCCCCAGTCGGCATAACCTTCTTCGGTGCCAACGCCGAGGAAGCTGAGCGCTGAGGCGGACAGCACCATGGAACCGGTCGCCATCGTCGCGAGAACCAGCACCGGGAACATGGCGTTGGGCAGGATATGCAGGACGATCAGCCTGAGATCGCTGGCGCCGTAGCTCCTGGCTGCGTGGATGTAATCCATCTCGCGGATCCTCAGGATCTCGCTTCGAACGATGCGGGCATAACTCATCCAGCCGAACGTCGTCAGCGCGATCGTGATGGGCACGATGCCTTTGCCGAGCAAAGCCGTCAGCACCATGGCGGCGATCAGGAAGGGCACGGCCATGAACACGTCGACGATGCGCATCAGCACTTCCTCGACGACGCCGCCGTAATAGGCCGCGACAGCGCCGACGACCGTGCCGATCAGCACTGAGATCGCCACGACCCCGAGCCCGATCTTGAATGCCGTGCGCGTACCCCAGACGACGCCATAGAAGATGTCGTACTGGCCCTGGGTCGTGCCAAACACCGCCTCCGGCGAAGGCGGTTGCGGCGTTGCCAGGAAACCCGCGCGCGGCGTGTCGTAGGGCGAAAGCTGGAAGCTTTGCGGCGGCGCCAGAACGGGCGCGAAGACGGCGATCAGCACGAAGGCGAGGAGGATCACGACACCAAACAGCGACACCGGATTTCGTGCGAGGTAACGAAGAAACTTCATTGCGTCTTCACCCTCGGGTCAAGCAACGGATAGATGAGATCGACGACCAGGTTCATCAGCACCAGGACGACCGCGAAATAGAGGCCGAAGCCGAGAACTGCGGGAAAGTCGAGATTGGCAGCGGTCTTGGCGGCGAACTGGCCGAGCCCGGCGTAGTCAAAGATGGTCTCGGTGATGACCACGCCACCCATCATCACGGCGAGTTCCATGCCGGCGATGGTTGCAAGCGGCAGAAGCGCGTTGCGCCTGGCGTGATGCAATTCGACGACGCGGCGCGGCAGGCCCTTGGCGCGGGCGGTGCGTACGTAGTCCTGGCGCAGCGTTTCCAGCATCGAGGTGCGCATCACCCGCGTCATGCTGGCGACGTTGACATAGGTCAGCGTGATGACGGGAGCCGCAAGGTGACGAAGTGCATCGCCGAAGATCGCCAGGTTGCCGTTGAGCAGCGCGTCGATAGTATTGGCGCCGGTGTAGCGCACGAAATCGCCGGAGCTGACCACGGTTTGCGCCCACTGGCTGAGCCGGCCGGGCGGAAACCAGTCAAGCGCCGAATAGAAGATCAGCAGCATTAAGAGGCCGAAGACGTAAACCGGAAAAGACCAGCCGAGAATGGTGAAGATGCGGATGACGTGGTCGGGCCAGCGGTTGAGATAGATGCCGGCGCGCGAGCCGAGGTAGACGGCGAGTAGCAGACAGGGCACGAAGGCCAGCACGACCAGCTCCAGCGTCGCCGGAAACAGCGACATCAGCGCCGTCGACACCGGCTGGCGGGCGGTCTCGGACCAGCCGAGATTGCCGCTGAGAACGCCGCCGATCCAGCGGCCGTACTGAATGTAGAAGGGATCGTTGAGCCCGTACTGCTCGATCATCCGGCGGATGCTCTCCTGACCACCCTTGAGATAATCCGGCGACGGCGCATAGGCCGCCAGTCTCTGTGTCGGCGAAAGCGACATCTGCAGCGCGAAGATCATCAACGACAGCGCGAAGAGGACGATCGGCAGCATCATCAATCGTCTGAGTGCGTAGTTCAGCACGGTTCACACGTTCCGATTTCAGGGAAAATGAAACAAGGGCTGCCGGGCGGGATCGCCACCCGGCAGCCCTGGCCAATCAATCGTTGGCCTTGGTGACCGGGTAGAAGTCCCACGCACCGTAGAGGATCATGTTGTCGACATAACCATCGATATTGCTGCGTGTGACGACGTAGCCGAAATCTTCCCAGAGGAACTGGGTCGTGGCGTATTCGTACGACATCTCCTGCAGCTTGGCGTAGATCGGCTCGCGAACCGCCGGATCGACCGATGCCCAGGCTTCATCCAGGAGCGGCTTGAACTTCTCCGCCATCAGGTCGCGATAACCTTGGCCGACCATGCCGCCGACGAGACCCGTGGGCGAGAGGTAATAGCTGGCGGCACCGAGCGGACCACCCGGATCGGAATAGTCAGGACCCCAACCCATCACCGTCAAGGGTGCTGCCGGCTTTTCGCGGTTGTTGAGCTTGTCCGAAACGGATGCCCACGGCAGAGCCTGGATCTGCATCTTGAACTTCGGATTGATGCGCGACAGGCCCTGCTGCAGCGCCGAGAGTGCCGCCGTCAGCTGCGGGTTGCCTTCGGTCACATAGGCGGTGAAGGCAAAGCCGGTATCCCAGAGCTTGCCGTCAAATGCCTTCTTGAAGTGTTCTTCGGCCTTGGCGGGATCGTAGCTGTAGACAGGTGAATCCGGGCGGTAACCCATGATGCCGCGAACCGTCGGCCCACGAGACTGCACGGTCTTGTTGAGCAGCACCTGGGTGAGGAGCGCGTCGTAATTCTGGGCGTAGTTGAAACCCTTGCGCACGTCGATGTCGGCGAAGAAGTCCGGCGGAATACCGGCGCCGTCGAGCTTGCCGCTGCCGATCGCCGGATTGTCGTTGTCGTCGAGCGGCCAGGCGAAGAAGATGCCGCGCGAGAACACTTTCTGCAGGCCGTCAATGACCTTGACGCCTTCGGTCTTGCTGAGTTCGTCGATGAACTCGACGGGTGCCGTGACGAAATCGGCGTCACCGGACAGAAGCTGCAGGCGCCGCGTCGTCCATTCCGGCACCGTGCGCATGACCACCCGCTCAAGCTTGGCGGGGCCCATGAAGTAGTTGTCGAACCGCTTCAAGGTGATGCGCCGGTCGGTCCGGTCCCACTCCTCGAGCATGAACGGCCCGGTGCCATTTTCTTCCGCAAACAGCGGATTGGCGCCGAGTTCCGGACGGTAGTGGGCCTTCCAGGTGTCGCCCGAGCCATCCCAGCCGCCGACCGATGCAACCCATTCTTTGTCGACGACCGAAGTGCCGAAGGGCAGCGCGATCACCCCAAGCGTGGCCGGAAACGACTTGGGCAGCTTGAGCGTGACATTATCGCCATCGACGACGATCTGCGACGCGAGTTGGTCATAGACCTTGCGCAGGATCTCGGGGCTGGCGTCGTTGATGGATTTCACCTCGCCTTCGGCCTCAACCCACTTGGCGATGTCGGTATATTTGCCGGCTGTGATCACCTCGGTGATCGCGTTCGACATCCAGGACTGGCCTTGAAGAATGGCACGCAGCAACGAATAGCGTACGTCTTCGGGCGTGATCTGGCCGTAACCCGGCTCGATCGTCGCCTTCTGGGCGTCAGTCAGCTTGTCGTAGTATTCCCAGGTGACTTTGCCGTCGGCGCCCTTGATCCCGACCTTGTGGGCTGAAACGCCTTTGCGGATCGGGAAGGTATAGCTCACCGAGCCATCGGCCGCCTGCTTGATGAGGCCGTTTTCGAGCGAAGGTACTTCGGTCGAGAGCGACGGCACGAACTCGGAGATCTTCGAGCCGTTGAAGTTCAACAACCGACTGTAGATGTTGAGAGCGCCGTAAGAGCTCGGCGTGTTGGCGATATAGGCCGGATCGAACGATTGGATGTCGTCGGTCCACATGAAGACGAAAGTGCCGGGGTTCTTGGTCTCGGCCATAGCGGGCGCAGCCGCGATGCCGAGCCCCAGGCACAGAGCTAGGGCTAAGGTGCGTTTCATCGTTGTTCCCATTTGGTGGAGGCGGAAGTTTTCTTCTCGTTATAGGGGAGGCTAGAAGAGCGCTTGCAGGTCTGTCCAATGTGTAATTAGGATAGACTATGCAAATCACGCATGAGGGCCGGCATGGAACTGCAATGGCTTGAAGATTTTCTCGAAATCGCCGCCACGCGGAACTTTTCGACGGCGGCGACTGCGCGCAACATTTCGCAGCCGGCCTTCAGTCGCCGCATCAAATCGCTTGAGAACTGGATCGGCGCGGACTTGATCGACCGCAGCACCTATCCCGTGCAACTGACACGGGCGGGAACGATGTTCCTTCCGGGTTGCCAGCGGCTCGTGCGTGAGGCCTACAGGCTGCGCACCGATTGCCGCAATGTCGCCGGCGAAAGCTCGGCCATGCTGACATTTACCTCGCTGCATACGCTGGCGATGTACTTCTTCCCGAGATGGATCGGCTCGCCGCTGATATCGCGGATACCGCTTCGCACCAGCATGCATGCCGCCGACTTCCTTGAAAGCATCGATCATCTGTGTTCGGGCCAGTGCGATTTTGCCATCACCTATGTGCATCCCGATGGCCCGCCGGTGCTGGAAGGCGGCCCGTTCGAATCCCTGCAGATCGGCAAGGACAGGCTGATCCTGGTGTCGGGAGCCGACGAGAGCGGCCGACCCCTGTTCGACATCGACGGGCCCGAAAGCACGGAGATCCCTTATCTCGCCTATTCCTGGAGCGACGGCTACATCGGCAAGCTGGCGACCTTGATCCAGTCGCGCTGGCGCCGGCCGCTCAATCTCAGCATCGTCTATCAGTCGGGCCTCGCCGATGGCCTGAAGCACATGGCCGTCGCCGGGCGTGGCGTCGCCTGGCTGCCGCAGATCTGTGTGGCGGAAGCCCTGCGCCAAGGCCGCCTCGTCCAGATCGGCGGACCACAGATGTCGCTCGAAATGGAGATCCGTATCTTCAGGCGCGCCGGCCCTGGTAGCGCCGACAGCGATGGGTTGTGGCAGCATCTCAAGCAGTGTGCGGCATTGCCACAGTACAAGAACGGATTCGATGTCGGCATCGACGCCGCCTGAGGCACCGTCATACCCCAAATCGCCCCACCGAGGCCATATGCGAAGACAGGCGACACGATGCAGAAAGCGCATAGTTTCGATTGCCACATTCGCGAAACATTGATTTCACTCGGTTTTGCGGCACGGACAAAAGCCGATTGCGTGCCGCCCGGGCACTGACGGTCTACCTCGCGGGGAGTTCTCCGCCATCCGAGCATATTGACAGGATGCAACCCCGTTGCGAGACCTGATAGGGCAACGTCCCCTCGAAATCGGGTCCATGTGCTGATGTTCCTGTCTAAATCCGCGCCCCCTGAACTGCCCGAGGATGTGATCCTATCCGTGGAAGACCTTGAGGTTTCCTTCGCGGCCGGCACCCGCTCACAGCTGCGCGCGGTGCGAGGCGTCTCCTTCCGCATCGCGCGCGGCGAGACAGTTGCGCTGGTCGGCGAGTCTGGATCCGGCAAATCGGTGACCGCCATGACGATCATGCGTTTGACCGAGTATGACGGCGCGGCGATTACCGGCGGGCGGGTGCTGATGCGCTTGAAGGACGACAAGGTCGCCGATCTCGCGACATTGTCGGAAAAGCGGGTCGAAGCCCTTCGTGGCGCAGACATCTCGATCGTTTTCCAGGACCCGATGTCGAGCCTGAACCCGGTCTTTACCGTCGGCGACCAGATTGCCGAAGCGGTGATCCATCACCAGCACAAGACACCCGAGGAAGCGCGCCAGATCGCGCTCAACACCCTCAAGCTGGTACGTGTGCCCGATGCGGAACGCAGGCTCGACCAGTATCCTCACCAGCTCTCCGGCGGCATGCGCCAGCGCGTCATGATCGCTATTGCGCTCGCCTGCCGCCCGTCGCTGATGATCCTCGACGAGCCGACGACCGCGCTCGACGTGACCATTCAGGCGCAGATCCTCGATCTGGTTCGCGCCCTGCAGCACGAAATCGGCATGTCGGTGCTGTTCATTACCCACGACATGGGCGTCGTCGCGGAAGTCGCAGACCGGGTCTGTGTGATGCTCAAGGGTGAAATCGTCGAGACGGGTTCGGTTTACGACATCTTCGCCAAGCCGAAGCATCCCTACACGCGCGCCCTGATTTCCGCCGTGCCGCGCCTCGGCAGCATGGCCGACAAGGATGCGCCGGAGAAATTTCCGCTGCTGGTGTTCGAACCGGAGCGGCAGCCCGCGGAGGCGACAGAATGAACGCGCCGGCTCATATGACGCAATCCCCTCGCCCACTTGTCGAGGTGCGAAACCTGGTGACGCGCTTCGATCTCAAGGCCGGGCTGTTCGGCCACGTCTCCGGCCGGGTACATGCGGTGGAGAACGTCTCCTTCGACATTTTTCCCGGTGAGACCCTAGCGCTGGTCGGTGAATCCGGCTGCGGCAAGTCGACGGTCGCCCGCTCGCTCATGCAGCTCGATCGACCGCGCTCTGGCTCCATCCGCTTTGATGGAACCGAACTGATCGGCGCGCCGCGCCCTGTCCTCGCGCGATTTCGGCGCGAAGCGCAGATGGTCTTCCAGGATCCGTTTTCTTCGCTCAACCCGCGCATGACGATCGAGCAATCGCTGATGGATCCGATGCGGGTCCACAAGCTTGGTTCGACCGGGGACATGCGCGCCCGCGCTGCCGAACTTCTGGCAAAGGTCGAGCTTTCGCCTGAGCATCTCGAGCGCTATCCGCATGCATTTTCCGGCGGGCAGCGCCAGCGCATCTGTATCGCCCGGGCGCTTGCGCTCAACCCGCGTCTCATCGTCGCCGACGAAGCAGTCGCTTCGCTCGACGTGACGATCCAGGCGCAGGTGATCAACCTACTCATGGACCTGCAGCGCGAGATGCAGATCGCTCTTCTGTTCATCAGCCACGACATGGCGGTGGTCGAGCGCATCGCTCACCGCGTTGCGGTCATGTATCTCGGCGAAATCGTCGAGATCGGCGATCGCCGCTCGGTGTTTAGCAATCCGCAGCACCCCTATACCCGCAAGCTGCTATCGACCGTGCCGATTGCCGATCCGACGCGCCGTCCGGAAGGGCGCCAGCCGATGTCCGACGAAATTCCAAGCGCGGTGCGTGCGCCGGACTTCGTGCCTCGCGAACTGCCGATGCGGCAGATCTCATCGACCCACTACGTGCGCCAGGTCGCAACCGCCTGACAGTAGCCGCTATACCCCGTTCCAGATCAGAGTATCCCAACATGAGCACTTTCGAAGTGACGCAACCGGCTGCGAGCGCTGCCGGCATGGCGTCGACAGATATCCGCGACAGCGCAAGCGGGACCACGGCCGCAATGTTCCTGCGTCCAGCGGCCGCCGAGCGACCGACACCCTATATCGAGGTCGACGACAAACGGCTCACCCGCAATATCAAGGCCATGCAGCAACGCGCCGATGCAGCCGGCGTGGTGATGTTTCCGCATGTGAAGACGCACAAGAGCCTCCACATCGCCCGGCAGCAGCTTGCCGCAGGTGCGCGCGGTATCACCGCCTCCAAGCCCAGCGAAGCGCTGGTCTTTGCCGAAGCCGGGATTGCGTCGATCATCCTGGCCTATCCCATCATCCACGCGGCGTCGCTCGATCGCCTTCTGCCTGCGGTCAAGAAGCGTGGCGTGGAACTGCGCACGATCGCGGCGAGCGAAACAGGTGTCGATGCGCTGTCGGAGGCCGCCAGCCGGCACGGGGTCGAGATCGGCGTGTTCCTCAAGGTCGACGTTGGCCTCGGCCGCGTCGGCCTCAAACCCGTTGACCCGGCAGCGCCTGAACTGTGCGCGAGGATCGCCCGCACCCCTGGTTTGCGATTTGCCGGACTGCTTTCGCACGCCGGACATGCCTACGGGGCTCCGGAGCCCCATGCCCTGGCCAAGATCGCCCACGACGAGGCCGAGGCCCTCGCCGGTCTCGCCGAGAGGCTTCGGCAACGCGGGCTCGCCGTCGATTGCATTTCCGTCGGCGCAACGCCGACTTGCCTCGGTGCACCGCTGCCCCGGGAAGTCGATTGCATCCGTCCCGGAAACTACGTCTTTCTGGACGGCACCGCCCTTCGGCTTGGCATTTGTACCGCCGACGACCTCGCGCTTTCAGTCGTCGCCCGCGTCGTTGCGTCGAACGAGGCGCACTTCATCATCGACGCTGGTTCGAAGTCCATGAGCTCCGATCGCGGCGCACATGGCATGGGTGGCGCAGGGTTCGGCACGGTCGTCAGCGCCGAAGGCGATGGCGAAACCGGCCGGTGGACGCTCGAGCGGCTGTCCGAGGAACACGGGTTCGTCCCCCATTCCGGGCGCGCCCTGCCGCTCGGCAGTCGCGTGCGCGTGTTCCCCAACCACTCCTGCGCCTCGATCGCCAACTTCGACAATTTCGTCCTGGCGCGCGCGGATGGCACTGCAGCCAGCCTGCCGGTCGACGCCCGCAACGGTCAGACCTGAAGGGCGCACCAGCCTTTTCGGCCACCCGGGCGGC
Source organism: Ensifer sp. ENS06 (assembly GCF_014852205.1). Classification (NCBI taxonomy): domain Bacteria; kingdom Pseudomonadati; phylum Pseudomonadota; class Alphaproteobacteria; order Hyphomicrobiales; family Rhizobiaceae; genus Ensifer; species Ensifer sp. ENS06. Next base: position 207,071 of record NZ_JACVBC010000004.1, on the reverse strand, counting down.
GATCAATCGCCGCCCGAGAGCGAGCTGAAGTTCTCGCTCCTTCGTCCATCATCGAGATGGAAAGCTGGATTGTGAGACCTAGATCTCCCAAATATCATTGCGACGCCAATATCAGTGCATCGAGAAGCCGACGCGGCTGATCGGACTTCAAATCTACGCCTCCAGTGTAAAGGATATGATCCATGAAAGTCCTAATGGTCCTCACTTCGCACGACACCCTCGGTAACACCGGCAAGAAGACAGGGTTCTGGCTCGAAGAGCTGGCGGCTCCCTATTACGTCTTTAGGGATGCCGGAGCCGAAATCACCCTTGCATCACCCAAGGGCGGCCAACCGCCGCTCGACCCGAAGAGCGATGAACCGATGTTTGAGACCGACCTCACTCGGCGTTTCAAGGCAGACCGGGAAGCCAAGGCCCAGCTCGCCGAGACGGTTCGCCTCGACAGCGTCAACCAAGGGGACTTCGACACCGTCTTCTATCCCGGCGGTCACGGTCCGATGTGGGATCTCGCCGAGGACGGAAACTCGATCAAGCTGCTCGAAACCTTCATTGCGGCGGGCAAGACGATTGCCCTTGTATGCCACGCACCCGGCGTTCTGCACCGCGTCAAGAACCCGGACGGCACACCTTTCGTAAATGGGCGAAAGGTCACGGGCTTTACGAATTCCGAGGAAGCGGCCGTCGGTTTGACGGAGGTCGTGCCCTTCCTGGTAGAAGATGAGTTGCTCGGTCTCGGCGCCGTTTTCTCGAAGGTTAAAGACTGGGGCGTCCACACGGTCGTCGATGGCCGGCTCATCACCGGCCAGAATCCCGCCTCATCTGGCGAAACGGCAAAAGCCCTCCTGGCCGCCTTGAAACCGTAATCGAAGATTGGATCGGGGCGCGTCGCCAGAAAGAGCGTCCGCCTTCGGCGGAGCGTGTCTTGCAGACAGAGGACTATTCCGTCTCCAATTCCCTTGGCGAAACAATCGATCTCAAGGGCTTCATAGAGGAACAAGCCCGCTTCAGCGTCGGGTCCGATGTCGAGAGAACGCTGGGGCTCGAAAACGGACTAACGCTATCACCGTCGATCGGCGCGGATATCGGCTTTGCCTCGCTTGATGGCGAAGGCCTGTTCGGGAGGATCTCCGCCGGGCTCACTCTCTCCAACCACGACAACTGGAATATCGACTTCTCACTGCTGTTTAACGTCGAGGGCGATGGTTCGGGCTCGGGCGGCGGGAAGATTGGCGCGCGCGTGAGCTTTTGACCGAACGATCACACGCAGACGTCTTCGCCAAAGAAATGACGGCCCCTCTCAGCGCTCACATACGTTTTCCAAGCGGCCTAACCTAGGCCGAAGGAGATATTGAGGATGCGCTGCGGAGCATAGACATGTTAGGCACTTAGGGAAGGACAGCCGCATCTTGCAGCATTCGCACCGGTGCGCCTCACTGCTATCAACGGGGTGCGCCTGAAGCGGGACGCTAGTAAGCCAGCTGAGCACGTAGGCTTGGGACGATCCAGTCGAGGAAGCACCGCACCTTCAGCGGCAGGGGATCGGCTGGTCCATGGATAACGTTCACAGGTAGCGGTTCCGGTGCAAAGTCCGTCAGCAATTCGTGCAGAGCGCCGGAGCGCAACTGATCGGAGATCTGGTAAGACAGCACGCGGATAATGCCGATACCGGCTATTGCAGCCTGAATGGCAGCCTCCGTCGTATTGACCGCGAATTTGGGGCGCGGCTCGATGGCAAAGGCCGCGCCGTCCCGGCGGTAGCGCCATTCCGGCGCGGTCGCAAAGCCCTGAAAGCTTATGCCATCATGGTGGCTGAGGTCTTCTGGCTGAAGCGGAACGCCTCGGCGGGCAAGATAGTCGGGGCTCGCGCAGATCACCCGTCGGACGGCGCCGACGCGCGTTGCGATAAGCGCGCTGTCCGCCAAGTGTCCGATCCGCAGGGCCACATCGACGTGCTCGTCCGCCAGACTTAGCTGACGATCGGCGAGGGTCAGACGCAGGTTGATATCGGGTTGCTCCTTCAGGAACTCCAGAGCTATTGGCAGCAGATGGCGCTCGCCGAAGGCAATCGGTGCGGTCACGTGCAGCCCTCCACGCAGCGCGCCATAATCGCCGCTGGCCTGCCGCTCCGCCGCGTCCAGCTCCTCCAGAATACGACGTGACGCGGCGACGAAGCTGCGCCCCTCATCCGTCAAGGAGAGGCCGCGGGGGGTGCGCACGACCAGGCGCACGCCAAGGTGTTTCTCAAGATCCGCGACCCTGCGGCTGACCGTGGCGAGCGGTGCATGCAATCGCCGCGATCCAGCCGAGAGGCTGCCGGCGTCCACCACCGCCAGCAGCACCGACATCGCTTCAAACCGATCCATCGTATCCTTCCGGAAACTGAGAGGAAAGTTCCAGAAATGGCAGGATACCCTATTGCTTTCGGATATCCTAGCTTTTGCGTCGATCCAGGGGACGCCGGCCGGCTCCCCGTATTGCCAATGATCAGGAGAAAGACGTCATGCCTCAACTTTCACGTCGTGCCTTTGCAAGCGCTCTTCCTCTCGGCCTCCTCGGGGGAGGACTGATCAGTGGCGCACCGGCCCCTGCCGCCGCGCAGAATACCCCCAACACGCCGGTCAGCATTACGCCGCTGGCGCAGATCCGCATCGGTCGCTTCACGGTGACGGCGCTGACAGACGGGTACGCCGATATGCCCTTCGACTATTTTCCGGGACGCGCGCCGGCCCAGGTGGAGGAGGCGGCAGTCGCTCAGTTCACCGCCCGGCCGAGCGGGGTGCGGTTCCTCTTCAACCAGTATCTCATCGATGATGGCGAGCGCCGCATCCTGATCGATGCCGGTGCAGCGGGCTCGATTGGTCAGACCGGCAAACTGCCGCAGGCGCTTGGTGCGCTTGGCCTGCAGCTTGACCAGATCGACGCGGTGATCGTAACGCATATGCATCAGGACCACATGGGCGGTCTGATCGCCGGAGGCAAGAACAACTACCCAAAGGCGGAGCTCTACATCGATCGTCGCGACGTCACCCATTGGACCGACCCGGCCAAGCGCAGCGGCGCGCCCGACTATCTGCAAACCAGCTTTAAGATGGCGGAGGAGGTGGTGCGCCTCTACCCGAAACTCCAGGCGATTGACGGAGAACGCGAAATTGTGCGCGGCGTCTCAATTGTCGACCTGACCGGCCATACACCCGGCCATATCGGCGTGCGGGTCGAAGATGACGGAAAGAGCCTCATCATGGCCTCGGACATGATCTTTCCGGTCGTGCATCCGGGGGCGACCGACGTGTTCTTCCTGTTCGAGCAGGACCGGGCAGCGGCCAAGGCAATGCGCGACCGCTTTTTCCCTCGCGCCGCTTCGGAGGGCGCACTCATCGCCGCCACGCACATGCCCTTCCCAGGGCTCGGCCGTGTCGTCGCCGACCGTGGCCAGATGCGCTGGGAGGTGGCCGACTGGGCCTTACAGGATTGAAGTTAGCTACGGCGGTCTAGAAAGTCGGTCATTTCTACGGCATCAATATTCCGGCGCAAGGCGCGGTCGAACCGATGGTTGCCGGATGGGTTCCCGTATTTTCCGGAACGCCATGCGATGCGCCATTTTGCTTGCAGGAACAAATCGCATTTAGGAACCACGCGGGGTCGCCTGATGTCTTTGGCTGCGCGCGAGCCCGGCAAAGCGACGCTTCACCTCTTCGAATAGGGGTGGTGGAGGCAACGGGCCGTGGTAGCCGCTATCGGTGTCGAGCGGCCGGACGTCCGGGTCTGGCGGGGCAAAGCGGTTACTTCCCGTCAAAACAATCCAGGAGCGCTCGTCATCCGGCCCTAGCGAGCTTTGTCGCCGGCGGGATCTCGACGGCATCGGCCGGGCGGAGGGTGGCGAATGCGTGATCGGGAGTGGGGCGGGTGCTGTTGATTGCACCGGTCTCCTCGGTGATCGAAGTCGCCGCAAAGCTTCACTGCCTGATCGTTACGCACGACCCGGACCTCAAACTCGAGGATGCCCCCTGGCCACAGCTGCGAACCCTGTTGAAGGACCTCATCCGGATCAACGGTGCGCGAGACGATCAGTACCGTCACGAACGACTGCCGACGCGGTCGGAACCCAGCCCGCGGTTTCACTCTGAGGGGGAGATCTAGCAACATGGACCTCGGCAAATCAACGGGCGTGCGAGACGTTTTGGACCTGGCGACGCAATACAAAGCCGCCGCCGTCAAGCTGAGTGAGAACCCATCCAGTCCTAACCATCTTCCGCAAAGGCTGCTGGCTCTTCATGCCATCGAGCTTTATCTCGATGCTCTTCTTCAGGCGAAAGGCCTCGATGACGAGCCGATCCACAACTTCCAACATGACCTTGGCGGGCCGGGCCGAAGAGCGGGGGCCGCAGGACTTGTCTTGCGCAAGCGCACGCTGGCGCACGTGGCAACGCTCTCCTCAGCTCAAGAGTATCTCATTGTCCGATATGCTCCTGAGCTGGCGTCCACGCTCTCGCAGGTGAGCCGGGTTATGACGACGCTTGAGGAGGTTTCGCGGAAGGTTCCAAAGATGGTGACGGCGACCAAGCCCCATCAGTGAACTTGATCGCTGGCGGCCAAAGGGATGGCGGGTTTTCCGAGTTGGACCCGCGCTCGAAGGTATGTCAGACAGTGCTGCCCGAGATCTGCTTTCAGCGTTGACTGGATCTTATCAAAGAATGACTCGCAACAAAATTCCCAAATTGGAAACTTTGTGCTTGTTTCCAAATTGGGAATTCGTTAAATAGGGGCTCAAGTGAACGTTATCGCTAAATCTGCGCTGGTCAGCTTTTGGAATAGCTTGCCGAAAGGCGTCCCACGAGAGGCCGCCCGAGCCGCAATGACGGAATGGTATACCACCGCATCGAAGGCGAGCTGGAGTAATTTTAGCGAGTTAAAGAAGACATTTAACTCAGCTGATCTGGTGGCCGGCAACAAGGTTATCTTCGACGTCGGCGGCAACAAGTACCGCATTGTGGGGCTTGTCGCATTTCGGTCCAAGCGGATTTTCGTCCTGTTTGTCGGGACGCACGCCCAGTACGATGCGATCGACGTCAAAGAACTCTGACGTGAAAGGAAGTCGACATGTTGGATTTGAAAGGGTTTCGGACGCTTCAGAGTGAGGCCGAGTACAACGCCGCACTGAAGGAAGTTCGGCCATATTTCGAAGACGAACCCGAAGAAGGCTCTGAGGAAGCTGCGCACTTTGACGCGCTCGTCCTTCTGATCGAACAGTACGAGGGCAAGCACTATCCAATCCCGACGGCGAGCCCCGTTGAGGTGGTCAAGTCGGTGATGGCTGCGAACAACTACACGCGCGCCGATCTCGTGGCGGTCATTGGTTCGAAAGCGCGGGCGGCCGATCTTCTGAACGGAAAACGGGAAATCAATCTGGATCAGATTAGAAAGCTCAGCAAAGAATGGAACATCCCGGCTGGTTCACTGATCGGCGAAGTGGCGGCCTAAGGATTCCGGCTAAGCTCGCCCCATTACCCCGTTCGACCAGGCGAGCAACGTCGTTGATGCGCTCGATTACGACCCGAATCATTCAACCCCGGACGATCGAATTCGTTCTTTCAGATTCGAGTCGGGCCGGGCCCACCATATCCCTCATTTATGTTCTAGGGCCTCCGGCAGTGTCGTGTGCGGGCCAATAGGATCACATCCCAGGTCTCTTGGCACGACAGCTCGGAAAACTCGTCAGGAGCGGGAACGCTTGGTCATAAGTCCCCATTCAGCACGACGGGCCGTCCGTGCGGCGTCCGCAAATATGCGCGCTCCCAGGCATCTCGCCGCTGGATTAATTCCTTGCCGGAAATCGCGTGTGCTTGATCGAGGAGGCTTTCGAGTGCGGACAACACGGCGCGATAATAGGTCTCGGTGTCGTCCGACTGTCCGGCGAGATGCGCCTCGCACAACTTCGCTCCCAGGGTTTCAGCCCAATGCGCTCCTGATATTACGCCCGAAGCAACCAACAAATTTGCCATCGCAGAAGCCTGAGCATGCCACGGCTCGGCGAAAGCCGGTTCGCTGTCCCTTTGCGTCAGGTGGGCCGTCCCGGGTTCAGATCCGCTCAAGATAGCTCTCCCAGAGATCGACGAAAACTTGATCGCGGCTGTCGTGGGCTTCCGGCCACAACTCGGACGCGGCAAAGCCAACCGTGTAGAGGTGCTCGCCTCTGGGCGTTCCGGCGGCTGACGCGTCCGGCAGTACATGGGCGCCGTGATGTGCGATCACGCTTCCACGCCTCCCCCGCACATAGGACGGCAAGCGCGTATGTCCGGAATGTCCCATGGATTTGCCGCGCACCACGTCGCCCACGACGAACAACGGCGGCGCCCCGGAATCAAGAGCGTAGCTGCGCACGGACTTGACGTAGGCGCGCGCCTCGTGCGCTCTTTCAGGCGGATAGCCAGGCTGGCGTGCAAATGACGACCGGCCAACATCGAGTTCTTCCAATGCAAGATAGCCGGCATCAATCATCTGGGCTGCAATCGTCAGCACCCATTGATCGAAGTATGGCCGCGTCAAATATTCGGCCGGAACGATCAACTCGCGGCAATGCCTGAACCAATCAATCGACCAGTCCGCATCGCCAGCGGCAGCCTGGGCGAGACCGAAAGCCCGCATTTCCCAATCCGAACGGAAGGGACGCTCGTCATCCCTGCCTAGAATGGGGCCAAATCCTTCGCGCCCGCCAAGATCGTGAACGCCGTCCATCAGGCTTCCCTCCTGGTTGGAGAAAGATCCCTCTGCGTCCCGATCATAGAATTACGCGAGACCAGCTCCGCGAGCTGCTCTTCGCTCCAGGATTCCACACCATTGGGCTGCTGCGGTATCACCAGATATCGTCTCTCGGACGTCGAGTCCCAGACCCGCACCTCGACAGTCGGGGGAATTTCCACGCCAAACTCCGCCAAAACCGCGCGCGGTTCGCGCACAGCGCGCGCCCTGTATTCGTTCGACTTGTACCACGCAGGCGGAATCCCCAGAATCGAGAATGGGTAGCAGGAACAAAGGGTGCAGACGACGAGATTGTGTATCTCTGATGTATTCTCAACCGCCTGCAGGTGACCCGTTCCGTGCCCAGCAAATCCGAACTGCTCGATTGCAGCGGTCGCATTTTCGAGAAGAGCCCTTTTGAACGACGGTTCTCTCCAGGCCCGAGCCACGACCCTCGCCCCGCGCTTAGGTCCGATCTCGTCGCGGTACATTTCGATCCAGGCGTCCATAGCCGCAGGATCGATCAGCCCCTTTTCGACGAGAAGGCTTTCGAGTGCTCTGGTTCTCAGCACGGACTCGGAAGGCAAGTGCTGATGCAGCTCGTGATGGATACTGGAAATGCGTCGCGAATCGAAGCTTGTCATCGCCTTGCTCCAGGAGCGTAGTCTGCCAAATCAACAAGCGACCCCACCATTTTGAGGTGGGTCGAGGCGTGAATGATCGAGCGGTTTTTCACCAAGGTCAAGCAATGTTGCACCGTGTCAGGAGTCAATCGTATCAAACCCGGGAAGGCGAAGGTCTCTGGTTTTCGCTCACAACGCCGTTGTCGCGATAATGCGGCGAACCAGCCAAATTCCATTGGCCGCGTCTTGCCTTCATGGAGCGCCATGACCGATTTCGCCAAGCCGTTCCCTGAAGGCCAAGAGCATCTCCTCCCATCATGCTTCTTCTCGGAGCAGAGGTTTTCTCGATTTCACAGAAATTTCAGAACTTGTTCGGGACATGAAGCTCCGCCTGGTCGACCATGAATTCGCTGTGGAGGTCGTCTCATGCAACTTACCTCGGAAACGCCCGGGTGGCATCGCGCCCGCTACGGAGCTTTGGCGCGCAGGGCGGACCTAGCTTGACTCTGCGTTCGTTCTTGTTCGCATCGTGCGGCTAGCCTGCATGAGCACATCGAAGACACTTGAAGGAGCCGCGATGCCCAGAAACTGGGGCGTCTGATCGAGGGAGGGAACCCAAGCCGACATCGCCCGATCGCCAGAAAGACTTGCGGTTGGCCCAAAGCGAATATCACCACGCGCCCCTCCGTCACCAATCAAGTTTATTTCAGGTAGACGGTCCAGTCCGATGGACGTGAAGCTCGCGAACGGTCCTTTTCGGACGATCAGGACCCGCTGATCGGTCACGGCATAAACAGTCCGCTTCCTGAGCCAAGCATCCACGGCGAAGCGCCCGGCAAATATGAAAAGCCCTATAGCAAGGAACATTGTGCCCCAAAGGCGAAAAAAAACCGGAGCACCATTGGAAATGGCAGTCCATAGCCAGAAGAGGGTGAAGGACAGCCAGACCGTGCTAAACGGAATGAGGAGAGCGTCGCGACTCGTGAATAGTATCCCCTGCGCCGGAGAACCTTCCCAAAGAACGCGTTCCCCGGGCATAAGTTTGGTCCTGATTTCTAGCCCGCTCAAAGTGCGCACCTCCGTAAGCAATGAATCAATCATAACTTGAATTAGTGACTACTTAAACGGGTGTGCAGAACATTTTGTGACTGGCGCAAAGGCCGTACTAGGACGCGACCGTTGCCACCGAAGCCCACCGTCGCGCCGAAGAGTTCAACGCCCTAGACGCCATCGTGCCGTTTGATCGCCACAATCAGCTCGCCGCGCTGCTGAGGGACGATGAAGCCCCGACGCTCGAGCATCTCGCGGGCGAAGGCATGGGCGATAACACGCTGAGGGCGCTCGCCTCCGACCACGGGCATCTTGCGGCCTGGTGCCGGCTCACCACTGGCTCCCCTCCCCTGCTGCTGAAATTCGTCGTCCACCATCTCTGGGACCCTGGCCGGCGCGCGGAAGATCCAAGCCACGGCATGCCGGTCGAGGTTGTGACTAGCTTGGGGACCGGGCGGCTCTTGCGCGCCGACGGGCCGCATGCCTTCGCAACCTTGCGACGCCGACTGACGAGTTGGTCGATCCTGACCCGCTGGCGCGGTCTCACAGGGGCTTTCGGCGACTCCTCGTTCAAGTCGGCGCTGCGGTTTGCGGTCGCGCGAGCGTCCCGACCGCGGGCAACGAAGAGCAAGAAGGCGGTGGCAGAACTCCTCTCGGTCTGCGCCGTCGAGCGGTCAGCCGATCTGCGCGATCAGGCGCTGCTTGTGACCGCTTTCACCCCCGGCGGCCGACGCCGCTCCGAAGTGGCGGCGCTACATGTCGAGGACCAGCCCGACGAGGAGCCGACCCCGCCGATGCCGGCTCCCTCACCTTCCCTGCCTCTCAATCCGTCTCGGCCTCACGAAAACGACGACGAGTGAGGACAACGAACGAGTGGTTCTCATCGGGCGTCCGTAAGCGTCCGGTGATGGCGGTCGACTTGCTTTTGGTTACAGTGCTGCGATGACAATGTTGTTTTGGGAAAGGAGCGGCTTTGCGTCGGTCTATTTTATTACCGCTTTTATTTATCGTTGCCGCATGCCCGAGTTTTGGCCAAGGCCAAGCTGGGGAGAATACCAAACGCAATGAGTATCCGTTTCAATGCGGAGCGATGTTTGCGATCGTGGCTAAAGTGTATGAGGACGCCGGTGAGATCAGCAAATCGGCAGTTTACAAGGCCAAGTTCGAAAAACTCGCTTTGAAAGCAGAAGCGGATTTTGAGAAGTTTAACCGAACGAAGGCCGACGCAGAGGCATACATGCAAAAGCATGTCGATTCCTTAGCAGCCATAGCCGAGAAGGACGCCGACGTCCTGGTCAATTTCGCCCGCCGTTGTAACGAGCTTTTTCCAGATTAAAACTCTGCAGACTGTTTGCGTGGCAATCACGCGGCTGGCAATGAGCAATTCCAGGGCGGCAATTTCTCAACCCTGTTGATCGGATGGTTTGCGATGCGCGTGAGGATCTCGCGAAGATAGGCCTCAGGATCGAGACGTTGAGCTTCGCGTCCGCAGCTTCGATGTCTTTGCGCGGCACGTAAATTGCGATTGGGCACTTAATTTGAGAACCTGGCTTCGATTTTGGCACTTAATGTGAGAATCGCCACCGTGGAAACCATGGCTGCCCCAGGCCAAGCCTCATCAGAAAACCCCGAATATAACAGAAGGTTCTGGCCGGATCGCGCGGCGTCAACGGCCGAAAATCGCACCCAGAAATCTCAAATTGAGTGCCATCACCTGCCCAAGGGGCGCATTCTCGCGATTAACTGCCAAGCGACAGCTGCATCCGCAAGAGCGGCAATGGACGGATCGTCCGCAAGGGGGCATTGCCTTCTTTCTTTTTCGGATAGAGGACGAGAAAGAGGTCCGCTAGAAAATCAGCGCGTTTATCTTTGGGTATTGACGATATTGGTGGTGCGGATGCCGTTTGGCCGGCGGGTGGCCCACCCAGGACTGGGCTGCCGCCACTGGGTGCTTTCGGTCGGTCCAATATACGAGGCGCCAGAGTTCCGCAGGGACCCTAACCCGGCAAATCCAGGCGAGCCTCCCATACCCAGGAGCTTTGTTTCGGGCGCGAGCCCAGTTCCCAGCGGAAAGTGGGCGGCAACGTTCCCCCAGTAAACGGGCTCGTAGCCAATGTCGGCGCCATTTACAGCCAGCTTTCCATTAAGCCAGCGCCTGAACGGTTTCCCAAGTTCAACGCCTTGCTTCTCGTCACGCACCTTCACACCATGAACATAGATCACAGTCATGGAGAGTCCCCCGAGATGACACAATGATAGTGCAGCTACCCGCCTGAAGCGAGTTATTCTTTAGAATGCACTCATCAAGTAGGAAGACACGGTGGTTCCGATTCCAATCGTCGCTGACCAAATTTTGTATCTAATTTCTGGTCAGTAAGCGGGCCACGAGACGCCGGAAACGCCGGCAGGAGCGACCGCTCTTTTGGGCATCAGAGGAATTGGTCCAGAGTTCGCTACGATACTCTACACGGAAGGCCTGTTCCGACACTCAGCGGGAAATCCGCGATTGCGAGCGACAATGGTCGAGCTCGCCTGGCTATGGCTGCGGCATCAACCAAAGTCGGCGCTAACGATATGGTTCAAAGAGCGCATCACACGCAACAGCGGCCGCCTTAAAACGCCGATGATTGTAGCACTGGCTCGCAAGTTGCTGGTTGCTCTGTGGAAGTACGTGAGTTCCGGTGTCGTAATAGAGGGCGCGATCATGAAAAGCGCCTGAACGCAAACGCAGACACTATCGTCAGCACACTCATCCTCAGGGCCTGATCAGTCCTGACGGATCCAGGTGGACGGACCGGGAATCCTTTTGGCTCTCAAACGCCGATCTTGAGTTTGGTCCCGTTCTCCTGAGCCCGTGCCCGTCGAAAACGGGATAGTGGTGCAGCCGCCACGGACGGCGACCGAATGTGAGGTTGTACAGGCCCGCGAACGGGCCGGTAAGACTATGGGCTCAGACCGTGGATCCGCCAAAACGGAGAAGTTCGATGCCACTCGAATGACCAATTGACAAAGATCCTGATGTGAACGGATTCGAACCTGCCAAGCCGGTTTGCCTCATGATTAGGCCGATCGACGGTGACTAGGAAAGAAACCGACGGCAACCTCCTGACCGTCCCAGAATAGGAAACGGCAGCCTGTCCACGGCCGCCGTTTCGTGAGAAAATGGAGAAAACTGGAAGGACCCGCTCAACGGGTAAGCCGGGTCGGGCCCAGTCACGTTTCTGCCTGTCGAATAGATGGCCGCGGATCATGGAACTTCTCGTCGCCCTTGGCCTTATCGCCCTCAAGATCGCATTGCTCATCGCAATGCTTCTACTCTTGCCTTTGCCGCTGACCTGGCTGGAGCGAAAGATTGCCGGTCACATGCAGCAGCGCATGGGTCCGATGCGCGTGGGGTGGCACGGCCTGCTGCAGCCGGTGGCTGACGGTATCAAGCTCCTGACGAAAGAGGATCATATCCCTGCCGAGGCAGATCGCTTCCTATTCAAGCTGGCGCCGATCCTGGCGCTCGCTCCGCCCTTTGTGGTGTTTGTCGCGATCCCCTTCGGCGAGACCGTCTCAGTGCTCAATGCAGAGATCACGCTCTACGTTTCTAATCTGAATGTGGCATTGCTCTTCGTCTTCGCGGTGATCGGTCTGGAGGTCTATGGCGTCATCTTCGGCGGCTGGGCCGCCAACAGCAAATACGCCGTTCTCGGTAGCCTCAGGACCTGCGCACAGATGATCAGCTACGAAATCCCCATGGGTTTCGCAGTCATCGGCGTCGTGATGCTCGCACAGTCGATGAGCCTGGTGGACATCGTGCGCGCCCAGAGCGATCTCTGGAACATCGTCTATCAACCGATCGGGTTCTTCGTCTTCTTCGTTGCGGGATTGGCCGAAGCGCAGCGCATTCCCTTCGACCTGGCCGAAGCGGAAGGGGATCTCGGCGCCGGGTTCCATACCGAGTACAGCGGTATTCGTTTCGCGCTCTTCATGGTCAGCGAATACGTCATCGTGCTCCTGGTATCGGTCCTCTCCGTCATCCTGTTTTTTGGCGGCTGGAACGGTATTCTCATTCCGCTGCCGCCGCTTCTCTGGTTTGCGCTCAAGGTGGCATTCTTCATTTATGTGTTTATGTGGTTCCGTTTCACTTTGCCCCGCTATCGCTATGACCAACTGATGGCGATCGGATGGAAAGTCTTGCTTCCTCTGGCAATGGCGAACATAATTATCACTGGTATTGCTTTCACTTAGGAGCCAAGGCGGCTTGTCCACGCGCCTTCTAGGTTCGGTGTCGATCTGACGAAGATGCGTGTAGCAATCGAAGGGACTACAGCGACCCTCCCGCGTTGGAATAGACGCACGCCGCTGTAGAACGGCGCGACGATGTCACGCGTAGTCGACAGAGCTGGAACATGGATCGGCTGGGCGCTTTTTGCCGACCTGGCGAGCGCCTTTACGCTGACCTTTGGCTATATGTTCTCCAAGCCGGTGACCATGCAGTATCCGGACAAGGAGAAGTGGCTCCCCTATTCGCGCTATCGCGGCCATCACTTCCTCAAACGCGACGAAGAGGGCGAGATCAAGTGTGTCGCGTGCGAGCTTTGCGCTCGCATCTGCCCCTGCGACTGCATCGAAGTCGTTCCCTACGAGGACGAAAACGGCAACCGACACCCAGCAAAATTCGAGATCGACACGGCCCGGTGCCTGTTCTGCGGCCTGTGTGAAGACGCCTGCCCTGCGGACGCCATCGCACTTGGCCAGCAGTACGAATTCTCGAGTTTTTCGTCACGCGACCTCGTGATCGGACGCGACGATCTGCTCGAAAAACCTGGAAAGGCAATGACCGGCGGTGGTGTCGTCGCCGCACGCCTGAATACGGATGAGGACGTGCTGGTCGAAACGAGCGAACCGCGCGGATACAACTGGTGGCGCAATATCCGGCGAACGTGAGGAGCAGCAAACCGGGGCGCGCAGATAGGAGGCTCAGATGCTTGTCGGTGAAATCGTGAAGGATAAGGGTGCTGGAGTGATCGCAGTCGCTCCCGACCAGGCGATGGTGGAGATCCTGCGGCTCTTTCGTGACAACAATATCGGCTTCGTGGTCGTCAGCCACGCGCCCGGAAGGTACATGGGCACGGTCTCGGAACGGGATTGCTGCAATGCGCTTGCGGAATATGGGCCTGAGGCAGCGCTGATGCCGGTCGCCGAGATCATGAACCGCAACGTGGCGATCTGTTCGGCTGTCGATGGGCTGCCCCTGGTGATGTCGATCATGACCCAGAGACGGACACGTCATGTGCTGGTCATTGAGGAGGAGGCCATTGTCGGCGTCGTCAGCATCGGCGACGTGGTCAAGCACCGGCTCGACGAGGCGCAGCGCACGGAGCGGCACCTGCACGAATACATTGCCGGGGCCGGCTACCACTGAGAGTGGCTTTGCGCCCACAGGTCGGGACGCGGGCCTTGCAGGGGCCTCGCGCGCACATCCTCATGCTCCTCGCCAGACCCGGTTCGTGCCCTCGATTGCGTGCGCTGTTTCTGCCTTGTGAACCTTAACCGGACACGGGTATTCACCTCGCCTCATCAAGCTGTTGAGGCGAAGAGACCGATAGTTTTCGGGAACAAAGACGAGCCCCTTGGGAAACGGCCTTTCGACCTTGAGCTGCGCTACCAGTTCACCGCGGGTTGAACGAACGACCACCTGATCGCCGTCCGAAAGGCGAAGCTCGGCCGCATTCTCAGCGCTCATCGCCACATAGGGATCGTTGGCGACCGTGTTCAGGATCTCCGAACGCTCGGTCAGATAGCCATTGTGGAACAGACAGTTGCCGGTGACGAGCAGGAGCCCGTCGTGCGTCTGCGAAACGGTCGGCGGTGCATGGAAGGCGCCCGCCGGTGGCGTCGGGCCTTCTTTCGTGAAGGCACCGTCGGCACCAAGTCCGGTCCAGGTGAGCGCCTGATAGGCCGGTATCAGCCGGGCGATCTCATCGAAAAGCGCGACATGCGTCGAAGGCTGCAATATTTGGCCGCGCTCAGCTGCGACAAAATCGAAGATAGCGAGATTGCCCCGCGCCTCAAAGACTGGTTCCCGGAACTTGGCGACCTTTTGGATGCGACCTTCGTTGTTGGTAAAGCTGCCGGCCTCTTCACCGTAGCCCGCCGCTGGCAAGACGACCTCGGCCAGTGCGGCCGTCTCCGTAAGGAAACTGTCCTGGACGATCAAGAGACCAGCAGCACCAAGGGCCCGCGCCATGAACTCCCTGTCCGGATAGGCGATCAGGGGGTCGGTTCCGACAAGGTAGAGCGCGCCCATCTGCCCAGCGGCGCAGAGATCCAGGATCGCGTCGAGATCAGCACCCGGCCCATGGGGGATTTCGGCGGCCCAGTTCCGGGCAAGAGCGGCGCGCGCCGTCTCGTCGACAACCGGCTGCAGCCCCGGCAAACCGCTCGCCAGAGCCCCCATATCAAAGGCGCCCAGCTGGTTGGCGCGGTCGAAGAGGAACTGCAATGCTGGGGTCTTGCCGAGGAGGCGAAGCAGTTGCAAGAGATTGGTGAGCTGCTGCAACGCTCCCCGCGCGTCTGACAATCTCAGGAGGTCGACACCGACAAGCACGGTGACAGTGCCGCCTTCGTTAAGTGCTGCGGCCAGACGATCCGGTCCATCGCCGCCATTGCCAGCCACCGGGCCGCCGAGTGCCACTTTGATCTCTGCAAGAGCGTCACCTGACAGTTTCTCGCCGGCGGCCGCAGCAAGTCCGGCAACCACGGCTGCAAGGCTCGCGGCCTCTCCGCCGGGCGGCACACGAACCAGAGCCTTAGCATCGGCGTCGAGGCGGGACGGTCGCGTCGAGAGCATCAGTAATCCAGTCCCGCGCCGCCTGGCGGCATCCCTTAGAAGATATTCGGTAACCGGGTTTTCCTCGGTCACGTTGCCGCCGATGACAAGCACGCGATCGACGCCGATCACCTCCGTCAAAGGTGCACGACTGTAGCCTGCCATCAGCGGGGCGAGCGCGTCGAAGGGTGTGGACCAGCGCGACGAGCAGTCGATGTTGTTGGTCGCAAAGACCGTGCGCATGAGCTTCTGGAACTGATAGAGAACTTCATTGGGCAGGCGCGGCGAGACAAGTCCGCCGGAAGCCTTGCTTTCGACCGCTGCTAGCCGCCGGCGCAGATAGTCTCCTGCTTCGTCCCAGGAGACCGGCACAAGAGTGCCGTCGCGGCGGATCATCGGTCGTTTGATCCGATCATGCCCTTCGATGAAGTCAAGGCCGAAACGGCCGCGTGCGCAGAGCGTTTCGCGGTTGACGCCGTGTTCCTCCTTGGACCGGACACGCATGAATTCGCCCTTGCGCGCGCCGACGGTCAGCTGACATCCCGTGCCGCAATGCGGGCAGATCGTGTCGACCTCGGCGAGATCCCAGGGCCGAGCCTTATAGCGATAGGGAAAGCTCATCAGCGCGCCGACCGGACAGACTTCGATGCAGTTGCCACACTGGTCGCAACTGGCAAGACTGCCCTCAAACCCGGTGACGGCCGTATCCATGCCTTTCTCGACGGTCCCAAGGGCGACCGCGCCGACGACCTCCTCGCACATGCGCACGCAGCGCTGGCACTGGATACAGCGGTTGACGTTCATGATGACGACCGGGCTCAGGCGAATGTCGCGAGAATGGAAGACGCGCTTGGGATCGTGAAAGCGGCTTCTCCCCGGGCCATAGGCCATCACCATGTCCTGAAGCTCGCATTCGCCACCCTTGTCGCAGATCGGACAGTCGAGCGGGTGGTTGGCAAGCAGCATGTCCAGCATGGACGAACGTGTTTCATCAATCAGTGGCGTATCCGTTCGCACGACCATGCCTTCAGTGACGGCTGTGGCGCAGGACGGCTGTAGCCGCCGCAGTCCCTCGATCTCGATGAGACACATGCGGCAGGAGGCAAGCGGCGGCAGGCGCTTCAGGTAGCAGAAGGTCGGAATTTCGATGCCCAAGCGCTGAGCGGCCTGCAACACAGTCGAGCCGGCCGCAACTTCCAGTGTTTGCCCGTTGATCGTAACGCTCACCATGACTTACTCGCCCGCGCTAGAGCGCTCCTCAGTGGAACGGACACTTCCGCTCCTCGATATGGGCGACGAACTCCTCGCGGAAATGCGCAAGCGAGGCCCGCAACCCCATCGCAGCACCGTCACCCAAAGCACAAAACGTATTGCCGAAAATGCCCTTGCAGAGCATGTCCAGCTGCTCCATGTCGCCGGGGGCTCCCTCGCCCGCCTCGATCCGGCGCAGCACTTTCACAACCCAGTTCAACCCCTCGCGGCAGGGTGTGCACTTGCCGCAGGACTCGTGGTGAAAGAACTCGATGATGCGGGTGGCGACCTTGACCATGCAGGTCGTGTCGTCGACGACGATCACGCCTGCCGAACCCAGCATCGTGCCGGCAGCAGCAAGCGAGTCAAAGTCCATTCCGACGTCTAGCCCCTTCTCCGGGATCACCGGTGCGGAAACACCACCTGGTATTACCGCCTTGATCTTGCGACCGGCCGGCGGCCCGCCGGCATGGTCCTCGACCAGTTCTCGAAGCGGGATCCCCATCGGCAGTTCGTAAAGCCCGGGCATGCGCACCTGCCCGCTGACGCAGTAGAGCTTCGGGCCGGGGCTCTTTTCGGGTCCAATACCGCGGAACCAGTCAGGGCCGCGCGCCACGATATGCGGTACGCAGACCAGCGTCTCGACATTGTTGATGACAGTTGGGCTCGCATAGAGCCCCGCAACCGCCGGAAATGGCGGTTTCAGGCGCGGCTGCGCCCTCTTCCCCTCGAGGGAGTCGAGCATTGCGGTCTCTTCGCCACAGATATAGGCACCAGCACCGCAATGGACGTGGACGACGAAATTGAAGTCCGAGCCGAGTATCCGCGTTCCAAGATAGCCTTTGGCTTTGGCCTCGGCGATCGCCTGTTCCAGCCGCCTGATCGCCAGCACATACTCTCCGCGAACATAGACATAGGCGACCTCGGCTCCGATCGCATAGGCACTGATCGCCATGCCCTCGACCAACTGGTGCGGGTCGCGCTCCATGACGATCCGGTCCTTGAAGGTGCCAGGCTCCCCTTCGTCGGCGTTACAGCAGAGATACTTCGGCTTGTCGGCGCGCTTGGGGACGAAACTCCACTTCATACCGGTCGGAAACCCGGCTCCGCCGCGGCCACGCAGGTTCGACCGCTTGATGAGATCGATGATCTCGTCGGGCGTATGTTCCTTGAGGGCTTTGTGAAGCCCTCGGTAGCCGCCGCCGGCCTCATAGGTCGAAAGAAGATGTCCATCCTGCACGTTCACATTCTTCAGAAGAACCGGTTCGTACATGGTTATTCCCCCGGCGGTTCGACGGCCGCGAGATCGGCGCCGGCCGCGTGCGGAACCATGGCGCGCAGCCGGGCAAGGAGTGTGTCGATCCGCTCGATGTCGAGATTGCCGTGATAGTCGTCGCCGACCTGCATGACCGGAGCCATTTCACAGGCGCCTAGGCATTCGACCGTCGAGAGCGTGAACAGCCCATCCCCGGTCGTGCCTCCCTTCTTGATCCCGAGCACGTTCTCCAGATGCGTCAGCAGATCCTCGGATCGCCGCAGCATGCAGGAGACATTGTCGCAGAGTTGCAGATGGAACTTGCCCACCGGCTCAGTATGGAAGAGCGTGTAGAAGGTTGCGAGCTCGTAGACCCAGATCCGCTCGACGCCGAGGATTTCGGCGACCTCTTCCAGCACCGGGCCGGGCAGATGGCCATGTTCGCGCTGCGCGATCAAAAGTGCCGGCATGATCGCCGAGCGCTGGTCGGGATACCGCGCCGCCGCCTGTTCGATCTTCTCGCGCATCGCCATCACGTCCAAATCTCCGCTACTTGTCGACCTCCGCCATCACAGGATCGAGGCTGCCGAGCACGGCGATCATGTCCGCCAGATAGCGGGCGTTCGTGACGCCGAAAACGCCTTGAAGGTTGACGAACGAGGGTGCCCTAACCTTCATGCGGAACGGTTTCGGCGACCCGTCGCTGATGATGTAGAACCCAAGCTCCCCCTTGGGCGCTTCGATTGCCGAATAGACCTCGCCCTTCGGCACGCTGAAGCCATAGGCCGACAGGTCGAAATGCTGGATCAGGGCCTCCATCGAGCAATGCACGCGCTCCTTGTCGACGGGGAAGGCAATCGTCGGCATGTCGACCTGGAACGGCCCCTCGGGCATCTGCTCGATGCATTGTTCGATGATCCGCATGCTTTCACGCATCTCATCGACCCGGCAGCGCCAACGCGCATAACAATCGCCTTCGTCGCGCGTGATGACATTGAAATCGAGCCGGTCGTAGATCTCGTAGGGCTCGTCACGACGGATGTCCCAGTCGACGCCGGAAGCACGCAGGTTCGGACCGCTCAGGCCGAGATCGATGGCGTCTTCGGCGGTGATGACGCCGATCCCTTGGGTGCGTTTGAGGAACACCCGGTTGTCTTCGAGCAGCCGCTCATAGTCGCGGATCCGGTTTGGGAAGATGTCGCAGAACTCCCTGATCTTTGCGAAGAACCCGTCAGGCAGATCCTCGCGAACGCCACCGACCCGGCAGAAGGAGGTGTGCATGCGCGCACCGGTGACCATTTCGAGGAGATCCATGATCATTTCGCGCTCGCGCATGACGTAAAGCAGCGCGGTCATGGCACCGAGGTCCATCGGCAGCGCGCCGGTGATCAAAAGATGACCGGAGATGCGCGCGAGTTCCGCCATCATCACGCGGATATATTGCGCCCGGATCGGGGCCTCGATGCCGAGCAGCTTCTCCACCGCGAGCGCGAAGGCCAGGTTGTTCGAGGGCGGGCAGAGATAGTCGAGCCTGTCGGTCAGAGGGAAGATCTGCGTATAGGTAAAGCTTTCTGCCAGTTTTTCCGTGCCGCGATGCAGGTAGCCGATATGGGGGTCCACCCGCTTGACATACTCGCCGTCCAGTTCGAGCACGAGCCGGAGGACCCCATGGGTGCTGGGGTGTTGGGGTCCGAGATTGAGAAGCACTTCCTTGCTGTTGAGTGCTTCTCCTTCCGGCCTCGTGAGCTCGGTGACTTCGGTCATCTCAACTTTCCGGTATCGATCGGTCTCCCCGGTTCATGTGATTTCGGATCGGTCCAAAAGGAAACCGCCCGCACCTTTCCTCCTATGGAATGTTCCGGGTGGCGAGGTCGGGCTGGGTCGGCGGCGGACCTTCGGCCCCAAAGGGGTTCAGCTTGTCCTTGTATCCCTTAAGCGGGAAGTCCTTGCGCTGGGGAAAGCCCTCGAAGCCCTCCCACATATAGATCCGGCGCAAGTCAGGATGCCCCGTGAACCGGATGCCATACATGTCCCAGGCCTCGCGCTCATGCCAGTTGGCCGTGCGCCAGACCCCGGTGACCGAGGGAACCTCGGGCGGATCGCCAAGCCGACACTTGATGCGGACACGCCACCGATTGGGCAGCGAATAGAGATGGTACACCGCCTCAAAGCGCGGCGTTTCGGGATAATGGTCGACCCCGCAGATGTCGGAAAGGAAGTTGAACCTGAACTCGGGTTGGTCCTTCAGGAACCGGCAGAACTCGACGATCTTTTCGGGCGGAACCACGAAGACATCAATGCCATGCGCAGTTCCGAGATCCTCGATCGCTTCCCCGAAGCGCTCCAGGATCAAGGCGCGATTGAGAGACGGTTCGACACTCATGACGCCACCACCCGGTCGAGAGGCGTTCCGGCAAGCGCGCGGGACTTCTTGATCTTTTCTTGCAATAGCAGGAAGCCATGCATCAGCGCCTCGGGCCGTGGCGGACAGCCGGGCACGTGCACATCGACCGGCACAAAGGTTTCTGACCCTTGCACCACCGCATAGGTGTTATAGACGCCGCCTGAAATGGCGCAGGTCCCCATGGCGATCACCCAGCGCGGCTCTGGCATCTGGTCGTAAAGCCGGCGCACAACGGGCGCGAACTTGCGGGTCACCGTGCCGGCGATGATCATCACGTCAGACTGCCGCGGCGAAGGGCGAAACACCACGCCGAACCGGTCGAGGTCGTAGCGCGCGCAGCCCGCCGAGATCATTTCGATGGCACAGCAGGCGATGCCGAAGGTCTCGGGCCACAAGGCCGACCTTCGGCTCCAATTGATGACGCTCTCGGCCGTGGTGAACAGCACGCTGTCCTGGATGGTGTTTCCTACTCCTCCCATTCCAGCGCTCCCTTCAGCCAGGCGTAGGCAAAACCCACGAGAAGCAGCACGATGAAGACGAACATTTCGAGATAAGCGACGAGACCAATCTCTTTGAGAACGACTGCCCAGGGGAAGAGAAACATCGCCTCGACATCAAAGACGACCAGGAGGATCGCAAGGATGAAGAACTGCACCCTGAAGCGTCCCCCGGCTGCCTCGCCTGCCGGGTCCATTCCGCATTCATAGGGCATGTTCTTTTCGGGATAAGGATTGGACGGCCGCAACAGCGAGGAAACAAAAAGCGTCGCCCCCACCACCAGAACAATTCCGGCGATCATGAAAAGAACCGGCAGGAAATCCGCTGCAGACATATCGCGCAGCCCGGTCACCCATCGGGGACGTTGCTCAAGCCGCGATCGGCTCTTTCGGGCCGGTAACGCGGTCGCCCAGTAGAAGCGACTTTGGGCATTCCTTTCCTAAACTGCTAGTTTATTCTGTCGGATAGGCCAATGCAAATGCGATCGCTCAGCCGCCGAAGGCCGACTGCTGGGCGAGCTTCAGAAACCACGCCGGAAACAGTCCGATGCCAATCGTGCCGGCCGCGGTGACGGCGAGAGTAATGCCAACGAGAGGCGTCAGCGCCGGCTCGAACGCCCGTTCCGGTTCGCGCATGAACATCACCATGACGATGCGAATGTAAAAGTAGGCGGCGACGGCGCTCAGGAGCACCGCGATCACGGCCAAAAGGACGAAACCACGCTCGACGAGCGCGACCAGCACGTAGAACTTTGCAAAGAAGCCTGCCGTCGGTGGAATGCCCGCCAGCGAAAACAGATAGAGCAACATCAACAGCGCCAGCCCCGGATGCAGCTTGGCGAAGCCGGAATAGTCCTCAATGACTTCGCCCGAGAAATTGCCGTTGCGCATCATGATGACGGCGCCGAAGATGCCGAGGTTCATGAAAGTGTAAATCAGAAGGTAGAGCATTACGCTGGCGATCCCGTCCGCACCGCCGGCCACGATGCCCAAAATGGCAAAGCCGGCATGGGCGATGCTGGAATAGGCGAGCAGGCGCTTGAAGTTATCCTGCACCAGCGCCACGAAACTTCCGAGCGCCATCGTCACCACCGCGATAACGGCCAGTATGATCCAGACGTTGGAGCTTGCGACCAACGGGTTGAGGAACACCCTGAGGATCACCGCGAAGCCTGCCGCCTTGGGCCCGACGGACATGAAGGCGGTAATCGTCGTCGGGGCACCCTCGTAGACATCCGGCACCCACATGTGGAACGGCACCGCGCCAATCTTGAAGACCAGCCCCGCGACGATGAACACGACCGCCAAAAGCAAACCCGGATCGAGCGGATCATTGCTGACTGCCGCCGCCATCCGATCCAGCTGCGTCGTGCCGGTAAGGCCATAGACCAGCGAAACACCATAAAGGAAAATCCCGGTCGAGACGGCGCCGAGGATGACGTATTTGAGCGCCGCCTCGTTTGAGCGTTGTTGACGCCGAAGGAAGCCGGTCAGCACGTAGGTGCAGAGCACCATCAGTTCGAGGCCGACATAGATCGACAGGAGATCGGTCGCAGACGCCATGATCATCATGCCGGCAAGCGCAAGCAGCAGCAGCACATAGTATTCGCTGCCGCCGATCCCTTCGATATCGGCATAGTTTCGCGAGAGCAGGAACGTGAGCAGGATCGACAGGTAGAACAGTGATTTGAAGAAGATGGAGAAGGGGTCGGCGACGAACATGCCCGCATAAGCCGGCTCTGCCCCTCCTGACAGCGTGAATGTCGCCAGGGCGGCAAGCAGCACGACCGCGACCGACGCCCACACAAGAAGAGCGTCCTTTCCCTTCGGCAAGAGTTGTCCGCCAATCAACAGGATTGAGGACCCGATAATCACGATGATTTCGGGCAGGCTTACAAGGATCGACGCAAGGAGCGCTGCGGCGGTCATGGGCCGTTCCCCCTGTCGTGGACCTGCTGCAAAAGATGCGTGACCGAGCTGTCGATGATGGCGAGAAAGGGCTTGGGGTAGAACCCGACCCAAAGCACGAAGACGGCGAGCGGCAGGATCGCCACCAGTTCGCGGCCGTTGACGTCACGAACCTTGAACCGCGCGCCGACGGTCGGCGGACCGAGCGCCACTTTCCGGTACATGCCAAGCAGATAGGCCGCGCTCAGCAATGCGCCCGATACTGCGACTGCGCCAAGGGTGAGGTTGGCCGCAAACCCGCCCGATAGCACCAGCAACTCGCCCACGAACGCGTTCGTTCCCGGCAACGCCATCGACGACAGCACGAACAGCGCCAGAAATCCGGTGTAAACGGGAGCCACCTTCATCAAACCGCCATAGTCGGCGATGCTGCGGGTGTGGGTCCGCTCGTAGATCAGGCCGACGAACAGAAAGAGCGCGCCGGTCGTCACGCCGTGATTGAACATCTGCAGGATGCTGCCTTGAAGCCCGAGCGGGTTGAGGGCGAAAATCCCAAGCGTCACGAAGCCCATATGGCTGATGCTGGAATAGGCCACGAGCTTCTTCAAGTCGTCCTGCGCCAGGGCAAGCAGCCCGCCATAAACGATCGCGAGTGCCGAGAGAGCCATCATCAAGGTCGAATAATAGACTGAAGCCTCCGGCAACATCGGCAGCGAGAACCTCAGAAATCCATAGGCCCCCATCTTCAGGAGTACACCGGCGAGGATGACGCTGCCGGCCGTTGGAGCCTGCACATGGGCGTCCGGCAGCCAGGTATGGAGCGGGACCATCGGCACCTTGACCGCGAATGCGACGAGGAAGGCAAAAAACAGCCAGGATTGAACGTCGAACGGCAGGTCGAGTGCCATCAAGTCGAGGATGTCGAACGTCCTGCCCCCCTCGAAGTAAAGAACGATGACGCCGATCAGGAACAGGAGGCTGCCCGCCAGAGTGTAGAGGAAGAACTTGAACGCCGCGTAGACCCGGCCGTCGCCGCCCCAGACCCCGATGATCAGATACATCGGGATCAGCATCGCCTCCCAGCAGACATAGAACAGAAACAGATCGAGCGCCGTGAATACACCCAACATCAGGGTCTGCATGGCGAGCAGGCAGACCATGAACTGCTTCACTTTGCGGTCGATGGCGACCCATGAGGCGAGCACCGAGACAGAGCCCAAAAGCGCGGTCAGGAACACGAAGAGCGCGCTGATCCCGTCGACGCCGAGCGCAAAGGTTATGCCGAGCGCCGGCACCCACGGGTGCTTCTCGACGAACTGCATCTCTGAGCTCCCGGTATTAAAACCGGACAGCATCGCAATGGCGAGCGCCACGTCGAGCAAGGTGAAGCCGAGCGCTGCCCACCGAACCGTCTCGTCGCTGCGCAGGAGCATCACGACCGCCGCCCCGGCGACCGGTACGAAGACGATCAGGCTGAGCAGCGGGAACGCCATCACACCCCCTACTGCCACACGACGGCAAAAACAGTGATCGCCGCGATCACGCCGGCGATCATCGCCAGCGCGTAGTGGGTGACCATGCCGGTCTGCAACCGCCGCAACGCGCCGCCGCCAGCAAGGATGGCGCGGGCAAGCCCATTCACCGCCGCATCGACGCCATTTAGATCCACCCGCAGTCCGGCGCGCGCCGTCCCGTGCAGGAGCGGCAGGACCAGAGCCTCGGACACATTGCTCACTGCCTTTTCGTATCGCGCCAGCGGTTTCTCGGCGAGCCACAGGAAGGCTCGCGCGCCCTTGCGGTAGAACCAGTCCGTATCGACGCTGATGGTATTTTCCGGATCGAGCGCTTTCAGGAAGAGCACGAAGCCCAGAGCGGTAAACATCAGCACGCTGAGGCTCTCGGTGACATGCGCGCCCGTATAGGGCTCGAAGGCGACCGGATAGGGAAGGAGCGCATAGAGCGGTCCCGGGAACACGCCAATCGCGATGCAAAGCAGTGCCGCCATACCCATGGCAACCAGCATGTTACTGGGCGGCTCCCGCGCCTCCAGCTTTCGATCAGGCCCGAAAAACATGTAGTAGGGCAGCTTGAGGCCCGTGTGCAGGAACGTGCCTGCCGATGCCATCGTGAGTACCAGAACCACGAGTGCCCTGTGATCCTGACCGGCGGCGGCGATCACCATCGACTTGGTGACGAAACCCGAGAAGAACGGAAAGGCTGAGATCGCGAAGGCGCCAACCATATAGAGCGCGACCGTCAGCGGCATGGCTTTGTAGAGCCCGCCGAGCTCGGTCAGTTTCCGCCGTCCGGTGACCTCAACCACCGCCCCTGCCCCCATGAAGAGAAGCGCCTTGTAAAGGATGTGTGCGAAGGCGTGGCTGGTGGCTCCGTTTACCGCCATTTCAGTGCCGATCCCGATGCCCGCCACCATGTAACCCACCTGGCTGACGATGTGATAGGCAAGCAGCCGCCGACAGTCGTTTTCCAACACCGCATAGATGACGCCATAGAGTGCCATCACAGCACCGAGCCAGACGAGAAGCTCGGTCCCCGGGAATGCGCGCGCCAGCACGTAGACGGCCGTCTTGGTGGTGAAGGCGCTCATGAACACCGCCCCTGTGACGGTCGCTTCGGGATAGGCGTCCGTCAGCCAGGCGTTCAGCGGCGGCACCGCAGCATTCAGCAAAAAGCCCGCGAGGATCAGATAGCCGCCAATATCCATTGCTCCCGCGGCACCGCCTCCGGCGATCGGGCCGAAGAGCAACGAACCGGCGGCGAACCCGTGGAGAACGATGCCACCAAGCAGAGCGACGCCGCCCGTGACGTGCACCATCAGATAGCGGAAGGCCGCACGGATCGCGCGTTCGCCCCCTTGCGCGAAGACCAGATAGGCCGAGGCGAACGCCATGCCCTCCCAGAAGAGGTAAAGGGTCAGATAGTCACCGGCAAACACCACGCCCAGCGCACTGCCGACATAGACGAAGGCCGCCACATGCTGACCTGCCCGCGGCAGATGCAGTGCGTAAACCATGCCGATCAGCGCCATGATGGTGAAGACGGTGGCAAAGACGATGCTGAGCTTGTCGACCTTTGCAAACAGGATTTCCTGCCCGAAGACGCGCGCCGCGCCATAACTGCCTGGCTCCATCGTCAGCACCGCAACGATGGCAAGAGCAGGAACGAGCACCAGAAAGACCTTGCGGACCGATCCCTTCAGGAACGGGATCGGCACGGCGCCGAGAATGAGCAGGATGCCGGGATGGACGAAGTCAATCATAGTCGTCCTCGCGCCGCATGAGGCCGACTTGGTGGCCGAGGAACTTGGAAACGAAAATGATGAGCACGCAGGAGCCGAAACCATAAGCCGCCGACCAGCCGGGCAAGCGGTCCCACAGATATTCGGCGTGCTCGCGCGGAACCAGGAAATCGGCGACGACGATCAGAACGAGCACGAGATAAAACAACCGGCGGCGAGGCCGCGCATAGCGCTCGTCGCCAAAGAAATCGACGATGTGCCTGATCATCTGACCACTCCTTCCGCCAAGGCGATGAAATAGCCGGGGAAGATGCCCATCAGCACCGACAGGGCAGCGGTCGCCACGAGCGGGATCGTTACCAGCGGAATTTCACGGACAGGCTCTGCCCCTTGCGGCGCCTCTCTTCCGAAAAAGGCGATATAGCTCACCGGCAGGAAGTAGGCGGCGTTGAGGACCGAGCTTGCCAGGAGGACGACGAGGAAAGCCATCTCGCCTGCTTCGACCGAACCGAGCGCCAGATACCACTTGCTGACGAAGCCCGCAGTTGGCGGCACGCCGATCATGCTCAGCGACGCGACGAAAAAGGCTCCCATTGTCCAGGGCAGCCGGCGGCCGATGCCGGCCATGTCGCTGATGTTTCGTTTTCCCGAGGCACAGTAGATCGATCCGGCGCAGAAGAAGAGCGTGATCTTGGAGAAGGCGTGCACGGCGATATGAATGATGCCGCCGATCATCGCGACCGGAGACAAAAGCACAGCACCCAGCACCACGTAGGAGAGCTGGCTCACCGTCGAATAGGCAAGCCGAGCCTTCAGGTCGTCGCGGGTCAGAGCATAGATCGACGCCATAAGGATGGTGAAGGAGACGAGATAGGCCGTTGCGATGCCGAGCCCCAGCCTTGCGACCAGATCCACGCCGAAGACATCGAACACCAAGCGCAGCAGGCAAAACACGCCCATCTTGACCACGGCCACTGCATGCAAGAGCGCGCTCACCGGCGTCGGTGCAACCATTGCGGCGGGCAGCCAGGCGTGCATCGGCATCACGGCGGCCTTGGCGAAGCCGAAAAGGTAGCAGAAATAGACAACCGTCAGCAGCGGCGCCGAGGCGTCCACTTTCGCCAACAGGCCCCCGGGCACAAAGTCGAGCGATCCGGCAATCTGGTAGGTCAGCGCCAGCGCGGCAAGGAGCACGCTTTTCGATGCGCCCATCAGGTAGACAAGATACTTTCGGCTGCCTGCCCAGGCTTCTTCGTCCTCGTGATGGTAGACGAGCGGATAGGTCACGAGGCTCAGCGCCTCGTAGAAGATCACCAGTGTGAACAGATTGGCTGCGAAGGCACCCCCGACGGCGGCGGCGAGACTGGCGGCGAAGCAGGCGAAGAAGCGGGTCTGCGCGTGCTCGTTCAGGTGCCGCATGTAGCCGATGGAATAGACCGCTGCGACGATCCAAAGGAGCGACGATACGGTTGAGAACACCATGCCGAGCGCATCGACACGGAAAGCGAAGGCGATGCCCGGCAGGATCTCGAACAGGCGGAGATCGAGCGTACCACCCGAAAGCACCGTGGGTGCCATCGAGATGACGATCGCGAACATGACGACCGCGGCAAGCGGCGAGACGGCGTCCCGGATTTTGTCGTGCTTGTTCAAGAGGAGAACTGCCAGTGCCGCCAGTCCTGCGACGGCGACGGCAAGTAGCGGCCGGATTGAAAGCACCGGATCCAAGCCGCTATCCTTTCATCGTCGTCACGTCGTCGATCTTGAGGGTGGGCTTGTTCCTCACGAGGGCGACCAGAATGCCGAGTGCGACGGCAACTTCCGCCGCGGTGATGGCGATGACGAAGATCGCGAAGATCTGCCCGCGAAAGTCACCGTAGTACCGTCCAAAGGCGATGAAATTGATGTTGACCGAGTTGAGCATCAACTCCAGCGACATCAGCACGACCAGGATGTTGCGCCTTAGCAGCACACCCGCGGCTCCGATCACGAAGAGGATCACGGCGAGGCAAATGTACCACCAGAGCGGAACCATCACC
This sequence comes from Ensifer sp. ENS06, assembly GCF_014852205.1. Taxonomy (NCBI): domain Bacteria; kingdom Pseudomonadati; phylum Pseudomonadota; class Alphaproteobacteria; order Hyphomicrobiales; family Rhizobiaceae; genus Ensifer; species Ensifer sp. ENS06. The sequence goes on along the minus strand of NZ_JACVBC010000004.1, from coordinate 179,233 downwards.
CGGTCTCCTTCCGGGCGAGCACAATGGCACCAACAAGTGCCGCCAGAAGGATGATCGAAGCGACTTCGAACGGCAGGAGATAATCAGCGAAAAGGACCGTGCTCAGCTGCCTCACCTGGTCACCGCCGCCCGACGCGACGGGCTCAACCGCCGAAAAGCGGCCACTCCAGAGCACAAGCGCAAGCATCTCGACCCCAAGCAGGACGAGGAGGGTCAGTGCGGGTAGATTTCGTCCGGGCACAAAACGTTGCAACACCGCTTCGCGCACGTCGATCATCATGATCACGAACAGGAAGAGGACCATGATGGCGCCGACATAGACGAAGATCTGCACGACTGCGAGGAGCGGCGCTTCAAGCAGGACAAAGATTGCCGAGATTTGCAGGAAACACGCCATCAGCGCCAATGCGCTGTGAACAGGGTTCCGTGCCAGGACGAGTGTAAGGGCGGTAACGACGGCCCCCGCAGCAAACAGAAGGAAGAACCCCTGGCCCATGACGCAGCCTCTCCCGCGCGAACTATTTCGCGGCGCTTGATGGCCGGAATTCAGAGAGCGCCGCAGTTTCAGTTGCGTTTATAAATTGTGCCCCAAGGAACGGTTTTTCACAAGAATATTGTCTGCAACTTAGTTGAATGAGGCTTGATAGGTCGTCAATGCGATCCTCTTGGCGAGCGGCATGCGGGTGCTTGCCCAAACAACATCAATTGCTAATATGCAATATCGGGTGGCAGCCAATTGAAGCGAATACGCCAGTCCGCCGGTTGCGGGGAATATTCAAGCGATATCAAACGTTCGATTCTGTGACGGCCTTAGGGAGAGGCGGTTTCCATGGTTATCCTTGCTCGCACTGACTCTGATCGCGTCCACTGATGCGTTTGCAGCCGAAAGCGGTCGACGCCTGGCGCTCGTCATTGGAAACTCGACATACGAAGCCGCCGGTTCGCTTCCAAACGCTTCTCGCGACGCGCGTGCGTTCGGCGCCAAACGGGAACAGATCACGAAAGTAGGTCGCGCGAAGGCGAGCAATCGCGCACCTCTAACTTGAAGGAACCGTCTGACCGACAGACGCGCCACGTCGCGGGTACGTTGGCGAACTCGCCATCGCCTCAAGTTCTACGCTGTCGACGTCCCGGACAGGCGCGCATCACTTCCGAGATGAGGCTCCGCGACGAAGGCGCATTTCCTCTAGGGCCAAATACGATGTAGCCCCAGAGGCATTGTGCGACGATATCTAGTAGCCAAACGCTGCCTCGGTCAGACGTTCAGATCCGTAATCTCACACTGCAGCAATTGTTCTTATTGGCGCTGATCTCGATCCGTCCGCCGATGCTAGTAGGTTCTGCAAGGACAAGCCCATTCCAACCTTTCCATCCGCCCAGGTGACGCTTTCACGCGAAGCCAGGGGTAAATTATCCATACCAGTCACCCCTGAAAGGCGGTTGTAGTCAGCACGAATTAACAGTTGCGCTATTTACACTTCGCACCTTCTGTTTTAGCATACCCTAAGTTACATAAAGCCTAGAAACAACTGCCGCATCGTCATGCGGAGGAAGTCTGCTGCGTCCAAATTTCGGGGGTCGCCATGCAGTTGTCTCGCAGAGAACTCTTAGCAAACGGAGTGGGCGCTGTCGCAGCAATCTCGCTTTTGCCTGCGGCTGCACGCACAGCTGTGCAGCGAGTTCGCTATGGCGCTACCACACCTAATGGCAAGAGAATGCTAGAGGCGTACGCTAAGGGTGTCGCGGGTATGAAAGCTCTCTCAGGGGCAGACCCAAAATCCTGGGTGTTTCAGTGGTACACGCATTGGGTTCGCGGTGACAGCGACAAGCTGATCGAACTCACCAACTTCTTCGGTGACGCGGACAACCCTGCAAAGGACCTAGCAAATCTGATGTGGAGCTCATGCCAGCCCCACGGCTCAGGTATGAGCCCCTACAACTTCCTTCCATGGCATCGGGCCTGCTTGCATTATTTTGAGGAGATTGTTCGCCACGTGAGTGGAGTGAAAGAATTCAATCTTCCTTACTGGGACTACACGGTTGACGGCGTTCTTCCGGAAGAGTTCCGGCGACCCGGAGATCCCCTCTGGGGTGTTCTCTACGTTGATGAACGTCGGGCGTCGGTCAATACCGGGGCTTCCATCACCACCGCCTCCGTAAATCTCAATGCATTGCGCAATCCCGGTTACTACGAGAGTGCGACGCGGCTAGGGTTCAACAATGAAATAGATGGCGGCATTCACGGAGCCGTTCACGTCAACGTCGGCACCACCCAGAACATGGGATCCGTCGACTTTGCGGGCCGCGACCCGATCTTCTGGCTCCATCACTGCAACATCGATCGTTTATGGGCCGCTTGGAACCAGGCTGGGAGGGCAAACCCCACGGACGCTGGTTGGACGGACGTCAAACATGTTTTTGCCGACAAAGACGGTAACCGTGTGGAAGCAACGAACGGGAAAGTGAGCAACCTAACTGACGTCGGCTATTCGTATGACACTCTCCCTCCTGTCCCATCTGCCCAAGCGGCGGAATTGACCGTCATCGCTCAGGCCGTTCAACCGCTTGCCCGAAACGCCGAGACAGTCAAATTGGGACAAGACGTCACCACAGCGTCACTGGCGCCGTTGTCGCCAGCAGCGACTGCCACCCTGGGAGCCTTGGGAGACGCACGCTTGTTGTTGATTATGGATGGCGTCACTGCCTCCGCGCAACCAGGGACAGTGTTCGACGTGTATGGAAAAGTCGGCAGCCGTTCGCCCGACAAAGGCGTGTATCTGGGATCGGTAAACTTTTTCGACGCGGTACCTCTGGGTCAGCAGGCCGCGAAACCCAAACGGCTGGTGTTCGACGTTACCGACGCCCTTGGACAGGCAAACGTCCAACTGACCCAGATCGATGTGTTTACCTACTACTTCGTCCCGGTTGATCCGGTAGCCGCGGGTTCAGACCCTGTGATCCAGAGAGTCGAGCTTGTGCGCGAAACTGCGCCATCCGGTGGATGACGATCTTCAGCAGCTTTGGAAATGTCTCACTCTGAAGTTCGGAGGGCATTATGCACACCTCGAGGTCACTAAGTATTTCCGCATTCGCAGTTGCTGCCGGATTGACGGGGGTGTCATTTTCCGCGGATCTCGTCGAGCCTGGTGGGACAGCGGCGGCGACACATCAAGCCACCTTCGCCAAAGATGAATTTGGATGGCAACTCTTCTTCTACGTCAATCAGCAAGCACGTGCAGACAAGGCCGGTGTACCGGACGATAGCAAAACGAGCTTCGCGCAGTACGACTCAGACAAGCCAGTGGTCTGGGAAACGTGGGCGCTAGCGACAGGCGGCGAACTCGCGGGCGCTGAAAACGTAAGCGAAGTCTTCAAGTCGCCGGCGACCAAGCCAGTAGCTTGGGAAGAGTTGGTGCGCCCGGAGCGACAAAAAATTCTTGCGCCGTCGCTGAAAAGTTCGCCGTTGATCACGCTGCAACCGGGCGCACTTCGCAACTTGGCCGCCGGAACTTTGCAGGCTGAACTCGCTCCCCATGCAAACATTGCCGGTTTCGATGAGACGCGTATGAACCGGATAACTTACGACACCATACGCGACAAAGACTTGTACAGCTTGGAAGGACTCGACCGCGCATATGCCGCAGCAGAGGCCACAGGTAACCCTATGATCGTTGACTTCGAGCAATCTGCCAAGGAAGTCAAAGCCCGGTGGGTGAGAATTGATCAAAAGAACGAATGCAATCCAGACGGGGCGGATCTCGACACTGCCAAGCAGCGATATCACTGGCGGACACTGACCGGCGCGGATGCAGCAGGACAGCCCGAGGTGCAAACCTGGGGTCTGGTATCCCTGCATATCATCACGAAGGATCTGCCGAACTGGTTCTGGGTCGATTTCGGGCATGTTGATTGTGTGGATGTGCCGCCCGATTCCGGCGATGCCGTAGCTCCTGTAGACACGACTACCCGGGGGCCCAATGCCACAGCGGGAGCGAATGGTGTCAGAAACGAAGCACGCGGCACTAAGTGGGAAAACTATGTGATGCACGGCACACAGGTGGCATTCACCGATGCTCTCGGCAAGGACACGATCCTCTCCAATCCCGTCATCGAGAGACAAAACCAAAACTCGTCATGCATCACGTGTCACGCTAGGGCGGCCGTCGCGCCACAAGCCAGCAATCTACCACCGGGCCCCTCAATCCCACTATTTCTTGGAAAGGTGGGCTCGATAAGCCCAGGGGCCAGCTTCATCGATGTCGGCACTCCCGAACCGGTTTTTGAGTCAGGCGGCCAACGGTACCGTCAGATCGATTTCCTTTGGTCGATTCCGTTCCGCGCCTACAGCGAAACCGGAAACTGAGGATACGTCCATGGCACTCTCCAGATATCCATCCGTTCGTTCCCTCGTCACCTGTTTCGCATCGCTACTTGCGATCGGCATCGTTACGCCGAGCGCGGCCCAAGACCTCAAGGAACAGGTTCTCAAGAACGCGGAGTCGCTTCGTACGAAGCTGCCCGGTTTGACGATCCAGTTGGACGACGTGACCGGTTTACCGAACAGCGTGCAAGGCTTGTCACCTAAAGCTCTTTCGGACCAGCCGACCGTCGTTCCGACGGGATCGTTGTCCCAGTCTGCGCTCGATGCGATGAGAGACAACGCCCGCCGAGCTGTTGTCGACTTTTTCGGCTCCACCGGAGCCGGCAGTCAACTGTTTCCAACCGCGATCACCGGCGAACAGTTCGTCGTCGAAGGGGTAGCGCCCGATCCCGACTTCCCAGCCAGTTCCGTTGTTAACGTTCAGCAAGCGGTCGAAGGCATCCCGGTATTCGGAGCGAAAAGCAGAGTCCTGGTGACGCCGACGGCGGATGTGACGTCGATCACAGGCAACTTCGCCAGTATCACTCCTCCGACCCAAATGCAGCCGAGCATATCGCGCGAAGTGGCCATAACGACGGCCGAGACGGAACATAAGCGCATCCTCACCAACGCCGCCGAGCAGCTCAAATCTCAGTTGGCTGCCGAAGAAGGAGAAGCGCCGGCAGTGAAGGCCGATCTGGCGATCTTCGATCCTGCGGTCCTGCATCTCGCGCCAGGAAAGGCTAAGCTCACGTGGAAGGTCGACATCGGCAACTTTTCGTTTTTCGTCGACGCGGCAACCTCAGAGGTAGTCTACTTCTTCCGAGACCACAGGTCAGCGCTTAGAAGGCAGGTATTTGATCTGGCCGACGGGCAGGTCTTCCCGGGCTCCTTGAGCTACGACGAAGTCACCAACCAACAAGGCGCTGCGGCTCCTGACGCCGAAGCGCAGGCGGCGTACGCAAATTCCGAAATCGTCTACAGGTACCTGGAATCCGAGTTTGGCCGACTCAGTTTCGATGCTCTGGGCGGCCCCCTTGTTTCCCACGTTCGCTACGGAGGATTTGCGAACGCGCAATGGTGCCCTCGCCCCGGAAACACCTGTCCTGCTCCAAATGTAATGGTATACGGCACAGGCTATACACGCTCGCTCGACATTGCCGCCCATGAAGTTATGCATGGCGTAATCGCTTCCGAGGCCGACCTTATTTACGTGAACGAGTCAGGCGCCCTCAACGAATCCTTTGCCGATTTTTTCGGAACTCTTGCTTCTAGATCCGGTGGTGACGACGACTGGTTGATAGGCGAAGATCTGCCGGGTCACTCAGCTTCGAACCCCGTCCGTAGCCTGGAGCAGCCAACCACAGGGGGCTTTCTAAAGTCTGCAAACTTTTCCGCTGCCAACAAGGGCCAGCCAGACCACTACAGCGATCGTGTCACGACCTTTGACCGCATCTGCAGTAGTACGACGGATTTCTTCAACGGGTGCGTTCATATCAATAGTGGAATCGTCAACCGAGCCCTCTTCCTTGCCTCGCAAGGGGGTAGCCAGTCGGGTGTCACCGTTGCGGGCATCGGAACGGGTAAGGTTGGCCGCATCGTATATCGAGCGCTTACGACTAAACTCATCCCGACCTCGACGTTCTTAGATGCCGCAAAGGCGAGCTACGATGCGTGCAACGAACTCGTTTTCGCGCAGGTGGCGACCACTCCCGACTGCGAACAAGTCAGATTGGCCTTTGCGGCCGTGGGCCTTCACACGACTGAGGAGATCGCCGCTGGCCCGCAGGCCACACCCACGGCGTTGGGACCTCTTCAATTCACCGCTGAACAATCGACGACCGGCGGCATCGTGTATAGCGGCCGCTGCAGGGGGTGTCATGGGGCGACGTTGTTGGGTGGCCTTGGCCCGCCGCTCGCGGGCCCTCTGTTCCGAAACAAATGGTACGAGGGTTCGGTTGGTGCGCTCTACGATTTTGTCAAGACTCGGATGCCGAAGGTGAGCCCTGGGAGTCTCACGCCGACGGAGTATCTCCACCTCGTCGCTCTCATCGTCAAAGTGAACGGCGCGACGCCGGGGACTGAATCTATGCCAGAGAATATTCAGGCGCTGACCGAAATGGGCTTTAAACAGCCAGCGACCGACACCGAGCAGACGACCCAGGCCAAGTAATGCGTCGAACGCTGACCATGGCAAGAGCCAAAAACAATTGACGAGATCACTGACGATGTGGTGAATGTCCATACAGCTGCCCGGCAACGGCCGGAGGCTGCCTCCTCTACAATCGAGCCGTCGCCCCCGGCAAACTCAGAGAGGAAAGCACTTCGGCCAAAATGCGTGAAAGAGCGTCAAGTTGACAGCCCCGATGCCGCTTCACCGAGCGGGATAACGCTAAATAGCCTTAGTGCCTCCCAGGCCGCGAATCACTTCTGTTCTATTGACGGGACTGACCGCGGCGGAAGGATTTCAAGGAGCCGTACAAGCTCGTGCGCTCGAACCGCGTCTTTGCTTTGTTACGCCTCGCCGCGACTACGACTGGATCGACTGTGGGACGGCCGCGAATCGGTGGGCCGTGGTCAAAACTGGCCGCCAACCATGATCGACTAACAGGGAGTGCGCCAAGCCTCGAAAGTACCGGCACGCGAACCCCCGTTACAGTGTCCCACTTGCCCGACATGCAGTTTTATGCTTCTCTAATACAAGTTGCACTTGCAAACGTGGCGGCCGGGAGAATGCCAGGAGGGTGGAGGGCAAAATGATCACATTCACTTGGGCAAATGGTCAGAAATTCGAGCTTGATGGCACGAAGGTGCTACGGATTCGCAAAACTATAAAGGGCTTCGATGAAGACCTGGGTAACACGCTTCTCGATGTGAATAGATCTGAATACGTGCAAGAGCTTACGCCCGAGGCCGTAAAGGCGGTACAGGCTGAGTTGTCAACTCTTTCCAGCTTGACTCAACCCGTCGGCGAGCGATTTTGGTTCAATGCCCAAGCAGCCAGCGGGCCGATGCCCGTTGGTCCGTCAAAGCGCAAGGACGGCATACTTTCCGCCTTCGACATTGGTGGCAAACGCCAGTACGTCCGGGAGGCACATGAGGAGGTCGCCGCGCTGATCAAGGCGGCAAAGGGCGATCTCCGCCCGGTTCCCGATGACAGTATTTTCAAGAACAATCTGGAGCCCAATCAAGGCTTCGACACGGAAATCGAAGAATGGGATGCGGTTTTGAATCAAACGAAGCCGGTGGTCTGACACTGGCGGGCCAGCGGGTGTCGGCGAGCGTGCAGTGAAGCGCTTGTTGCCAAACAGAACGGCGGAGAATTCAGCGGCGTAGCGCAGCTTCTTGGCATCCTTGCGCGCCTCGTGCCGCTCCTCGTCTCTGACCTTGGTGAGCGCGCGACCGTGATTCTTCATCTTGCGGCGCTCGTGGTCGAGTACCGCTTCGGCGAAATTGACTGATCGATCACGCAGCTCCGCCGGCGCGTCAAGCGCCATGGTGCGGGAAGCTCTGCATCACCCGCATCTCGCGATCGAGCCCGACCGGCTCCGATTTCAATACGATCGCTTCAGCATCGATCAGGCGGATGCGCGCTCGGCTTTCGATGTCGCACCGAAGCGGATCGGTGGCGGCGCGGGGATTGCGGTCGGCAAATTCGCTGCCCATCGCCCAGCCTTTGAGATACTTCTTCAGGAGCGCCCGACGTTCGGCATCGTCGAGATCGGTGCGGGTGCACGACCAGAGAATTCGAGCGGCACTGACAGAACCCAGCCAATAGTCGAAATCGTGCCCCTTCGCGCCGCAAGCTTGGCTACACCAGCATCATCGAAACGGCATTGGCGTTGCGGGCGATTTTCCGACGATACCCATCGCCGTTGCGGTGTAGCGCAACTATAATTTCGGCGCGGCAACCGCGATCAGAACTATACCTGTCACTTCGGAGAGTTGTCCGAGTTGGGATATTTTATCGGGATCCGAAGTTCAGATTCGGGAAGTGGGCGGCGAGGCGGATGAAACTCAAAAATCTCTTTGAACGGGTTGATCGCGGAGCCAGCCATAAGTTCGCGCATCACAGAACCCTGAGTTTTGGATTGATAAATCCAGTCCAGCTCTGCCTTCATCCAATCGACAAGGTAATCTCCAGTTCTGCTGCCTATGAGGCTTTTGTTCAGCGTGAACGCCACAAGCTCCAACGTGTTGAAATAATCCGCGGCAGCCCATTTGTAGTGCTCTTGATTTCGAGGTTTCACCCTCGCGACTTCCTGAAACCGCAGCTTTTCCTCGTTAATCAGCTTCTGCAGCGCAATCACGGATGTGAAGTCGCGAGTTCTGGTGTTGTTTCGAATATTATAGATTAGGCTACCTATCGCCAGAAGAAATCCGAGAAAACCGACAACTCCACCAACGAGAGAAACCAACTTGTCATGGTCCTCTAGCCAAAGCTCAAGTGCGGCCAGGACAGCGGCCATTAGTTGCTACGCTCACCGGAGTTCGATGGATCCGAAGTTTCGCTGGGCTCGGTCGTGATGTCAGATCGTCCACCCGTGTCAACAGGGCCACCCGGAGGCTCCTCCATCCGGAGAATGGCTTCGGGCGGACGATACCAAGGAAATGGCCAAGGCAGTGGCATTGCATCCGAAACCGCCTCACCTTTTGCGTCTTCAGTGAGCATGGCCTCTTCGTGGTTCCGCGAGCAGTGTACACGCACCCCTTTCACCCATCCGGGCACGGGCAAGATCAGCGACGCGCGGGTACCTTCTGTGGCGGCATTGCCTCCTAGATCATCTGCCGGAGGGTTGGCGATGAAGTCGAGATCCAGGATGCCGTCGGCTGGCGCTTCGGCATAGGACCAAACAGCCAGTTCCGGGTCGGTCCAGCCGTTAGTGATCGCGCGCCCTTCTGCCGACACGCTCAAGAGTGGAGTCTGCTCAGTAGTAGTTGCGAAACGAAGCTCGAGCTTCGCCACTTCATAAACCTTTGCCGCCATGACCGCCTCCCGTAATTTGTCATCGAATGACCGCACAAAACTTGATCGCGCAAGCCTTCATCGGCCTGCCTTACATTGTCACATTTCGCCATGAAGTTGTGAACATACTCAATCTGGGTATTGGTTTGACAGATTCACAAGCAGGCAACGTGGTCGCCCGCTACACACCAGCCGTTCCTGGCGTCGTTGGCGGCCCGCTGTGAGGAGACGTGTGCCTATCCCTGCGTCTTTTGGCCGACCTCTTCCATTTTCGCCAGCTCCGCCCGGGCCCCATATGCGAGAAGCGCAGCCATTGGTATCGCACGAACCGGATTTCCGCATCTCCGCCGAATTCAACCTACTGTAACCCATGGCATCCGCTCGCGCCGGACGGCTTCGCCATCGACGCGAACATGCTCCCGAACGAAAGTTTTCGATTTAACAGCGCGGCGTCGAATAGGTTCACGCCAACGTTTCTAGTCGATGCCGATATCGCCGCGACCAAGAAATCCCGATAATGGCGAATAGACTTCCGAGGTTGCAACTGCCTCCCTCGCTGAGCCTCAAGCCACTTGCAACGACCCACTCTCCTGATAGGCAAACGCCCGCAGAGTCGGCACGGTCTGCCTCAAGAATTCCCGACGATACATGGCCTTTATCAACCAAAGACAGCAAGAAGCTTGATGCTCAAGGGCTGCCGTGCGATTCTTCGGGGGTGATCCGAAGGAGATGAGAATGTCGGGGATGCTTGCAGCGCTTACCAACATTCGGACCGCGGAAGATATGGTCGTGGCCTTCGAAATGAGGAGTAGTGTCGGCGATTGCTGGAAAGCATGGTGTGGCCGGCCGGGAGAGTTTGCCATGCCTGTGGTTACAAGCGCTCGATCGCAATCGCCAGGCGCGATATGGGCAGGCCGCGTGCGCGCCCGGGTCTCTATCAATGCTCCAGCGGCGATTGTCGCTTCCAGTTTACGGTGACGACCCACACGCCGATGCATTCCACAAAGCTTCCTCTGAGAAGGGCATGTGGCTGATGCTGCAGTCGGATAAAGGTTTGTCCTCGGTGCGCCTGGCCGAGGCTCTGGGGGTGAGCCAACCGACGGCCTGGCGGATGGGACACGCGCTGCGTCTCATGGCGGCGCGCGAACACATGCTCGATGGCACGGTGGAGATCGACCATTTTTATCTCGGTGGGCGAGCAAGAATAAATCCGGACGATCCACCGCCTGGCCGAGGCCGAAAAGGACTGCCGAACACCCAGAAGACGCCGGTCATGGTGATCGTGCAGCGACCAGATGACGTCACACCCGGCACTCCGGCCGGTGACGCGCGTGCTGCGGTGGTGACGGGTCTTTCGCTCCGTGCAGCGGCGCGCACCGCCGAAGCGCAGATCGACCCCGACGCCTATTTGATGAGCGATGAGGCGACAGCGTTCATGGCCCTTGGCGAGAACTATGCCAGGCATGACACTGTGAAGCATTCCAGCCGCGACTATGTTCGTGACGCCGTTCATGTCGATTCGGTCGAAGGTTTCAATGCCCGCGTCCGCCGCACCATTCCCGGTGTCTTTCATCATATCAGCCCGCAGCACGCCGATCTGTATTTCCACGAGATCGGCTTCCGCTGGTCACAGCGCATTGTGACGGGCCAGGCAGTGCGAAAAAGCCGAAATGGCGTGGAACGCATCAAAACCCTGTGGTCGCGGGTGCCGCCGGCGCTACAATTGTTGCAAGTCTTTCGCGCCGCCACCGGCCGTCAGCTACGCAGAAGTCCGGATGGTGGGATCATCGTCAAATCAGCCGTTGCTGTCTTTGGTTGATAAGGGCCCGATACATTATGCGACTATCGGAGCACAGAAGGTACATTCTAATTTGAAGTGCGACATGCCAATGATTTCAATGGTTTCCCCTTGGAGATTTTGGCATGTCCCGACGCTATTCGCAGCTGAATCTGGCCGATCGACGCCGCCTCTTCCACTTTGTCGAACGAAAACTGCCGATCAAAGAAATGGCACGCGAACTTGGTCGTCATCGATCGACGATTTATCGTGAGATCCGGCGCAACACCTTCCGCGATCGCGAGCTGCCCGACTATAGCGGTTACTTCCCGACCGTTGCTGACGATATCCGCAAAGAGCGGCGGCAGCGTTTGAGGAAGCTTGTGCGGCACCCACAATTGCGCGAACTGGTGATCGAGCAGCTGAAGGCGCTTTGGTCCCCGCAACAGATCGCCGGTCGTCTGCTCGCCGATGGCGTGAGCGCCGTGCGGGTCTGTACCGAGACGATCTATCGCTTCATCTACGGCAAGGACGATCAGGCGCTGGAGCTCTATCAGCATCTGTCGGAAGGCCGCCGCAAACGCCGCCCCCGCGGCTCGAGGAAGCCGCGCGACGGCACTTTTCCCGCTGACTGCAGGATATCGCAACGTCCTGATTTCATTGGTGATCGTTCGCAGTTTGGGCATTGGGAAGGCGACTTGTTGATCTTCCAACGTGATTTGGGCAACGCCAACGTAACCTCGCTGATCGAGCGCAAGAGCCGCTACACCGTCATGATCAAGAACCAGAGCCGCCACTCGCGGCCGATCATGGACAACATCATCGAAACGTTCTCTCCCTTGCCGGCCTTTGCCCGGCAGAGCTTCACCTTTGATCGCGGCACGGAGTTTGCCGGCTTCGGGGCTTTGGAAGATGGCATCGGCGCGCGGAGCTGGTTCTGTGACCCCAGCGCGCCGTGGCAGAAAGGTGCCGTGGAAAACATCAACAAGCGCATCCGTCGATACATGCCAGGCGATACCGACCTTGCAGGCGTGTCGCAACGCAAGCTCATCCAGCTTGCTCGCCATCTCAACGACCAGCCGAGAAAGTGCCTCGACTACAGAACACCCGCCGAAGTGTTCCGGGCACATTTGCAAGAGGGAGGCTGAACCCCTACCCTGAAAACCGGCGTGTTGCACTTCAGTTAGGATCTCCCGAACGTGAACATACGGGCAACAAGCTAAAAGCAAGCCTCGTCAGAACAGAGGTACAACTCGCCATTACGTTTAAAACGATTATTTTTGCAAGACACACCTCTAAGTTAGCGCTTCACCTTCGGTCAGCTTACCGGGCGTCATGAATGGAGCGTGCTCATCTTGAACGACTTTCACGTATATCAGCCTATCCGGGATGAACCCCCCAAACTGCATCCCCCAATCGATTACGCGCGAAACGGTATAGTCCGACTCCGGACGAAAGGGGATCTGATCGTGAGCTGCCTTCACTGCATCTTCCAACGTTGCTCCAACGCCGACATATACCATCGTATTTGCCATGCATTCCTCCGTCAGTTCTGTTGATCCGCGAGGTGGTTTATAATGTCGTCACACAACCGCCCCTCCACGATACGATCAAACGCAGCGAACATCGGCTGCGTATTGATCTCTAAGAAATTGAAGTCCCCGGTATCATCAAGCATGAAATCGGACGCACTGAAATCTATTCCGAGTTCATTGCAAAGTGCTGTGAGCGGCAATTTAATCTCGTCTGGAACTTCAACAGCACTAATTTTGACGTCATGCGAAATTCGGTAGTCTACATCTGGGCTCTCCAGCCTAAAGGCCGATAGCTTTCCCGCGATGTTATAAACGCGCATTTCCGGCCGCAGGAGACGGTGTTGGATGAAGCGCGGGAACTCATCCAGTTTGTTTCGAGGATGACAATCTGAGAGCAAGGTAGTGTAGGACCCGCCAGCAACCGGCTTTTGTATCCAAACGCAAGAGTCTGGCAGAGTTGCAATGTTTTCAAAGGGCCGGCTCGCGACGATCGTCCTCGGAATCTTGAGTCCCAATTTTCGAGCGCATAATAGATTTTGAATCTTGCTATTTTCGCTCATATACGAGCGCCGATTGAAGCCCCGTATTTTATCTTGACTGAGAGCCCAGCCTCGCACGGCATAGTACCAGTTCAGCGCAGCGGCCTGGGCTTCTGCGCTCTTGATGGCCTGCTGCAAGAAGACATCATGGCGAATGAAACAGCTAGATGGATTCAGGGCTCTTCCATTCACCACCAACACTTCGTCATCGAGGTCGATGACGATACGTGGGATCAACTCCGGACCGAGCAGAATGTCGAAATACGGCACCCCTCGTTCTAGGATACGTTTCAAAAGTCGACCAATATTTTGGTCGAGCTGTCCACCGGCAACGAGCAGCAATGTAAACTTCCCACTGCTTACATCTTGTCTTCTTCACCAACTGCCTTTGTTGTTACGTCTGGATCCTCTTCTCCGATAGCCAATGTGGTGACCACATTGGTCTCCTCGCTCAGCGGAAGTGTCGTAATTGGAGGATCTCCTTCTCCGACTACCATGGTTCTCGGGCCACCTCCCATAGTGTCGATCGGATCTTCTTCCCCTTTTGCAAGGGTGGTCAAAGGGGGATCTTCCTCTCCTAGCGCCAGAGTTGTGATGGGTGGGTTTTCTTCGCCTACTACTAGTGTCGTGTATTTGCCATTGCTCATTTTCGCCTCCCCGACAAACGTTACTTTAGAGTACGCTTAATTAAATTCCCGTCAAGCGTGTAATTGTGACCCAAGCCGTTTTCATAAAGTGCGCTGTCGCGACAAACGATCGTACCCTGCATGATAGCATTCCGAGCGCCTGCAAATGCGCGCGAAAGACGGAGGATGGTCTAGAGACTGCAAAGAAGGTTCGGCCCCATGACCTCGTTTATGATTTCCGAGGCGCAACCAGCCGCACCTGAATGAAGCGGGGAACTCCAACTCTGGTCGTCCAAAAACCTGGGTTCAAGAGCCGCCAAGGCTCCAATCGCAGCCTGATGAAACCGGAGTGGCAGGTCAATGGGTCCATGATGAGCCAAAGGAAGACCGTAGAGGTGAACCGCCGCCGCCCACCAGGACTAAATCGCGCTCTGACGAGCCAGCAGATTGGTCGTTTGAAACCATCTAGGCTGCTGAACATGGACGCTTGCCTGACCAGCACTGAAAATAAATTACCTAAGCAACACCGGCAAGAGCTGTATGAACAGGTTCCGGAATGCCGGTTCAAGAAAGCCCGGATATTTCTCGCCGATCAAACAATCGACTGGAGGTGTCACGGCGGCTGGCTGGGGAGTCCAGCCAGGCGTTAGCCCGCTCACTTCGAGCAGCAGCTTCCGGCGGATTGCGCTCGCAAAGTCGCGCGCCTTGCGCACGGGGATAATGAACGAGCCGCCGCCGCCGATGGCACACTCCGCGTAATATTGGTCGAGCGGAACGGTGGAATTGGTGGATGACCTGAGACCCTGATCTTCCTCCAATTTTTGGTAGAGTCCGTCACAACGAGGAGACGGGCATGAAGCATTCACGGTTCACGGACGAACAGATTATCGGGATTTTGAAGGAGCAGGAGATCGGCTTGAAGACGGCCGATGTCTGCCGCAAGCACGGTGTATCCGAGGCGACCTTCTACAAATACAAGGCGAAGTTTGGCGGCATGGAGGTTTCCGACGCCCGCAAGCTGAAGGCTCTCGAAGATGAGAACGCCAACCTGAAGAAGCTGTTGGCCGAGACCATGCTGGATAATGCCATTTTGAAGGATGTTGCCGCAAAAAAATTTGACGCCCGATGTGAAGCGGGATGCTGTAGCTCATGTCTGCGAGAAGCATGGTGTGAGCCAGCGTCGGGCGTGCGAGGTTTTGTCCATTGATCGGTCGAGCGTGCGGTACCGCAGCATCCGGCCCAACGACGGTCATATCCGTGAAGCTATGAAGATGGTGGTGTCCGAGCGCCGTCGTTTCGGTTATCGGCGCATTCACGTCATGCTGGATCGGCAGGGGATCGTCATGAACCTGAAGAAGCTCCGGCGTCTCTATCGGGAAGAGAAGCTGATCCTGCGCAAACGTGGTGGTCGCAAGCGTGCCTTGGGCACGCGACGGCCGCATGCCAATGAGCGCTGGAGCCTCGACTTCGTCAGCGACCCTTTCACGGATGGTCGTCGCTTTCGGGTTCTGGCTGTCGTTGACGACTTCACCCGCGAATGCCTGGCGCTGGTCGCCGACACATCGCTCTCAGGGCTGCGGCTTGCACGGGAACTGGATGCCATCATCGCCCGGCGCGGAAAGCCACGGATCATTGTTTCCGACAACGGCACGGAGATGACGAGCATGGCCGTTCTCAAGTGGTGCCAAGGCACGCGCGTCGAATGGCATTACATCGCACCAGGCAAACCGATGCAAAACGGTTTCGTGGAAAGCTTCAACGGCAGCTTCCGCGACGAATGCCTCAACGAAACCCTGTTCTCACCGCTGGCACAAGCGCGGACAGACATCACCGAATGGAAGGAGGACTACAACCGAAAACGACCACATTCCTCACTGGGCAATATCACGCCCAATGACTGCAATGAAAATCGCTCTGGAAAAACAGGCCGCATGAGGCCAGATTGAAAACCAAAGACTCTCCCGAAAACTGGAGGGAAGATGGGTCTCAGGTCAAATCGACCAAAGAAATGTGAGAGGTTGCAAGCAGTCACGGGTGATGATTTTGAGCTGTTAAAAGCGCATCGATCCGATCAAGGAAACGCGGTGTTCTGTCCCACGACTGCAGGTAAGATCGTTCCGACCTCACCGTATTTGCGCGCGATACGGTATGTCTGCCAACCTAGGCCTTCGATCAATGGCGTCGTCTCGTATCGCGTGATAATAGTTTGAAAAGGGCAATCCGGCCCCGAGAGATAGGTGGTGTAGTGTTCGAAGCCAGCCTCGTCAATCGCAAAGCCGTTCCATTCCATAATGAGCAGCGCTGGAGCAAACGTAGAAACACTCCGGGCCTGGCTGATTGCGAATTCCAGCAGAACTCGGCTTCTTTCACCACCTGAAAGCGCGCGATACCTTATTCTGCCTCGATTGGGAATGCGGCAATAAAGGTTATCTTGCCATTCGCCCTCATCACTTTCTTCGTGAACAAACTCGGCCGACTCCACAAAGGATAGCCCCGTGACTAACCCGGCCAGGGACCGAACGCTTACGGGATCCAGTTTCAAGACATCACTGAACAGTTGAAGATCGTCGCGATACTTACGCTCGCCCTTGTCCTCTACAAAGACGACTGCAACGCGATGATGGTTAAAGGCAACCTCTGTCTCGTTCAATTTAATCTGCACTTTGCCGTCACCTGTGCGGACCGCAAGCCTGTGCTCACTCAGCACATCGAACTCAATCGTGTATGCGAGCTCCGTCGGCTCCAGCCAACGCGAAAGATGCTGTGGGCTATCGATTACCGAGAACCACTGGCAAAGCGCTGTCTTTCCCGCGGAATTACCGCCAATTAGAAAAGTTGTCTTGCCGAGTTCGACGGTCGTACCGGGCTCAAACAGCGCCGACCGTTCGATCCGCAATTCGCGAATGAACCCAAACGCGTTGGTCCGACCGCTGTGCTCGTAGGCGATACGAAACTCGTGCAACGCTTTCCAGCTCTTCAGAACCGTAGCGGGATAACGAACACCGGTATTCTTGTCGATCAGATCAGAGTGATGACCGCACATCCAGATGCCATTGCTTGCATCTTTGAGCTCCTCGGGCTCTAAGCCGCCCTGACCGCGGGGTCCAAGCTCAGAGGCACTATAAATATGGGCCGCTTGCCCCGTCTTCTCAACTTGATCCGGTTTCAGGCCCGGACCGACAGTCAGCCGGTCACAATGCGGCGCAGAGCACCGAAAAGCCGCGCGGTGCGCCAAGATGAGCCTAGTATTTTCGCTGAAATTCGATCGAGACATTCTGTGCGTTTCTCCGTTAGCTCGTCACTGCTTGAAACAATTCTCGCGATGCCAGCGCAGGAAATGTGGATGCGGCCTCTCAAATGCCCGCGTCGGCACGATCGCCCGCCCGGTCTTGTTGATCAGTCCTAGAATGCTGTCTGGGTCGTTGGCATGCCTGGAAACCAAGATGTCGAGGTCATCGGAAAGGCTGATCAGGCCGCGATCGAACATCCAGTGCGCCGTGCCGGACAGAGCGATACCATTGGTCAGGATATCCGGCCCTTTCGCCTCAACCGGCCGTATGTGCGCTGCATCGACTTCGGCGCGCCCACCGCCGTTGATGAGCTTCAGGCCAGTGATTGCACAGCGCTTGTCGTAGGCCTGAACGACGAGGCGGCGGAACAACCGGTCACGAACAATCCGTGACGAGAGCTGTGTGACGCGGTTGCGCTCTTGCTCGAACACAAACGGCGTTTGAACGCCTTCCCCCAGTCCTTCAACCGAGATCCTAGTGTCCAATTCCCCGGTCCGCGGCAACTCTGGCTCTTGCTCGTCAAGACCACTGCCGACGATACGGTTGAAGTCTGCGTTCGAAATAGGCCTTACCGCAGACTGTGCCCTGCCCGATATCTTGCCCTCTTCGTTTAGAACGCCCCGCTCAACCACACCGTCTGTTCCGCTGAAAGGAACCGGATTGATGAAGTCGAGATAGCTACCCGGTTCGATGAGCGCGAGATACATGCCCGGCGCCTTTGGATCTGGGATGATCTCGGCCACCTTGGCGACAGCGAAATAGCCCCGCGTCGCCGCAACCTTCCGCGGCTCATAGTAGATGATCCAATCGCCAAGGCAGGCCCGCACCCGTCCAAGATATTGGCTTGGAAACTGGTACTGATCTGCCGGGCTGTCGTCGTAAATCGAATCTGAGCGATGAATGAAGACCCCGAATCCCATGATTGACGCTTAGCACAGCCGGAGCGTTTGCCGATACGATTTCACACGCATCTCCGGGTCGAATTTAGAGTTCGTTTACCACATGGCCTTAGCAGGCCACGCCCCGGCACCCGTGCCGATCAGCGATACGAATTCTGGATCTCATGAAAACCCAATCTGCTTCATCACTTCATTTTCAGCGTAAGATTTCCGACTTCTGCGATGCCCGCGTCGCGCCACTTGTTTCCGGGCGGACCCTAGAAAACATCAAGCCCTATCTCTCCAGCTTGATCCTTTACCGCAAACATCCGCCGACGCGGATGGGCCGGATCGATTGGCAATCCGTTTCTGACGTCTGCGGCTTGGAAGATGAGATGTCCCCCGCGCTCAAAAAGGGCCTGCAATCCGGGCTCGAAGCGATCATCCGCTGGATCGATCAGGAA
This sequence comes from Ensifer sp. ENS06, assembly GCF_014852205.1. NCBI lineage: Bacteria > Pseudomonadati > Pseudomonadota > Alphaproteobacteria > Hyphomicrobiales > Rhizobiaceae > Ensifer > Ensifer sp. ENS06. The sequence goes on along the minus strand of NZ_JACVBC010000004.1, from coordinate 160,798 downwards.
CGACCTGTCGAGCACGACCGGCCGACGCCCACGCCGCCGATCGAGAGCCCCCGCCGCGCTACCCGCGAACCTATTGTGAAGCAAAGCAATACGTCGAGCGCAGCACGACTAACACCGTCGACGCGGCCGAGGGCAAAGCCAGGTGTTCCACCAAGGGCGATCGAGGAGCATCCGGCGCCTCTCTTCGATTGGACTGAAAATCCGTCAGATTTCCAAGAAGCGCTGAACTACCAGATGCGCCGACACGGTGACACGTACTGGCATCTCCACCGGGCAGTCGCCGGCGACCATGAGACCTTCGATAATAAGACACTGCTCAGTTGGACGAACGGCACACGCGTCCCAAGGTCGACGGACAGTTTCGAGATCCTCGCCCCTCATTGAGGAACGTTATCGGCTCCCTAGCGGATACTTCAAAGAACGGCTGCCACATCAGTCACGATCAGTATCCGGACATGAGTTCGAGAGTGACGTCAGTCCTGCCGAGCGGCGGCGGCTCGCCTGGCACCTGCCGGATGACTTCAATAGCCTGCCCTTCAGCAAGCGCGAGGAGATCATCGATTGGGTACGCCGCGTGATCATCTCCGGCACGACCGACTATCGACGCTTCCAGGCAGCCGCGATCCGGCAGCGATATGCCATTCGCTTTCCTGGCATCTCTTATGGAAGCTCGCTTTCTCCGCGACTTGCATCGAACAACATGGAGTGGAGTAGAGAATCCGATCACGTGGCGATTGACGATCCGGACCTGCTTGCTGGTGTTGTCGATGCCCCTCCCCGGCTCGCCATGGAGATGGCAAACCTCGTACGCTTTAAGACGGCGACCCTGACGACGCTCGGGTTCCAGCGCAATGGCGTCTGGGGAGAGGAGACGGCTGCACAGAAGATTGAGCATCTGGGCCTCATGTTCGGCGCCCTGGCAGCTTCACCTAAGAGCGCGGTCAAAGGCTATGGTGTGCCGCTCAGCCAGCTGACCTTTGGTCTGCTTGTCTTCCCGGGGATATGGGATTGGTACCTGCAGTGGCGCGAGAAGCGGCGTGGCTTCTACACCAAATGGGAAGAAGACATGCTGAGCGTGCTTCTCGGCATGGTTCGGCCCGAAACGGGTTGGATGTGGCAGCATCCGGAACTCGTCCAGAACACCAAACCAATCCCCGGTCTCGTGACAACTGCGGAGATCGCTGCGGCGCAGAAGGACTGGCATGCGTCGTGCGACATCGTCTTCAAGCATGCGTCGCAACGTTCGAGGGAGATTCAGCGAGTCGCGGGCGTTCACCGCGATCCCTTCGAGCCGATCATGTCCGTGCTCGAGGCCGATAGTCCGCTCGCCGAGTATCGCAAGATCACCGACGAAATCATCAGACGCATGCCGGATCAAGATCGTTACCCGCGGTCAGCGGCCGAAGCGGTTCGATCCTTCCTGATGTTGCGCCTCGGCCTCCATCTCGGACTGCGCCAGAAGAACCTCAGGCAACTGCTTGTTTGCCCGCGAGGACATTTCCCGACGTCGGAGCGCCGTCTTGAAGACATGAAGCGTGGAGAGATCCGCTGGAGCGACCGCGATGGCGGTTGGGAAGTTCTGATCCCTTCCAATGCCTTCAAAAATGCAAACTCCTCATTCTTCGGTTCGAAGCCGTTCCGTCTGGTGCTTCCGAACCTGCAGGATCTCTATCCCCATCTGAACGCGTATATCGAGCGTCATCGCACCGTGCTGCTCGCTGGCGCCGAAGACCCGGGCACCCTGTTCGTGAAGACGGTCAAAACCAAGACCAAGGATGCGTCTTACGACCAGACGACCTTTTACGAGGCTTGGCGAACGGCGATCCAACGCTATGGGATCTACAATCCATATACCGGTCGCGGCGCCATCAAGGGCTTGCTTCCGCATGGTCCCCATAACGTCCGAGATGTCCTTGCCACGCATATCCTGAAGCAAACCGGGTCCTACGAGCAGGCAAGCTACGCCATCCAAGACACACCGGAGATGGTTGCGAACCATTACGGCCGCTTCTTGCCGCAGGACAAGGCGGCGCTTGCTGCCAGGATTTTGAATCAGGTATGGGAAGCAGCGTAGTCTCCGCAATCTTTCCCGACAACTTGATAGGTGTAGCACCTAGTGCTATATGAAGCGATGTCAGAACGGACTTTCAAAACGGCGTGGTTTTCCAAGGCAGCGAAGAAAGCGCGGATCTCCGACAAAGCCCTTTGCAAGGCGATTGAGCAAGTCGCACGCGGACAGGCTGACGATCTCGGTGGCGGCGTGTTCAAGAAGCGGCTCAACGATAACATGCATCGTTCGATCGTTCTGGCGAAAGCCGGTGAATATTGGGTGTTCGCCTATCTGTTTGCGAAGAAGGACCGCGCAAACATCGATGACGACGAGCTCATGGCTTTCCGGAAGCTCGCCGAACTCTATCGGCGCAAGACGCAGGCCGAGCTTGATACGGAAATCGGGACCGGCGCCCTACTGGAGATTTGCAATGACGACTAAGCGCAAGTTCAAGAGCGATGCCTTTGAGGCGATCCATAGCGCCGTCGAAGATATGTATGCGGCAGGCACCATCGACAAGGAAACTATGAAGACATTTGATGAGACTTGCTTGTCCATCCCGCAGGAGCTGTCGCCGGGTGAGATCAAGGCGCTGCGCGAGAACAACCATGTCAGCCAGCCAGTCTTCGCGCGCTACCTGAACACCAGCGAGTCGACCGTGCAAAAGTGGGAAACCGGCGCCAAGCGGCCGAGCGGCCCCGCACTGAAGCTGCTCGCGATCGTCCGGAAACACGGTCTAGAGATGCTGTCCTAGAAGCACGTTGCCGCGAAAGGCGTCAGCAGGGCGCAATTGAGCGCTTACCTCACCTTCCCGGCCGCGCCAGCGACCGGGCAATATCAATGATGTCGTCCCGCGACGCCGTTGGGTCTTCCTTGTTCCAGGCAACTCCAAGCCCGATCTTCAGATCGACGCCGCGCACGGGCCGAAGCTCGAAACTGCGGTTGGGCAAATACTTCGTCCATTCCGGCGCAAAGCCGATGCCCAGGCCGGCGGAGACCAGCGACACCAGTGAGAACGTGTCGTCGCAGCTGTAGGCGATGTTGCCAGTCAGCCCATGGGTCTCGAACATCTCGGAGAAATAGCGCTCTGAATAGGAAAGGTTCTGACGGGAAAAGGCGATTATCTTCTCTTTCCTCAGATCTTCGATGTCGATCTCGCTTCGAAGTGCCAGAGGACTCGTCTTCTCGACTGCCAGCAGATAGCGCTCATGGGCGATCGAGAAGAAGCGCAAGGAACCGATGTTTTCGACGGGACGAATGAAGCCGAGATTGATCTGGCCGTTTTCCAAGCCGCGGATGATGTCGCTGGTCGAGCCGCTCGTCACATGCAGCGCCACATCAGGAAACTTCCGGCCGATACGCGATAGAAACGCCGGCAGCACGCCGATGGTCGCGGGATAGACGGTCCCGATCTTGATCGTCCGCGCGGCCTTGCCGGCAGCCGACCGCGCCACATCCATCGACAGCCCGACATCGCCGATGATCCGCACGGCCCGATCGTAGAACACCTCCCCTGCCCGCGTCAGCTCGACCCGACGCGTCGACCGATCAAGCAGCCGGACACCGAGCTCCTTCTCCAACGCCTGGATGTGCGCACTCAAGGCCGGCTGGGCGATGCACATGCGTGCCGCCGCCCGATTGAAATGCAGCTCCTCCGCGACGGCTACGAAGAATGAGAGTTGGCGCAGTTCCATGTTCATGCTCCGATTTCGGCCCGCGCAGACGCGAGTGAGCCGCGCCTACGCAACCATTGATACCCTATTTTGGGGTATCCGAAAATCGGTTTTATTGAAGGCGTCAGTTTCTCTAACTGGCGCGCTAATTTGTCTTCGTTCCACGCAATAGTTTACGGTCGAATGATCGACGGGCTCATAGAGGCTCGCAAAGCTGCGAACATCACTCAGGTCGAACTAGGGCAGCGTATTGGCCAACGGCAAACGTTCGTTTCCAAGTTTGAACTTGGGGAACGCCGGTTGGATGCGGCCGAATTCGTGAAGATCAGCCGCGCGATCGGCGCCGACCCGTTTGAAATCATGAGCAAAGCAGAATTGGATTAGCCTTTCCGCCAGCCCCCTCGATAACCTGCGGGCCGTTCCGATCGATACATTATGCGATCTTAAACGCACAGAACGGGAACAAGAGGCGTACACGCGGGTCATAACGGGGTGTACGGGCGCTTCTCAATTGTCGCCCGCTGCGAGCCTACCTCCTCCGCCTTTAGGCGTCCGGAATGGAGAGCGGCTGGACATATTTGTCGATGCCGGCCGGGCGGGGAAACTTCTGGCTTAACAGATCAAGGACAGTCACGCAGAGCCCCAGCGACCACACGCATCTTTCTGAAGTGAAAGCCACTTCCTCGTCACGCGGTACGTCCGCATTATCGTCCTGAATGTGGACCTTGTTCCGGTATCTGCGCAGGGTGTGCAGCTCGTCGTAGATGCCTCCTCCGAGCTCATTGAGAAGGTCGTATTTGCGCATCACATCGATGATGTTGTTGAGCTTGTCGATCTTTTTGCCTTCGATTGCCTGCCTATCGGCTTCAGCGATGTTGGGCACGCCTTCGCGGTTGAAATTTTGCGCGCGATAGATGATTTGCCCAAGCGCCGCCTCGATAATGGCGCCGACCTGAACAACCACGAGCTTATTCAGGCTGCTGTCGCCATTGTGCTCACAGAGGGAGCGCAGCACACCGGCGTTGTAGACGAGATTGTCGCCAACCTTGAAATCGCCGATGAAATTTGAAGGTATCTCGACCACGATATCTGTCTTCCTCGATTATGGGGTAGCTCGCTGCGCCGGACGCGGCTGAACCTGGTTTCTCACCTGATCATAGAGCCTGAGCTCGCCGGGCATGGCGAGCGTGACGGCCAGACCGAAAGGCACCAGATCGTCAATGGGGGAAGCCGGATCAGGCTCTCGTTGGATTTTCAGGCGCAAATTCATGCCGTTGGCGACGACCGCGGCCTGTCCCCCGCTCCACACCCGCGTGAAGACGGTGCCACGATTAGTCTGGTTGCCATCCGGTTGCCACGCATCCGCCGAAACGGCAAGGCCATCGATTTCGGCTGGATCGAGGATTTTCATCCTGACAGCGCGATAGGATTTCCGACCGGGAATGACCGGTGTGAACCAAGCCAATGTGGCTGACACCGAATGAGCACGTGCCTGCCCGCCGATCGCAGCCGGAATCGGCACCAGCACATCGACGCTTCGCTCGCGACCAAGTGACCCCACGCACCAGAAGGTAGCGCGGTCCGCAGCACAGGCGACCGCATCATCGCTGTCAAACACGCCATAGCCGAGGAAGCGGCGGATGTTGTCCTTTTGACGCGGAGCCTGGCCCTGCCCAAATGGCCCGAGAAGTTCTTTGACCAGGCCGGCCGCCGCATTCGGCCAGCGCGCCGGGTGCACAAGCAGGGCCTTGATGAGAACAGCCCGCTGCACATTCGTCAGCTGGAGGAACTCCTGACCGTAAGCGGCCTCAAGGGCATCGTGAATGCGATGTGCTGTGCGAGAGGCCAGCGCTGTTGCCGCACTCGTCCCGTTTGTGAACCCCTCGGCATTCTCAAGGCCAGCACGCGGCGGCGCGGCAACTTTGAGTCCCGCTCCTCGACTTGCGCTCGCCGGCGCGACCGTGATGTTCTCCGCGCTCGCGACGACGCGAAGATGCTCTCGTGCACCCGGCATCAGAATGTCTGGCTTTACGGAGCCCGCAAAGCCGGGTCCTAAAGCGCTGGACGGATTGGCTGTATCGAGCTCGGAATAAGGATTGACATTTGCACGCGTCAATGCCCGGTCAGCGGCAGGCACCCAATCAAGATTGCGTGCGCCGATTGTCAGTCCATTGATCGTTTCCGATGGAGACAACAGCCGGCGGTCGGCGACGAGATCTGCGACCGCGTTGATAACACCGCGTGCGCGCTGATCGGCGTTGGCATCCTCGAACGCGACCCTGTTTGCAAAGGCGGCCACAGGAAATTGCGCCGTGATATTGCCGGCACTGACGAGGAACAGGATGCCGAACCGGAACGCCAGCCTGTCGAGAAGTCGTGCCCAGGGCGAAAGCTGCCCGTAAAATGGCCGTCTGACATTTCCGAGCGAAATGTTGGCGATGATGACGTGCGGCGCCGACGGTTGATCGCCAGTACGCATACGCATGACCGCCTGATAGATCAGGTCGATGATCAGCCTGTCCGGAGGAAAGCGGTCATTGTTACCGAGCACCGGTATGCAGTGCACCTGACGGGGCAGCGGCGGCTCCGGCCTGTTTCGGTCTCCGTGAACGATGAGGGAGGCCATGGCCGAGCCGTGGAAGCGTTGCGAGACAAGCGCGCCCGGCTCGAGCCCGAAGTGATCTTCGACGCTCAGATGATGCTGGAGCAAGGAGTGGCCAGCGACCGGGACACCGTCGAGAAGCGCAAGGATCGGGTCTGCGGTGACGGGTCCCGGGGCGGGAGCGGGAGCAGCTTGCAAAAGATCATTGGACTCAATCCCGGTGACGACACTCTGCGGGCGTATGTGCATGATCGGCTCGACACCGGCCAAGCTGCCGGGAGCACGCTCGACCACAGTTCGAACGGCCGCGACTGGCAATTCGGCGAGGATAGCGTGGTAGGCGATGTCGTCCAGCCGGGCGCGGCTGAGAAGCTGGCCGCCGCTTTGCCGGACCGCAGCGGTGACCGTCGCTTCACTGATCGCCCCGGCTTCGGGCGACGCACGGAACACGAGTTCGATTTCGAGAGGAACGAGTTCGTCATCCTCCCGACCTTCGATCTCCTCAACCAGCACATCCGCATCCAGGGATTGGACGCGATCGGCCGGCCCCCAAACACGAAGGTCACGAAGACAGGCGAAGACGTCCCGCCATGGGGTAAATCCTTGTGGTAGAGCTCTGCCTCCTACCCATGTTCGCCAGAGAGATTCAATCTGCTGGAGCGCCCGCAAATCCGGAACGAGCAGGTAGGCGACGGGTGCCTTGTCCTCATCGTTCGGCAGCTCCTCCTCGTCGATAAGTTCGAGACCCCGGACATTGGCAATCGCTCGGGCAAAGGCCGCAACGCTTCCCTTCACTTCGAATACGAGGAGTCGCTCGGGCGCCAACGCCGCTGGATCGGCGCGAAGCGCGAGACCCGCCGGATCGCGCTGCAGCACCTCTGTCAGGCGTCGAAATTGCGGGCCAAAGCGCTGATTCTGGTCAGCGGTCGAGTTTGGTTGAGGGCCGCGCACGACGGCTTGTCGGCCGGGTGCTCTTGGCTGCGGGGCGCTCGGATGCAGTCTCAATATCGGCTTGGTCGGATCGCTCGCCATTCAAAACCTCGGGGCTAACTCTTGTTGCCCAGAGGTCCACTTCTGAACGAAGTGCATCGTCGATGGAAAGCTCCCCCAAGCCCAATATCTGTCGTCTTCGCACGTTTTGGCAGAAATCCAAAGCCTCTGCAAAACTTACGGTACCCAATTTCTTGGCGATCGAATTCGACGCAGCCTTGGGCGTATCGGGCCATTGCGAAATGATGCGGTCGAGGAAGTCCCCGATCCTCTGCCGGTCGGGGGCTGGGAAGGCCAGCCGCATCTGGAAGCGCCGCCAGACTGCCCGGTCCAGCAGCTCGGCGTGGTTGGTCGCGGCGACCACGACGACGTAGCTGGGCAGTTGGTCGAGCTGCATCAGCAGGAACGAGACCACGCGCTTGATTTCGCCGGTCTCGTGGGTATCGCCGCGCTCCTTGCCGATTGAGTCGAATTCGTCAAAAAACAGCACGCTCGGCCGCGTGCGGACATAGTCGAAGAGCTTACTAAGGCGCGCATTCGTCTCGCCGAGGTAGCTTCCGATCAGGGCATCGTATCGTACAACGAAAAACGGGAGCCCGAGGGCCTCCGCCACAGCCTCGGCAAAGGAGGTTTTGCCGTTGCCTGGTGGTCCTGAGAGCAGAATCCGATGGCGCGGCTCATAGCCATGAGCGCGCAAGACGTCGGCGCGCGTGTGTTCTTCGATGAGTTGACGGCCGCCCTGTTCCACCGGAAAAGGAAGCATCAGTTGATTGAGCTGAAGTCGCGGCTCGAGTTCGAGTATCGTGTCCTTGCCGGAACCGGCAGGGCTGGAGGCGGCCGTCAGCGCCGGCGGCGTGACGGCGACCGCTGAGAGGGCCCGCTCAAGTCGATCGGCGACGATGTGGTGGTTCTGTGCCCGCTCTTCGGCGACGAGCGCTTCCGTGGCAGATTTCAGCATCGCCCGATCGCCAGACGCACCGGCGCGTACAAGGGAAATGAGAAGGTCGCTTCGGGCCATGTCGGTCGTTTCTGAAGGGTTTTGGACTTAAACTCGCGGCAACGCGAATCGTAACTCAAATAGTTGAAAAAGTCTTCTCACGCCTGCCGGTCGCAGGTCGCAGAGCAGGTCTATACATGACTTTATGGCTTCGCCACCAGCCCGCATGGAATCGTACTGTCCCCGGTCACAATTGCCTTTTTTCCAACAGTGTTCAAGATTAACGGCAAAACGAACGCCGCCGCTATAGGCCTCCTAGGCCGTTCGTATGCAATGAGCCCGAAGGTCCTGCTGGATATGTATCATCGGCGACCTGGACGTTTATTGAACGCTAGACGTGGAGGCTTTGGCAGCGAGGCACAAGCGCGTTGCGGCGCTTATGCCAAAGCGGTTAAGAGATTGACGTTCAACCTCATCGCTGAGCCGCTTCCAGGGAAAGTGGCGCGGGGCTTTTGTCAAAGCGCAAGCCGATCGCGTCAATCTCGAGGCGATAACCATAGATAGCTGCAATCAGGATTGCAGCCACGATGGCAATTGGCGTCGCGACCGCGAGTGCGGGAATGCGCACGAAGAAGGTGAGCCAGGTCATGCTGCGTTTTCCTTCTCCGGCGGGGGCGGCGGAGGGACGATGACCGATGCCTGGGCCGCTGTCGCCGCCGCTGCAGCCGTAGCAGCGGCCGCCTCGGCCTGCCCGATTTCCCGCACTGCCTCGATTTCGCCGTAAGCACCGACCTCGACGAGCCGATCCAGGAACCGTCCGTAAAGGATATCCTGGACCTTGCCTTGAGTTCTCATCCACTCAACAGCTGCGTTCGGATTCACCAGCAGGATGTAGTGAAACTCGCCCGACGCACCCGGCTTGGTCTGAATGAAGAGGAGGTCTCGCAATTGCCGCATCCGTTTCCGCCACGTATCGACCGCGCGCTCACCGATAAACCCTGCCTCTGCTGCAAAGGTGGCAGGGTTCTCAATGGTGATGACGGGATGGTCTGGTGACCGCGCCCACAGACAAAGCAGGGTGTGCCCAGCCGGTTGCCCCTTTGTCTGAGCATCGATGATCTGCATTACCACCGGCATCGTGCGCGGCACGGTGAAGAAGCCATCGTTTGTTTTGCGTGTCCAAATCCATGCTGGGTGAAAGTTCGGGAAATGAACATCCATCTGTTGCTGCGCACGCTCCGCCATTTTCATGCGTTTCGCGCTTGCTTGTCTACCGTTGGCCATATCTTTGTTTCCTTTCGACTTGCCGTCGACAATGCTTCAAGCAAGCGTCAGGAACAATGATTGGATACGCTCAGCTTCGCGCTATACAATGGGATGAATCAGGCTATTCGACAATAGGCATTAACGCGATTTCACGCTGTTATAAGATCGCAATTGCGCGATATCGCGCAGGTCGTTCAATTTTTCGATGCCAAATCAATCGTTTGTATTTTTTTTGGTGTGCTCACCGTGTTCCCGTGCTTCACGTTCTCTTCCGTGCTCACCGTGCTACTGGGGTTTCAAAGGGGGCAGGGGGTAGGAGTGGAGCAGTGCGGTCACGCCATTCTCTTGGTCGACAAAGTTCAACCTAACGGAAGTTTCGAGCCTTCACCTTCAGCGTATCGATAATGAAGATCCGGCGTGAACATGTCCCTCGGCTGTAGGACAGGCCCGGGTGCATCACGCGGATCCGGGCCGACTCCATGAGCGAATTCGTCTCCCCTACCTTCATCTTGAAGGGAGTTTTGCGCATCGGGGTATATTTCCTCCCGGCGACTTGGAGGGAAGAGAAGGAAGTACGCCTACTTGCAAAGCGCTTCCAAGGAGGCGGTGCACCGGTGACTGGCCTATCCCTATAGACAGCGACAATAACACTGCATCACTCTCGCTGAAGGAAATTGCCGTCCGAAAGCTCGATCCGGCCATCGTGCGATCACGATTTACCGGGGATGAGATCGATTCAGCCTGGCAGAGAGCCTTCGTCGATATCATCCGTAGGATCTGACGCAGGGATGTTCTAGGCGCCAGCAGCCCCAAACATTAGGTGGAAGTTCGAGGATCGAACCGACCTAAACATAGAACTTAAACGGTTGCTTTTTTTTGCCTTTCGCCGCCGATCCCATGGTGAGGACATCGCCGACCATGCGGGCAAATCGAACGGTGACCGGCAAGCCATCGTTGAAGTTGCATGAGTTGTAATTGATTTTTGTAAGACCCATGATGTCGGCGAGAACGTTGCGAATATCGGGCTTTTTTTCCTTGCTGCGCGTCACGGTTATATGCAGCGGATTTGGTGTCTCCGGTCCAATGTAGGTATCAAGCTGCGGTACATAACCGGTCGTCCAGATGTATGCGGTCTGCGGATCCAGAATCAGTGCGGTGCCGCGGAGAACAGGGTAGTCGCCATCTCGAAACAGCTTGGTTTCGCCTCCCGTGGAACGAATCCGCACGCCAACGACGTTTGTCCCCGCCGGCGCGGCGTCTGCGAAGGCATTCCATTCCTCATCGCTGAAATACGTCTGCCCGTGAATAAAAAGCTCTTTTGGGGGTTCTCCGTGCGTGCTGACGTAGCTTTCAAGAACGAGCTTGAGGAGATCCTTGGCGGCCGGACCCTTGAGATGGTAATCATAGTCGCCTGTTTTCCATGGCCCGTTCGCTCCGCGAAACACTACGCCGTCGCCTTCATTCAAGAACATTTGCGCTGCGCAACAAGCATGTCCATCGGGATCATTCGGGAGGCTCTTATAAACCATGCCGAGATAGCACACTCCCGGTCTAATGGTTGACAGACGCCACGGTGGACGAGGCTGGGTTTTGTAATAGAGCCCCGTCGCAAGGTTCCATGCGACGGTTGCACGATCCTGAGTTTTCCTTACCGGATAGCCGGCTTTGTTGAGGAAAGCCCCCGGGGCAAGGGTCGTATCACGAATGAGCTGTGTCGGGGCGATGTTGAGAAAATCGGCCTTAATGCGACGATGGAAATCCGGCACGTCGTCGAAGATGGTTTCGTCACTCTGATCGATAACGCCAGCGAAAAGGGGCAGGCTTTCGCGCCTCTTCTGTCGCTTTCCGAAGTCACCCAACTCGGTAGGCAGACCAGTGCGCTTCGAGTTCGGCCGACATCTTTCGTAGACAATTTCCGGAAGGACGAGCACCCAGATATCGACTGCCCGCTCCTCATTATGCAGGTACTTATTCACCCGATCGATATAAAGACGGGAGACCTTGTCGACTGCTTCGTGCTGGTTGGTAACCCTGGTTGCGCGGTCGATGTCGGAAAGCGGGATCGAAAGTGCGCTCACCTCATCCGGATCATAGAAGATCCCGAATGTCTCCTCGAGACCCGGGAAGTTGGCGAGGTGTAGTCGGTTAGCCTTCTCGCCCTTGCCAGGCGGTGGAACCTGAACGATCGACTGTAATTCTCGGCTCCAGGTTCGGAAATGTGCGATCCCATCACTGGTGCCAATAACCCCGACACGGATCTCTTTCGCCTTCTTCGCCTTCGCATGTGGCCCGTAAAGGTGAAGTCCATCTTTTGGATGTGCGCTCTTTTGATCAAACGCAAATTCCAGGTCCGGCTCTCGGATATGGTCAACCTCGAGCGAGCGCTCCGGAAGCTTCATTCGTCACCCTCCCCATCGCTGTCAGGTCGTCCTAGAGTGCTTTCATCCGTTTCCTCAGCATCGCTATCGAGTTCATTCGGAAGCAGTGTGCTCACTGGAGATGAGAACAGCATCGGCGTTGCCTCAAGAACGACGCTGGCCGATTCAGACAAAGGAAGCCGGACGAAGGCAGACTCGCCAGAAAGCAGCTCGAGGAACGCGAGCATGCGGCCATACCATTGCTTGTTGCGCCATCCCTTACAAATGGAGCGTCTGAGTCGATGAAGTTTCTTCACGTCATCGATAGCGACGCCCGCTGGTGTGCCATTGTCTTGAGAGAAGAGCACTCTAGACTTTAGTTTGACATGCCAGAACGGCCAGAAGGCAGGCATCGCCGTCACCCCGAACTGCCAAATGTGGCCCTTCGAGGCATTACGCAGCATCGATGATCGCTTTTTCTCGGCCTGATTACCCCACGGGATGCGCTTTCCGGTTGGCGCCAGTTCAGGAGAGGCGTGGAAGCCAACTGCATTCGAATAGCTGTACTCGACGAACCCTTTGCGCTTGCAGTAGTTCGACCACGCCGTCTTGAGCATGGCGATAACGAGATTGGCAGCGGTCTGGCGATCGATGCGTAGTTTTGCGAATCCGCTTTCAGTGAACGCAACGAGCGGAATTTCATGTTTTACTTCAAAGCGACCAGCGGCCTCGAACGCCATATCGATTTCCGGCGGCTCACCGAACGCCAGAAACCCCGATGCCCCGGCCAAAGCACACGGGTGGCCATATCGTTCGATTGCGCGTTGCAGACGATTATTGTCGATCACGCCGGAAGCTTCGTAATACCGGATGACATCTGGCGCCTCGGCTACCCGTAACCAGTTCGAGGTAAGGCGCTCCGGCTCGTCGACTATGGGGACAGCGCCGCGGCGGCGAAAGATCTCCCAGTTTGGATTGATCTGCACCTTGTCGAAATTGCGTGGAACCTTCTGCCTTTGCAGAGTATCGAGCAGCTTGATCAAGCCGCCTCCCCAGTTCCTGACAAAATCAACGGGAATTGTGTCTCCAAGCCCCTTGATCTTTCGAAATGTCTGCAGGCGCAACGGGATTACGAAACGCTGGTCGCCGAGTTCCTTCGCCAGCTCCAGGGCTATATCGAGGTCGTCCTCAACGTTGCTATCGGCGAGAGTGGTATCTCGACAAAAAAGGAGAACTTTGGCAGCCCGGTAACGAAGTGCGGCAGAAATCTCTCGTCTCCAGCGATCGCCGGGTTGAAGCGTAAGGATATCGGCAAACACCTGATAGCCTTCGGCTTCAAGCTTGGGGGCGAGCCACAGCGTGAACTCATCGTCGACAGTCGCGCCCTTGATCAAGAAAATGGTATCGCGTTCAACGGGCTCAGTTTCACCTCCCTGCGCTGACGAAGCGGGAGGCATCAACCTCGCCAGCGGAGCCGGCACATCGACGGGAGCCATGGCCTGACGAACGACCGAGGTCAGAATCTCTTCAAGTACCGCGGTGCTATGAGCCCAAAGCTTCTGGTGCGCCTTCTGAATACCGGGGTATGAACGAAGCAAAGCGTTGAGATCGTCCAGACCGAAAATATCGCCTGGGCTCAAGAGCGCTGGCCCGACGATATCCGCAAGCGTCGCTTTGTTTGCAGGGGTCAGGGCCACTGAAGTGGTGAGAATGTAACGTTGCGGCGCAAGTCCGTCGATCGAAGCGCGCTCGTCGCGCATCTTCGATTTTAGTTTTGTCAAACCTGACCGAAAGTAATGCTTGGCCTGAAGGATGATTGAACCATCCGCCTTTGCGTGACGTCCATCCATTCCTTCGTCTGTGCCGGCGGTGAATGCCTCAAACCGAACACCAAGTTCCGCGCCGACAAGGTCGCGGCTCAAATCTTCGAAATCGTCGGGAGACAGTGTCGCGAAATCATACTTCATAATATGAAAATGGGTCTGCGAAATACTGGCCGTCAAGACAATTAGTCAAGAGTTTGCCGACGTCCGGGAGTTACCAACAACTCATAATAATTCACGATATCGCGGATCACCCAGATGGCCGTCGTGGAAATAAATAATCCCTCAATCTCTGGATCTTATGACGCTTCGGCTGCTGCCGTTAGAGGCCGTGGTTGCAGTTTCAGGTTATTTCAACGATCCGAAGGTTCCCTCAATGTCACAAGTCTCTTTCTCAATGGATACCGGATTTGGATGGACTTGGTCCGACAACTTTTCCCGTGATCAGGCGCGGCAAATCATCGATGCACCAGTCGGAGCGACGCTGAAATTCGATGAAAACCGTTCGGTGTTGATCGGCGAGGAAGATATCACGTTCTCAAAGATCTCGAGCACAGGAACTTCCCACGAAGATCTGCCTCGAAAGAAAGTCGTTAAGGAGCTGGTGCGCCTACTACGATAGGCCGGATTTGGGTGGCGCTTTAAAAATAGCGCCCCAGGCCCGAAGCCTTTCCCTCCCCCGTCATCTCTCTGTGGCCGAACCCCAAAACAATCCGCCGGGCCGCCTGCGGCGTGACGTCAGGTGTTCTTATGAACATGCCGGCGAAGACGAGCGGTTTGGCCATGACGAGTTCGATCAGCTCCGGCAGTTTCGGTGAAGTGCGCCGGCCAGTGAGCTTGCGTTCCAATCAGTTGCCGCGTCAGCGCCAGCCGGTCGTGTTTCTTCAGCCCGAACTCGGCGACCGCGATCAGAACTTGGGATTCTCGCATTTAGGTACCAAGCAACACGTCGGTTCTCCGCTCCATAACGTAGAGGAATCCGCGTCCTTTCCTTTGGGCCTTCAGGTCGGCCTGTCGATCCGAATGCCGGCACGGATCTGCTCGGCGAGCGATGGACCTTCAAGGTCGCCAATCCCGACACCGCCAGGCGTCGCGACGTCGATCCCACCTTTCCTTTGCACGTGCCTGTGCCTCTGCACCTCGCCCTGAAGCTGCCGCGTCCAGGTATGGATCTGCACTATGGTGGGGTCGGCCTGCGCAACCAGGGCGCCGACCGCAAGTACGGTCGGGTCAGGATCCCACAGCGGGCCGGCAGGGTGGCCAAGCTGGGCGAATGGCGCGTCGGCAACGGCGCCCCGGATAGGGCGGGTTCAGCAGCTTGAGCTGAAGGTTGCTGGCCGAGTTCCTATCCGTCGAGCCGACGGAAACGCATGCCACTGTGCGCAAGATCTGCGAACGACTAGGCGATCAGATTGCACAGGAAGAACGGCGCGCAAGGCCTCATGAAACTGATGAAGGGCGCCAGCTCGAAATGCATCTTCCCGACGATCGACGCAAAGAGTTCGTCATTAGCATCGACACGGCTCATGTTCCCAGTGCCGATTCCGATTCGGCACGAAGCTTCGAACTCATTGTAGCCCGATGCGGCCGCCGCGGTCGGGGCGAACCCGGTGGCCGCTATTTTGTCCCCAGCACCGGGCGCTGGAGCCTTTCGAGTGCCTCGACTAGGGGCTCAATAGGCATCCCGATTTTCGGATCTGAAAGGGGTAAGCTCGCAACCGTCCCTCCGGAAGTACACCTGACCGGTCAGTCGACCTACGCAGTTATCGCACCAGAAAACAGTTCTGAAGATTATTACACATTAGATGAGTGCAAGATTGCAATATAAATTCCACTCATGTAATGTGTGAGAATGAGACAAGAAAAATCGACAAAGCAATACGGCGAACTGGCGGCGAAAATAACCGAAGGTCGCATGCGACTTGGTCTTTCACAGACGGAGCTGGCCGCGGAACTCGGACTCAAACAGCAGGCCATCAGCCGTTGGGAGGCCGGGACCCATCGCCCCAGTGTGGATCAGGTTCCTGCACTCGCTAAGCTGATCGAAGAGGAGAGCTCGACCCTTATGACACTCGCCGAATACGGCCGGCCTGCTGCCTCCAGCCTATCGACCCTTTTTCCCGTCGAGGCCCTACCCCCGGATGTTTTCGAACGCTTTGTCGAAGCGTTACTCGGCGATCTCTATCCAGAAGCGGAGGTCAACATCCTCGGCAGTCGCGGCCATGCCCAAAAGGGTTCCGATGTTATCGTAACGTACCCAGATGGGCGCGTGTTGAGCTTCCAGTGTAAGCGGGTCGAGCGCTTTGGGATAGCAGACATCGAAAAGGCCATAGCTGACCACACGCTCGACGCGGAACGCAAATTCCTGGTGCTGAGCAAGATCGCGACGCCGGCCGCAATCGAAACGGTCACCGCGCACCCAGGTTGGAGCGTTTGGGACAAGCAGGTGCTAACGCGCAAGGTTCGCTCTCTGCGCATCGAAGCGCAGGAACGCCTCGTTGACATCTACTTCCGAGGCCAGCGTATGGCGCTGCTCGGGCGTAACGAACCCGGCCCCTGGGTCAGCAGCGAGGAGTATTTCGCCCCATTCCAGGGACGCAGCGCGATCTTTACGCACGACTGGCCTCTTGTTGGCCGCGACAGTGACGTCGAGAGAGTGGTAAGAGCACTTGGGAATCCGGCCGATCAATTCATGCTGCTTTTCGGGCCGGGTGGGATCGGCAAAACTCGCATTCTTAAGGAAGCGATCGCTCGATATATCCGTCAACACCGTGGGACTCTGGTCCGCTTCCTGTCGGCTTCGCAGGAGCCTAATGCGGCCAGCCTCGCCGCGCTCGGTACTGGCCGCAAGCTGTTGGTTGTCGATGATGCCCACGATCGCGAAGGGCTGAAGCTGCTTGTCGAATATGCCGTGAACGAGGGAAATCAGACAAAGCTGTTGATTGCTTCGCGGCCATATGCCGAGCAAAGGATCAGGAACGAGTTGGCGCTGTATGGGATCGCAGAGCCGCAATCGATCACGCTTGACAGGCTTGACAGGGATTCGTTGCGCAAGCTCGTTATCGACGTGCTGATTGAATTTGGCGGCGATCCCGGCTCGGCCGACGCGATCCTGGCTGCAGCGTCAGACAGCCCGCTTGTCGCAGCGATGGCAGCTCGCGTTGTCGCCGAGGAGGGGTTGGCTCCAGAGCTGGCACGCGGCGAGGCGAAATTGCGGCGGTTCATCCTCTCGCGCTTCACTAACGTGATTACCGGGCATCTCGGAGCACCATCCGACGCCCCGCTTTTGCGCGCTGTGTTGGAAGTGATCGCACTCATCCAGCCATTTCACATCGACGATCGCCGTGTCGCCGAGCTGGTCCAAATTACACGTTCCAGCATACACTCTAATGACGTAGTCCGCGCTCTGAAGCTACTCGTCGACGGCGGCGTCCTATACAAGCGCGGCACGCTTTACCGTCTCATGCCAGACCTTCTCGGCGACTTTCTAATCGAAGACACCTGCATCGGAGCGGAAGGCCGGCTCGCCGATTTCGCTGTCGCGGTAGCGGACCACGTCGAGGCGGATCGATTGACGCAGGTACTTGTAAACCTTGGGCGCACGGATTGGCGTATGGCCGACGGAGACCCCTCGAATAGCCAGCGGCTCGAGCCGATCTGGCAATCGCTGCGAGCGATCGACGAGCCGCATGATGGGCGAATTGCCGCCGTCGAGGCCGTCGCCTACTATCAACCTGCGCAGGCACTTTTGTTCGTTCAGGCGCAGATTGAACAAGGCCGAATCCTGAGGGAGTTCGGGAACATCCTGAAGCGCGTAGCGTACAGTCCTGAACATCGCCGCGACGCGCTGGGATTGCTGTGGGATCTAGGTCAGACCGATGATCGCGACACGAACCCCCATCCCACCCATCCTATCAGGATTCTGGCGGACCTCGTCGGTTATGATGAATACAAGCCGGTGTCTTTCAACGAGGCCGTGGCGGAGTTTGGTTTCGAACTGCTGGAAAAGCCAGACGTCTGGAGCAGACGGTATACACCCTTCGACATCGTCAAGCCGCTGTTGAGCGGCGAAGGAATGACGACAAGATCGACGGGGAGAGGGATTTCCATGTCGCCTTTTCTCGTCGACTATGACGTTGTGGCCAAACTGCGCGGCCGGCTGATTGACCGTATCATCGAACTGCTGGAGTCCGACAATGAGCGAGCAGCATTCTGTGCGGCTCGCATAATCGAGGACAGCGTTCGCTCGCCGTATGGCATGCTGAACAGCTCTGTCCCGGCAGACTTGAGATCAAAGTATGAAAGCGAATTCTCCGAGACGATCGTTCGGATCGCGGCACTTCTCGCCAAGGGCACGCTCGCGCCTACTACTGTTATCCGACTTATCAGGTCGCTCGACTGGTATGCGAAGTATGGCAGCGGCCTGCTCCATGATCAGGTGAGTGAGCTGTTTCGCATGTTGCCGGCCGACCTCGACTTCCGTTTCCATGCAGGCATTGCTGAAGGTGCGGAATTCACATTCGTCGGGCAGACACCCTTTGACTCCTGGAGCCGGGAGAAGGAATGGCGTACTGCGTTCGTAAGCGAACTGCTTGCCGCGTATCCCGACCGGAATGTCCTTTGCGATGCGCTCGTCGAGAGGTTAAAAACTGTGAAATCGGTTGGCATGTCGGTGTTCCCGGCCGCTCAACTCGTCGAAAAAATGATCAATGCTGACCCGGGAATCGGCGCAAGCATCATCGAAAGGTCCCTCTCGGATCCCGATACGATATTGCGGACCTACCTCGGCCTTGCTGTGGGCGCGGTGTTCGAGACGCAAGCAGATCAGGGCCGTTCGCTGATAGCGCGGATGATTGAAGCAAATGATCCGGAGATCCGAACGAGGGGGGCGGAAGGTCTGATTGGCCTCAGGCGACACTACGACCAGGCGGATGTAGACCTGCTGAGTTCAGCCCTGTCGTCCGCTCACCCCGACGTAGCCTCACATGCCGTGAAAGCACTACAGAACTGGCGGGGTATGTCCGCTCGCGAAGCGGTTCCTCTCCTGCTTTGCGTCGAATTTGGCGAAAATGCCGCCCTCTTTGACGACGTCGCAGCCGCGTTGACCCAACGCTTCGAATGCGCGCTAGAAGAAATGGGGCCGACAGAAGTCGACACCCTTCTCGAACGCATGAAATCCCTGCGTCGCCTGGACGATTACTGGGCGGGCGAACTCGTCACCCGCCTCGCCCAAAAGCACGGACTTGCCGTGGCGGAATTCTTGCTCGACAGAGCAGACATTGCTCTCGCAAAGAAAGACGGCGAGGACTATCGCGCGGTTGGATATGGGCATCGCGGCGGTGGCCTTAGGCTTGAGACGTCCCCGGACATCTCCGCAATTTTGAAGCGGGTTTGGCGGTGGCTGGATACGCATGACGACGTTTGGGCGAGAGCACGCTATTCAATTGGCGAGACCATCGCGGCCATGGTCAAACTGGATAGTCCGCCGGTCGTTGAGTTCCTTGACACGATGCTCGAGCGTGCGACTGCTGGTGATCTCGAGTGGATCGGCCGTATCCTTCACAAGGCGCATCATACGTTCGTGATCACCCAACGGCGATTCATCGAGGCCTATCTCAATCGCTGCAAAGCGGTGGAGCCGCGATTGGTCGATCTCGCCATCGATCAGCTCGGCTCAGCTGCAGTGAGTGGCAGTTGGTCAGGGACGGCCGGCGAGCCCATGCCACGTGACGTCGAGGCGCGAGATGCTTCAGCAGCAATTCTTGCTTCAATGTCGCGGTTGTCTCCAGCGTACAGGCTATATCGGCGTATCCACGAAAATGCTCAACGAAACATTGCGCAAACACTTGCGGAGGCCGCTGCCTTCGATGACGAGGACTAGGGCCAAATGAACACGATTTTCTGGTCATGGCAGAGTGACCTTGAGGAGCGGGTGACACGGAATGTCATCCGGGAGGCTCTTGCGGGAGCAATCGAGGATCTTGATGTCGAGCTTGACGAACGGCACGAGCTTACTTCAGACACGCAGGGTGTAGCGGGATCGCCCGACATCGTTGCAACCATCCTCGCGAAGATCGCCACGGCGCAGGTCTTCGTCGGCGACGTCACCCCACTTGCAGTTTCGCCAAAGGGCAAGGCACTAGCGAACCCCAATGTCCTGATCGAGCTTGGCTATGCAAAGCGGGCAATCGGGCTTGAGCGGGTGATCCTCGTCTGGAACAGCGCCTTCGAGGGCGCGACAATCGACAAACTGCCTTTCGATATGCGCGGACGTCGTGCGCCCATGTCCTTTCATTTGCCAATCGAGGCAACGACAGCCGAGCTCCGCGTTGTCCGCGAGAAGCTGCGCAAAGGACTTCGAGACGCGTTGAGGCTCTCTATTGCGGTCGGCTCTTCCGCAGCGGCCCCGTCCGTGCCGTCGTGGCAGCCGACCGGTCAATCACCCGGGCTCTGGTTCAACCCGGAAAACCGCCTAACGATCAACGAAGATGGTAGACCGGGAACAAAGGAAATGAGCCCCGGCCCTTACAGGTATGTCCGGATCCTACCACGGTTTTGGAAAGTTCCAGCGGAGTTCGGCCTGGACGGCCAGCGACCTGTAATTTTGGGGCCGACGCAAGGGAGCAGCTGGGGCTCGACGAAGGGCGGCTTTCTCGTGTTTACTGGCAGCTTTCGGGCGGGGCTCGAGCTGCCGCTGCGCAACATGGTCATGCAGTTTCGCGAGAGCGGAGAACTCTGGGGCGTCGATCCGTTCGAGGCAAATGGAGAGACTGGCGAGCGCTTCTTCGCCGATGCGGCGATCAGCCATTTCTTCGCCTTCATCAGAGACAATCTACCTGTCCTTGCTCGCCAAGGCGCTAAAGGACCTTTTGAAGTGATCATGGGCGTTACCGGCTTGAAAGGACGTCACTGGGTAACGGAAACCCGCTGGGGCGGAAATCCGATTGCACTCGAGGAGAGTGCCGAGGCCAGATTCACTCTCAACGGGACAAATGAGGAGCAGTGGTTAGACGCGCTTGTGCCTGCCTGGGGTACCATTGCTTCGGCCTTTGGCGTTGGTCAGCCGCCACGCGACACGGTGCTCCAACAGATCCGGGGTCGCCGCTAAACGCGAACAGAGACATCTTCGTGATGAGATACCCGCGACGTTGCTGGTGGCATTGCGATCTCCGCTGGCACCGTTCGCGAGGATAGTCGATCTTAATTTGGTGATGATGCTGTGGTCGATAACTCAGCGGTTTGTAGATGCTGAATGAGATTGAACAGAAAAAAATATAGACCTATCAGCCCCTGTTTGGATTCGGCCAGCTTGACCTCGGCATGTACCCCCTTCGAGGCAATGTCATTCAGCCTTCGAGAAAACAGCGAGAGCTGATCAAGCTCCTCGCGGAGCAAATCCTTCGCCGTCGAGCGGCTTAGGTTCCGCGCGATAAATTCCTGGAGCCTATTCATGTATTGTTCCTCGCCGAGGGATCGCTCCTTCCCATCGGCGCAACGCACCAACCCGTCCATCGCCGGGAAAAAATGGTCGGCGACCGATTTAAGCGAACGTCTGACTTCTGTAAGCAGCAGCGATGAATCCTCGCTATCACGAGAGGCCACCAGCTGGGCAGCCTTGGCCAGCTTGACGTAAATTTCGTTGGAATGGGCTCGAAAGTAATTGTTCACTTCGGTCTGAACCTCGACCAAGAAGTTCTGTGGATTGGTTTGCAACTGTAGCTGCCGCTCGACCTGGATGGCATAGTTGAGGCACCTAGTCTTGAGACGGGCTCGAATGGTATTGAGCGCCGCCATGCGCAGACGTATGGTTGCTTTTTCTTGCGCGTTTCGATCCGTGAATACAGCGATATCGAACGGAGCCATGCCAGAAGGGAGCGCCATGTCACCAATTGTGCGCTCCCACTGATCCAGTTCAGAGTCTATCTCGCCTGCACCAACTCGCAAGACGTTCCTGTCATCTCCATCCTCGTTCTGCCCAAGGCTGTAGTCCAATGTATGGACTTCGAGCCATCGCTCAAGAGAGAACTCGGACAGGTATTTGTGAGCTTCCTTAGTCAGATGGGACGCATCATCGAAGATCACGCGAGCTACTTCGTGTTTGTTCGGATTGAGCTCGCGCAGGAATATCGCTGAGGACGGATAGTCCTTCAAATGGCGAGCCAAACGCAGGCATCCCATAACTGCCTTTTCGATCTTATCGTCTTCAAGGTGATCAAAAATCCGTGCGATGATCGGAGCGTAGTCCATGGTTATTCTTCCTGGCATTTCTTGGCAGTGAATACTCTTGGTTGCCTAGAGAACATAGGAATCCCAAATCTGCAATCGGCTTCGGCTTGGTCATCAGCGCTGGTGGCAGGTCGGCCAGCAATAGCGTCTCTACTTCCTCGGCGCAGGACCGCCGCGAGCAGCCGGCCCAGCCACGGCGCAACGCTGCAAGACTTGCAGTTCGTTCCAGGCGTCGAGGGCAGCAGGCAATCGGTCTCGTCGAGCGACGGCGCGCCATTCGTCCTCGTCCCAGTCAAGATCGTAGACCAGCGTCTCCTTGTCCCGCTCTGGGCGCCGGGCGGCCGACGTCACCTCGGTGATGGCCGCTTCCGAGCGCGCCAAAATGGCGTCGATCGTCGCCAGTTCCTGTGCCAGGGGATCGGCGGGATCGATTTCGGGCCTATCCCCCTCCCCGACCAGCTCAACCACAACGCTCGGCCCGGGGTCACCCGTTGCTTCGTCCGCCGAGATGTCCGCCGCATAGCTCGCCGTCGATCCACAGCGAGGCGCAGGCATCGGCAAAATGCATTCGCTCAAGGAAGTCGGCGCCGACGGTCGAGGGGGCGATCCGCTCATCCAGACGCGCGAGCGCAGCCCCGGTGTGGGTTTTGCTTTACCGTTTCAAACCGAAAATTGTCTTATGGTCGTTGGGTTTAGACGATAAACGCCGTACTCCGCTAACGATTTCGGTGAGCCACTTTTTGCCAGGTCATTGCAAGATCGAACATCAACGGCAGCTACAGCAGTTCGCGACCAACGGTAGTCGACGAGCGTTCGTGCTAAATCCCGGGCGTGCCAGCGCGGCACAAACCACAGTATCGGCCGCCGCTTCCGGCACAATCTTCCCAGGGCACCCGGGCTTTGAAAGCTCCCTCCCCTTGCTCGACCTGAAGTCGTTAGGTGAAAGTTCGGCGTCGTATTTACCGCTGAGCGCTTCAATTGAAATCACGAGGCCAAAGCTACACCCAATCCGCCCCGGCTTCCGTCTCATACGTAACTGGGGCACTTTTGGTGGCACGGCGGAGGTTGTTGTGCTCGAGAAATCGCTTAATGTTGTCACGATCAACCGCTACGAGGCTAGTATTTATGCGCGTTTTCGTCTTGCTCATGGGCTTCCCAGGCGTCGGGAAGCTGACGATAGCCAATGAGTTGCGCACCCTCGTTTCTGCAAAAGTCATTGATAATCATTGGTTCAACAATCCAATATTTCGCCTGCTGGACGACGACGGGATGACGCCCCTCCCAGACGGGATATCGGAATACACTGGGAGAATCCGACAGGTCGTCCTAGACGCGATTGTGGCCTACAGCCCTCCGTCGGAAAGCTTCATCTTCACGCAGGCGCTTGTCGAAGGCAACGAAGGTAGTCTTCGCACGTTTCAACAGATCTCTGGCGCGGCACAGCAATGCTCTACGCCGCTCATACCTATAAGATTGCTCTGTGATGAGGACGAGTTGGCGCGTCGCGTTTCCACACCCGCACGCCGCGAGCGTCTAAAGTCGATCGACGCACGAGCCTCCAGACAGAGAAGCAGAAGAGCTCAGGTCTTCAATCCCCAACATCCCTTTGCCGCGGATTTGGACGTTACTTCGAAATCAGCGGAGGCTAGTGCAACGGCAATCCAGGAGCATGTCATGCGAGTGATTGCTGGCGATTTTGGTCCACCTCTGCAGGGTTCGACGTCCTGCCATAGCTACAAATTCGATCCGGCATGCCCCGGTTAGCCTCATCGTTAACCCGTGCCGATTGGGTGACTTTTCGCCGACGGGATGCGAGACCTGTGTATAAGCAGGAGATGTGGGGGGGGGCGGAGTAGTGGGTGGGATTCCGCGTCTGGGGCAAATCATGATTCCTTTCGATCATGCCGAAGAAGCGACTTGCCTCGCCCGAACATGCCGACACGCTTTCCCTGAAGGCGTTGCGCGAGCTCGTGACAGGTTTGGTCGATGAGGTGCGCGAGCTCTCAACAGAGGTCAAAAACCTTCGTGTCAAAAACGCCGCCCTGCGTGAGGACAATGAAGCACTTCGCCAGGAGAGCGCCCGCCTCAAGGTCGATAACCAGCTTTTGCGCGACGAGATCGCGCGGCTGAAGAACCTGCCGCCCCGACCGCCGTTTCGCCCGTCGGGCATGGACAAGGCGACAGATGACAAACGAGATGCTCGCCAAGCGACCAGCAAGAAACCGCGCGGCCCGAAGCTCGATCTCAAGCGGATAAGCCGCGAGGAAGTCTTGCACCTCGATGTTCCGCCCGGCTCGCGCTTCAAGGGCTACAAAAGCTGCCATGTCCGGGAACTGATTGTCACCGCTGAGCTCGTGCATTACCGGCGAGAATGCTGGATCCTGCCGAATGGCAAGGCGGTGCTGGCGCCGTTGCCGCAAGGGGTCGTCGGCGGCTACGGCCCAAACCTCAGGCGGTTTTGCCTGATGCTACACGCGCAAGGACAGGTGACGATGGCGCGGCTGACGACGCTATTGAACGATGTCGGCGTCAGCGTCTCCAAGCGCCAGGTCGTGCGGCTTCTGACAGGGGGACTCGACGGCTTTGTTGCCGAGGATGCGGCGGTGCTGCATGCCGCCTTGTCTCGGCCCCCTACATCACCGTCGACGATACCGGCGCTCGGCATGCGCGCGAAAACTGCCACACCACCCAGATCGGGGCCGAGCATTTTACCGTCTTCCGCACCACCGCCTCAAAGTCCCGGCTGAACTTCCTGTCGCTGCTGAGAGGCAGCTATCAGGACTATGTCTTGAACGACGCCGCCTTCGACTATCTCGACGACCGTCGCGCCGATCCGGCACTTGCGGCCAAACTCTGCAGCCATGAACCGCGACGCTTTTGCAACCAGGTGCCGTTCCTCGAATATCTGGCCCGCAAGGGTATCGACATCTTCAACAGGCAAGCGGTCCGTGTGCTCGCGGAAGCCGGCATCTGGGGATCCATTCGCCATCACGGTCTTCTCGGCGACACCGTCATCGTCTCTGACGATGCCGGCCAGTTCCGGGTCGGCAACCACGCGCTGTGTTGGGTTCACGCAGAGCGACTGCTGCAAAAACTGATGCCGGCAACGCCGCGGCAGGCCCGCAACGTCTAGACGGTGCGGGATCTCGTGTGGCGGTTCTACCGGACGCTGAAGAGCGTCAGGCGAAAGCCCTCGCCCGGCCTTGCCGCCGCATTCCACAAACGCTTCGCGCGGATCTTCTCGCTGCGCACCGGCTATCACGATCTCGACAAGCTTTTGGCGCGCCTGTTTCGCCGCAAGGACGAACTGCTCAAGGTGCTGGAACGGCCAGACACCCCACTCCACACCAATGCCTCGGAGAACGATCTGCGCAGCTTCGTCACCAAGCGAAAGATTTCCGGCGGCACGGTGAGCCGCGATGGCCGCGTCGCACGCCACACCATGCTCGGACTGATGAAGACCTGCAGAAAGCTCGGACTTTCCTTCTGGCGGTATCTCGGCGATCGCATCGGTCTCAAAGGCCAGGCCATTCCGCCGTTGGCCGCCCTGGTCGCGGCAAAAGCCAGCGCCTGCCTCCCGCAAGTACAGGGCGCCAAGCTGCCCGGCGTTCTTTCCTCAGGCTGTCCGTCGCCAACCACAATAAGACCCGGTCGGCCCGAAGCTGCGAAAAAGGCGACGTAGAGAACGACAACGGTAAATCGTAAAATTTGCCGGATTTTCATTATCCAAGGCGTCAAATATAAGAACATACGGTAGGACCGTAACCCGGCGCACACTGCTGGCCACTGGAGGATTTGCAACGATGGGGTCGGTGGCCGCTGGATTGCCCGTGTTTAAAGTCCTGTATCAGGGCAATCTCTTTGCCGACTACTTTCAAATGTACCTGCGCGACGAAACTCATCCCGATCTGCCTGACGACTACACGGATGAAGCGATCACCCGCCGCCTTGCGGCCGGACCGTATGCGGTCATTCTCCACACGGTGCGCAATATGACTGTGCCGGTCCACGTCGAATGGCATGATCGACGCCCTGCCCCTGACCTCGACGCCTACCAACATGTGGTCGAAGCCAGTTTCGACTGTCCATCGGGCCAGCTCGTACTGGCCGGTCTGACGGACTACGATCCTACTGCTCCACGACTTGCGGTGAAAGTCGGGCCGCTCGGCGTGCGGGCGAATCTCTCCGGTCTCGACACACTCAGCGAAGACGGACTCAAAGGGAACGACTGCTACCTCGTGCAGCTTTGGCCTATGACCGAACCGGAAGGTGTGCAGGTGTTGAAGGCATGGCCGTGAAGCTGTCGCTTTTGGGTGCGCTCCAGCGTTACAGATAAAAGCTACACTTGCGACGTATCACAATTGGGTGGCCTTTCGCCCAATGTTACAGGACGTGACCGGAGCCATCCTAATGTCACGCGCAGCTTCGGGCCGACCGAGCCAATCAACTGGCGCCAAACTACGTTTTGCGCTCCTCGAGGCCGACCCGCCGTCGCCATTCGCCTCGTGCACTCATGCCCCTATGATTCGATCGCAGCGTAGCGCTCACGACCATCAAAGCGGCAGTGCCACTAAATCTGCCCCGGTTACCGTCTCATACAGCGACTTTGCCTTCTTAGGCGGTCATTAACCACCTGTATTAACGTCTTAAATTTCACAAACGGAAATCAATTGGACATATGCTTCCGTCATCCGGACGTCTCTTTTCGTGGCGTATACCTATCGATAGGTTTCAGGTTTGGATAGTGATAGCTCCGAGGACGCAAAGACTCGGGTCCCCGGATCAGCACGGGGAGAATCACCTGCTAGATAGAATGGACTGACCGAAGGGGCGGGTCCAGTGTGAGCGCTATCCGCCTCGCATTATCCTCCAGATTCTCCTTCCAATGAGTTACGACGGCTTGCGACATCGTCTGGAGCTGCCAATTGTCATGATTTCGCCCGCAGAAGCCCGCTGGAGCGCTTTTGCTATCGTTTACCATCAGCTCACCATCTTCCCTTCCGTTTTGCGTCTGATGGCCCCCAATTTCTACCATAAAACACGCTTGCAACTTACCTATTTCTCACGCACCTTCTCATCCTCAATCAAATGACGGTTCGAAGGCGCGATGGCGAAGCAACAAACAGCTGATGTCCAAACTCCGCAGCGGCTAATCGGTTACGCCCGCATGTCGACGGATGACCAGGCCAACGATACCCAGTTGGACGAGCTGCGGGGCGCCGGCTGCGGCCGGATCTATCAGGAGCATGGCACCGGGGTTTCGCGCGCTCGGCCTGTCTTGACCAAATTGCTGGGCGAGCTCACCTCGGGAGACGTCCTGGTCGTCGTCCGTCTCGATCGGCTAGCCAGATCCGTGAGCCATTTGCTGCAAGTAGTCCGGGATCTTGAACATCGCGGCGTACACTTTCGGTCAATCCACGATCCGATCGATACCTCAACTCCGCAAGGCCTGTTTTCCCTCACGGTCCTTGATGCCGTCGAAAAGCTCGAGCGTTCGCTGAACGCCGAGCGAACCAAAGCGGGCATCAAGGCCGCGAAGGCTCGGGGCAGGCTGCCTGGAAACCCGGGCCTTCGAGAACGGCGGCCGGAGGCCATTGCCGCGGTTTCAAAGGCGCGGGAAAAGCTCTATCTCGATGAGCTGATCGCGTCCGCACAGGCATGGCTTCCGATGGTGCGGCAACTCCGGCCTCAGCACAGTTGGGATAATGTCGTTCGCGTTCTCAACCGTCGTGGCCAGGACTGGACCGTCGAACGCCTTCGTCGCGCCGTGCATCGAATGGTCCGCGCAAAGCTCGCGGAAAATGATCTGCTGGCCCGATCCCCACGTCGCGCCCCCGAAGACCATTTAATGCAACTGGTGGCGGCGATCGCGATCGCCAACCCCGATCTGTCGCTTCGCCAAATTGCCGCCGAACTGGACAAACTGGGAGAGCGGCCGATGGGAGGCACCAGAAAATGGATCACCTCTTCCGTCCGAGACTTGCTGGACGAGGCGCATCGGTTCGGCCTCATCCACCGCTGAGGCGCATTCTATCAGGCACCATGGCCGACATTCTGCCGAAGGAATGTCAGCAACGCCGAGCTCCTTGGCTGACGTGACACACTCCCTGCGCCGAACCGGCCTTGCTTGCCTGGCCGCCAGTGATCGAGGTGACGGCCTGCGCGATGCCGAACTTGCAGGCAAGCCCGAGCCCCTTTCAAAGGTCCGTGCCGCGGCAGTTCCCTGCCCTTCCGATCCGTCCCGGCCATACCGAAACGTGACCATAGTGCCCAGCAGGTTCCCTCACTTGCTTGATGACCCAACCGTCTCAAAAGGTCGAAGTGCACGCACATATCGGTGAGGCGTTTGGCCCTAAAGAGCAGCAACGATTTTACAGCAGCTGGGACAATTGAGCGCCTAATCGAAACCTAGCACTGGCAGGCCAGCCCTCTCACCCCCACGGAGCGTTGGCCAAACTGTCTAAGCGCCGCAATGGATATTCTGTTGCCGGCGCAGGCCCAGATCGTGCTGTTTGGGGCGAAGAGTTCGTCGCCCTTTACAACGAAGCCTAAGCACCCTCCGTCGGTGACAAGCACCCTCGCTCATTTGGACGTTCTGCCTGAGAAAACTGGGGTGAACTCTGGAATGATCTCGAGCCCCTGCTTCGACGGGTCCTTAACGGCTGGGAGACGGTCTTTGCAAAGGACCGTCCCTTCTACATCGAACACCACGGCTACCCGGAAACGGTCCACTTCGACATCTCCTATTCGCCCGTCCGCGACGAGGAGCGCCGCGTTCGCGGGGTTCTTTGCATCGTCAACGAAACAACGGACCGGGTGAAGTTCGAGAGTGCATTGCAGGCGAGCGAAGAGCGACTGAGGGCGATTTTTTCGCAGTCCGCCGCAGGGATCGTTCATTCGGACCTCACCGGCCGCATTCTCCCGGTCGACAACCGCTTCTGCGAGATCCTCGGCTATAGCGAAAGCGAGCTGTTATCGATGCAAATGCGGGATATCTGTGTCGCCGGAGACATCGCCGAGGCAGACCGGCTCTTTGAAACGATGGCTGAACGTGTCCAGACATTTGAGATGGAGACCCGCCTTCTGCGAAAAGGTGGCGGTTTCCAGCAGATGACCGCCATCATCGTCGACATTATCGAACGCAAGCGCGCGCACGACTTCGAGCGTCGCCTGGCCGCGATCATCGCTTCGTCCAACGATGTCATCCTTGGCATCGATCTCGGAATGGAAATCATGCGTTGGAACACTGGAGCTGAACAGCTCTGCGTACACATGGCTGACGAGGTCATAGGCCGATCCGTCCAGATCTTGGTTCCGGAGGCGCCGGGGTGAGGAGCCTGCAATTTTGCGCCAGGTCAGCGTCGGCCTAAAGGTCGAGCCATACGACACGGCAAGGCTCCACAAGGACGGTCGAAGCGTCGATGTCCTCCTCAGTGTCTCACGGATCTATGACGCCTATGGCGTGATCGTCGGCGCTTCGAAAATTTCGCATGACATCTCGGCCCGAAAAGATGCTGAACGCCTACAGAGCGTCCTCGTCGGTGAACTGAACCATCGGGTGAAGAACCTTTTAGCGATTGTGCTTGCGATCGCGCGCCAAACGCTTGGCCACGGCCAAATAGATGCGGCGGACGAATGCAGCCACGTATGGCGCATTTGCGGTGGACCAGGGCCGCGTCTCGATCGTTTGGGCAGTACAAATTGGGACCGGGTCTCCCGCGAGACGGGTCGTTCGATGGGAGGAAGTGGGAGGCCCGCCGGTGACCCCACCGACCCGAAGAGGTTTTGGTTCCCGGCTGATCGAGAGCCTGATGGCCGCCGAGCTCAATGGCACGGTCAAAATCACCTATGACCCAAAGGGCGTCGTATGCGAGGTCGATGCGCGATCACAATAATGCTCGAGTGGACCTTTTCAATTTCGCTCACCGTCGGTGTCATTGCCACGAGGCAAATAACCAGCGATAGTTTCAGGTAGCCTTTCCAGAAGCTCCGGACGCCATGATCTGCGTCCTCGTCACCTGCGTGTTCCAATCCCTTTGAGCCCACGCACACACGCAGTTGCTCGCTGGTCGCTCATACCGAAAGAAGTCCAATAAGCGGTCACGATCTCAGCGCGGGCTGCTGTTCGGTTTAAAGAGGCGGACCAGCGTTCCCATTTGCGTCGGCGCGCGATGTTTTTCGGCAAGAGGCTGCACAACGCGCCGAGTGGTTCGCCAGAGGAGTCGCCATAACTAGGCTCCAAGTGACCAGTTCAAACCATGGAACCGTGGAACCGTAAAATCCAAAACCCTGACAGCTGTCAGGGTTTGATGGAAACCGGTCGTTTGACTGGGCGGGAGAGCGCATTAAGTCGGTGGCCCGTGTTTGCTATGTGAGGCACGAAGTGTACAGCTCTTCCGTCATGGTTGGGGACGTTCACATTCAAAAACCCTGACAGCTGCCAGGGTTTCTCACGGGCAGTCTGATCAAGAAGCCACTCAACCGCAGCCCGCTTCATCCACGACATCAATCACAGACGGCACCGCAATCGAGTGCTTCACGCCGTTGCACACACGAAACCCGCCAATGGACCGAACGGGACCGGGTTTCTGTTCAGCGGGATCTTTGCGATCTGGGTACCGACATTCTGGACGCATGAGATCGATAGCCAGCTCAGTGAAAGGGAAAGCGGGCGAATGACCAATGAAGCCACACTTTTCTCCTTACTAACGAAAAGCCGCCATTGAGCACCCCAAAATGTCCAATGGTCGAACGGCCCATTGAAGTGACAGACAATGATCTCACCAGGTTGGAATCGCCGCCCTTTTGAGATCGGGCCCACCATACCGATGGAGAAACCGTTTCTCGTCAGCAGGTCCGGTTCCATTTCGGGAGAGATCAGCCTCGTTTCGCGGAAGGATTTCGATCTACAATGAAAGCAATGGTAGCCGGGGGTCTATCCAACGCGCCGATCCGAGCCTCCATTTGCCCTCAACAAAGCCATCAGCATTGGTCCGAGAGAGAATTCGCCGCGCCGTGCCTTTGTCGTCAGATCGCGCAGGTACCCTCCGGCGGAATTGATGTGTCCTGCCCGCTCAAGGATGCAAGCGACCGCAACCGCAGCATTCTCAGGTCCCATCACATCGCAAGCGTCCTGATAGGCGTTCGGGCTTACCCCCAACATCGAACGCACCACGACGGCAGCGGACATCAGGTCACGCCAGCTCGATACGGTTCCATCCTGGGCGTACAGAGCGATCTCGGGGCAGGCTCGCATCACCATGCTGAGCGGAAAAGCCTTGATCGGCTCGTTCACCACCCGCTTTGCTGGTTCGGATTTTGCCTCCAGCTCCTCTCCAGAGCCAGGTTCAAGTTCATATAGGGATTCGGTATGTGAATTCTGTATGTGGCGCTCATTTTGAGCATCATTGCTGCTCAAACTTCCGGAATTATCCAAAATATCCAACTGATTGACGATCTCCGAGCAAAGCAGTTCCATCTCGTCGAGGATCGGTGTCAGGTCGTGGATGGTTGGGGATCGCGGTATCCGCGCAACGAGAGCCTGATAAATACCTTCGATCTTTCTCCAATCGCCGCTCGCACCTTCTTCAATTGCTGCAGAGATGAGCTTGCGGGCGTCGCGTCTACGGATCGTGAGCGCTTCTTTGGTCTTCCGAAGCAAGGCGTGTTCGGCAGCCACCTGCTGCGCCATCTGCGCAAGTTCCTCCGATCGGACGAGAAGTGGGGAAAGATCGAAACCGAAAGCATCCTGAACATCGCCAGCCCTGTCCTTGCGGGCGTAGCGCTTGCCGTTTGCACTGTCTTTGCGATTGATCAGCCCGGCATCAACAAGCGCTGCCAGGTGCCGTCGCAGCGTCGCGCCGGCAATACCGTGCGCACGCACCGACAGTTGGGCATTCGAAGGAAAAACGATGAGAGAATCTCCCTGCCGGAGATAAGTCTCAGGATAGAAGCTCAAAAGCGCGTCAAGGACGGCAAGAGCACGATCCTGCAGTCCAAGATGCGCCCTGGCTTCACAGGCATCCCGGAACACTTTCCATTTGTCGGCCGATTTGTTCGGCAGGATCTCTATGGACGCTTTTTGTCGCTTTAACAGCGCAAGCGTCATCGGCCGCCGCCCAAAAGGCGTCGTCACACTTCCACTTTGCATCTTCCTTCACCCTTCAGAAGGCAAAAGATGTCCGCTCACCCAATTCGGTGCCAAAAACTCTTGACTGGGATTCGTGGAAATGCGATTCTCAGATTGTCCAGATATGAGAGAGGCTTCCACGACGGCAACGTTAAGGGGGCCTTTTTCTTTTGCGGTATTCCTTTCCGTAATTTCCTTGTCGAATAGACCAGCTGACAGCTTGTCTATAACGTCTAGCTTTGACGCTCACGCGAGAAGCGTTCGATGAGAGCCGGCAATTCGTCGCCGACGAACTTCACGAAGTCCTGACCGAGCGGGC
Source organism: Ensifer sp. ENS06 (assembly GCF_014852205.1). Taxonomy (NCBI): domain Bacteria; kingdom Pseudomonadati; phylum Pseudomonadota; class Alphaproteobacteria; order Hyphomicrobiales; family Rhizobiaceae; genus Ensifer; species Ensifer sp. ENS06. The sequence goes on along the minus strand of NZ_JACVBC010000004.1, from coordinate 128,426 downwards.
CATCTGCAGAAATCCGAAGCTCCTTGGTCGAAATTTTCCAAGCGCCGAGCTTCGATCCTGCATGGTCCAAAAGTTCACGACTGTCCTCCCGCGGCGGGCTCGAGGGCTTTATTGCCTCGAAAGCACGCTGGAAGCGTTGATCCGATAGGGAGCCGCCTTCACGCGCATGCGAGAGGACCTGACGCACCACCGAAAGCGATCCTGGATCGCTTGCGATCGTTCTTGCAAACTCTATCCAGCGCGGCCGCCCCACCTTGGGGGCACGACCAATCGCTTCGATCACGTCTGCCGGGATCGTTCGATAAACGCCGCGCATTCGAGCAAGTTCTGCGTCCGCAATCGACAGTGCCGCATAGATGTTGCGGGCTTTGATGCCGGCGTCATCCATCCGCGATGCAAACAATGTGCGCTCAATCCAGGTCAGATCTTGCCGGCTCGCGTTCTCGATGCCTTGTGCGACGACGAGATCGAGATCGGAGATGTCGACCTCGAGCGCGCGAACGTTCCGCAGAAGTTCCTTGGCAGCACGCCAACGCCGGTGACCGTAGACAATCTGGTAGCGCCCTGCAGACGAGGGATGCTGCCGAACCTGGATGGGAACCTTTTGGCCCTCGGCCTCGATCGAGCGTTTGAACGTCTCGAAATCGCTGCCGTCATCATCCGACAATCGGTCCGGGTAGGGGGAAGGATCGATCAGCGCAGGATCGAGCTCAAGGACTGTTCCGCCGCCGGCTTCGACGATGGCCTTTAAACGGTCCCGCTCTGCCCTGATGTCATCGATCGCGCGATGCGCTGCGCCGACAACGCCAGCCCCGACGCGCGGCGACGGGGCTGGTGGCGCAGGTTGCGGATCGTCCGCGAGCTTGTTCTCCAGTTCTTGCGACAGCAGACCGAAGCTCGCGACAATTGACTTGCGAGATGACTTGCTCATGTCCGCCCCCAGCTATCGTTGATAAGGCGGATAATCGCCTCATTGACCGAGTCGACGGCTTCACGGGCGCGCTTATGGGTGTCACGACCAATCTGGCCCATTTCGAGCTCGTAAATCGAGCGTTTGGCGAGGCCCGCGGCTTCGACGGCCGTGCTTTCGATGGCGGTCGGCAAGAGGACGTCTGTCCCGAACATATGTCGCAACATCGCAACCACCTGCGACTGCGGCGCATCGTTCGGGTCATGCCGCGTCACGAGATATCGGATGAAATCCTGGTCGAGCTGGGCGCCGCTTTCATTCAAAACGCTGATCAGATCGCCCATCATCAAGAGGAACTGGCTCATGGATGCCACGTCCAGCATCGCAGGATGGACCGTGATGACCATACTGGTTGCCGCATAGATCGCGCTTAAGGTCAGGAAGCCAAGGGAGGGCGGGGTGTCCAGGATGACGACGTCGTAGTCCTGTTCGACGTCTGCCAAGGCAAGCTTCAGGCGTTCGAAAAAGATCGCGCCAGAGCTCGACTTGTTTGCCAGAACACGAGGCGTTTCGTGCTCGTATTCCATGACTTCAAGGTTGCCCGGAACGAGATCGACGCCATCGAAATAGGTTTTGCGAATGATGTCCTTGATCGGTCGCCGCTCGGCGTCATCGTAGCGAAGCGCTGCGTAGATCGTTTCGTTCGCACCGACATCGATTTCCGGCTGCGCACCGAACATTGCAGACAGCGATGCCTGGGGGTCAAGATCGAGTGTGAGGACGCGATAACCATGGAGGGCAAGGTAATGCGCCAGATGAACACACGTGGTGGTCTTGGCACTGCCGCCCTTGAAGTTCGCGATCGCCAGCACCTGGAGGTGCTCACCCGGTCGGCGGCGAGGCAGGAAGCGGAGTGCTTCCGCAGGCTTCTGCTTGGCAAACAGCTCTCGCAGTTCGTTGATTTGTGCGAGCGTGTAGACGCGATGGTTGTTCTCAAGGCGGCCCGGCGTCGGCCCGCGCCCTTCCGATGACATCAGCTTCAGCGTCGAATCCGGTATGGACGTCAGCTTCGAGACTTCGTTCGTGAGAAACGACCTCAAGGCCTTTTCCGACCTCGGCGGGTACATCCGTGTCCGCAGTTGCTGCAGCTGGTTCGACAAAAGACCGGCGTGCCGCAAGATCTTTGCGGCTGCGTCTTCCTTGAGTTGAACGTCATTTTCTGCGCGTTGAGCTATCGCCATTTTTCCCTCTTGGCGGTCAAAGACCGGTTTGACGGCCATTATCCGCCAAGAGATAGAACACGATTCTCCTGAACCGTCCAGAATTATAGGGTTAACAAAGCTTTAACGTCGATTGTGACGACTCGGTGACCAAACCCGCGCTAGTCGTTGGAATCGCGTGTGTTTTTCCCAAACGCAACGCTCCCGGCGGCTGAAACTGCGCACACATTTGTTAAGCTCGACGCCGTCACTTGCAGGACAATCACCGTTGCGTTGTCCCCCTGTCACCCGAATCAGTGTCGGCAATGCGACAGGAATTATCAACGCCCGCTGCCTACAGCCTGTGCCTGTGTCTGTGCATGTGATTGTCGGATCGGGAGAGACGATCTTCCCCGCCAAACCTCACCCCCTGGACTAAATGCAACGAAATCTCGGGAGCGTTTTCACCCTCGAACGGTTTCCAGTCCTAGCCTTCTCCGACGTTCGTCCGTGCTTGGTCGGCCGCAGCTATTGTCCCCGAGTTTCAGCAACGCGCGTCAAAGGAAGCATTTTGCCCGCACGCGTGAATGCTCGAGAGTGCGCTGCCAACGCGAGGGCTTCACGTGCCTGATAGGTGGAACGCTACGGTCGGGGGCAGTCGGTCCCGCTTCCCCTTCGGGCCACTATGTTAAAGCTCCTGCGGCGGCCCTTTTCCCGCCCTTCGCGTGACGCGAATTCCCGCTTTCCCGCTGAAGCGGCGCTATGCTGAAAGCTCCGATACGCTTCATTGTTGGTTGACCGATCGACCGCGATCGGTCGAGGGGGCCGAGGGTCTTTGCCCCTTCTCTCCCCTAAACAGTCTTTCGCCCACCTTCCTTCGCTTGCGCTTTCGTGCAGGCGGTTCCCCGCAAAGACTGTTTTCCCCTCCGTCCCCACCGCTCGCGCGGCCCCGGGAAGCAGGACGCGGCCCTGCTTCGCGGTCCAAGGGAAAAGGAGAAATGACAATGAGCATTTACGCCAAAACTGCCCGATTTGACACCGGTCGAGCTCTCACCGAGGACGAGATGCGTGGCTTTGCACCTTCGATATTTGCCACCTCAGCGCACGAGAGCCGCTCCGAGCGCTTCAAGCCGATCCCGACAATCGAGATTTTGCGCGGTCTCGCAAAGGAGGGGTTCATGCCGGTCGGAGCGCGCCAGTCGATTAGCCGCACCGAAGGAAAGGCGAATTTTACAAAGCACCTCATCCGGCTTCGCCGTCTCGATGATGGCAATATCTATCACGTCGGCGATACCGTCTGCGAAATCCTTCTCAAGAATGCAAATGACGGAACGAGTGCATACGAATTGCTCGCAGGGCTTTTCCGCGTGTGCTGCCTCAACTCGCTCGTTGCGCAAACGGGAACGATCGACGCGATCAAAGTCCGACACTCCGGTGATGTTCAAGGCAAGGTGATCGAGGGCACCTATCGCGTCCTTGGGGAGGCGGAGCGCACTCTGGCGGCGCCGCAGGACTGGTCAGGCTTAAGAGTGGGGCCTGAGGCAAGGGAAGTCCTGGCCGAGGCTGCACATCTCGTTCGTTTTGGCGACACCGAAGGGTCGGTGACGAACCCGATCAAACCGGAGCAATTGCTGGTGCCACGCCGCATCGAGGACAGGGCAGAAGACCTTTGGACCGTGTGGAATGTCGTTCAGGAGAACAGCGTTAAAGGTGGATTGCGTGGTGTAAGGCGTGATGAATTCGGCAGAGCGCGCCGATCGACGTCTCGACCGATTAACGGCATCGATCAGGACATCAAGCTCAACAAGGCTCTTTGGCTCATTGGTGAGAGAATGGCCGCATTGCTCCGCCGCTGACCTTCTCGGCCGATCGATTTCCTCGCGTCCGGTATCCATCTGGACGCGAGACGATCGCGTGCCTTGAGGGGCGCCCCAAAGCCCCGCCCCTCAAACTCCCCTGCCCACCCGGAAGACGCCAGCGCGAAGGACGCTCGCGTCGACCTGGACAGTTTGCCTGGTCGGTCTGGCACTGGATGTGCAGCAACGCTGGATTGGGACAAGCGCCCATGGGCATCCATCAGGCAACTGAAGGACGCTCGCTCTGACGGTGAGCGACGACATCGGTGGCCGTGGACGGGCCCTGTTCTGCCGAATTGGCTGCAATGGGTTCGTCGGTCACGCGCAGGTCCATTTTTCCCCAGATCGACGCCTTTTGCGCCTAGTTCCGCGGTTTTCTGGACGGCTTGATTTCAACGACGAACGGTCTTGTCTGCTGGCGCATGTCTCCTCCACTGGGCGGGTCGCGATCAAACGAATTCGCGCGACGGGATTGGCAGCCGGGCCTTGATCGAGGATGGAGACAGCAACGGCGAAAGTCGGTTCCGGCGCCATTCGCCGGCAGTGGACGACCGCCGAACGTTTTGATCGGTGCTGGCCCGCTTCATTGCCATGAAGATGTTTCTTCCGTGCCTCGGGCCGCTCCCTACGCGGGCTCGATGGGGCGTGTCTGACCGGAAAACGGCTGACGCCTCGATCGTCCGCCCGCAACGGCAGGCGCACTTTTCTTGCCCCTGGCGGCCCAGGCCGCCATTCCCCGCCAACCAACAAAAGTGTCCCTTGCCGTCCTCCATTTCATTGCGGCCCAATGGGTGCGGTCCGATCGTCCCCGGTCCTTTCGACAGCCATCGAGGCCGCGAAGGGCGCGGCCCGAAACCACAGAAAGGAACTTCGACATGGCAACCATCGGCACCTTCACCTCCACTGAAAATGGCTTCAACGGCTCGATCCGCACCCTGGCCCTCAACGTCAAGGCTCGCATCGCCCGGATCGAATCTCCCTCCGACAAGGGCCCCCACTTCCGCATCTATGCCGGCAACGTCGAGTTCGGGGCGGCCTGGCAGAAGAGCTCCGAGCAGACCGGTAAAGACTACCTCTCGGTGAAACTCGATGATCCCAGCTTTCCTGCTCCGATCTACGCGACACTTGCGGGGGTCGAAGGTGAAGATGGCTACCAGCTGATCTGGTCGCGCCCGACCCGGGACTAACAAGCAGCAGGCCCCGCCGCCAGGCGGGGCCTCTCTTTCAACGCCGGGAGCCGACAATGACCATCGAACACTGATTAAGCCACGCGGGCCGAAATCAGGAACGCGCGCTGCTTCCTGGCGTCGTTTGGTCCATTGGTGAATCCTGCAATTTCGCGGTCGAAATTCGACCGCTATGATCCAGATTTTCGATCTGAAGCGCAGCATGAAATGACCGGCAGACGAAGAGATCCGGCCCTGAGCCAGGACGCCGTCGATCGGGAATTGGCCCGCTCCTGAGATGGAGCCTTCCATATGTCGCACGACCTTTCTCTTGCACAGGCCCACGCGTTCCAGCTTTCTCGCGACCTGATGGTCCCGGTCACCGTCTTCGAAGTCGACGGCGAATACGGCGTCCTTCCCTCTGACGAGATCGACGCTGGCGATGACCTTGAGGTCATCCACGAGCTCTATCCCTTTGCGGCTCATTGAGCCTCCCGACGAATTTCTGCCGAACATGGGTTCGGAGGAGTTCTTGTTATGCCTGTCGCGCCAGGCGCTGGAAGGCTCTTGCGCGGAGGCGTCCGTCCAGCCCCGGCCGAAGGTACGTGAAACCCGTGCGGCGCTCGTCGAGCATTTCGCAAACGAGCACTTCGTCCATGCGTTGGGCCGCTTCGCGCCGCCAGCCGACGAGCTGCTGGGCTGGGTCCGCGCCGGCGCTGCGACCGATATCATCGGCGCGGGACCTCAGAATGTGGCGTCGGCGATGGGCACGATCCCGCCGAAGAGGATCACGACGACGCGGTCGATGGCGATCCACTGGATGCAGTTCTACCAGCCGACGAGAAGAATGATCATGACATCGATAAGAGGGCTGCAGCATGACCCTCCGCCATTCAATCGAACATCGCATCACCCACGGGGGTGGAGTTTTCCAGCAGCGCGGATGTTTTGGCCGTTGCCCGCATTGGTGATCTGGTGCTGGATATAGTCACGGCATCCAGCGCCTTTACCTGTCTCGTGAGTGCTGTCGCTGTCCGTCGGCCGCTTGCGACGATGACGCGCAGCGGCATCTCGATTGCCCTGACCCGGCAGATTGCGGCGCCTGCCGAAAGACAGGCGACGACGGTGAAGGTCCGGAGGCGGAAAGGCGCCGATCCAATCCCCGTCTCTCGCATCTGCCTGACCTTCGAATGATGGCGGGAACTCGACGCCGTTGCAAACAGGCAAGCAGGTTATCGGCGAGCTTGAATATCGCGATCATGCGGCTGTGGGGTACAGGCGGGAATAGGCGGACCTGAGACGACGGCGCCAGTGCTACACTTGCCCGGTTTCGGTCGGCATGCCGGGCTTGGCCATGTCGTCTTCTCTCGGTCTGGAACTGATATCGGGCCCGAACCGGATTGCCAACACCAGGTCATCGCAACCTCGCCGCGGCACCACCCTCGCAATGGTCCGCCTTTCCTGCCCCCACGCCACCCAGGCATTGAAGATCGCCGAAAGCTTCGGACAGCAGTCGTCGACAGCGATGGCATCCGCAGCCTTCATGAACGGTTGATCATCCACACTTCCAAGTGCCTCTCCGAAGGCCTGGGCTAAAAGGCCATGCAAATCCATCTGCAGCGCATCGTCGGGACCTTTGTCGGATCGGCGCGCGGCGCTGGACAGTTCTACTCCCGCGCCGTGACCGAGCCGCGCGACGCCACCGCCAAGGCGTCCAACGATGCCCTCGATGGCCCGGTTGGCTGTGACAGCGCCGCCCAACGCAAGCGGGAGTTCGCGGCCGACAGGGAGGTCCAGTCCCACGCGCTCAGAATGGCAGCGGAGGGCGCAGTGGCCAACGACAAACAGGCGATTTTCCAGGCGGCGGCTCACGCGCAGCGCGCCGTCAGCTTCCTGCATTCGTTGCAGCCAGAGGCGGAAGTGAAGGCAGCGGCATGATGTTCGCGCGGCCGTCACCACCGGTGGCGGCCGCCTGATCCGTATCCAACGGCTCCTTGAGACCTTGTGCGATGATGTCAGCGTCCAGCCTTCCCCAGATCGATGGTCTCTCGGCATCGGGTTTGGGTTTGCGGGACGGTTTGCGTTCGACGATGAACGGCTTGATCTGCTGACGCATTGATCCTCCAGGCTGCGACAAGCGAGAGCAACGATATCCGACCGGGTATGTCGGGCAAACGGGCACATTGAGGCGGAAGCGGATGCCCCGATTGATGCGGGTTGACAAAGGCCATGGTGGGTCAAGGCGACGGGTGCCGTTTGTGCACCGGCGAGCGCTGCGACACGCCTTTGCCATATCCCTTCACGTCAGAGTTTCCGGCAACCCATCTGCGGGCTCGATGAGGCATGTCTGACCGGAGACCGGCTTCGCCTCGATCGTCTTGCCGCAACGGCAGCCTCAGATTTCTTACCCCGGAGCCACCTACCCCACTCGAAAAGTCGAGCGAGGACCCCAGCTCGGTCTCCTCCTCTCCCACTAACAAATCTGCGACTTGCCGCCCTCCATTTTATTGCGGCCTAATCGCCACCCCAACGCGCGGGCGCGAAGGGGACCCCGGCTGGGTGCGGTCCGATCGTCACCGGTCTTTGCGACAGCCATCGAGGCCGCGATGGGCGCGGCCCGATACACAAGAAAAGGAATACGACAATGGCAACCATCGGCACCTTCACCTCCACCGAAAACGGCTTCACCGGCTCCATTCGCACCCTCGCGCTCAACGTCAAGGCGCGCATCGCCCGGGTCGAGAACCCTTCCGACAAGGGCCCGCAGTTCCGCGTCTACGCCGGCAGCGTTGAACTCGGCGCCGCCTGGCAGAAGACCTCCGAGCAGGGCCGCGACTACCTGTCGGTCAAGCTTGACGATCCGAGCTTCCCTGCCCCGATCTACGCAACGCTCGCTGAAGTGGAAGGCGAAGACGGACTCCAGCTCATCTGGTCCCGCCCGAGCAGGGACTGAGGTTTCCAGGGGCCCCGCCGCCGGCGGGGCCCCCAGCAATGCAGGAAAACATGGCTCCGTCTTGGCGGTCTTGGTACGGGAAGCGGGATTTCATCAGTTGCAAATTTCTCGGGCCGGTTTTGTGCAGTCCGAATATCTGCAAAGGCGCGCCAACCGCCGTACCTACCCGATGTTGGGATTTGCTCTTGCGCAGTTTGTCAGATGTCTCAAACACGTCTTAATGCGTCTCGATGACCTACAATCGACATCGATTTGTTGTATCCCGGATCGAACGAATAGCCATCGCCACCCAGCTATCTCTTCCACGCAACCGAATTTCCGTGCTTCCAGGAATTTGGCGAAGCGCGTAAAGGATGTCGTCCGCGTATCAGGAAAAATCCCCCTCAGCTTCAATGACGACATAGCCCGTATCGCCATGAATTTGAAGGAATTCGCCGACGATGTTCACTCCGCGCGACATCAATTTGGCGAACCTGGCCGGAACTTTGGCTCGAGCTCAGTTTGCCGCGGTCGGTGTAGGAGCAACAGGCGCGGGTGGCTTCGCGCGCCGGTGAGGCCTCTTCTTGTGTCGAGAAGACGAAGCCGGACCCGGCAACGAGCCCGGTCCGGCTTTCCTGGTGCCATACGGCTTGCGGAAAAGCTGCTCAGAATATCCGATTGTACCAAGCGGGCATGCAGGCCTCAAGGACGAGCGGTGCCCCCAATTTCCTCCCGCAGCCTGATTGCTGCCCCGGAAATCGGCTCCCCCACTCGCCGGCTCTGCCGGTCGCTGTTGCGATCCCTGACTTCGCCATCCCCTTCTCGGAACTGTCGGTCATCTTTCACAAACGTCAGGGAAACGAAGATGACCCATTCTCTCGAAATCCAGATCGAAGAACTGCCGGCTGAACTGACCGGGACCATCAGCGACAGTGAACGGCGCGAGATCAAAATTGAGCTGGAACTGGCGCAAGCCGAATTGGCAATCATCACGGCGCAGCAGGAAGACAGAGCTGTACCTGAGCCGCCCTTCTAAGCCGGCATTTCCCATTCAGTGTCTTGCCAGCGGCTATGGATCGAAGATGGAATCGAGTCCGCCGGACTCGGTCTCTTTGCATGCGAAGGCCGCCATGGCGGCCTGCGCATGCAAAGAGAGTTTTCGCGACGCGCCCGATCGCGCACGCGAACAAAGCTCATTGGTTCAAGGCATCTTTCAACGCCTTGGCGGGCGCGAAAGTGAGCTTTTTGGCTGCCGCGACCTTGATCGTCGCTCCCGTGGCCGGATTGCGTGCCTCGCGTTCAGGCGTATCCTTCACCTTGAACCTGCCGAAGCCCGGAATGGAAGTCTCGGCGATTCCGCGGCAGTCGTGATCGCAGAGAAAACTGCTTCGACGATCGCCTTGCTTTGCACTTTGGTGAGGCCATGGTTGGTTGCGATCTTGTCGGCGATTTCATTCGTTGTCGTCACCCGCTCTCGCCCGCGCGGGCCTATACGCCCCATGGCTCGAGCATCGCCGATCGGGCAGTTGCACCTCCAACGACTTATATGAATCGATCGCAGCCAATCGATTCACGAGGGTGATGTTTCGTAAAGGTGGCTTCAATGGAGCCGCTTGCCGGGGATAGTCGGTCCCGGGTTCCGCCTGGCGGCGGCGCTATGCTAACCCTCCTGCGGCGACCCTTTTAACCGGTCAAGCGGCGCGCGAATTGGCGCCGGACGCAGGATGCGTCCTCTGCCTGATACGCTCATTGCCTCAAGAGTGGCGGGGCGAAAGCCGCGACAGGTCTCATCGCCTTTTGCTGCGTCAGTTGCACCAGCTCCGACGCTGTCCCTCCCAGCTGCGCGCCAGGCCCTCGGATATCATGATTTCGCCGAGCGATGATCCGTTGCGCAGCACTGTCCGCAGCTTCCGGCCGTTGCGATCTGCATCGCGCAAGCCGCTGGTGAGCGAAAATTCCCCGGCATTTAGGAGCACGAGCAGACGGTACTTTGCGGCTTCACCGAGCTCTGCTTCGCGCACGCAACGCGGCGGACTGAGCTCCGGTGTGTCGATGTCGGCGATGCGGATTTTTTGACCGCGAAACCAGAAGGTGTCCCCATCTACGACGCAATTGACGCGCGGGGCGTTGGAGCAGATCGAAAACTGTGCCGAAAGGCTCTCACGCGCCGCGGCATGCGAGACTGCCGGCCCAGCCATACAGAGCAGCGTGCCCGCGATGGCCAACGAGCCTTTGAGAAAATTCATGCTTGCTTCCTATTTCATTTTTTCGAATCTGTTTTCCGCTACGCAACTTTTCATGTCTGCACGGCGAAACCAAATCGCTCGGCCGCAGCGAAGCGGCGGATTGCCAGCAGTAAATACGATCTGCTCGTCGGCTCGCATTTGCAGCACTTCGTGCGGCTGGATCAATGGTCTTGCCGCGAGTTGCTTCGAACGTGTCCGCGAGGATCCCCGTGACTGGAAACTGCGGCTCACCTGATCGATCTCGACAGTCGTCATTCCGCATCGCCGGGAAATGTAGTCGGCGGTTTCAGGATCGTTGATGGCAGCGAAACTGATCCAGCTTACACTTTCGAACCACTTGCTTGCCGCGTCGCGCCCGCCATAAGCTTCTCGCATCTGACCAATCGACTGATAGATCATCGTGAGCGTGATACCGTACTTGCGACCGGCGTCCCTTGCCGTTTCAAGAACGCGCATGTAACCGAGCCGGGACACCTCGTCGAGAAGGAACAAGGTGCGACCGTTCATCTCCCCATTGCGATTGTAGATCGCGTTGAGCAACGCGCCGATGATGACACGGGCAAGACCGGAGTGGCCTTCCAATGTTTTCAGATCCACGTTGATGAAAACGTCCGCGTGTCCGGTGGCAATCTCTCCGGTTGAGAACGTCGAGCCGGATACAAGTGCGGCGTAGTTTGAGTAGGACAGCCAATGCGTTTCCCTAACCGCGTTTGCATAGACGCCCGAAAAAGTCTCCGGCGTCATGTTCACGAAGGCCGCAACGTTCTCCTTCACGAAGTCGGAATCCGAATTGTCATAGATTGTTTGCAACCGCTCGCGAAGCTTCGGCTCCGGTTCGGAGAGGTTCTTGCGTACCTGACGCAAAGTTTGGTCCGCTTTGTCAGTGCGTCCCGACAGGCACACATCGGCGATCAGAGCCGTCAACAACTGTAGCGCTGACGCGCGAAAGAAGTCATCGCGCACGCCACGTACACCACCGCTTTCGCTCATGATCCACGAAGCGACCGACGCAATATCCTCTTCCTTCGTTCCACCAAACCGACCGACCCAATCCAACGCGTTGAATCCCGTCTCCGGGGCCATTGGATCGAGGACGAAGACGTCCCGGTCGGCGTCTCGCCTATGCTTCGAGACCATTGGCGCTACTTCTTTCGACGGATCAAGGATGACTACCGAGCCACCCCATTTGAGTGCCGTCGGGATCGTCACTGACGTCGTCTTGAAGCCGCCGGATCCGGCGAATACGATCCCGTGTGAGGAGCCGAATGACCCGTCGAAGCAAAGGAGCGGCGATTTGCCACCGGCACCCCAGGTGTCGGGACTATCCGCGCGAAACGACTGTGCTGCAGTGCTATCCTTATCGACCCGGTAAAGCTCTCCGACAACGATTCCTCCGGATTCGGGAAAAAGCCTTGCGGCCGATGCGAGCTTCATCCAGTCCGCTTCTCCATGAAGTGCCCGTCTTCCGTTGACACGCTTCGGTTCTGGACGCGCAAAAGCGGCGTTGCCGATCAACACGACCCTCAAAGCGAAAGACGCCGCCATCAGCGCGATCGCAGCGCCGAGCACTGTTGCGGGGTCAAGAGAGGCCGCCAGGTTCTTGCCTGCCGGCATCTTCCCCGCAAACGCGGCAAGACGTACCGCTTCACGCAACGCGGCGATCAGGATTGTTGCACCGCTCCCGGCAACGACACCCCAGCCGGAAAAGCGGACACTTGCCGAACCAGCAGACGCGAATAGGAAGACGACACCCACCGCCGACGCTGCAATATACGGCGCAGAAATTCCAACGCGACCAAGAGCGACCTTTGCCGCTTCCGTGTTTCCGAAGCCTTGAAGCCAAGTCTCCATTCCGGTCGTGACAAAGATGGCGGTCACCATGAGTGCGACCGGTGCGACGACCAACAGGGTCCTAGTCGCCGTCATTGCTGAAGGCCTCCGCACCGATAGCGATCAGCCTGGTTCGCTCGCCTTCATCGTATTTGAGGCGGCGAGCGAGTTCGATGAGCGCGCCCAGAATAAGCGCGCGCTTCTCGTATCGCAGACCTGCTTTGACGATCAGGTCGCCAAGTTCGATCTTGTCGCGCGTGTCCTTTTTGCGCGCCTTTGAAGTCGTAGTGCGGCGCATGCGCTCAAGCCTCGTGACCGCTCCCCGAAGTCGCGCCAGCCGAGACCGTCGCACTTTCCGTCGTGGCCGCGACGCCAACCCCTGCCCGCCCCTTTCCGTTCGATCCGACTTTGCCTCCGCGAAAGTGTTTGGCCATATCCTCGAAGGCCTTCTGAAGATCCGCCTCCTCGATCTCGATTTCACCGAGTCCGGCCTTGAGTGCGATGCGACCGATCCGTTCGGCTTCACGCGTCTCGGCGTGCTTCAGCTGTTCCTGAAGCTTGGCGATTTCTTCGCGGATCCTGGAGGAGGGCTTCTTCATTTACGGTTGTCCCTGTCTGATGTTGTTTGGATTGAACAGCATCAGGTTCCTTCAGATCGGCGTGCCGATCCACTAACAGAAGTGCGAGTTGGCGCGGCCAACGCCTTTGATCATGATCCCGGCCGTTCCGAAGGAGCGGATCCGAAGGGCGCATGAGCGATCGCGTATCTGCGAAAAAGCTCCTCTTGCCGCTCCGTTCCGAGCATCAGCAAACCGCCGGATGCGCCGAACCCCTTTCCGAGCGAAGCCGCGATAATTGTGCTGTCCCCAAGCGGGCCCTCAAGCTGGGAGCGGGCAAAGCCTTGTCCTTTATCGCCAAAGATCGAAATGCCATGCGCGTCATCGATGTAGAGGAACATGCCATATCGGCTCTGCAGCTCTTGGAGGTTTCGGATTGGCGCTGCGCCGCCCATGGAATAGACGCCATCGCAGACATAGGCGACCTTTTTGCCCGTTCGACACACGCGCTCGAGTGCTTCGATGTCGTTGTGCGCTATCGTCAGGACTTCTGTCTCAAGAGCGACCGTCGCCTTATGAAACGCCAGAGTCGCGTGCGCGAATTTGTCGAACACGACAACGGGTTTCTCTCCGTTGGTCAGATGGCCAGAGGCAAGAAGCGGCAAGGCGCCCATGTTTGCAGCGAGGACAGTCGTATAAACGATAACCCGAGCGGAAAATAGCTTTGACAGAGCGTCTTCAAGATCGAATGCGATCTTGAAATTGAGGCGTGTTCTCGCGCATGACCAGTGCAGGTTTCCATATTGTTCGAGCGCTTCGATTGCTCCGGCGACTATCCGCGGGTGGTTGTCCAGCCCGAGATACGAGCAACGAACAAAATCCACGATGTTACGGCCTGCATCGTTTGCTGATTGGAGTTCAACGCCCCGCCCCCGATTTGGGTATGCGGAGACCCCGATCAGGCCGGCCGCCTGTGCCGCCCGGAAACACTCATCGGACGACTGAATAAGCGCGGCAGTGTTCCTTCGGACAGTCTGATCGGTTCCGGCCACGAAATCCGTGAGCATCCTTGCCTCCATCAAGAGCGGTTGTCGCGCCTAAAGGTGGCATAGATCACTTTTCACTCAACGAACGGCGGCAAAAGAACGGAACAAGTTTCTGCAAATTTTCGTATGCCATGGGTGGCATTGTGCAATGATTTTACGAACAAGTTTGACGGCCCTTCTCAGTGGTAGTGCTGGACGGTTAACGGTCAGCGCAGAATCGAACATAGCGGCGTCTAAGGGCGGCGATTCGGTCGGGCGGTGTGAGTCGGAGACGAAATAGTGCCTGTGCACACGTCGAGCCCCGAAAGCCGGAAGGGCATAAGAGACTCTCCGGTGCAAAACTTGCGGCGGCCCTAATGCGGAGAGTATGCAGGTAAGGTATTGAAAAACAGTGGGAAAATGCGCTCTATTGACTTCATGTGCTGCTGTCGATCCGCTCTGAGTTAACCCTTTGTTAACTCTATATTCCTTGTCAGACGAAAGGAACCGCACATAATAACGGTTAGGATGAGTTCCTGCCTGAAAAACCGTTATTTGAGAGCTTCCTTGCAATGAACGCTAATTCGCTGTCCATGGCTCCCGCACAGCCGATGCACTTTGAGGATTTGATCCTCGAACAGGGCGATTTGATTTCAAAGAAGCTGCACCTGTTGAGCATGCAGCAGTTCCCGCCGAATGCCAAGAAACTGCTGCGCCAATTCTCGCTCTCGGAGGTCGCTGATTTCCTCGGGGTGTCCCAAAGCACGTTGAAGAAGCTCCACCTTGAGAGCAAAGGCCCCCTCCCCCAGACGTCTTCGTCGGGCCGCCGTTCCTACAGCGCCGAGCAGATGGAGGAACTGCGCCAGTACCTCGACCAGCATGGTCGCTCCGAAGCGCGCAAGTACGTGCCACGCCGGCGCGCTGGCGAGAAGCTCCAGATCATTGCGGTCGTCAACTTCAAGGGTGGATCGGGCAAGACTACCACTGCCGCTCACCTGGCGCAGTACATGGCACTGACAGGTCACAGAGTGCTCGCCGTCGACCTCGACCCGCAGGCCTCGCTGTCTTCGCTTCACGGCTTCCAGCCCGAGCTCGACATGACGCCTTCCCTTTACGAAGCGATCCGCTACGACGAGCAACGGCGATCGATCACCGATATCATCCTGCCGACCACCTTCCCCGGCCTCGACATCGTACCCGCCAACCTTGAGCTGCAGGAATTCGAGTACGATACGCCCCTCGCGCTGACGAACAAGAGCTCGAACGATGGCAAGACCTTCTTCACGCGCATTTCGCGCGCGCTTGTCGAGGTCGAAGATCGCTACGACGTGGTTGTCATCGACTGCCCGCCTCAACTCGGCTACCTGACGATCACCGCCCTGACCGCGGCGACAAGCGTACTTGTCACTATCCACCCCCAGATGCTTGATGTCATGTCGATGGGACAGTTCTTGCTAATGCTGGGCGGCATCTTGAAGCCGATCCGCGAAGCTGGTGCCGCCGTCAATCTCGAATGGTACCGCTACGTCATCACGCGCTACGAGCCAACGGACGGGCCACAGGCGCAGATGGTAGGGTTCATGCAGACGCTGTTTCACCAGTTCGTTTTGAAGAACCAGATGCTGAAGTCGACAGCGATCTCTGACGCTGGAATTACAAAGCAGACACTTTATGAGGTCGACAAGGCCCAGATGACGCGCTCGACCTATGAACGAGCGATTGGATCCTTGAATGCGGTCAATGCCGAAATCGCTGAACTCGTGCATGCGTCCTGGGGACGTAAGGCTGCACGCTGATCACATCAACCTTCACACTCAGTCGGTTAGGTAGAACGGAGCAGGCACATGGCGAGAAAAAATCTGCTGGCGGGACTGGTAGACGCAGCGGAGATCCCGCAGGCGGATACCGCGCCAGCCTATCCCATGCGTGGTGCGTCAAAGAGCATGGTGCGTTCTCTCGACGAACTCTCTAAGCAGGCCGACAAGTTCCTCGAAGGTGAAGCCGTCGTCGAGCTCGATCCGGATACGGTGGATGGGTCCTTTGTGCTTGATCGTTTGACGGACGATAGCGAGCAGTTTGAAGAATTGAAGGCGGCAATTGCCGAACGCGGCCAGGACACGCCGATCCTCGTGCGCCCTCACCCGTCTGCATCCGGACGCTATCAGATCGTCTTTGGACATCGCCGTGTGCGTGTAGCGCGCGAACTCGGCCGTAAGGTCAAGGCAGTTGTCAAAGCAATCGATGACCGGACACACGTTATCGCTCAGGGCCAGGAAAACTCAGCCCGCGCCAACCTCTCGTTCATCGAACGTGCCAGCTTTGCTTCACGCTTGGAGGCGCTTGGTTACGACCGTGGAGTGATCGCATCAGCTCTTGCTGCGGACAAGACGGCGGTTTCGAAGATGATGAGCGTGACTGAACGGGTGCCGTTGGTAGTCATCGAGCAAATCGGTGCGGCGCCCTCGACTGGGCGCGACCGCTGGCTCGAGCTTTCGCTTCTGGTAGGCAAGGCCGCCAATGCGGAAAAGGTGAACGACATCGCCGGCGATCCGAGCTTCCAATCGCTTTCAAGCGACGAGCGGTTCAACACGCTATTCAAGGCACTGGATACGTCGGGGCAACCCGTCAAAAAGATGTCACTGAAATCCAAGGAAAGCTGGCAGACAAGCGACAAGGCAGTCTCGGCTCAGTATTCGAACTCCGGCAAGGCCTTCGAACTTTCAATGAAATCGAAGAACGCCGGTCGCTTCGGGCAGTATCTCGCTGAAAACCTGGATCGGCTCTATTCCGAATTCCTGGCGGCGAATGACGGGAAGGAAGACTGAACGCTCAAAAGAAAAAGGCCCCCAGACGGTAACCATCGTGGAAGCTCGCTTTAGCGCCTGATGAGCAAGATGGCCCCGCTGTCGTCGTGCCGACGTTATCTAAGTAATTGAAAAAAAATAATAAAACTGGAAAATTGTCGGCCGGCAACTTTCTCGACCCGCGGCAACGCTGATTTGCGCCCAGCGCATAGAGTGACCGTTTCTGCTCACCTTGATCCCGGCGCCGCCGCCGGTGACCACCCACGAGCCGGGACAACGATTGTCCAGCACATGCTCGGCAATCAGGGCAGCATCGTCCAAATGCCCATCGTCGTCTGAAAAGCCGGTGAAGCTTTCGAGTATTTCGACCGCTGGGGGTTGGTCATTGTTTCTATGGTCCAAGCGGCGTTTCCGGCGCCGAAGGTGATACGGCGGCCAATCAAAAATTCTGGCACCAAAGTGCCAACCTTCTTAAACACCGTGGCCGGATCGGCATGGAAGGGAGGGGGGAGCCGGCGCCAAAAGAACCCACCGCGGCGGATGAGGATGCAGGCGCTTGGCTGAAACTGCGAGACGGCGGCAATTACCGTCGGCCGGCGGCGCAGATCGTCAATAGCTTGGAAGACCCTGTCGGCAGAGGAAGCACGCGATCGGTCGCCTGATGAGCCGCGCCTTCAATGGCGGATGAGGCCATATCGGTGGGCTTCGTCCAGCAGGTCGCGGACGGAGGAAGGCTGCCATTTCTTGCCGCCGCGCACAGGCCGTTCTCCCATCTGATCCAAATTGGGCGGCAATGTCGCGGAGCGACAGATTGGGATCGGCAATGGCGATCGCCGCTACCAGCTTCATCAGATGGTCTTCGGGCGCACGGCGAGGGGACCGGGCCAAGAGGTCTTTTTCCGCGAGCTTGTCGCGCACCAAGCGCGCTCGACGGTCCAGTCGTGACCGCGGCGATTAAGCACCCGCACGACGTTGTCCCAACTGTGGTGAGGCCGCAGTTGCCGCACCATCGGCAGCCAAGTTTGCGCGGATGCAATGAGCTCGTCGAGATAACGCTTTGCGCGTGCTTTTGAGACTGATTTGATGACCTCCGGTGGCCGTTCTCGCAAGCCCGGGTTTCCCGGGAGCTTGCCACGCGCCTTCGCCGCCTTGATGCCGGCTTTGGTGCGTTCGGCAATCAGCGCCCGCTCGAGTTGGGCGACCGCGCCGAGAACTTGGAGGGAGAACATGCCCTGAGGCGTCGTTGTATCGATCGGATCGCGGATCGAGCGGAAATGCACACCGCGCTCTTCAAGATCCTCGATCACTGCCAATAGATGGCTCACGGCTGGCCAGCCGGACGACGAGGATATCTCCCGCGGTGAGCTCGCCAAGCAATTTGATCAAAACTGGGCGCGCGCGCGATGCCCCAGAACCGTGCTCCTGATAGATGCGGTCGCAGCCGGCAGCTCGCAGCTCATCGATCTGGGCATCGTGGATCTGGCCGTCTGTCGAGACGCGGGCGTAGCCGATCAGCCGTCTTTGAGGCTGTTGGACGCTAACTGTTAGTCGCTTTGCCATCGCGCTTTCACCGGCCTCATCTCAAGCTGGTTTGTACAGATAAGAAATGCGTGAGGAATTGCTCAGTTGCAAGCGTGTTTTATGTACTGAATAACGGCCCGCCGCTCAAATCGGTGCCCGGGGCGAGCAACGGAGCATCCATATAGGCAAACGCGCGTCAACGGGCTTCAGCGGCTGAAATGCAGTTGTCATTATCGCCCAAACTCTGGAATGGGCGGGCAATTCGGCCCGGCGGCTCTCTGCGGGATGCGACGCGTCGGGTCGAGCTGACGCGGGCAGGGGAAGTGTTCTACGATCGTGCAGTGCGCATCATAGCCGATGTCGGGCTGTCGATGGATGTGGCGCGGTCTGCTGCCGGCAAGGCGGCGCGCACGATCAAGATCGGAACCGTCTATCCGGCGACCATCGGCGTGCTGCCGGCGTTTCTGTCTCGCATTGGCCGGAAGTCCCCGGATGTCGCGCTGCACGTGACGAGTGGCTCGACCTCAGACATCATCCGCGGACTTGAGAATGGCCAGATCAACCTCGGCTTCATCCGTCCGGTCGAAAACATCGGCTCCTTGCGCTTCTTCTCGATTGCGCATGAGCGCAATTTGCTGGCGGTCGAAAAGACGAGCCCGATGGCGCTTCGAAGCGAGATCGACATCGAGGATCTGAGGGGAGAGAAGATCATCGCCTTTTCCCGTCAGAACCTCTCCTACTCGGAGCGCTATTTCTCCGAGATGTTCGAGACCCATGGGCTGACCGGCAACATCGCTTACAGCTGTGATGATACCTTCTCGCTGGTGTCGCTCGTGTCGGCTGGCTTAGGCATCGGCTTTGCGCCCGAATGGACGAAGGATCTGCCGAACCGCAATTTCGAACTCAGGCCTGTGCGCGGCGTCGATCTCAAGATCGGGCTTGGAGTTGCCTGGAACAAGGAGGATCCGACCGCGTCGCGCGACGACATCATCGACATCGCCCGGTCGCTCGCGCGGCCGGGCAAGTGAGGGGACGCGCGTGTTGCTTTCGCTCGTTCTGGCCGCGCCTGTCCCTGCTCAGCGCTTCGTCAGCTTCAGTTTCTCGCGGACCTCTTTCGGTCCGATGATCTTGGCGCCCATGCCCTCGATGACGCCGACCGCCTTTTCGACGAGCTGGCCGTTGGTCGCGAGCTGGCCCTTGCCGATATAGAGGTTGTCTTCGAGGCCGACGCGGACGTTGCCGCCGGCAAGGATGGCTGCGGCCGGATAGGCGAGCGCGTTGCGGCCGATAGAGAAGGCGGAGAAGGTCCAGTTGGCGGGCACGTTGTTGACCATGGCCATGAAGGTGTTGAGGTCGTCGGGCGCGCCCCACGGAATGCCCATGCAGAGCTGGATCAGCACCGGATCCTCGATCAGGCCTTCCTCGACCAGCTGCTTGGCGAACCAGAGGTGGCCGGTGTCGAAGGCTTCGATCTCCGGACGCACGCCAAGGGCGGTCATCTGACGGGCCATTTCGCGCAGCATCGACGGCGTGTTGGTCATGACGTAGTCGCCGAGCGAAAAGTTCATGGTGCCACAGTCGAGCGTGCAGATTTCCGGCAGACATTCGGCCACGTGGGCGACGCGCTCGGTGGCGCCGGCCATGTCGGTGCCTTTCTCGCTGAGCGGGAGCGGGCTTTCGACGTTGCCGAAGATCAGGTCCCCGCCCATGCCGGCGGTCAGGTTCAGCACCATGTCGACATCGGCAGAGCGGATACGGTCAGTCACTTCCCTGTAGAGATCGAGCCTGCGGGCCGGCGCGCCGGTCTCCGGATCGCGGACGTGGCAGTGGACCACGGCAGCGCCGGCCTTGGCCGCCTCGACCGCCGCTTCGGCGATTTGTTTCGGCGTGATCGGCACGTGGCTGGACTTTGAAACGGTGTCTCCCGAGCCGGTGACGGCACAGGTGATGAATACCTCGCGGTTCATGTTGAGCGGCATTTTGCTGTCTCCCTTTGCGGTCATCACGCATGATGCGCAACGCAACCTTCCGATTTCAGGCTTATCCCATACGTTTTCGGAAAATGGACGGGTGACTTTGGTCACGGTTGAACGGTTCAACGGGCGGTTTGCGGCCGGTTGTGTCACTTGTTACCTTTGTCAGCGTGCAGCTCCGACGCGATCGGACTTGGATGAGGAAGTCTCCATGAACGCGGGTTTGATGCTATCACGAGCACTGGCAAAGGGCTTTGGGTTCGGCTTCGTTTCACTGTTCTCTCGCGCACCTCTTTTCTCGCTTAACAAAGCAGATGCGAAACCGTTGGGTGGATATGAGGAAATTGGTGCGTCGGGCCGGAAGGTGGGTACACCTTCGAAATCCTGGATGAAGCTAAAAACGCTCAGCCGATCCCATTGATGCTCTCTGGCGCCTAACAGCCCATATACTGGTCGCGAATCCTAAGTCCGTACGAGCGCGTCTCCCACTCGAGTCCTTGAGGTGCCGCCGTATCTTTCGGCGGCACCGGCCGGCTCACGCCTACACGCTCATAGGCCGTCCGGAACGTGGATGGATTTCACCTCAATGTAGTCCTCAAGACCGAAAATGCCGCCTTCGCGACCGTTGCCGGACTGCTTGTAGCCGCCGAACGGGCTGCCGTAGCGGTGCGGCCCGCCATTGATGTGCACCATGCCGGCGCGCAGGCGTCCGGCGACGCGCTCGGCCCGCTCCGGGTTGCCCGTCTGCACATAGGCGGCAAGGCCGTAGTTGGTGTCGTTGGCAATCGCGATCGCCTCCTCCTCGGTGTCGAAGGGAATGATCGCCAGCACCGGACCGAAGACTTCCTCGCGGGCGATGCGCATCTCGTTGTTGACGTCGGCAAAGATCGTCGGCTTGACGAAGTAGCCGGTCTCGAAGCCCTCCGGCTTGCCGGCACCGCCGACGAGCAGCCGCGCGCCTTCGGCAATGCCTGCTTCGATCAGCGCCTGCACCCGGCCGAACTGGATGTGGCTGACGAGCGGGCCGATATGGCCGCCCTCTTGCGTCGGGTCTCCGACTTTCGCCTCGCGGCCGACGCGCTTGGCAATCTCAACCACCTGGTCATAGACGCTACGCTCCACCAGCATGCGGGTCGGCGCGTCGCAGGACTGGCCGGAATTGTTGAAGCATTCGAGCACGCTGCCGGTGACGCGGTCTTCGAGATCGGCGTCGGCAAAGACGATGTTCGGCGACTTGCCACCGAGCTCCAGCGTCACGCGCTTGACCGTTTCGGCGGCATCCTTGCTGACGGCGATGCCGGCGCGGGTCGAGCCGGTGAACGACATCATGTCGATGTCGGGATGCTTTGACAGCGCGGCACCGGCGTTGACGCCGTCGCCGTTGACGAGGTTGAAGACGCCGGCCGGGAAGCCCGCCTCATGCACCATTTCAGCGTAAAGCATGGCGTTGAGCGGCGTGAACTCGCTCGGCTTCAATACGCAGGTCGAGCCGGTCGCGAGCGCCGGCACCACCTTCAGCGCGATCTGGTTGATCGGCCAGTTCCAGGGCGTGATCAGGCCGCAGACACCGATCGGCTCGCGCAGGATCACGTCGCCGTTCGGCAGCCGGTCGCGGGTCTTCAGGCGCTTCAGCGCATCGATGAAGCCCTGCAGGTGGCCGACGCCGACATCGGCCTGCTGCTCACGGGTCATAGTCTTCGGCGCGCCGAGTTCCATGGTGATGGTGTCGACCATCTCGTCATAGCGGCGCTTGTAGACGGCAAGCAGCTTTTCAAGCAGCGCCAGTCGCTCCTCGACGCTCGTCCGGCTATAGGTCGCAAAGGCCTTCTTGGCCGCAGCAACGGCCCGGTCGATGTCCGCGGCCGTGCCCATGGAGATCACCGCAACCGGCTTTTCCGTTGCCGGGTTCAGGACCTCGAGGTCGTTGGCGACGATGGGATCCACCCAGGCGCCGTTGATGTAGAACTTGCGTTTGTCGAGCATTTAGATTGCCTCCCATAATAGCATGTTGTTCGCGGACCCGCGGTGGCGCGTGAATTACGCCGGACCGGTGAGATACAGAAACGGCCCCCTGCCAAACGTTGCTGCGGCAGAGGCTTCTCCTTCGCCCAAGGTGCCCAGGTTACGCTTGGTGCTTCTCGCCAGTGTGTTAATTGCCCCCTGAGCGTGTACGTAACGCATGTGCACGAGGAAGAGCTCGCGCTCAGTGGTGATGTCGAGTTTCTGATAAAGCCGCACACGGTGGTTCTTGATAGTGCCGCGCCCAACGCCTAGCCGTTTGGCGATGCCTGCGATCGGATATCCCTCCAAAGTGAGTTTGACGATTTCTCGCTCGCGTTGTGTAAGAGGGGTTAGCCAATCCGCTGCTGAAGCCTCGGATGCCGGTGGCGCGGGCTCCTCGACAACGTCAACGAAGCCGCCAGGAGCTAGCCCGAAGTCCGCAGGCAGAGAATGTCTAGTTAGAATACGGCCGTCACCCAACACCAATTGCGTTGCGCAGGTCGAAGGAGCTTCGCCGTGTTCGTTGTGACGCTTGGACTGGAAAAACGCCTTCCATGCCTGGTTCGTGGCCAGTTCTCGGCCGCAGCGATCTACAATTCTCAGCGGCTTTTCCGCCGATCCAGCGACCCGGCCTCGGTTGACCGTCGCTCTGATGTGCGCGTTGTGAAGGCCTTCTAGCAAGGGAAAGATTGCCTCCGCTTGCGCGAGCTCGGTGGTCAAAAATCTACCTTTGGCGCGATCGAGAATGAGAGTTGTGCTTGTTTCCCCGAGCGCTGGAAGAAATATCGCCAGCTCATCACTGACCCGGGCAGCCCGCAGAAACGTGCTCCCATAAGCACTCTCCCAGAAACTCGCATCGACCAGGAGTCGCAAGGATTTAACGCCCGGCCTTGCATCGCTCCGCCAGTAGCGGTGAAAGGGATCGAATTCGAATAGGCCGGAGTTGTAGGGCACCTCAATGTCGGCGCGGTCTTGGCGGGGAATGATCAGGTCCGGCGCCGCATGGCGAGAATACCGCACCATACCCCTTGCGTCATATCCAACCACTGCCCCAAGGACATCCAACAATCTGTCATAGAAGGCGCATTCGCCGAGCGCCGCACTTGCGGCGCCGACTGCCTCCCAAAGTCTTGAGTTCGCAATCCTTGTAGCAGACTTGGCAGTTCCCTTGACGTTCATCACATGAGCCTGTTGCCGAATGCGTTCGAGGTGATTGCAGGAAGAAATCCACGGGAGTGGGCTAATGGGATAGGGATACGCGATGAGGCAAAGCGCAGGGTCCATCGACCCCGCCATTGATCAGTCGAAGGAAGACCATCAGTGGCGGGGTCGATCCCACTCGCCGAGGCGAGTTGCTTCTGCGCACAGGCGCGTCTGATCCAAGTTACAATCGCCTCTCTCGTTGAAGACCTGATAGGGCCTGTTCAACGGGATTGAGCGAATGATCCGGCTAGTTGAGTACAGCACCCACGACGAGCGGTATCGCGTCTTTACCGTCCATCGAGACGACGCCTTTGAGCCACTGGTCCAACGTCTCAGGATGGGTGTGAAGGAACTTTGCTGCAGCTGCAGGCGGGTCGAGTCCTTCGTCGAGGATGAATGCCATTATCTCGCTCTCCATCTCAACAGTGAACTGCAGTTCCTTGAAGAATGTACCGAGGTTGGGGCATTCCTCGGCATAGCCGACGCGCGCCGCCTTCCAAACCGTTGCTTCGCCCTGGTTGGGGCCGAAGTAGGCGTCGCCGCCGTCGAGATAGGCCATGTCAAACTTCATGTTCATGGGATGCGGTGCCCAGCCCATGAACACGATCCAGTCCTTGCTGGCGATCTTGCGTTGGACCTCGGAAAGCATCGCTTGCTCGCTGGATTCGACCAGTTCGAAACCCTTCAGCCCGAAGCTGTTGGCGTCCAGCATATTCAGAATTGCCTGGTTGCCGTCACTGCCGGATTCTATGCCGTAGATCCTGTTGTCGAGCTTATCCTTGAACTTTCCGATGTCCGCAAAATTCTTGAGGCCCGCATCATAGGCATAGCGCGGAACGGCCAAGGTCCATTTCGCTCCCGTCATCGTGTCTGCAAGGCGGACGATGGTTCCTTCCTGGAGGTAAGGCTTGACCATCGAGTCCACGGCCGGAGACCACGCGTTGAGAAAAATGTCGATGTCTTTGTTTTTGATAGACGAGAAGATGATCGGGGCTCCGAGCAGTGGCATCGAGACCTGGTATCCGAGAGGCTCCAAAAGAATTTTTGCGACAGCGTTCTGCGCGACGTTATCGGTCCATCCACCGTCGCCAATCCGGACGTTCCGACAGGATTCTGGATCGGCAGCCATGGCAGTGGTAGTCAACAGTGACAAGGCGGCAGAAATCCCAATGCAAGATGTGCGTGCGAAGATCATGGTTGTTCCCTTATCGTTGTCTGCGATCATCAAAGCACGAAGTTAATAGATTGGCAAGACAGTCAATTTGTGTTAAAAAAAGCAAATAAAAACAGAGGTATGGCAATAAATGAATGATGATGCACCAAAAATAAGAACCCGCAAAAGCCTCGAGATGCGGCAGCAGGAAGTCATCGATGCAGCGCTTCGAGCGATCGGTCGAAACGGCTTGTCGAGGACGACTCTTGCCGACATCGCGAAGGAGGCGGGGATTGGCTACGGGAACCTGAGCTTCCGCTTCAAGAAGAAAGAAGCCCTGCTCGTTGCCGCGCTCCAGTACCTGATAGATGAATACGAGGTGAAGATCGATGGCGCGGCGGCCACCGGAAGCACCGCTGTGGAGCGCCTTGATAACGTGCTGGAACTTTCCTTTTCGCGTCCCCTGACTACGAAAAACAAGCTGGCGGTCTGGGCGGCGTTTTGGTCCGAGTGCCACACTCAGGCTGCGTACAGGAAGTTGTTCGGGCAATTCCGCATTCGCGAAGCCGAGCGGATGACCAGCCTGTGTCGCCAAGTCCTGGCGGAGAATGGTGGGGCGAGCGAAGATGCTGAGGCGATCGCTGTTGGAATCAACGCCCTGATCGAGGGATTGTGGTCGTCGATGGCTAGGGGCGGTTTCCTGGAGCGCGAGGAGGGGCTGGCAATTGCCAGAAAGTTTGCGAGTCGAGTTGTATTTTGATAACTGGTTGTTTTTGAACATAAAAAAACAAATTGACTGGCATGCCAATCAAATGTAGCTTCTGCGACAGTCAATCGTCGCGGGGCTGGCCATGTCTGAGCAGTTTCTACCCATAGTCATTATCGGCGCCGGATTTTCCGGCGTCCTCATGGCCGTCGAGCTTCGAAAGCGGAACATTCCCTTCGTAGTCATCGAGAAGTCCGAAGGCATCGGGGGGACTTGGTTTGAGAACACGTATCCTGGCGCAGGGTGCGATGTCCTCTCCACCCTGTATTCATATTCATTTGCCCAGAAGCCCGATTGGAGCCGGAGATTTGCCCCCCATTCTGAAATCAGGGCCTATCTCGAGGAGTGCGCGGAACGCTACGACATTCGGCGCCATATCCGACTTGGAACGGAAGTCGTCGGGGCTCGCTACGTTGCTGAAGCCAGGCGTTGGGACGTCGCTCTCTCCAATGAGACCGAGATCAAGGCGCGTGCGGTCGTATTCGCCGTCGGACAGCTGAACCGTCCTTCGATACCAAGCTTCCGGGGTCGCGAACGATTTTCCGGAGTGGAGTTCCACTCGGCGCGATGGCGTCATGACCATGATCTCACCGGCAAGCGCGTCGCGGTCGTCGGTTCCGGAGCCAGCGCCATCCAGTTCCTGCCGCACGTGGCACGGGAGGCGAAGCAGGTAATCTTGTTCCAACGGTCGCCGAACTGGATCATTCCGAAGAACGACCGACTCTACCACGAGCGCGAGAAACGCCTACGCAAGCACGTTCCCCTCTTGATGAGGCTCCAGCGAGCCTGGGAATACTTGCAGCTGGAACTGAGCTTCCCTGCTTTCCTCAAGGACAGCAAGAAGGGAAGGAAGTGGGAGGAAGCCTGCAAGGCTGCTATCGCCTCAGCGATCAAGGATCCAGTCCTGCAAGATGCCGTGACCCCCGACTACCCGGCAGGCTGCAAGCGCGTGCTGCTTTCGGATGATTGGTTCCCGACCCTCGCTCGGGACAATGTCCAGGTTGTCACAAGCTCTATCGCTGAGTTCGGTCCCTCCGGCTTGCTCACAGATGACGGGGTCTCTCATCCGGTGGACGTGGTGATCTACGCGACAGGATTCGAAACCCGACAAGTCCTTGCCCCGATTCCCATCGAGGGGGCGCGAAGCCTAAGTCTTCAAGATGCATGGCAACCG
Source organism: Ensifer sp. ENS06 (assembly GCF_014852205.1). NCBI lineage: Bacteria > Pseudomonadati > Pseudomonadota > Alphaproteobacteria > Hyphomicrobiales > Rhizobiaceae > Ensifer > Ensifer sp. ENS06. Next base: position 102,110 of record NZ_JACVBC010000004.1, on the reverse strand, counting down.
CATCCACACGCATACCTGGGGGTGACCGTCCCGGACTTCCCCAACGCCTTCATCATGTACGGACCAAACACCAATCTCGGACATGGTTCGATCGTCTTCATGCTGGAGTGCCAGGCGCGCTACATCGGTCAGGCGATCGCGAAGGTTCAGGACGCAGCGTCCCGGGCCGTGGCGCCCAAGCGACACGTTACGCAGCGCTTTAATGCTGACACCCAGGCGCGGCTGTCCAGGACGGTATGGGGCGCAAACTGTTCAAGTTGGTACAAGGGTGCCGATGGCGTGATCGTCAACAACTGGAGTTCGACAATGCTGCGGTATTGGTGGAAGTTGCGTAGGTTCAAGGCCCGGGACTACGATCAATGGTGAGCGCAGAGATGTCGGACGGCAGGACGCGCGGACAGAAGGTCGCGCTGGTTACAGGCGGCGCCTCTGGAATTGGCCTCGCCACTTGGAGGCTCCTGGCGCAGCGTGACGTTGCGGTCGCGGCCATCGATCTCGGAACGCCCGACGATGCCGAACTGGACTTCCTCAGTTCCCACGGCGGCATCTTCCTCAAACACGACGTGCGGGACCACTCCGCATGGAAGGCCGTTATGGAGGACGTCGTCCGGCGTCTGGGTGGTCTCGATATGCTTGTGAACGCGGCGGGCATCCTCCGCTCCGGTTCGATTGAAGAAACCAGCCTCGAGGCCTGGCAGAGGATGATGGCCGTGAACGTGCACGGGACTTTCCTCGCATGTCAGTCCGCGATACCCCACATGCGCGACAATGGCGGTTCCATCGTCAATCTGTCCTCCGTTTCCGCGCTGAAAGCAGATCCCGACTTGCCGGCGTACGATGCCAGCAAGGCGGCCGTGCGCTCCCTCACGAAAGAAATCGCGATCTACTGCGCGCGAAAGAACTGGCCGATCCGCTGCAACTCCGTTCACCCGGGAGTGGTCGAGACGCGAATGGTGAAATCCTTCTTCACGGAAAACGGCGAGGCAACTCGCGATGCCTGGATGCAGGCTCAACCTATCGGCAGACTTATCCTGCCTGATGAGGTGGCAAGCATGATCGCATGGCTGCTTTCCGACGAAGCATCCTTCGTCACTGGGGCCGAGTATGTCATCGACGGAGGGCTTACCGCATGAGTGGGAGTCGCGAGAGAATAGCCCTTGTCACTGGTGCACGATCGGGGATCGGCAAAGCCTGCGCGGAAGGTTTGGCGCGCGAAGGTTTTCTCGTCGTTGGATGCGACCTTCGGTCCGATCAGGTCGGGGTGGTCCCCTTAGATGTGGGCTACGAAGAGGACTGGCAGAACGTCATCGCTGGAATCGATCGTCGCTACGGACGGCTCGACGTGCTCATAAATGCGGCCGGCGTGAGCCTTGATGGGGATACGATCGAGCACTGCAGTCCGGAAACGTGGTCTGCCACCTTCGAGACGAATCTGACGGGTCCGTTCTTGGGCATGAAGCATGCAATCCCGCTCATGCGAAAACGGGGCGAGGGGGTCATACTGAACATCAGCTCGATTCTCGCCAATGTCGCGGACGGCGAAGCCGCCGCGTACTCGGCAAGCAAGGGCGCGTTGAGCCAGCTGACAAAAAGCGTTGCCCTCGACCTCGCTCGAAAGTCACCGGGAATTCGCTGCAACGCCATACTTCCGGGTTACGCCGCTACTCCGCTGCTCGAGCGCTGGCCCACAACCGCTTACGTTCAACGGACACCCCTCGGCCGGCTTTGCAGGCCGGAGGAGGTTGCGTCGCTCGCCATATACCTCTGCGGCGACGCCGCTGCCGCGGTCACCGGCTCCGAGTTCGCCGTCGACGGCGGCTATACCGCTCAGTAGCTCGGGCCTTTCGGCCTATCCTCGGCGTGGGTTTGCAGCGCATTCAGGTCACAAACGCTTGCGCGCTTAAGAACTCCTGACTTTGATTGTGACGTTAGTCACTATTGCGATGCTGGGCAGTTGGATGTACTTACATCATCGCGCAGATTGCTTATGAGTTTCGTCTGTATCAACAACCTTGTAAGTACTGCGTGATTTATACATGGCTTGAGCTATATGCGGCCTGAAGTAAATCGTCTCGACCGTGGACTCTGCCGCCTTTAGTACCGAAGGTGTCGGTTTCTGCCAGCGTTCCCCTGTATCCCGCGAGCCACGGGATGCCTTCATTGCCCCGCATTCTTGCGGGGCTTTTTTTGGCTCTCCCGTGCGGCCAGCTAGCAAGAGTCTGACCTCCACCTCCGGGGGGGGCCAAGTTTTTTGGATCGGCTTTCACCTTGCGTGACGAATACTCCTATCCGCCAGTACGTGAATGGGGACTCCGAACGGTTCCCCCACCGTTGGAACTCGCCTTCTGACCGTTCATGACGAGTACCCGTGACCGTTGGCACCATTGTCACTTCAAGTAGGCGGTTGGTATTTTTCGCTCATCAACTGATCGCCCGATGGAGCCTAGAATGACGTCCAACGCCCTTCCCAGATGCTGCATAATTGGCGCCGGCATGAGCGGTATCGTGACCGCCAAGGCGCTCACCGATCGCGGAATCCCTTTCGACTGGTTCGAAATGAGCGACCGGGTCGGCGGAGTGTGGGCATTCGAAAACCCGAACGGAAGGTCGGCTGCGTATCGCTCGCTGCACATCGACACTTCCAAGGGGCAGCTCGAATTTCCCGAGTTTCCGATGCCAGCCGATACGCCCTACTATCCGCATCACACGCAGGTTCACGCGTATCTGCAGTCCTATGTAAAGCACTTCGGCCTCGACAAGAAGGTTACTCTGCAGACCGAGGTCGCGGACGCACGTCGCGACGAACAGGGAACCTGGCGGATTCGCCTTGGGAACGGTCAAATGCGTTCCTACGACGCCCTGTTCGTCTGCAACGGGCACCATTGGGATCCGCGTTGGCCGGAGCCCGCTTATCCTGGCAAGTTCGACGGGCTACAAATCCACGCGCATTCGTACCGCGATCCTTTTACGCCGCACGACCTGCGAAACAAGCGCGTCCTTGTGGTGGGTATGGGCAACTCGGCGATGGATATCGCGAGTGAACTCTGCCCGCGCCACATCGCGCAGAAACTGTTCGTGAGCACAAGGCGCGGTCAGCACATCTTCCCACGCTTCCTGCTCGGCAAGCCAGCCGACAAGGGCAAGCTTTATCCCTGGCTTCCGCTTTCCCTGCAGCGCACCTGCGGGCGCATCGTGTACAAGTTTGCCGTCGGCAAAATGGAGGACTACGGCCTTCCGAAGCCCGACCACCGTCTGTTCGAGTCTCACGGCACCACGTCCGACACCTTCCCTTCCTATGTGTCCGCGGGCGATATCAGCATGTGCAAGGGTATCCGCGCGCTGGATGGCGATAGCGTCGTGTTTGAAGACGGTCGCCGGGAGAAGATCGACGTCATCATCTGGTCGACCGGCTACAAGATCACGTTCCCATTCTTCGATGAGACGTTCATTGCGGCGCCGGGCAACAAGCTGCCGCTGTTCAAGCGCATCATCAAGCCAGGTATTCCGAACCTCTTCTTCATCGGACTTGCGCAGCCCAGCGTGACGCTGTTTGCGATCGCCGACAATCAGGCGAAGTTCGCCGCCGCCTACTTGGCTGGTGAGTATGTCTTGCCGGACCTGGACGAGCAGAAGAACACGATCCTTATCGATGAAAAACGGCATATGTCGCGCTATTACAAGTCTGCGCGCCATACGATGCAGCTCGACCAGGACATCTATTTCGACGAGCTCAAGCGCGAGCTTCGGAAGGGCAGGAAGCGAGCTCGGGCTCTTGGCTTCAGTCGCGCCCGGCCACCAATTCCGCGCCGCGCGGAGCAGGTGCCCGTTGCTGAAGCAGCCGAATAGCGTTCAGGCGGTCGGACTTGGCGATGTCACGCCAAGCCTCCCGCCTAGACTAAATTCTTCAGCGCCTCGTTGGCGAGGCACTGGAGCCGGACGGGTCACAGAACGGGGATTGTGACCTGTCCGCTGCTGAACGCCTTGCCGGACGATCACCGAGAACGGTGCGTTTGTGGACAACAGAGACGAATATCTAGGGATTAATTGGAGGTTGAGATGGTGCAACGTGTAATGGTCACGGCAGGCGCCTCGGGCATCGGGTGGGCTGTGGCCAAGGCTTTTCACGCCAACGGTGCCAAGATTCACATCTGCGACATCGATGAGCGCGCGCTGCGCGAAGCGAAAGAGGCATGTCCCGACATCGTCGCGACGCACCTTGATGTATCTGACGAAGACGAAGTGAACCGTTGGTTCGATGAAGCGCTGAGCGATCTCGGTGGCCTTGACGTCCTCGTCAACAACGCCGGAACCAAGGGGCCGACTGGCTATGTGGAGGAGCTTCGGCTAGACGACTGGCAGAAGTGCCTGAACGTTTGCCTTGATGCACAGTTTCTCTGCGTCAAGCGCGCCGCGCCTGTGATGAAGGCCCAGAGATCGGGCAGCATCGTCAACATCGCGTCTACCGCCGGGTTGTTCGGCTATGGTCTCCGGACACCCTATGCTGCGGCGAAGTGGGCGGTCATCGGCTTCACCAAGTCGTTGGCGATCGAGCTTGGGCCCTTTGACGTGCGCGCAAATGCCATTTGCCCTGGCTCGGTCGAAGGCGCGCGCATGGAACGCGTCGCTAGGGCCGAAGCTGAGAGCCGCAACGTCTCGCTTGAAGTGGTGAACAAGGAGTACGTTCAGTCACAGTCGATCAAGCGTTTCGTGAAGCCGGAAGAAATTGCCGACATGTGCGTTTTCCTCGGCTCACCCGCCGCGAAAATGGTTAGCGGCCAGGCAATCGCGGTCGATGGACATACCGAGACATACCACATCGGGAACTGACTTCGTTGCGGATCTTAGACCAAGGTACATGCTGGCGGGGGCTAAAACTCCGCCAGCCCGAACGCGCCGCACCAGAAAAGTCTCACGATGATCGCGCACCCTTCAGTGTGTGGCCGGGGCCGCTCGTGATGCGAATTGATAGAGCACCCCCCAGGAACGAACTTGTTCTGACAGGAATCAAAGAGGACAGCTCAAAGGATGACCGCGGTTAGCTCTACCTGGCAGATATGTGCTCAAACTCACGACCGACTTGGCGAGAGCATTCTTTGGCATCCGAAGGAACAAGCGCTCTACTGGATTGACTACTATGGGCCGTTCGTCCATCGCCAGCGGCACGGGGTGGTGGAGACGTGGAAGCTTGATGTCGGCGAAATCATCGGGTCTCTCGTCTTCGTGCACGGGCAGGGATTGCTCATCGCCATGGACCACGGCCTCTATTTCTTCGATCCGGGTACGGGCTCTACAAGGTTCTTTGCCGATCCTAAGAACGGCAGGCGTGATGTCGTTTACAATGACGCGAAAGTCGATCGGGCAGGCCGATACTGGGTCGGAACGCTGAATCTCGACGAAGCTGAGGCGAGCAGCGATTTCTACAGCGTCTTCAGCAATGGCCAGGCCGAAACGGCGGACGGCGACTTCGCAATCTGCAACGGCCCTGCTTTTTCTCCTGACAACCGAAGCCTCTATTTCAGCGACTCCGCTCGGGGGCGCATTCTTCGCTATGACCTCGATGATCGCGGAGTAATATCGAACCGCCGGACATTCTTCACGTTCCGCACCGACGATGGGCTGCCCGACGGCCTTGCGGTCGACAGCGCAGGCAACGTCTGGTGCGCGCTCTACGGCGGTGCGAAGGTCGTCTGTGTCGATCCGGCCGGTCGACTGCGGCAATCCCTTCCGCTGCCAGCCTCGTATGCGACAAGCCTTTGCTTCGGCGGTCCAGGACTGCGAACCCTGTTCGTCACTACAGGTTGGAACACACGAGAGGAGGCGGCCGCTAATCCTTCGGATAAGGGTGGGGCTGTGTTCATGCGGGACGTCAAGATTCCTGGGCTTGCCGAGCCGATAGCGTTTCGACGCTGAGAAGCACCGAACGCTCTAAATACGGCGACAACGCCCCTTGCAAAGAAACCAACCGCGCGGTATGTATTGGCGCATCTCGTTGGGAAAGGGGCGCGCCATGAATTCTGCTATCTTTGCATATGCGGCTCTCGGCCTGGCGATCATCCTGGAGGTCGCAGGAACTGTGTTTCTCCAGAGGTCCGCTCAGTTCACGCGCCTGTGGCCTACACTTGCGATGGCGGTTCTTTACGCGGGATCCTTCTACTCCCTGACGCACGCGATCAAGGCCATGCCGCTGAGCGTTGCCTACGCCGTATGGGGCGGAGTTGGGATCATTCTGACCGCGACGGTCGGTTATGTGGTTTTCCGGCAAGCCCTCGACTTCGCGGCGATCGTCGGCATTGCCCTGATCGTTTCCGGCGTTTTCGTGATCAACCTCTTCTCGCAGACAGCGGTGCACTAAGGCGATGGGCTACAATCGAAAAAAGCAGCCGGAACAGGTCCAACGCGCGTTGCTAGAGTGCGCGGCCAAGATCGCGGCGGATCAGGGCATCTCCGGCGTGACCGTGCAGGCGGTCGCCGATAGCGCCGGAGTGACGAAAGGGGGGTTGTTCCATCATTTCCCGTCGAAACAGGCACTCCTCGACGGCATGGTCGACGCACTGCTCGAGAAACTGGACGTGGAAATAGATTCGTCCATCGCAGAGGACTCGGTTCCGCACGGTAGCTTCACGCGCGCCTATGTGAAATCGGTATTCGTCGGCAAGGCGTTTGGCTTCGAGACGCCTTGGTCGACCCTGTTCATGGCGGTGATCAGCGACCCGATATTGCGCAGCCGCTGGGCTGAATGGTTCGGAAAAAGGTTGGAGCGGCACAAGGCGACGGACGACGACGAAACACTTCACGTCGTCCGACTAGCCGCAGACGGCGCGTGGCTTTCCTATGTGACAGCCGATGCCGGAACTGCCGAGCTCGAACTCGACAGATTGAAGGAACACTTGCTGGCGCTAACCCAAAAGGGCCTGTGAGCGCGGAAGTGACACGCTGATCCGGTCTACGCTGCAGTTTCTGGCCGCTGCAAACATTCGCTCCACGCGACGTTCGGGATGCGGTGGCTCAGATAATCCGCCATCTGCGTCAAGGCGTCCGCAGCGCTCAATCCGTGCGGACGCAGGCCCATCTGCAGCCATAAGCCATCGATCAGCGAAGTGATCCCGAGCGCGACGTTCTCCCGCTGCTCCCTAGCTACAAGCGACTGGAGCGCGGTGAGCAGGTTCGAGCGCATTCTGGAATGAACCACCCTCTGTATTCTAGCAAGTTGCGGTTCGCGAGGTACTTCGGCGCACAGCGAAAGCCAGGCGTGGCACATCGGGCGCGTGAAGAAGTCCGCACTGAAATTTCCATCGATGATCGCCCATAGGCGCTGTTCCGGGCTCCGCGCCAGGCGCATGCGGCGGATCACTTCGTCCCGAAGCAAGGCATTTGAATGCCGCATCGCATGCTCGAAGAGCTGCTGCTTCGATTTGAAGTAGTGATGGACGATGCCCTTGGAGGCGCCGGCCCGTTGGGCAACCTTCTCGATGGTCGCACCCGCCATGCCCTCCGTCTGGAGCACTTCGTAGGCCACTTGCCGCAGTTCTTGACGACGGATTTCGCTGATTCTCGTGAGCTTCATGCAACGCATATTGACAGAGTTGGTCATTCGAATCAAGAATTGGCCGCTCGGCCAGTTTTTATATCGACGAGCCAATAGGAGGGAACGATGACTAGACATACTCAGCTTGCATCAACGCCTTTACCTGGGCCGCATTGGAATCTGGACCGTCAGAGCGACGCTTCCGACACTGTTCCGCTCAGCATCACCGATCCTTCGTTCTGGGAACGAGTCGGCACGGCGAGCGCTGCGCTCGGTACGGAAACCTTTTATGACCGGTTGCTGGATGTATTGGGCGCTCTCGTCGAAGCCGATCTTCTGGCGCTGGTTCGCTATTCAAGCTTCGGGGCTCCGAACCTTGTCATTCCGCGCGAGGTCAGTGCCGAGGTTGAGAAACCTTATAATTCCGGCCTTTACGAACTCGACCCATTCTACCACTACTGGCAGGACGTGGCCGAGCCAACGGTCGCGACGTTGCACCAGCTGGCGACGGAAGAGCTATGGAACAGCCAGTATGCCCTGGAAGTTCTGCGCGCCGCGCGGATCAGCGACGAGATGGCCATCTTCCTGCCGCCGCTTGGTGGCGCTAGCCCGACACTTCTGCTTGACCGCGCCGTGGGGCAATTCACCGACACAGAGCTTGCCCGGGTCAGAAGTGTGTTTCCATTGGTGGCCGGCCTGCATCAGGCACACCTCAAGGCGATCACAAGCCGCGGGATGGGGACGCACAACGAGGACCGGCCGCTTCGCATCGTCGACCGATCGGGCCGGGAATTGACCGCTAATCCAGCTTGGAAAAGGCTCGCAACCCAGCCCGGAAGCGGGCTCGCTGAAGCCATCGCCTCCTTGGAGCAGACGGGTCTGACCCAGGCAGCTCTGAGCGACGGTCGTGTTCTGGTAAGATCCGCACTCGCCGCAGACTTTGGAGCAGCCCCGGAGGGCATTTGCGAGGAAGTCGAAGCCCCTCTGTTGTTGGGGAACGCGATATCGCCGTTCGGCTGGCTTGAGCCGCTCACCCAGCGGGAGCGGCAGATCGTGATGCTCACGTTGGAAGGCCACCCTGTCGCCAGCATCGCGAAGCGACTGGGCCTTCAATGCGGGACGGTCAAGAACCATAGGCTGCGGCTGTATCAGAAGCTCGATATCACCACAGAGCGCGAGCTTTTCCTCACCCACATGCGTCATCTGCAAGGAATCGCCGCTTGAGAACCCGCTTGCTTGGAAGGATTCGTAACGTCGTCTGACCGGGCGTCAGCCGGGACAATGGTGACCATCGGCACCATTGTCCCCACCGCCGGCGACTTGATAAATTTCAACATCAAACATCGCTAATGGAGTTGTTCATGCCCAGCACCCACCCGCCAAGCGAAGGAAACACGGCGACTGCCTCGAAGTCGAAGCTGCCGCCGATCCTGGTCGGCCGTCGCGCGGTCATCACAGGCGCCGGGCGCGGAATGGGCAAGGCGATCGCCGATGCTTTTGAAGAGGCTGGCGCGACGGTTGTGCGACTTGATCTGAAGGAAGGCGACAACGTCCGCGCCTGCGACGTCTCTGACGCGGCATCCGTGGCCAGAGCATTCGAGGCAGTCGCATCGGAAGGGCCCATCACCGACGTTGTGCATGCAGCTGCCATCGCGATCGTCTCATCGGTAGCTGACATGACCGAAGCCGACTTCAGGCGCGTGACGGATGTCAACCTCACCGGTACGTTCCTGGTGGCCCGGGAGGCGACACGTTACCTCGGCCACGGCGGGAACATCCTCTTCATTGCGTCGCAAGGCGGGCTCAAATCCTGGGGGAACTGGGGCGCCTACTGCGCATCCAAGGCTGGTGTGCTGCGACTGGCGGACAGTCTCGTTGAGGAACTAGCGCCGCATGGTATTCGCGTGAACTCCATCTCTCCTGGCAGCGTCGAGACCGAGATGCTCGCGACGACGATCGTCGACATCGCGCGCAAGACGGGAAGCGACCCCGACACGGTACGCGCGCGCTACCTGTCGGCGATCCCTATGGGGCGTTTCTGCCAGCCCGCGGAAATCGCCTCAGTCGCCGTGACGATTTGCTCCGATCTGTTTTCCTATGTGAATGGCTCCAACATCGTGATCGATGGTGGTGAGCTTTCGCGTTGATGTCCGAAAGACTGGCCGACGTCGGCCGGTCTTTTTGCTTGGTCTTAATGTTGCAGGTTCAGGGAGGAAACGAACATGCGCAAGATGATCGCTTTAGGCTTGTTCGCGGGACTAAGCTTTTCCGTCGCTCACGCCGCCGACGCGCCGGAATGTCAGAAGGTGCGCATCGCCGACCTCGGCTGGACGGACATCATGCTCACCAACAACACCGCGGAGCTCATCCTCGACGCGTTGGGGTACGATGCGAACCAGACGTTGCTGGGCATGGACGTCACCTACATGAGCCTGAAGAACAACGACATGGATGTGTTCCAGGGCAACTGGCGTCCGTTCCAGGACGCACAATACAACTCCTATTTCGAAAACGGTTCCGTCGAGGTTCTCGGCACCAACCTTGAGGGGGCCAAGTTCACGCTCGCGGTTCCCAAATACGTATCCGACGCGGGGATCAAGGACTTCGCCGACCTCTCGACCCATGCGGACCAGTTCGAGAAGAAGATCTATGCGCTCGAGCCCGGTTCGAACACGATCATTCTCGATATGATCGCTGCCAACCATCACAACCTCGGCGGCTGGGAAGTGGTCGAGTCGAGTGAGGCCGGCATGCTCACCCAGGTGAAGAAGGCGGTCCAGGAAAAGCAGTGGATCGTGTTCCTTGGATGGGAGCCGCATCCCATGAACCTCAACTACGAAATGAGCTATCTGACGGGCGGCGACGCCGAGTTTGGACCCAATTTCGGTGGCGCGATCGTCCGGACAATCGCCCGCAAGGGATACGCGGCCGCATGTCCGAACGTCGCGAAGCTTTTCGCCAACCTTGTCTTCAACATCGAGTATGAAAACCACGGCATGCGGTTGATCCTCGATGACGGGAAGGATCCAGCTGCGGCCGCGCGGGAGATGATGGGCCGCAATCCGCAAATGCTCGAGAAGTGGCTCGACGGCGTTACCACCGTGGACGGGAAGCCCGCGTTGCCGGCAGTCAAGGCAGCGCTCGGCTCATAAGCCACCGACACCTCCGCGGTGTCCTGGACAGGGAACAGACAGAACCAGGCGGGCGCGCCGCCATCGCGCGCATCGGTTGGTTCACCCTGCAAGAGCACCGTTCTCCTAAATCACGTATGGCTGAATACGGGAGGCCCCGCGCGTGGACCCGATCACACAGATCATTGCGACCCACAAGGTTCCGGTCGGAACTTGGGGAAAGCTATTCTTCGACTATCTTACGACGAACTTCGCCTGGTTCTTCAATGGCATCGCGCAAAGTTTGACGAGAACCCTCGAGGGAGCGATTCACCTCGTCCTTGCGGCGCCGCCGATCGTCGTCGTTCTAAGCGCCAGCTTTTTCGCCTGGTATCTGCCGCGCTCGATCAAGCTCGGGCTCGCCACCGCGGTCGGCCTGCTCTTCATCATCAACCTCGGCTTCTGGAAGGAGACGATCGAGACCCTAGTGCTCGTCACCGCATCCACGGCCGTGTCCATGGCGATCGGGGTTCCCCTCGGTATCGCGGCGGCGCACCGCCCGTGGCTCTTCCATGTCCTGCGACCCATTCTCGACCTGATGCAGACCATGCCCACGTTTGTCTATCTGGTCCCTGTGCTTGTGCTCTTCGGCCTCGGCCTCGCGCCCGGCATCATCGCGACGATGATCTTTGCGATACCTGCACCAGTGCGGCTCACGCATCTCGGCATAACATCCGTTCCAAAGCAGATGATCGAGGCAGGTGAATCCTTCGGGGCGACCAAGCGCCAGCTGCTCTGGAAGGTCGAGCTGCCAGCGGCAATGCCGACGATCATGGCAGGCCTTACGCAATGCATCATGCTGTCTCTTTCGATGGTCGTCATCGCGGCGCTCGTCGGGGCCAACGGGCTCGGAAAACCTGCAGTTCGAGCTTTGAACTCCCTGAACATCCCCATGGGTCTCGAGTCCGGCCTAGCCATCGTGGTCCTGGCGATCATCCTGGACCGCGTCTGCCGCTTCGGCGAAAGGAGAGCGGCATGAGCGTCGCCGTTGAATTCAAGAATGTTGACATCGTTTTCGGCGAACTTGCGGCCGAAGGACTCAAGATGCTCGACCAGGGCGCGTCGCGCACGGCCATTCTGGAGAAGACAGGTGCAGTCGTTGGTTGCGCGGGTGCCAATCTGACGGTGAATGAGGGAGAAATCAGCGTGCTGATGGGCCTCTCTGGCTCCGGCAAGTCCACGCTCCTGCGTGCGGTCAATCGGCTGAACAAGGTGTCGCGCGGAGAAGTACTAGTGAACGACGACGGCAAGCTCGTCGACGTCGTGAAGTGTTCTCCGGCCGTTCTAAGGCGGATACGCCAGCAACGCATCGCCATGGTGTTCCAACAATTCGGGCTCCTGCCGTGGAGAACCGTCGCCGAGAATGTCGGTCTCGGTCTGGAACTCGCCGGGATCGGGGAGGCGGAACGGCGGGCGCGGGTAGAAAAGCAACTCAAACTCGTCGGCCTCGAACAGTGGGCGGACAAGTATTGTCACGAGCTCTCGGGCGGCATGCAGCAGCGTGTGGGACTGGCCCGGGCGTTTGCGACCGAGGCGCCGATCCTGCTGATGGACGAACCGTTCTCGGCGCTCGATCCGTTGATCCGCACGAAGCTGCAGGACGAATTGCTGATCCTGCAGAAGACACTAAAGAAGACGATCATCTTCGTCAGCCATGACCTCGAGGAGGCGCTCAAGCTCGGCAACACGATTTCCATTCTGGAAGGCGGTCGGATCGTGCAGACGGGCAGGCCGGAAGAGATCGTTCTCAGGCCTGCGAACGACTACGTCAGGGAGTTCATAGCCAACGTAAACCCATTGAGCGTGCTCACGGCATACAATGCGATGCGAGACGCGCGTGATCTGGACGATGCGGGCGAGGGTTGGCTGTGGCTTGATGCCAGACGCACGACCCGGTTCAAGATCGGCCCGGACAGAAGGGTTGTCGACGCGGAGCGTGACCGGGAAAAGGCTTCGTGGCTCGCATGCTCGGAGGTCGACGAACCGAGGCAGCCATCGGCTCACCCGGTGTTCTGGGCCACCCCGGAGACTTCGCTGCGCACGGTGATGCTCGCCATGCACCATGCCGACACGGCACCGGTAGCGATTTTTGACGAAAACGAGCGGTTTGTAGGCGCGATCGGCGTGGATGATGTGCTGCACGCGGTGCTTCGCCGCCAGCCCGATTCATCGCATTCGCCGTCCAAACCGCCTCAAGACCAGGTTCCGGAGCGCGACAACGTCGCCTACCTGTCGGTCGGCCGACACGGCTAGCGGAAAAAAGCAGAGCTTGAGCGCTGTCCCTGCAAAGCCGCGCTCGGGGAGGGATGCGGCGACCGGTCGTCGCTCCCTCTTTAAGGTTTGGACGAGTCCGGTTTGCGGCCTCCGCACCGTCGTCCACGCTTCTAGGCGAAATTCGGGCGATTACATCTAACTTGGAGGAGTTACTGCCATGGGACGGTTGTCTGGGAAAATCACATTGATCACTGGCGCGGCTTCCGGAATAGGCCGGGAAACTGCGCGTCTCTTTGCGCGCGAAGGCGCCTTCGTATTCCTGGCCGACATCGATGCTGAAAAAGGAAGAGCAGCCGCGACTGAGATTGGCGACGCCGCCCAGTTCGTGCCGCTTAACGTCACCGACGAGGACTCATGGACGGCCGCGCTGGAAGCCGTGGTTCGTCGCGCAGGCCAGCTCGACGTCCTGGTGAATTCGGCTGGCATCTGGACTGACGGCGACTTCGTAAATTGTTCCCTCGCTGACTGGCAGCGCACGATGGCCGTCAATGCCACGGGTACTTTCCTGGGATGCCGTGCGGCCGTCGGCGCGATGAAGTCGAAAGGCAATTCCGGTTCGATCGTCAACATCTCTTCCGTCTACGGAAACATCGCCTCTGACGACGCAGTCGCCTACGCGGCCAGCAAGGGGGCTGTGCGTCTCCTGACAAAGGGCGTCGCGCTCTATTGCGCCGCCAACGGCATGCCGGTCCGATGCAACTCGGTTCATCCGACTTACGTGGATTCGGAGATGCTTGAACGCTTCGCGGAAGAAGTAGGAGGGCGCGAGGTTGCTGTTGCTGGTTTGAGCGCCGCGGTGCCGATGCGCATGCTACCGGTTCCCTCGGACATCGCCGAGGCGATCCTGTTCCTTGCATCAGATGCCGCCCGATTGGTCACCGGAACCGAGCTTCCGGTCGACGGCGGGATGTTGGCGGGCATCGTGGCGCCCGTAAGCGCGCCTGCCGCACCAGCGCCTGCTTCGGCCTAGCGCTGACACTGGATGGGACTTCGGGTGGCCGAAGTCCCATGAGCGCGTGAGTTCGTCAGCGTCGCATGAGCTGTAATTTAGGGAGGGGTCGATGTTGGCGCACTCGGCGCACGCGAAGCGCGTCTATGCTTACGCACAGCAGAAGTCGGCGGCGGCGAAATCCCCGATCGTCGCGTCCTGGCGGCGGTGCATGACGGTTCATGGCCTTGCCCCTGAGCGCATAGGCTCTCCGCAAAGGATTACCGAAGGCGAGTTGAAGCTTGCCCAGGAAGAAGCCGGAGAGCTCATAGCGAACGTTTCCGATGAGGTCGACCGGCTGCACTCGGTGCTGCGCAGAGCCGGATACTGCATCCTCCTGGCGAACACCAGCGGAGTGGCGCTTGTGCGCCGCGGTGCGCGCGGTGACGATCGGGCGTTCGCAGATCTCGGCCTCTGGACGGGCTCTGTCTGGACGGAGGCGAGCGTCGGCACGAACGGAATCGGGACCGCCCTTGTGGACGAGCGGGCCGTAAGCGTGTTCCGCGATCAGCATTTTCTTTGTTCCAATGTGCGGCTCAGTTGCACGAGTGCTCCGGTCCGAGATCATAAGGGTCGGCTCGCGGCCGTCTTGGACATTTCCACCTGTCGAGATGATGTCGGAGAGGAAGTATTCTCGGTCTTGACCCAGGCCGTTCGGGATGCCGCGTCACGCATCGAACTTGCATTGTTTCGCAATGCGTTCGCGGGCTCGCGCTTTGTCATGCTTCCAGGCGGTGCAAACCCGGCGGCCCTTCTCGCGGTTGATCGCCACGATCTCGTCGTAGGAGCGACCCGCGCGGCGCGGTCCGTGTTAGCGCTCGACGATCGACGCATCGAGGCGGGCTTTCCTGCCGCGGATGCGCTGAAGGAGTCGGTGCCAGCTGGCGAAGAGGACCTTGGGGAGTCCGAGCGATCGGTCCTGCTGCGCGCGCTGGCGAGAAAGAAAGGGAACGTTTCCAGCGCGGCGATCTCCTTGGGTATCAGCCGCGCAACGCTCTACCGAAAGCTGAAGAAGTTCGATTTGCGAGGATAGTTTCAAAGATGAGCGACTTGGAGGCTTTACAGAAGCCGCTGGCGGGCAAGCTTGCGTTGGTGACTGGTGGTGCTCGTGGCATTGGCCTCGAAATCAGCAAGCAACTGGCAGTGCTCGGCGCTGAAGTCCTGATTGCGGCGCGACACAAGGCGAAAGCCGACCGGGCGGCGGCACGGTTGTGCAAGGCGGGACATAAAGCCCAAGGGCTGAGACTGGACGTCACATTCGAGGACGACCGAGATGCCGTCTACCGCGATCTGCTTCAATCCTACGGCCGCCTGGACATCCTCATCAACAACGCTGCGGTTTACCGAGACAGCAAGAATGCCGGGACCCCGGCCGCCAAACGTGCCAGCGGAACCTCCAGAAGCGTCTTGCGCTCGACATTCGAGACGAATTTCTTCGCGCCGATCTTTCTGACCCAGACGCTGCTGCCCCTGCTTCGGCGGTCGACGGCCGCGCGCATCGTCAACTTGTCGAGCATACAGGGTTCGCTGACCTATCATGCTGATCCGACCTCGCCCGTCTATTCACACAAGGCATTTGCCTACGACGCTTCCAAGACGGCGCTCAATGCATTCACGATTCAGCTAGCGGAAGAACTTCGCCACACCCGCATCAAGGTCAACTCGGTTCATCCCGGGTGGGTGCGCACCAAGATGGGAAGCGACGGCGCCGACCTCAGCGTGGAGGAGGGGGCGCGGTCCGCGGTCATCTATGCGAGCCTTCCCGACGACGGGCCAACCGGCGGCTTCTTTCATCTTCATGACCGGTTGCCATGGTGAACCGAGTGAAGCTCGCTCTCGGCCGCAGCATGGCGAAGACGTTGCATGGAGCACGGCGGCCCCGCGCCAGATGCAGGTGCGCCCTCGGGCAGAACCGCACTGGTGAGCGTCTTTCGGATGGCGCATTTCGTGTGTCGTT
Source organism: Ensifer sp. ENS06 (assembly GCF_014852205.1). Classification (NCBI taxonomy): domain Bacteria; kingdom Pseudomonadati; phylum Pseudomonadota; class Alphaproteobacteria; order Hyphomicrobiales; family Rhizobiaceae; genus Ensifer; species Ensifer sp. ENS06. The sequence goes on along the minus strand of NZ_JACVBC010000004.1, from coordinate 86,196 downwards.
CGGCGCATATGAAGTCGGGTTCCCCGCCCGATCAATTCACTATCCTCGTCATCCTTCGCCTCGAACCAGATAGGCACATCACAATGAACATTGCGCATATGCAGGAACAGCGACTGAAGGCACTTGAACTCACCAGATCTGGCGCACCTCGACCGCCGTCCAATCCGTTTTTCGGGGTGGGTCCGATCACGGACGCGACCACCGACGAGGTGAGCAGCCGTCTTCGAAGCGCGGCGTTCGATACATGGATCGAGAGAACCTATCGGAAGTTCGACGACAAGGGCAATGACATCGGAGGATTCACAACCGCCGAGATCTCCCGGAGTATGCACCGCGGGTATCCGGCCGACAAGATTCTGACCGACATGATGCGAGCAATCCATCGGTACTTCGGTTTTCCGAAGTCGAACCGAATGGCGGTGGGACTTGGCGGTGGTCACAGCGGCTACACTGTCTGCGTCCAGCATCTGTTGAACGCGAATGATGCTTCCCAGCATGTTTACGTTGATACGCCCAAGCCGGAGAGCAATCCCTCGAGGGCGGCAGGGTTCTTCCGCCAGTCCTGGGCCACCCAGTTGATCGAGATGCAGCGCTTTGCCGAAAAGGGCTGCGAGAGCCGCATCCATTTCGCCGCCGCCGAAGGCGTAATTCCTGCCGCTGCTGAGCTCTCCGAGCTCGGCGTCTCGATCTTCGTCGGTGTCGGCCACGAGACCACGGGAGCAAACGCTTACACCAGCCGCGAGGTTCGCGAACTCCTGAGCTGGATCGATGCCGATCCGGCCAATCGTCACGCGGTGTTCGATGCGACCTCGATGCTTGGCGCGATGCCTTGGGAGCCCGAACTGGTCCAGGCGGTGATGACGAAGTGCTGCCTGTTCATGCCTTTCCAGAAGGCGATTGGTGGCGTGTCCGGTTACTTCGTCGCTTCCTTCACTCCACATGCCCTGGCACTGATTGAGAAGAACCAGCAGGATCCCGCCTGGGCGATCCCGCGCCAACTCAAGATCGCGCCTCCGATTGATCCCCGGCAGCCATTCTCGGCGAAGCGCTCTGTCGACGCGGGTCCCTTCTACGACGCGGCTGAGGACCGCATGCTCGGCGGCGTTATCAACACCTACAGCGCGCTTGCCTTTGCCGAGACGACCTTCGGTCTGTTGCAGTCGGAGGCTCGGGTAGGATCCGTCATCGAGCTCAACCGCCGTTCCGCCGCCAACCGCAAGGTGATCGACGACTGGGTTGCAACGCATCCACTCCTTGCACTGACCGTCGCTGACCCCGAGCGGCGCGGGGCCGCCGTCACGCTTCTGAAGGTTCAAGACGACGACATTGCCGATCCCGAAATCCATTCCCGCATCATTGCCCGTTCCAAGCAGTTGCTCGGCTACGAGGGAATTACGCACCCGAATGGAGAGCACGAGGCCGGCCTCGACGCAGCACGGTATGTCAATGCTTTCCCGGGCACGCCAGGCGACTATAGGGCATGGGTTGGCGGCATCCGCGAGGCGGAAGACATCGTAGCCCTGCTTGAGAACCTGCAGTACGCCTACATGCGGGCCAAGGTTGTCGTGCTCGAAGAGGAACTCGCCAAGAGCGGGGTTACTTTCGAAGCGTCAGCCGGGCCTCGCGGGAACGTCAGAAGGGATGATCCGACACGCGCTTATACCGTATTGGTCGCTGATCTGGTCGGGCTGCGCTTTGGCGAAGACGGTCAGCCGGATCACAGCGAAATCAAGACGTATGTCGAGGGAAAGGGTGGGATCTTCCATCTTGGGCCGCTTTCCGACAGATCGGCACTGGAGAAGGGTAGGATTCACTTCTTCTATCAGCCGAATCTTAGCGCGGAAGCCGAGATACTTCCGCAGACCGACAAGGGGCAATACGACGCCCTCATCGCTGCCGCGACCTTCATTCCGAAGGATTCAATTTTCCCATTCGGCGGCGTGCGCATTGGGGCCGGCACAGGCAACATGGGTTCTTCGTCCTGGGGAGGTGGCAATGGCGAAGGCGGCCAGGCGCCGCTGATGAACACCCCCGGCATCAACAGCCGAGCGACTGCTCAAATGGCGATGAAGGCCATTCTTAAGGTCATCCCGGACCTTCCGGTCGACGCGCTGCACAGGATGGTCGCAGTCGGCAACTTTGACACGGGCAGGCAGCTCAAGGACTTTCCTACTGCCAAGCTCGAAGGACGAAGGATCGCCATTCTGGGATACGGCAACATCGGCCGTGAGGTCGCCAAGCTAGCCAAGGCCTTCGGCATGAAGGTGGCGATTTACGCTCGCGAACGTCACAAGCGCTGGATAGAGGCCGAAGGATTTGAGTACGCATCGCACCCTGTCGCAGCGGCGGCGGGTGCCGACGTCCTCTCGATCCACATCGGGCTCGGCCGCTTGGATTCTGCAACGGGTGTCTACTCCAACGCCGGAACGATAAATGGCGAGGTTCTCGCCGCGATGAAGCACGGAGCCGTGCTGGTCAACTATGATCGGGGCGAGGTCGTCGACGTTGCCGCGCTCGATGAGGCGCTGTCGTCTGGCAAGATCGCCCATGCGGCGATCGATGCGGACCTGTTCAAGGACGCGGCAACTGGCAGCCTCAGTGGACCGATGCTCCCTTACCTGCGGCTTGAGGATCGGTACAAGGGCCGACTGGAACTGTTGCCGCATGCCGCAGCCGACACGGACCATCCGTCGCGAGTAAGTGGCGCAAAGCAGGCTGTCGACCAAATCTTCGACGTCATCCAGTATAGATCGGTCACAAACCTCAAGGGCGACTTGCCGGATGGCTACGTTGCGGCTGGCAGCCGCACTCCGGCCGGTATCGGAAAGGTGACAAGACAGGCTGTCACCGAAGCTGTCGGCAAGGTGGAGCTTCTGGCGGAATTGCGGCAGACCTCTGAGAGGGTCGCCGCTGTGCTGGGGGCTCTTTCTGCGGTGGCCGATGCTGATCACCAGAGCCGGATCATCGAGCGGCACACGAATATGCTCGTTGAAGATATTGGACGTCAGCGCGTTCTTCTCGAGCAGCTCGGCCTCTATGGCCCGGCGGAGGAATGAGGGTCTCGCCCGCGGAACGGCGCGCGTTCCTGACGTCGCTCTTTGATGCAGCAGTCGACGCCGCCCATCCGGCGAAGGTGATCGCCGCCAATCTGCCGCTGCGCCCCAAGGGCCGTACCGTGGTCGTCGGTGCGGGCAAGGGCTCGGCGCAGATGGCGAGGGCATTGGAAAGCCACTGGGACGGCCCTCTTTCGGGGGTTGTCGTCACGCGCTACGGGTTCGGCGTCGGCTGTGATCGCATCGAGATAATCGAGGCTTCGCATCCGGTACCGGACGACGCAGGTCTGGTTGCGTCGGAGCGGCTCTTTGGAGCCGTTTCGGGTCTCTCCTCAGACGATTTGGTGATCGCGGTCATATCCGGCGGCGGCTCGGCATTATTGCCGGCGCCTCCGGAAGGAATGTCACTCGCGGACGAGATCGCCGTCAACAAGGCGCTTCTTGCTTCCGGTGCACCGATCTCTGCGATGAACGCGGTTCGAAAGCACCTGTCGACCATCAAAGGGGGAAGGCTTGCAGCGGCGGCATATCCGGCAAGAGTGGTATCGCTCATCGTCTCGGACATACCCGGCGATGATCCGGCACTCGTCGCGTCAGGCCCCACAGTGCCGGATGAAACAACTCGGTATGACGCGCTCCGCTCAGTTGAACGCTATCGGCTCTCCCTTCCGCCGTCGGCGATCAGCCACCTGCGAAGCGAAGCGGCCGTTGCACCGCGTCCCGACGATCCACGGTTTGCCGGAAACGAAGTGCGCATCATCGCGTCGGCCGCTGTTTCACTAGAGGCGGCGGCGGCCGAGGCGAGACGCAGGGGGATCGAAGCGTTCGTTCTATCCGACGCGATCGAGGGGGAGGCACGGGAAGTCGCGCGAACACACGCCGCTCTCGCCTTGCAGATGGCGGAACGCAACGTGGGACACCGCAAGCCCGCCGTACTCCTTTCGGGCGGAGAAACGACGGTCAGTCTAAGAGGCAACGGCAAGGGCGGCCGCAATTGCGAGTTCCTACTATCGCTGGCGATCGACATCCAGGGCAGGTCTGACATATGGTCGCTGGCTGCAGACACGGACGGCATCGACGGTTCGGAAGAGAACGCGGGCGCCTTCGCGGACGGAAGCACGGTAGCCCGTCTGGCGGCGAGATCGCTGGATGCGCGGGCACTGTTGGATGCCAACGACTCCTGGTCCGCTTTCCATGAAATTGCGGACCTATTCTCTCCGGGGCCGACGGGAACCAACGTCAACGATTTCAGAGCGATCCTGGTCGAGTGATGGGCCTACGTTCGGGGTTCGCCTGGATTGGTCGCATGGACGCCAGATTTGAAACTCGGAAACTCCTTCCTTCGCTACGTAGGACAGAAAAGAATTGACCTCAAAAACGAATGTCGCGCCAATGGGTGGCGCCTGCGATAATCGGTTCACACGTGTCAGGGACGCCTTCGCCCAATGCCTTGAAACAGGCTTGGAGCACGGCGGCGCCGTGTCGGTTGTAGTCCACGGTAAAACAGTGGTCGACATTTGGGGTGGTTATGCAGATGCCGCCCGGACACGTCCTTGGCAACGAGACACACTCGTCAACGCCTGGTCTGTGACCAAGGGCATTGTGGCCCTGGCAATCGCGATGTTGGTCGATCGCGACAAGCTCGATTACGCATCTCCGATCGCGCGGTACTGGGACAAGTTTTCTGCTGGCGGAAAAGAACGCGTCTCTCTCGATCACCTGATGTCGCATCAGGCTGGATTGAACGGGTTGAGAGTGCCCATTGACGAAGCGGGACTGATCAAAGGTACCCCTTTCCTTGACGCGCTGGCGGCTATGTCTCCTCTGTGGGAGCCAGGGAGCCGATGCATCTATCACACGTTCAGCTACGGCAGCATCGCCGGCGAAACGGTACGTCGCGTGGACGGCCGTAGCGTGGGGCGGTTCGTTGCAGAAGAAATTGCTGGGCCTCTCGGTGCCGAGTTCCATATTGGTCTTCCAGAAAGCGAAGACGCGCGCGTTGCCGAGATGCTGGAGGGGCCGCGCGCGTCCGAGTGGATTGCAGACGTACGCGCAAGCGCATTTCCGCATTCCTGCGAAAATCCGGTTCCTCGGGCACTGGCACCGAATCTCCGTACTTGGCGCGCGGCCGAGATCCCAGGCGCTAACGGTCAAACGACTGCCCGTGCGATAGCCCGCATCTATGGGATGATGGCGCTCGGGGGGCGATGGGAAGGCATGCGCATGATGCGGCAGAGCGCAATCGAGGAAGCTATACGACCACGCTTCCGCGGTGTCGACGACAGTTTCGGAGCGCCGGCGGCCTTCGCAGCCGGCTTTCAAATCGACGACCCTCATTATTCGAGCCGTGCGTCCACCGAAACCTTCGGTCACAATGGTTGGGGCGGCTCCGCCGGCTTCGCGGACTTGGGCGCAGGGGTTGGTTTCGGTTACGTCACGAACCTGATGCTAGGATTCGATGACTTGGATCCCCGCCGCAAGGTCCTGGTCGACGCCGTCTACGATGCGCTGCAATCTTAGGTCTCGTCGTTCTACCGCTTGAAAATTTCGACCTCGCCCTTTTTGTGGTGCCCTAAGTCACCATTGCCAGTGGACCGGTCTTGATCCAGCTTGACGGTTGGACTGCCGGACGTGGAGGAGAAGTCTCGATGAATGTGAATCTGCCCATTTGGATCCCGGATGAACAAACAGTTCAAACGTCCGCGATGAAGGGGTTCAGGGATTGGTGTTCGTACGAACATCGGATCAAGCTCGACGACCATTCCGCGTTTCACGACTGGTCGGTAGAGGACATGGGTGATTTCTGGCGTGCTGTGTGGAACTATTGCGACGTCATTGGCGAACCCGGTCCGCGCTCACTGATCAACGGTTCCGACATGTTGGCGGCGCGCTTCTTTCCTGAGGGCCGCCTGAATTTCGCCCGCAACCTACTGCGCGCGGGTGGGGACACTGAAGCCCTCGTGTTTCGTGGCGAAGACAAGGTCGAGTACCGCTGGAGCTGGGACCACCTCAAGCGGGTAGTATCGCAAGTCCAGCAGGCCCTTCGCTCCATCGGGGTAAAACAGGGCGACCGAATAGCGGCGATGCTTCCCAACCTTCCGGAGACAGTGGCATGCATGCTGGCCGCAACTTCGATCGGTGCGGTTTGGTCCTCGTGTTCGCCTGATTTCGGCGTTCAAGGCGTGGTCGACCGTTTTGGACAGATTGAGCCTTCACTCTTCATCGCCTGCGATGCCTACTGGTATGCGGGCAAAAAGCTGGACGTTGCAGCGAAAGTCCGGGCGGTGGCTGCGGAATTGGGGTGCCCATCTGTTATCGTTCACTATGCGGGTGACGCGCATGCGCTTGCCGCATCGATTGAGGGCGCGCGGACGCTCGAAGACTTCGTCGGTCCGTGGCAGCCGACTGATGTCGAGTACTTGGAACTGCCGTTTTCGCATCCGCTATACATTCTGTTTTCGTCCGGCACCACGGGCGTTCCGAAGTGTATTGTACATTCGGCGGGCGGAACGTTGCTGCAGCATCTGAAGGAACATCGCTTCCATTCGGATATCCGCAAGGGCGACCGCGTTTTCTACTTCACGACATGTGGATGGATGATGTGGAATTGGCTCGTCTCGGCGCTTGCGAGCAATGCGACGTTGCTCTTGTACGACGGCTCTCCCTTTCATCCCGATGAGCAGGCTCTTTGGAGCTATGTGGAGGCAGAGGGCGTCACCTTTTTCGGCACCTCGGCCAAATACCTCGACAGCTTGCGGAAGTCTGCCGGGGCGCCACCGCGAAATCGAGATCTGAAAGCATTGCGATTCGTCGCATCAACAGGATCGCCATTGTCGCGGGATAGTTTTGAATACGTGTATCGTGAGATCAAAGCGGATGTGCAATTGTCATCGATGTCCGGCGGGACGGATATCGTTTCCTGTTTCGTGTTGGGCGACCCCACCCGCGAAGTCTGGCGCGGCGAAATAACCGGGCCGGGATTGGGAATGGCGGTGGATGTCTGGAGCGACGAGGGTCGTCCGCTGCGAGGCCAGAAGGGAGAACTGGTCTGCACGAAGCCCTTTCCGTCGATGCCTCTGGGATTTTGGAATGACCCCGATAGAAATCGGTTCACGGCCGCATATTTCGAGAAGTATGGCTCCGTCTGGAACCAAGGTGATCTCGCGGAATGGACCGCGCATGGCGGCATTGTCATACATGGGCGATCGGACGCGACCTTGAATCCAGGAGGCGTAAGGATTGGAACGGCGGAGATCTATAACCAGGTAGAACAGTTGGATGAGGTCCAGGAGGCGTTGTGCGTGGGCCAACAGTTCAGTGACGACGTCCGGATCGTGCTCTTCGTGCGATTGCGGGAGGGCATCAGGCTGGACCCCGATCTTGAACAGAAAGTTCGAAAGAGGATACGCGAGGGTGCTTCGCCACGACATGTTCCCGCCAAGATCGTCCAAGTCTCCGACATCCCCCGGACGAAATCCGGAAAAATTGTCGAACTCGCCGTGCGCGAAGTGATCCATGGCCGGCCTGTCAAGAACATAGAGGTTCTTGCCAATCCGGAGGCGTTGGGTCAGTACGCGAATCTTAGTGAGCTTGCGAGTTGAGTTATAGCCTAAGGTTGCGGCGACAGTGAGCGCGGTCCTCTCGCTCTCAAGCGAGAGCCACCTCGAGCTGCGTTTGACTGTCGGGTTCGGACTGCGGAATCGTGTCTCCAAAAGTGCAGAAGGGAGCCGTGCGCCCCAAGCACGTTGGAGGGCTAGTTGCTAGAATGTTCCAATTTTGTGCGATTATAGTCGCATAGTGTATCGATCGGAACCAGCTACGCCGTTTGCTTAGGGAGAGATGCTAGCGCCTCGATCATAAGGACCGGTCGCTGAAGGTCTTCTCTTTTCAAGCCCTTCCAAGTTATGGGCACGAGTTGTGACCGCGATCACTGGTTCGGACTACACATCGACGAGGGTTACACTGCGCAGTCGTCGCCTTCCAACGGTACAGGCTGGAACCGGCACGGTCGTGCCGGCTCCTTTTAAGCGTTCAGATAACTTCAAAGAGCGCGGCTGCCCCCTGCCCACCTCCGACACACATGCTGACGATGCCCAACTTGGCACCGCGACGCTTCCCCTCCAGTAACAGGTGACCGGCCAAGCGCGCGCCCGTCATGCCATAGGGATGGCCGGTCGCAATCGCGCCGCCGTTTACATTCAAGCGTTCCATGGGAATACCGAGAGCATCGACACAGGCGAGGAGTTGCGAGGCGAAGGCTTCGTTTATTTCCCAGAGGTCAATGTCATCCGCCGTGAGGCTAAAACGGCGAAGAAGTTTCGGAACGGCGGAAATGGGACCGATGCCCATTTCTTCCGGTGAGCAGCCTGCAACGGCGATGCCGCGGAACAGACCGATCGGTTTCAGCCCCTTTTGAACCGCGAGTGACGCGTCCATCACGACCATCGCGCTCGCCCCATCTGAGAGCTGGCTCGCGTTGCCCGCCGTGACATGACGACCATCGCTCAGGACGGGTTTTAAGGCCCGGAGCACTTCGAGGCTACTTTGCCGAGGTCCCTCATCCGTATGCGCCACCGTAGTCCTATAGCTAATCTGGCCGTCTTTAGCATCTTTGATTCCGTGCGAGACTTCGATCGGGACGATTTCGCTTTCCAAAGGTGCCGCCAGTGCACGTTGATGGCTGAGGACGGCGAATTCGTCCTGCCGGTCACGCGTTATCCCATATCTCTTTGCGACGAATTCAGCGGTTTCAATCATCGACATGTAGTAGCGGGGATATGTGGCCTCGACCTGCGGATCGCGTTCGCGAAATCGGTTCATATGCTCGTTCTGTGCCAGGCTGACCGACTCGACGCCGCCGCAAAGTACAATGCTACTGTCGCCCGCTCGTATCTGCGCAGAGCCTGTAGCAATCGCGGACAGCCCCGAGGCGCATTGCCGATCAATTGTTGCGGCGGCGACGCTCACGGGCATTCCCGCAGCAATCAGCGCATGACGCGCAACGTTAACGCCGCTGGTTCCCTGGGTAACGGCGCAGCCCAGAATGACGTCATCGATTGCGACGGGATCGATGCCCGCCCTTTCGATCGCGGCGCGCATCGCGTGCGCGGCGAGCGAGGGTGCTGTGGTGTTGTTGAAGTAGCCTTTGTAGGCCTTGCCGATCGGCGTTCTGGCCGTCGAGACGATGGCGATCTCACGCATTGCAAACTCTCTACTGTGTCGCTTCGAGGCCGCACCAGTCTGCGACAAAAAGGGCGATGGATTGAGTGACGCTGCGTACGGATGGCAGGAATACGCGTTCGTCATAGCCATGAATGCGTTCGGCCCTGGGACCGTATACGAGGGCGGGAATGCCGCCGTAGAGGCCGAAGAAGCGTGCATCGGTTGTCGCGGTAATTGCGCTCCGGACAAGCGGTTTGGCCGATATCTCTGTGTGTGCTGCCTCGAGCAAACCGATCGCATCGGCCGCGTTCTCGGAATTGTCGCGTGTTAGGCTGTAGCCTTCGGCTCTGAAGCCATGGGCAATGATGATCGGCGGATTTGCTTTCAAGTAGGCCGAGCGCATGGCGGCGGTTTCTATGCATGCGCGAAGCTCGGCTTCGGCCCTGTCTATATCGTCTCCCGGATAGATGCCCATCCGCAACTCGAAGGTCGCCCAGGCCGGGACGCTGGATGCCCAATTCCCGCCTTCGATCCGGCCGATGTTGAGGTTCAGAGGATGGGGAACCTGAGCAAACTCGAGTGGACGACGGGCCTCATCGTTCCAGCGCGCTTCGAGCTCCCGCAAGGCAGCAAACAGAGGGATCGCCGCTTCGATCGCATTCACACCGGCGCTGGCATGTGCCACATGGCTTGGGACGCCGCTAAGGCTGACACGAAGCCACAGCACGCCAACTTGCGCCATCACCAGCGTTTCATCGAACGGCTCCGGTATCAGCGCCGCATCTGCTGTGTAGCCGCGTTGCAGGCAGGCGAGAGTGCCGTTCCCCGTGCTTTCTTCTTCTATCACAAATTGGATATGGCACTTGGCCGCGGGTCGATAGCCGAGCGATTTTAGCGCGTCAAGCGCGAACAGGTTGCAGGATAGGCCCGCCTTCATATCGCCAGCGCCGCGGCCGTACATCCAGTCATCTGCGGTGCGAGGCTCAAAAGGGGGAGCCGACCACATTTCGCTCGGGCCAGTCGGTACGACGTCGACGTGTCCATTGAGAATGAGGCTGCGACCCCGTGGCGACTGGGAGCGAGAGGTTCCGACAACATTGAACGCGTCCGAATAGGGCGTCACGACGGGGGAAAAGCCTGGCAGACCGCGAAGCTGCTCCTCACGGATCTCCCAGAGGTCGACGTCGTAGCCGCGCGCCGTAAGCTCATCGGCTAGGAAGCGCTGGACGTCCTGCTCATTGCCGCGAGTCGATGGGAACCGGCACAGTCTTTCGAGGAAGCCGACTTGACTGGAAAAGGCATCGTCGACCGCCTTGGCGATTGCTTGTCGTAGGGGAGCGGGCATATTGCACCTCATTAATATGTTTCCAGTTCTTCGGCGATCGCGAGAGGTGCGAGGGTTTGCGCCCGAACGGTTTCGACGGAGACCCCGTCTGCAAGTTCCCGCAACAGGAAACCGCTCGGAGTTACGTCGATGACCGCAAGGTCGGTGATGATCCGATCGACGCAGGAGGCCGCCGTGAGCGGCAAGGAGCAACGTTCGACGAGTTTGGAGCCACCATTCTTGTCCACATGGCTGGTCAGGACGACGACACGGCGTGCTTTTTGGGCGAGTTCCATCGCGCCGCCCATGCCGGGTGTGAATTTGCCCGGGATAATCCAGTTTGCGAGGTCGCCATTGCAGGCGACCTCGAACGCGCCAAGGATCGTCAGGTCGAGATGGCCTCCGCGGATGAGGCCGAAGGAGGTGGCGCTGTCGAAGTACGATGTGCCCGCGAGCGCGGTAACGTAGTTACCACCGGCATCGATCAGGTTGCGATCGGCTTGGTCGCACGACGCTTTCGGTCCCATACCCGCAATGCCGTTTTCCGAGTGGATGCAGACGGTTACCCCTGGATCGAGAAAAGCCGGCACTTTGGTCGGCAACCCGATGCCGAGGTTTACGGTCTGACCGTCGATCAGTTCCCGCGCGGCCCGCGCCAGCATTCGGTCAAGCACGGTTGCGGACATGATAGGCCTCGCTGAGTGTGGGCAGGGCGACGATTTGCTGCACGAATGGACCGGGCGTATGAACTTCGTCAGGAGCAATTTCCCCTAGCGCGACGACCTCCTCGACTTCCGCGATTGTGGTTCTCGCAGCCATCGCCATGAGGGGTGCAAAATTTCGCGCGGTTGCCGCATAGCGCAGATTGCCGAACGGATCCGAATGGCGCGCATGGATGAAGGCGATGTCGGCATGCAGCGCCGGCTCGATCAAATAGTCCTTGCCACCGACATTTGCGCGCTGCTTGCCCTCGGCGAGCGGGGTGCCATTCCCGATGTCGGTGAGTACGGCCGCGATGCCGACACCCGCGGCGCGGATGCGCTCGGCCAAGATGCCTTGCGAGTTGAATTCAACGCGCAACTTTCCGGCATTCATTTTCTCGATGGCGCGCGCGTTCAACCCGATGTGGGAGGCGACCAGAATGTCGACCATTCCAGCTTCCAAAAGCCGATCGATGCCCATTCCGTGCTCGTTGGCGTCGTTCTTGATGACCGTCAGGTGCCGAGGCCCTTGACGAACAAGCTCATCAATCAGCGTGAAGGGCGTTCCGGGGATGCCGAAACCGCTGATCATCAGCGTCATACCGTCGCGAACGGCGGAAACCGCCTGCTCGATAGCAACGAGTTTGCTCCGCATTGTCGACAGTCCCTTCAGGCCACACCCAACGCAGCGCCAAATTCCGCCGCGAAGGATTCAAGGCTTTTGGCCAAAGTTGTGATGAGTTCTTCGAGCTGTTGGTCGTCGATTATCAACGGGGGGCAGACCATGAAGTGATCACCTATTCTGCCGCCGCGGGTGCGTCTGGAGTAAATGATCAGGCCCCTGTCGTAGGCGATATCGACGAGCCGGGTGTGCGCATTGAGCGCAGGCGGGAGAGGCTCCATCGTTTCTCGGTTTGCGACGAGTTCAAACGCCAGGAGCAGGCCCTTGCCGCGAACGTCGCCGATGAAATGAAAGCGATCCATGAGCTGCGTGAGAGCGGCACGCAGCTTGCCGCCTTGCTCAGTTGCAGCCTCCAGCAATTGCAGACGATCGATCTCCTGCATCACCGCGAGACCGGCCGCGCAAGCGAGCGGATTGCCCGCATAGGTAAAGCCGTGAATGAAGCCTCCCCCACCGAGCACGGTGTCAACAATGTTACGATCTGCCACGATGGCTCCGAGCGGAACATAGCCCGCTCCAAAACCCTTTGAGAGAGCGACGATGTCGGGACGTATGTTCCAGTGCTGCATGGCAAGATACGCACCAGTGCGTCCCATGCCGCTCATCACCTCGTCCGAGATCAAGAGCACGCCGAATTCATCGCAGATCTGACGGATCTCGCGGTAGTAGCTGTCGGGTGCCACAAGTGCGCCTGTCGAGGCGCCGCCGACCGGTTCCATGATAAACGCGAGCACCGTCTCCGGCCCCTGGCGCAGGATTTCGTCCCGAAGCAGGCGGGCATATTTCAGACCGCGTTCTTCGTCACTGAGATTGTCCCGGTCCAGGTAACATGTCGGTGCTGCGATCTTCGGCATCTCCCGCATCATCGGCGCGAATGGTGCACTCATCAGTGACATTCCTGTCAACGACAGGGCGCCGAGTGTCGAGCCGTGGTAGGAGGGAAACCGCGAAATGACCTTCCATCGCTGCGCCTCGCCCTTGGCAACCGCATACTGGCGGGCGAGCTTGATGCTGCTTTCCACGGATTCAGAGCCGCCGGAAACGAAAAACACCCTGTCCAGTCCGGGAGGCATCTTTGAAGAAATGGCCGATGCCAGCAGTTCCGCGGGTTCGTTCTCGAAATGCAGGCGATAACCGAAGGTCGAGAGCTCCATCTGTCGCTTCATCGCTTGCAGCACATGGGCGTTGGAATGTCCAATGTTCGACACCATCGCTCCGCTGGAGCCGTCCAGATAGCGCTTGCCCGACCTGTCCCAAAGATAGACGCCCGAAGCGCGTTCAAGCAGTGGGCGGCGGGTGCCGGACTGATAGAAGAGATTGGATTGTATGCCTGTCATTTAACTACATCCTTGATCGCCAAGTTTCCTGAACAAAATCATGCCGATGAACCGCAAGGCAAATAGATAGGACGAAAGGCGCCCATTGGTTTCTTGAATGAGGGGGCGCTTGCTACGGTCCGATGAATGCGTGCTTCAGCTTGGCGAGGCAATGGAGGCAAAAGCATCCCCGCGCAGAGCATAGATGCGCTCTTCCTGACACCATTCGAGGCCCATTTTCTCATAGAATCTATGTGCACCCGTGTTGGATGCATCGACGGAGAGCCGAACATAGCGGCCTCCCGCCGCCCATATCCGAGCGATCGCGGCTCGCATCAGCGTTTCACCAACGCCCAGCCCACGGAACTGGGGATCGACGACGAGATCCTGGATATAGGCGCCAGGCCGACCGCTCCAGGTCGAGAAGCTGTCGAAGTATAGGCAAAGACCAGCGAACTGCCCGGACACTTCTGCAATCAACGTTGCGAATGCGGGGCGCGAGCCGAAACCGTGTCGACGGATGTCCTCGACAGTTGCTGTCACCTTGTCCTCGAGGGAGAGGTGCGCTGCGATCAGCTTGAGGCCGCGATGGATGAGGTCGGCATCGCTCTCCCGCCCGACCCTTATGCGTAAGTCGAATTGTGCCAGTTGTGCCAAAACCAATGCCTTTCGAATGAAACGAGGCGAGCGGGCTTAATGGCCCGCTCGCCGTTGAACCAAGCAGGTGGAGCGACAATCAGTTGCTACGCCCAAACTGCCCAAGGATCGTCTTTAGGTCCGCGTGCGGAAGTCCGAACAGAGTATATCCGTTCGCTCCAGTCATGGTGTCCGCTGCGACGAGAGAATTGACGACTGCTTCCTCTGTCGCTTCGACCGTCGCCTTGAAGACCGGATCAATCTTCCCGGTCGCGAGCACCTCTCCTCCCACCGCCTCCTCGTCGGAAACGTCATTGACGGTTGCAGTGGTGGAGAACGACACGATCAGGTCTCCGGAACCGTTTCCGGAGAAAGAACCAAGGCGACCGAGACCGAGCGCCGCCCGCCTCGCGGTACGGTCGAGCTGGATGGGGCTCAATGGAGCGTCCGTGCCCACGACGATGATAATGGATCCTTCATCCGGCGTCGGTTTGCCTCCAGTCCCGTCCGCCGCGCAGACGGGTTCCTTCTGCTTCACACCCGATTGGCCTGGTGCGTAGCACGGCAGCCACTTCTTCGCGAGTTCCTGGCCGACGGGCGCTCCAGCGATACGCAGCACGCTTCGCTCTCCAGTGTTGCACTGAATCAGGACGCCGACAGTGAAGGTCTTGTCATCGATCTTGAAGACGCGCGACGCGGTTCCGATGCCCCCCTTGAATCCGAAGCAGCGCATACCGGTACCGCCGCCGACATTGCCCTCGTCGACGGCACCCGGCTTAGCAATGTTGATGGCTTCAATGGCATCCTCGGGTTTAACGTGAAAACCTTCAATGTCGTTCAGGCCGCCGTCATAGGTTTCGGCAACGACCGGCCACAGCGCTTCTCCAAATTTTTTCTGAGTCCACTGCTGGACACCGGCATAGACCGCCCCGATGGCGTTTGTGTTGCTGATGCCGATAGGGCCGTAAATCACTCCGAAGTCCTCAAGATACGACTGGCCCGTCATCTCCCCATTGCCATTGAGGTTGTAGAAGCCGCCGTTGACCGGACGGGAGTTGTCCTTGCCGTGCGGCAGGACCACTGTGATACCGGTGCGGATAGGGCCTATACCGACCACCCTTGGCCCGTCGCCCTCGACCCGTGTAATCTGGCCAACCTCGACGCCGGCGACATCTGTGATCGCATTCAGTTCCCCCGGCGTTCCTTCGAACGGTACGCCAAGATCCCTTGCACGGTCCTTCGCGTCGGCTACGCCGGCCGCACACAAACCGATCAATACGATTGCGGAAATCCTTCTTAACATGCTCCACCTCTTTGTAAGTTTTAAATTGCACGTTGACTGGACCGCTCGCTCCAGCGCGCGACAGACCGTCTCTGCCCGATTGCTCGGCCGAGCCAACGCTTCGAAATTGCAATGCTTGTCCGGCCCTCAGCGCGGCATCGAAAGTCTGGGCGACCTCCGTGGCCTATGCAAATAGACAATCTAAATGCCTAGGATAGATGTGCTGAATGCCTCTAAGCGCCACGATAGGTGCGCTGGTCGATCGGCGTGGATTCGATCGACTCAAAAAGCATCCGCAGCAGCTGCGTTTCGGCTGGATCGTGCCGCGCGTGGGGATCGGTGACCATATAGACTTCGACGGAAGGCTGATTTTCAAGCGGGGGCAGGGGCCACAAGGTCCCTTTTCGTACATCTTCGGCCACGACGTGGACAGGCAAGGGCCCGAAGCCACAGCCGGCGACGATGAAACGCCGGACTTCCTCGAGATGTGAAGAGACCCCGACAACCTTGCCTTGAAGCATGGCCTGCTGGCGTAGTAGCGCCACCGGCCAGAGCGCGTCAGACATCTGATCCGTCAGAAATGAAACATAGGGCGCCTGGCGCATGTCCTCGAGCGTGATGTCATCACGGCCGTAGAACGGGTGAGGCTTGCCGCAAAAGTAGCCGAAGTACTCACGATAGAGCGTGGTGTATTGCAGGCGTGGGTCGCGCTGGTGCATCAGGCAGAAGCCGACCGCATCGTCTCGACGGGAGACACGCTGGATGACCTCGTGGCTCGATAGGACGGTCGAGGTAAATGACACGAGAGGATAGGTCTTGTGAAAATCCTCCAGAACCTTGTCAAGGAATGGTGACACGACGTGGCTCGCGAAAGCCATTGAAACGTTGCCAGTGAGGTCGGCTGCATGAACCTGAGTGAGGTCATGCAGGCTCGCGACGCTGACAAACATAGTTTGGCATTCCGCATAGAGCCGCTCGCCGGCCGGTGTTATCTTAAAGGAGCCTGGGCTGCGCTCGATCAGCGTGCAGCCCAGATGCACCTCCAGACGCCGAAGAGCCTGGCTGATGGTGGGCTGTTTGCGAAGCAGCTTCTCGCTTGCAGCCGTTATGCCCCGCTCCTGGACAATCACGACAAACGTCCGGAGCAGGTTCCAATCAAGATTCCATACAAACCGCCGCGCTTTCTGGTCCATTGCACTCACCAACAAGATAGATCGACTTAGGTCGTGACACTTGGGCCTCTCAGCCTCCGGCTAGGGCTTAGCATTGATTGCAGCAGGCTTCACCTGGTCGGGTGACCGGTTGGCAATGCGGTGGGAGATGAGAAAGCGGCGTTCGATGAAACGGAAGACCACCGTCAACAGTCCGGCCATTATCAGATAGAACACCGCAAGTACGAGATAGATCGTCATGTCGAAGGTACGTGCGAAGATCATGGAGCCGGCGCCCAGCAGATCTCGCAGCGTTATGGTGCTGGCGAGCGTCGTTGCCTTCAATGTCAAAACCACTTCATTGAACAGAATCGGCATCATGGTGCGTAACGCCCAAGGCATCTTTATGCGCCGAAGGGTGGCCATCTGCGACATGCCGCAGGCAATGGCAGCCTCGCGTTCCCCTTTGGGGAGGCTTACCAGACCGCTCCGAATGTCCTCAGCCATGTAGGCGGCCATGTTCAGGACGAAGGCAATAGAAATCAGCAGAAAAGGCGAAGATAGCAGATGCCACCAGAAGCTCGCCTTGATCGCGACAATCCCGCCATAGGCAAGGGTGAGGATTTGCGGCAGTCCGTAGTAGACGAGAAACACCTGCACGAAAAGCGGGGAACCTCGGAGCACTAGCGTGAACAGCGCCGCTGGATAGCGCCAGCGCCTGCGGCTTGAAGAAAGCGCGACACTGACAGGCAGGGCCAAAACAAAGCCGCAGACAGAGGAAACGATGAGCAATTTGAGTGTGACCACCGCTCCTTCAAGCAAGACGGCGGAATACTCGGCAAATATCCCTTGTATGGTTGATCCCAGCATCACGCTGCCGCCCACGAGCTTGCCCAACCCGCCTGTGAGCGGCGGTTGAGGTAACGGATCACCAGAGCTGAAGCGATACTCATGAGGATGTAGAGCAGCGCTGCGACGGAATAGAACAAGAAGGCCTGTTTCGTCGTCGCAGTGGCGGCCTGAGCTTTACGCATCAGTTCTTGCAGTCCGATGACGGCGACAAGCGAAGTGTCTTTCAGCATGACGAGCCAGAGATTGCCAAGGCTTGGCACTGCGAAGCGCCACATCTGCGGAAGCTGCACCAGCCAGAACATCGTCAGTGGCGAAAGGCCGAGGGATGTCGCAGCCTCGCGCTGGCCGCGGGGGACGGCGATGTAGGAAGCGCGAAAGATCTCTGACGCATAGGCAGCGAAGATGAGGCCCAGCGACGCCACCCCGGCCGCGAAGGGGTCTATATCGTAAGGGGTTTCCGACAGCGCGTTCAGGGCATTCTGGATCCCGAAATAAATGATCAGGATCACCAGCAACTCCGGTAGTGCTCTTAAGACGCTCGTGGCTGCAGTCGTGGGTAGACGAACTACCGATGCTTTCGAAAGCTTACCCATGGCCATTGCGAGACCGAGGGGCAGCCCCAGCGCCAAGGAGGCGAAGGCGAGTTTGAGGGTCAGTACTGCGCCCTCGAGAAGCTGAAAACCAAATCCACCGAGAAGTTCCAAGATGTCCTCCAGTTCGAGGCGCCCGCCGGTGCTCGGCGGGCGCGGGCTGTCTTAGCGAAGATCGAAAGAGAGGTATTTCTTGTTCAGCTTCTCGAACGTCCCGTCAGCAATGATCTGGTCGAGGGCTTTATCCAGGTCTGCCTGGAGGTCCGCGTTGTCCTTTCGGACGGCAATACCGATATCCGTGCCGAGAGCCTTGTCGTGGACTTCTCCAACTGTGTCGAAGGCGTCACGGCCGCCGTTGGTCTCCGTCCACGGAATGACAGCCACCGCATCGGCAAAAACGGCATCAAGTCGCCCGTTCTGGAAGTCTAAGAACATATCGTCTGTCGACTTGTAGGGAACGAGGGTCGCTCCCTTCAGATGGGTTTCAGCCCAAACCTCGTGCGAGGAGCCGGCGCCGACGCCGATCGATTTGCCCGCGAGCGCATCTGCCTCAAGCTTAAGGCCGGAGCCTTTGTTCGCTATCATCAGGCCGTAGGTGAAGTAGTATGGCTTGGTAAAGGCGACTTCGGCCTTACGTTTTTCGGTAATCGTCATCGATGACATGATGACGTCGAACTTCTTGGCCTGCAGCGCCGGGATGATGCCTGCCCATTCCTGAGACACCCACGTGCATTCCCGATGCATTTTCTCACAAAGCGCATTGCCGATGTCGACATCGAAACCAGCCACATTGCCTTTCTCGTCGATGAAGTTGAACGGTGGGTAGGCCGCTTCGACGCCCATGCGCAGCTGCTCTGCGAAGGCGGGTGCGGCGAAGCTTGTGAACGCGACGGCGAGAAGCATTGGCAGTTTCATGTGTCATTCCCCTTTTGTTTGGTTTCAATGCAGTTTGCGCAGGAAGTCGCGGAGAGCCTTGGACGAGGGACGGGCAAAGAGTTCGGTCGGGTGGCCCGTCTCTTCGATCCGGCCTGAAGCGAGGAATACCGTTTTGCTGGAAACGTCCCGGGCAAAGGCCATTTCGTGCGTGACGACCACCATGGTCCGGCCCTCGTCGGCAAGCATCTGCATGACGCGCAGGACCTCGCCGACCAGTTCGGGATCGAGCGCGGACGTTGGCTCGTCGAACAGCATGAGTTCGGGTTCACCGCACAACGCCCGCGCGATCGCCGCGCGCTGCTGCTGACCGCCGGACAATTCCTCGGGATACCGGTTTCGTTTGTCGTAGAGACCGACTTTCGCCAGATAGTGTTCTGCGCGGCGTACGGCCTCGCGCTTGGAAACTCCGTGTACGTAGATTGGAGCCTCCAAGGCGTTTTCGAGAATGGTCTTGCCACTCCAAAGGTTGAAACCTTGGAAGACCATGCCGATTCTCGCTCGTAGCCGCCTTAGACGCTCCGCGTCGGTTTGGAACCCGCCCAGAGCCTGGAAGCGTAGCGTTTCGCCGAGCACCGTCACTTCACCGGAAGTTGGTGTTTCCAGAAAATTGATGCATCGCAGAAGAGTGCTCTTGCCTGACCCGCTGGCACCGATCAATGCGACGACCTCTCCCGCTTTTGCCGAGAGGTCGATCCCCTTGAGCACCTCGAGGGAGCCGTATCGCTTTTGCAAGTTCTGGATTTGGATCATCTGTCCCACTCTCGACTAGCCGCCATTTTTTGACGCAAGTCGCACCCCACGCCAAATAGATAGCGTGAATTGAGAGCATTCATTTCGTGAATGGGTTTAAGGTGCTGCCCAGGGCAGCGATTACGGTTGCCGTAAGTTGATTTTGGCCGAAGCTCGGTCGGTGATCCGAACTCGATTCATGGCCATGCTCGCTTAGACGAGGTCGGCCAGGTCGTCGGTTCGAACGTTGAAGTCAATCTCCAGCCGTTGACGATAGCGGAGTCCAGAAGGTCTAGAAGGAGTTGGGGGTCCGGCTGCTGGATCGGTCGACCCTGCGGGTCGAACTGACGCAGGCAGGGGAGGCGTTCTACGATCGAGCAGTGCGGATCATCGGCGATGTCGGATTGTCGATGGATGTGGCGCGGTCTGCTGCCGGCAAGGCGGTGCGGACAATCAAGATCGGGACCGTCTATCCGGCAACGATTGGCGTGCTGCCAGCATTTCTGTCGCGCATCGGCCGGAAGTTCCCCGATGTCGCGCTGCACGTGACCAGCGGCTCGACCAGCGACATCATCCGCGGACTGGAGAATGGCCAGATCAATCTCGGCTTCATCCGCCCGGTCGAAAACATCGGATCCTTGCGCTACTTCTCGATCGCGCATGAGCGCTACCTGCTGGCAGTCGAAAAGACGCTGACACTTCGAAGTGAGATCGACATCGAGGACCTTCGTAACGAGAAGATCATCGCCATTTCCCGTCAGAATCTCTCCTACTCGGAGCGCTATTTCTCTGAGATGTTCGAGACCCATGGGCTGACCGGCAACATCGCCTACAGTTGCGACGATACCTTTTCATTGGTGTCGCTGGTTTCCGCCGGCCTCGGCATCGGCTTTGCGCCGGAATGGACGAAGGATCTGCCGAACCGAGGTTTCGAGCTTCGGCCCGTGCGCGGCGTCGATCTGAAGATCGGGCTCGGTGTAGCATGGAACAAGGAGGATCCGACGGCGTCGCGGGACGACATCATCGAGATCGCCCGGTCGCTCGCGCGGCCGGGCAGGTGAATGGCGAACCTTGCCCGGGCGCAGCGGTCGAGCTTCCGCAACTTTGTCCATCATGATTTCCGCTCGATGCGTTCGGACGTCAAACACCCCATATCCCCTCTGCCGGAACAACAACGTCCGGCCGCGGTTACACTCCAAAATAGGAGACGCGGATGCCTACGACCCCAATTCCCCAGCTCCCGGATCCTGGATTCCCGCCGGATATGCCGCCGGACCAGCCAGATCTGCCGGATCCCCCGATCGAGGAGCCAGAGCCCGATGTGGGGCCGGACGAGGTGCCTCCACTAACGCCCGTTCCAGGCACAGAAATTCCCCCGAAGATGTGAAGTCGTGTCTGACCCGACTCGCGTGCCGACTAGACACGACCATCCTGCGACGATCGCGCTGACGCTATCTAGCGCTCTTGGGGAACGCGGGCAGCTTGTCGATGTCCGATGCGTCATGCTGCACGATCAGCGTTGCATCGAGCGAGTTTGCGGTGTCGATCAGTCTCTCCATCGATGCGAGTGTGTCCGCACGGTCGAAATTGAAGGTCGGAACGCCCCGACTAGCGAACTGTTCTTCAAAATGGGCGACGTCACCGGACAAAAGCACCGGCCCAGTCTTCGCGAGCCGCACGAGCAGGCTGGTTTCGCCCGGCGTGTGGCCGGGAGTCGACAGGATCACCACCGATCCGTCTCCAAAGACATCGCGATCACCCGAGATCAAGTCGACCCTCGAGTGGCCATCGAGCCAAGGCTTGATGGAGCTGGGATCGACGGCAAAGGGCAGGGGATCAGCCTTGAACTGGGCGAAATCCGCGGCGCCGATCATCAACGTGGCGCCGGGGAAGCTGGCCGCCTGACCGACATGGTCAAAATGGTTATGGCTGATACCGAGCCGGCCGATCTGTTCTGGCTTGACACCGATTCTGGCAAGCTGCGTCGGGAGATCTTCGACGAGCGTCGGCGCAAAAACCGAGGCCGTATCCGGCTTCGCTCCGATCAATGCTGCCGGAAGTCCGGCATCCCAAAGCATATAGTCCTTGTCGTGACGAACCAGATAGCAGCTATCGGTTAGTGTCCTCTTTTCTCCGGCATATTTGAATGTATCGGAAAAGACGCCGAGATTACGGACTTCGATGCTGCCGCAATCAAGGCGCCAGAGCTCTGTGTCTGCCGCGCTCGCCGGAGCGCCCGAGATCAGCGCGGCTACGGCAAATTGGAGTGTTGTCAGGGGTCTCATTCAGGTCTCCTTCGGTTGAAGACCAGCTTGTGCCCCAGTTGAGCGAAGGGGTTGGCCCCGCTACGATCCGTCTTGAGCCCGAAACGCTCGCATCGGTGTTTTTTATCCCGCCGTCGTCGCCTATGGTGTGCGTATGAACATTCATTCCAAAAGCCAAGGCGTTGACCTGAGCGCGATCCTCTTGGAGCAACTGCGACCATTGACGGCGCCGAGCGGAACCGATGGGCGCTATCAACACGGAAACCGGTTGTTTTCATACTGTTCACTCGATCGAGAGCGACTGAAAGCGGTCGAGCTCCCACATCCGATCATCGGCATTATCCTGCGCGGGCTCAAGGAAGTATGGCTGGCCGATACGGTTCATGTACTTGAGCCGGGGACCGTCTTTGTCATGCCGCGCGGGGTCCGCATGGACGTGGTCAACATACCGGCGGAGCGCCATTCCTATGAATCCCTGCTGTTGGAAGTGCCCGCGCTGCCGCCGGGCATTTCACCGCTGATAGGTGGTCGGCGCGCCGATGGCGGTAACTGGCAGTTCGGCGTTCCCCTCAACAGCGATCTCGTTGACGCATTGGTCCACGCCGCCACTTCGATCGCCAGCGATGCCGTCGGTGATGCGTTGAAGACATTGCGGCTGGCGGAAGTGCTCACGTTGATGCAACCGCTCGCCGCCGCAAGACCGCTGTTTGAAACGAGCTTGTCAGAGGAGGTTGCGTGGCTGATCCGCGCCGCACCGTCGCAAACGTGGACGGTAGAGCGTGTTGCGGCTCGACTTGGCCTGGGTGCTTCGACACTGCGCCGCCGGCTCACAGCTGAGCACAAATCTTTCCGGGAGATCCTGCGACATGAGCGGCTGCAGGCTAGTCGAACCGCGCTCGCGTCCGGCGCGTCGAGCCAGGCTGCGGCGGAGGCTGCCGGCTACAGTTCCCGCTCCCATTTTGCGCGCCGTTATCGCGAAACCTACGGTACGTCGCCGGTGCGGCGCAGTGTTGGCTAAACAATGCCATTTGCGTTTTTGCCTTATCGCATTCCGCGGGCGGATTACGGGTGTCAGGTTCGATTCCCTTCAAGGCGAGGGATCACACGTCGCCATCCCGACACCCGGTGCAGTGCCGCCGTTTGCGACCTTTGATAGCACCACAGAGAAGATCACGTAATGTATAGACGGGAAAGGTCGTGCGCGTTAGCGCTCGTTGGCGGGGCCGGATCGCTCAGGGGCGAATGCCGACGGCCAGCCGCAGTTTGATCGCTTTGTCGTGCGTTTTCAGAGTGCCCGCGGTCTCTGAAGGCCTTACTTGAACTGCGGGTATGCCGTTCGCAATGACAGGCATTCCTGCTTTAGCCTCTCCATGAAAAGCTTTTCTCCAGTTCAGTTAGGCAGCCGCACATTGCACTTGCGAAGGATCATCTTCGAAAGTGCGGCTACGGAGGAGAGGGTGTACCAATGGACGATATCAAATTCACAACCGGTTTGACGGAGGCTCACGGAGCGCGCGTTGCATTTCGCGGAACGCCGTTTGTCGAACGAACGGCTCCCCTGAACCAGAACGCACTGTGGATGCGCTGGGACCGCAACATGGTTGTTGATGCCTACTCCGATATGGTTGCGGAGCTCTCGGCAATCCGCACGGCTGTTGCCATGGGAGACATGTCGCCCTTGTCGAAATACGTGATCGCAGGTCCCGACGCTGAAGCGATGATGGACAGGCTGATCCCGCGCGACATCAGGAAACTCCAGGTCGGTCAGATCTACTACGCGCCGTGGTGTGATGAAAACGGCTATGTCGTCGGCGACGGTCTCGTCTTTCGAATGGACGAGAAAACGTTTCGTGTGTCGGCCGACCCGGGCTTCACATGGTGGCGCCAACACGCCGAGGGCCTCGACGTCCAGGTGACCGACATCACCGACACCTACGGCATCCTCACACTGCAGGGGCCGCGATCGCGTGAAGTGCTCGAGGCAGTGACGGAGGCGGGCTTTCAGGAGCTTCCATTCTCAAGATTGGCGGTCGTGACCATTGCAGGAAGGCAAGTGGAAATCCTGCGCCAGGGATTTACCGGCGAGCATGGTTACGAGTTGTGGGTGAGGGCCGAGGATGCTCCGACCGTTTGGGACGCGGTTGAGGCGGCAGGCCGCCCCTTCGGCATTCGTCCGGCCGGGGCCTGGGCTCTCGACGTCGCGCGACTGGAGGCGGGCCTCCTGATCGTCGGCTACGACTATACCAGTGCTGGTCCGGATCATGGAGGCGCCGGCATTCAGGCCGCAGGAAAATTCCGCGCGTCGCCTTTTGATCTCGGTCTTGGCCGGCTCGTTGATTTCAAGAAGCCCGACTTTCTTGGCAGGGCCGCCTTGGAGCGAATGTCGAAAGATGGCCAACATCGCCAGCTCGTGGGGTTGGAAATCGACCGGAAGCAGATCGGCGGCACTGGCCTGGAAAGCGAGGAGCCCGGGAACCTGCGGCGTGTGCGGTGGTACCCAGTGGCTGTCTTCGCTGGCTCGGTCGAAATCGGTCACGCGAGCAGTGTCGCGTGGTCGCCCACGCTTCGCAAGCTGATTGGCTTTGGTCATCTGCAGCAGGCGTTCGGGGAGGTCGGGACGCAGGTGACGCTGCGTTGGGAGGATGACGGCACAACGCGCGACGTTGCTGCCCGGGTCGTGGCGTTGCCGTTCCACTCCTTGCGACGCGCCGCAAGCAACTGAATATCCTGTTGCCCGGCTGCCAAAGCGGTCGGGCTCTCCCATCGATGTTCCGCAGACCATGGTCGCTGCCCTCGCTGCGGCCAACGGATCTGCCTGTCTGAAAATCCGGGTGAGGCGATGACAAATCTAGCTGAAGCACGCACTGATACACGGGTTCATCCGGTAGACGGCGCCGCCACAACCATATCGATCGAACTCGCGCCAGAGCAGGTTCGCAATTTCGCGCCGCGAGCCGATACGCTTCCCTTGGGTTCAAGGGTTTTTCTGACGCATCTTGCAGGTAAGCCCGAAGCACTGCAGGTCGAGGCGGCGGCGCGCGTCACGGAGTTGGGCTATGTTGCCGTGCCGCATATTGCAGCCCGCAATTTCAAGACGGAAAGGGACTACGTCAACCTTGTTGAGGCGCATAGCCGCAATGGGATCGACGAGGTCTTGTTCCTTGGCGGCAACCCCGCGCTTTTTCCCGGGCCGCTCGGCGAATCTGCCGAACTCCTCGCCCATCCGGTGCTGTCGGATAGTTCGATACGTACTGCCTTTGTAGCCGGCTATCCGGAAGGACATCCAAACATTCCCGAGGCTCGGCTCAAGGATGCGCTTAAGCGCAAGCTTGAGATTTGCGCACGTCGGTCGCTCGAACCTCGCATCGTTTCGCAGTTCGCGTTCGACGGAGCGATGATCGGCGCCTGGGCAAAGCGATTGCACGGTGATTTTCCTGAGGTTCCCGTTCACGTTGGGCTGGCCGGCGTCACCAGTTTGACAAAATTGATCCGCTTTGCCGCGATGTGCGGCGTGGGCCCCTCGATCGCAGCTCTAAGGCGCTCGGCCAGCGGTCTTCTCAATATCGTCGCGGACCGCAATCCGGCCGATGTGATCGGTGCGGTTTCATTGGCCTATCCTGATCCGGTCACACCCCTGCACCTCCATTTCTTTCCGTTCGGCGGATGGGAGAAGACGCTTACCTGGCTCGGGGATTATCGGGAGGCCAGTCAAGTGCAGGCGCGCGTGCGATGACCAACGTTGCGCAGCCCTTCGTTCTCACTCTGACGTGCGATGACCGGCCAGGGATCGTGGCTGCAGTAACCTCGCAGCTTCACGTCCTCGAAACCAACATCGTTGAAAGCAGCCAGTATTGGGATCGCGCCACCAACCGCTTCTTCATGCGGATCGCGTTTACACCATCTGGCGACGCTTCGGCTGATCTGATCGAACGCGGTCTCGCACCCGTCCTTGGACAGTTTGAGACGCAAGGGCGGCTGCTCGACTGTCGAAAGGCGCCGAAGATTGTCATCATGGTCTCCCGGTTCGACCATGCGTTCCTGCATCTTCTTTACCAGATCCGCGTCGGCTGGCTCGATGCCGAGGTCGTGGCCGTTATTTCCAATCACGACGACAGTCGCGAAACGGCCGCTTGGACGGACATTCCCTACCATTTATTGCCGATCAACCGGGAAAACAAAAAACAGCAAGAGGACCGCATCTTCGCGATCGTTCAAGAAACGGGAGCCGACCTGGTGGTTCTGGCGCGCTACATGCAAGTCTTTTCCGAGGATCTTGCCGGCCGATTGTTCGGCAAGGTCATCAACATCCATCACTCATTTCTGCCCAGCTTCAAGGGTGCTCGTCCTTATCACCAGGCCCATGAGCAACATAGAGAAGGTCTGGCCTGGGATAGGAATGCCAATAGTTGCGATCGGGCTGGGAGAGATAGGCCGGGGGCATGCCATCAAGCACATGGCGCCAACCCGCTGGTTGGCCAGCCTTGGCGATCGGGCTCAGGTCACGGGCCGGCCAGGAGATGGTGTTCAGCGGTCCCTGTGTAGGGGCATGGAGAAGCTCCGGCGAAATGAGGAAGTTCGGCGCCAGTTCCTTGGCCAGGTTGGCAGGTCCGCCCACATATGGCTGCAATGCCGCAAGCAGGGCGTCCAACGCTTTGCCGTTTGCGCCGAGAACTTTCGCGCCGCAGAGCTACGGAAGGCAGGGCACCAGAATCGCTGATCCGTCAGCGGAGCATTCTTGCCGAGACAATGGCCAGACGACGTTTCGTGAAGTCATTGGCTCGCACCTGGGGTCCCTGTGAATCAATCTAACCGATCCCGAAAAAGGCTAGAATTGCGATCACAACAACGACGAGGCCGACGAGATAGATAATCTGGTTCATGTCACCTTCCTTTCCGCGAATCAACGGCTGCCAAGCCAATAGGTTCCTCGGGCCACGTTCGGGAAAGGTTTGCGAAGTTGAGAGGCCTCTTATGCAAAGCGATCACACCCGGTATTGATGATTGCGAGCCAGGTTTCATCGATCCACGCGGGCTGGAAAGACCGAGCGCCGTCATCGCCTGGCTGTGTGTCCAAACTCCTTGTCAGGCGCTCCTTACCCGTGCATCCATCTCACCGGTTGCGTCTCTTCCACTCGCGATATGGCGCGAGCAACTGACCCGGAAATCGCTTTTCAATTTCTTCTTCGGTTATTACAATGCGCGCCAACACCTCGTCGCGTTCCGCGCCTTCGACACGTTCACTCGCAGCCTCCAGATCAGTCATGACCGAAAAGACTTCGTCCTTTGTCATCGCCTCAAGTCGGTAGGCGAAATCTGCGACGGGAATGTTGTTGAAGTTCGCCATGGTTCACCTCCAGCCTTCCCAGCCCTAAAGCTAGATTCGGCTCGAAAGTTCCCGGAGGCCTACCGCAAGGGCCATCCTGACAAAATATCGCATGGGGATTTCCTTTTCGTTTCGATTTCGCTTTGGCTGGACCTCCCTTTCAGCAAAGCCAAGCACGACGTGTCCTGATCGGGCCGATGCGGTAATGTCACAAAGTCGCACGACGTGTGCGACCTCCGTCTGAATTCCCATTCATGCCAGTCCGACGGGTGCCCAAATGGATTGAGGCTCAACTTAAGGTTGGTGCTTCTAGGATAGAAGCTGCGATGAAGCGCTCCGGGCCATCTCGATCGTTGAAGTAGTATACAACAATAATCTTGCCGTCCTGTCTAACCAAGGCGCATGGATAACCTAGGTCCGCATCGTCACCATCATCGCGGAGAACCGCCGGTTCGGACCATGTTCCGCCCCTATCGCGGCTGACGACAGCGCTTAGTCCGAAGGGTGGATCTCGAAAACCGTAGAGCAGCACCAATCTTTCGTCGGGCAGAGCGACAAGCGCAGGCGGATTGCCCATGATCCCCGTATTCCGGACAGGCGTACCGACACAGGACCAAGTCCGCCCCAGATCCGCTGACCGATATGCCTCCAGCCAGAACCGATCATGGGCCCTACGACGAACGACTGTGTAAATCGTGCCGTCTGCGAGGCGCGTCGACGACGGCATGATGGCGTACCCCGTCTGTTCATCCCAGACGAATCCTTCCGAGGAAAAACTCAATCCTCCGTCCTGCGTGCGGGCGCAAAGGATACGACCTTCTGTCCCATCGGCTTTCGGCGCGGTGAGCATAAACAAAGCGTCGTGTCGGCCCAGCGTTATGATGTCGGTACGCGCAGAGAGCGCCTCTTCGTGAGACTTCAACCCTTCGAACCTAAAAGGCCCATTCCACGAGCGAGCACGGTCCTTGCTGACGTAAAACCAGCTCACTGATCGCCCCGATATCCCGGTGCGGGCTGCCATGACGACTTGCTCGCCATCGGCAAAGTCGATCGGGGTGGGGAGAGTAATGAGATCAAACGCCGGGTAAACATTGGGTCCTGCTTCCAAGTCCTTCGTGACATGTTCGTCCGCGGAAAGACTGCGCGCACCCGGTACGCTCCCACAGAATGGTTCTGCCTGCCAAGTCAGGCCGCCATCGAGGCTTCTCGCCTGAACCGGAGTGAACGCGTGATGCTGATCTTCGAGATGAAGGTTTTCGCTTTCCCTCCCTAGACGGCCTGTGGCGAAGACGCAGACAATCTCGTCTCCCCACGCCCACACGCCGTAATTCGCGGGCCATCCCGCGAATGCGCCGAGTCTCCGATATACGACGGTATGAATCGCTTCAAACCTTGCGGTCATCTCTTCTATTCCCGCGCTCGCAGCCTCCAAGCTTCCGCAAAAGGATGAATGCTGAAAGGCAAAAGCAAATCGCATTGGCGATAATTATCGGCCACTCTCCTTTGAGGACACCAAAGACAGTCCACAGGGCAAAACCGGTAACGGTGAGAACGTACATCCGGGCAGAGAGCGCCGAGGTATCGCCTGTTTTTACGACCTTCCATGCCTGCGGAACGAAGCTACCCACTGAGCAAATTGAGGCGAGATAGCCGATGAGCAGCGTTGCTTCCAAGTGTTCTCCATAAACGTGCGACCAGGATTCTAGCCGGGCACCGCCGCAGCCGCTGTGACTGTGAGCAGACCGAACAGAGAGCCTTGCGAAATGTTCCTCGCATAGGACCGGCCTTGGTCGCGGTGAGCTAGCGAAAGGCTGGAAATACTTCGCGTGCCATGTCCGCCGATCGATATTGTTTCCTGCCGCAGCCAGAATGCACTGCTCGCACCGACTTCAAGATCCTCTGCACTTTCTTCGAGAGGCCATCGAGCGCGGCATGCGGTTAGTCTGCGACGGGGAAGCCAGCCAGGGTGTCGCACACCCAGCAAATGTTGCAGTTTCGTAATCCGCGTTATGCCATTAACAGGTTGTTTGCTAATGCGTTTTTATGGTTTGAGAATACGCGAATAATTTCAGTCCCCTACGGATCCCGCGATCGGTGAGGCCTTCGCGATAGCCGATTAATTGTGTCATCCCCTGACGGAGCGGGGTACTGCTACCGGAACGGTTGGTCCCTGTCGGCCGAGACTTTGGATAAAAAGGGCACATAGGCTTCTCGAAATTCCCATTGCCCGAAGGAAGTTCCCTATTGCTGTGTTGCGCCCAACCCCGCGAACGGTGTTTCGCGCGTCGCACACTGTCGATTCCTACAATTCGAGCTGCGATATTCTGCCGTTAGGATCTAACCCCGGTGCCAAGGCGGGGGACGTCGTGTCCGAATTTCGAAGCGCTCGTCTGAGGGTCGACCATCGCATACTGTCCCTGTCGTTGAGGACGCTAGGGGCTGCGAAGTATCAGGACACCTCTCGCCCGCTTTGAGTAAGCTTTGCGGGCGATACGGCGTGTCTCACATGACGCTTCTTGTCTGAGCCGGAGGAGCTTCTCATTCGTACCCGTATTATTGCACCACCTATCCAGAGGCCTGGGTTACGACCTATCTCGAACCGGGCTACTTTGACGTAGATCCGGTCCTCGACATTATCCGGTGGGGGCTCCTGCCCGTGGACTGGTCTTTTTCGAGCACCGGTCAGATCCGTCCGCACCCATGGCATAGGTTCTTATGGCTTGACCATTCCCATCCGTGGGCCAAATGGCGAACGCAGCCTTTTTCCGTGACTTGGCGCCTTCCCAGACAGCAATGGACACATTGCGAACTTCTTTCATTCACGAAATGTAGGTCCTTGCAAGCCATCTCCATGAAACTGTGTTTGAGGCGGTCGGTTTTCGAAGGCTCAGCCGTATTCGCAAACTCTCGCGACGAGAGACACAGTGCCTGCAATTGCTCGCAATGGGCCGGATCGCTTCGGGGAGGGGCATGCCGGGGCGGGCAGCCTCAGTAATATACCCGATCTCAATCCGTGAGCCGAGAACCACGTTGGGTCGGGGGCAGGCCTGCTTGCACCGGCATTTCGGGATTAGATGGACCGACCGGGGCGTGAGCGCCCGTCGGTCGATGCTACGGAACCCCGGTCCTTCACCGGTGCAGGCCTTAGCAAGCGCCGCAGTACCTTGAGTTTTTTTGCCGTATCAGTGTGTTGATATTTGCCTGTCCGGCCGCTTAAATCTTCAAAGACGCTGAAGCCACTTCGACCTTCCGGACATCGGAGCAACATTTATGACCCGCCAACTTTCTCTCCCACGCGAGCGAATTTCCGTGCTTCTCCTAGAAGGTATTAGCCAGACCGCTGTGGACTACTTTTCTTCGTCCGGCTACACCAACCTCGTTCATTTACCGAAGGCGCTCGACGACCAGGATCTTAAGCGCCACATCGCCGACGCTCATATCATCGGCATTCGTTCCCGCACGCAGTTGACGGACGAGATTTTCGAATCCGCCAAGAAATTGATCGCCGTCGGCTGTTTTTCCGTCGGTACGAACCAAGTCGATCTGGATGCTGCGCGGCGGCGCGGCATTCCGGTGTTCAATGCACCTTATTCAAACACGCGATCGGTGGCCGAGCTTGTGATCGGCGAAATTATTATGCTGACACGGCAGATCTTTCCGCGCTCGGCTTCGGCGCATCAAGGTGGGTGGGAGAAGTCCGCTGTCGGCAGCCGGGAGGTCCGCGGCAAAACGCTTGGAATTGTCGGCTACGGCAATATCGGATCGCAACTCAGCGCGCTTGCCGAAAGCATGGGCATGGTCGTGCGCTACTTCGATCTTTCAGATCGGCTGCGCCGGGGCAATTCGGAGTCGATGGCCTCGCTCGGCGACCTTCTCGAGATCTCTGATTATGTGACAATGCACGTTCCCGAAACACCCTCGACGCATAACATGATCACTGAAACCGAATTGCGCCGCATGAAGAAGGGCGCCATCTTCATTAACAATTCTCGCGGGACGGTGGTCGATCTCGATGCGCTTGCGAAAGTCCTTAACGACGGGCATCTGGCGGGTGCCGCGGTGGACGTGTTCCCTAAGGAGCCGGCATCGAACAAGGAGAGTTTTGAGACGCCGTTGCAAGGTTTGAGCAACGTCATTCTGACGCCGCATATCGGCGGCTCCACTGAGGAAGCCCAAGAACGCATCGGCGGAGAAGTTTCAAGGAAGCTGGTCGAGTATTCCGACATCGGCTCAACAATGGGTGCCGTCAACTTTCCGCAAGTGCAACTGCCCGAGCGCCCGAACGGCACGCGTTTCATTCACGTGCATGAAAACCGCCCCGGCATGCTCATCCAGCTCAACGAGATCTTCTCATCGCGCGGGCTGAACATCGTCGCTGAGTTCCTTCAGACGCTTGGCGACACGGGCTATGTGGTGGTCGAGGCCGATGGAATTTCCGAAAATGCCGACGAAATTCTTCAGGCGCTACGCGAAATTCCTGGAACGATACGAACGCGATTAGTCTACTGACAGCTGTTAGGGCCGATCTGTTGCGGGGCAATAAGGGTGTTTTCGCGTACAAGTGAAGACGTCCAATGCTTAGAATGCTCGATTCCAAGGGCCCGAGCGTTTTTGCCTGGGCAGACTACCGAATGCGACAAGGGAGGGTCGAGCTAACGCGCACATGGCCAACGTATGCTGGCCGGGCTCGCGAGCATTCGCCCAAAAATACGCACCCATTGATGGTTTGACGGAAGAGTGGATTGGCAGAGCATGAGGCACGTCAGGCCGCTGCGTTTGAGCAGATGGCAGCGGAAGGCACCGCCCCGCAGGAAGTCTGGAGGACGCGCCGATGACCGACTCCCCCGAAATGATCGTTTTGTTCAACAACAGCCACTTTGGCCTCACGAGCTGCGGCAAGGAGAGCCAGTCTAGCCCGCGTTGGAGAGCATTTTCCTTCGGTTGCGCGAGCGCAGAAGGCGAGGGCGCGCTGAAAGGCCGGGCCGTAGGTCACCGGCCATCTCTCGGCCAGGACGAACATGGCGTTTCGAGCGTCTTTGATCTCTATCGCACGGGACATTCCCGGAAGCAAAATTACAAGGGTGCTATCCCAGGTCGCAGCAAGCATTTCGAATTCCTGTCTCACCGGGGCTATGAATGCAAATTGTGCGCAGGTGGTTCCGTGTTTTTTCGATGAAATTTTAAGAGGCGGACCGCGTGAACGAGATCGCACTCCTCACGGACGAACTCGCCGAGCGCGAACTCAGATCTTCCGCAGCAAGAACAGCATGACCAGGGCCGATAATGGCGTGGAGCTGCAAAAGCTGGCGGTGATCCCTCGCCTGTGACCGGTGCAATCGGTCTCTGGACTCCCTCGAAAAGCGGGTGTGCAGCATGACGAGAGTCAATTCAGCGCAATCTTGTAACCTTGGCCTCGGCGATCGCCGCGATGAACGCTACTCGGGCTTGTTCCCATGGGTAGGTACCAACCATCGCGTCGCTGCATTTATCAACGGCGTCGAAGTAAGCGACGCCCGAGGCGGCAGGCCAGTTTTCACCAAGCAGGACCGTGGCCTTGTTCGGTGTCCAGACTATCTGCGCGCAGCTCTCAACCACGGCTGTTCCTTTTCTTTGTGCTTGCTCCCCCGCCGTCAGGCGTTGAGCTTCGGTGGCGTATCGTTCTCATCCGGGTTCGGGTTGGGAACTTCGTCAGGAAGGATGTCGGGCTCCGGTTCCTCGATCGGTGGCTGTGGCACGTCCGGGGGCATGTGCGGCGGGAAATCAGGTTGGGGCGGCCTCGGGATCGGTTCGGTAGGCATCATGATGGACTCCTGTTTAGGAGGGCAACTTATCTCGCGTTGGGATTGTTCCGATCTTTCGGTCAAGGTGCCAGCATGATCAAGCTTCACCTCCCATACCTGTCGGTCTGGGGCCTATACGACGGCTGGGGCGCGAAGCGCCGGCTGTCGCCGACCTACACGAAATGGCGCACTGACGCTGGTTTCTTCATCCAAGTCGAGGCTGACACTCGGCAGGAACTTCTTCCGCTAGCGATCTGCCGAGCGCATCATGCAGCAAATGCCAGACCGCGGCATCCGATGGGGGGTGGTCCGTGCGCCGCTCGAATAAGCGACTGCCTGTGCGCAATGCGAAGATAAAGTCCCCATCGACTTGCTAGCGACACATTCGGTCTATAAATACACAGGTATCGATATTTGCTTGTTGAGCTTTGTTTTCTCGCCTTTCGCGTTCAAGCCGACCTTCCCTCTCAAAATCGATCTATCTGCCTTGGCTGTCACACGGTCGGTCGGGGTCTTCAATTATGATTTTGAAAGGAATTGTCATGAACACTGGAACCGTAAAGTTTTTCAATAGCGCTAAGGGCTTCGGCTTTATCGAACTCGAGAACGGCGGGACGGACGTATTCGTTCACGCATCTGCTGTCGAACGAGCCGGTCTCCGTTCGCTTGTCGAGGGCCAAAAGGTCACCTTTGACATCGTTCGGGACGCACGCTCTGGCAAGAACGCAGCCGACAACCTCGCAGCTGCCTAAAAAATTCGCTTCTGGCCACTGACCACGGATGTACTGGCAGTGCCGCTGAGGCGTGTGTAGAAGGTCGGGTTTTGCCCGGCCTTTTTTATTGGCAACGTGGTCTGTTTGTTGCCCCGTTCCGCGTTTTCGGCTGACCCTAGAAACTGGGGGGAAAATGGGGCTCGTCTATATGAGCGATGTTCTCGAACTGTTCTCCGCGTAAGAAGTGCTGGATGCCTGGCTCGCAACCGATGCGAGATTGCAACGAAAAAGAGCCTCGAATGTTCATTAATCCGCACGGATTAGAAATCCACTTTTGTACATGCCCCGTTCTCACGCCGTTCGGCGCGTATTAGCGATCAAACTTTCAGTAGAAATTCAGCGTTTTCGTCGGAAGAGGGCAGCTGGGTAGCTTGCTAGCTTCGGGGACGCGCATCATTACGTGACGCGTGCGTTTCACCCATAAATCAGCAAGGCCCCGCCGGAAAAGAGGATCGCGCACCAAGCCATAGAGGGTGCATTGGCGCTCAGAGGGAACCGTTGCTCTCTTAGACAGTTGAACCCTATTAGGCCGCAATTCCTGCTGGGATCTGCCCATGAACCAGTCCTCGAATGGACGAATCTATGACTGCATCGTCGTTGGCGGTGGGCCAGCGGGCCTTACCGCTGCTATATATTTGGCACGCTACCACCTCTCCGTTTTGGTGTTCGACGATCAAGCAAGCCGCGCCGCCAGTATTCCCGTGTCCCACAATCATGCGGGCTTCCCAAACGGTGTGAGTGGCGAAGAGTTGTTGGCTCGTATGCGAACGCAAGCGGAGCGATACGGGGCCTATGTGAGGTATTGTCAGATTACGGAGCTGCGCAAGAGAGGTTCGCTGATCGAGGCGATGTCCGCGATTGGTCATTGGAGGGCGAAGACGGTGCTTCTGGCGACCGGGGTCATCAATCGGCGACCGCAGATGCCGGCGGCCGTTCATGATGACGCGCTAGCCCGGGGGCTTCTGCGGTACTGTCCGGTTTGCGATGGGTTCGAGGTTACGGATAAAACCGTAGGCGTTATAGGGGTTGGGACGAGAGCGTTCCAAGAGGCGATTTTCTTGAGAAGCTATACGCGCCACCTCACCATTATCTCGTGCGAGGATAAGCCTCATTTGAATGAGACGCAGATTTCTGAACTTCAGGAGACCGGCGTCAAGCTGGAGCGCGGTCCCGTGAGTTCCATCGAAATCGCGGGCGATCTTCTCGTCATAAACACACCAGACCATCGTCTCTTCTTCGCTTCGGTCTATCCAGCGTTGGGCTCGGACGTGCGGTCGGATTTGGCATCGCGACTGGGCGCTCGGCTATCACGTGAAGGATGCGTGTCCGTCGATGCCCATCAAAGGACGACGGTGAGCGGCTTGTACGCGGCGGGCGACGTTGTACAGGGGTTGGACCAAATCAGTCGCGCAATGGGGCAAGCGGGGGTTGCCGCCACTGCCATCCGAAACGATCTGTGCGAGCAAGTGTTGCGGGCGGTAAAAGAGGCCGGACGGTCTCAGATGCAGTTGGGCCGCCCGGCGTATCATTTGTTGCTTCGATAGTTCCACTGCATACGCTTGAGGCGATCTATCGATCTGCAGCAGTCACCTTAGTTGTGTTCGGAATGACTTCGAGAACCAATCTCAGCTCCACCAGCAGGGCATGATGCTGATCGAGAACCTGGATGCTGATCATAGAAATTGGGTCCTGCGGAAGGCCGTCAGCCGCCATCTCCGCCAGGGTGACCTTTGCCTCTTTGATCGCCGCCTGTTCATCTGCGAATTCGAACGCCCGATCTTCGGCGCTGAACCCTTCCTGATCAGTTGTCCTGAAGTAGAAATTTGGCATGTGATGTTCTCCTACTGTCATATCGATACACGGGCTGCCGCGCAGTCGCTTCAACCTCAGAACCGGAGGGATGGCGCCTAGCGTGTCGTGACCACGTTCTTAAGCAATCGGGTGACATCGACCTCGATCCGCGCGCAATCGGAGTCGAGTTCGGCCACATGACTGGAATTCCGGCCTTCAACTGCCCGCACCTGGTCGCGCTGATGAGCCGCAAATCCGTACGCGCGCAGGAGATCTTTCAGCTCGGGAACGCGCAAAAGCTCGATCTGGGGACGATACGTGGGCAATTGTATCAGTAAGCGCGAGCGCCCTATTGCTTCGAAATCCAACGACGTGCCTCCTAATTTGTTTTGGGCATCCAGTCGCGAACGGCGAGAAAAGTTCCTCATGCCACGTGCGGACGGGGTGTTGAGGCCCCGAAGGGCGACGTTGCCGCGCTTGTAGGGCTAGGCGCTTGCTGTCTTCTCTGTCGACGCTCTCTGGAAAATAACCTTGTGTTTGAGGAACCGATTGGAGGTGCCCGGGTTTGGAAGGCCACACCTACAAAGGAGTATCCAATGGCAGGATCAACGCAACCAAGCTGCTCCGCAGGGCGGCGGCCAGCAGAGTCGCCAGGGTGACCAAGGCAACGACCAGGGTGGCCAGCAAGGGGGGCCGCAGCGTTAAGATCGAGGTGGCAGGGGTACTCCTCTTCCAAGAGTTTCCAACCTGAGGCCTTGGCTCACAACGAGGCGCACGTCCAGCCATGTGTGAGCGGCCTTCGTTAATGGCACGAAAGGAGAAACCCACCGGCAGGCGTGACTGGGGGCATGGTCTGATCCCTAGCTAATTGTGGAGATCTGAATGAAAATACTGCGCGACAACGGCCTGACGATCGTATTGCTGCTGGCCTCGTTGGGCACGGTGGTGGGCATGCTCTTTACCGGACTCCACGTCTATAACGACGAATTGGCCGAACACGGGGGGCAAATGGTAACGCTGCCAGCTTACCTTATAAGCGGTCATTTCCTTTCCGCCTTGTTCGAGAATTGGGAGTCCGAGTTTTTGCAGATGAGTGCCTATGTGGTGCTTACGGCGTTCCTGTTCCAACGCGGCTCAGCAGAGTCAAAAGATCCCGACGAGCCGTCATCCCAGAATAGCAACCCTGCGGACGACCAAGACAACGCCGAAGCACCGCTGCCCGTAAGAATGGGCGGCATGGCAAGTTCGCTCTACTCCTATTCCCTCGGTTGGACATTGTTTCTCCTCTTCGTACTCAGCTTTCTAATGCACGTGAGGGAGAGCGCTTCTGCGCAGGCGGTTGAGGCCATGCTGCATGGGCAGCAAGCACCTTCGATTGGCGAACAATTCTTCAGTGCGAGGTTGTGGTTTGAGTCTTTCCAAAATTGGCAATCGGAGTTCTTATCGACTGCAGTTCTCGTCGTCCTATCGATTTTTCTGCGGTTTCGTGGGTCCCCTGAGTCGAAGACGGTCTCCGACCCTCATTCCAAGACAGGAGCATAGACCGGTAAAAGGGCCGGCGGAAACTTACTTTTGGATGTCCTAGCGCTGACAATCCGTTCACGATAGCGCTCGAGAAAAACCAGGTTCCGCTGCTGCGCCGACCATCGCGATGGCAGCTACTCTGGCTGTTTTCAGGTCGAATGTTTCCGCGTCGTTCATCGACAAGTGGAGTGGCAGCGCTACGCTCACTCGCCGCCGCGCTCGCGGTGTGCCGAACCATGCGGCGCACCCGCCCTGGTAGCCCTGATAACGGTGTTCCGATCCCCTGCGCGGGCTCGCAATTCCGCGGTAGCCCAGCCCGCGCAGAATTTCTGACCGATTCCGTGGGGGGAAAGGACCTTGGTCGTGGAAGACGTCCGCCCGACCTCCTGGGCTCGGGCGAAAGATTCATGTGTTGCACCAAGCCGGGCGTAAGGAGGCGGTGCTGTGAACACGAAGCTGCATACTGACGGATCATTTCAAGCCGTGCGTCAGGCGATCGACGATGCGCGCCAGGCGTTCGCGGGCGGAGGCGCCGATCATCATCGCGACGCCCTGCAACACCTTGGTCGTGTTGTAATGAACTCACTGGCTGAGATCATTGAAACTGACGGCGGCACAGATGGTCCCACGGCATCGCCCAGGATATCGAGGATTGTTATCAAAGGGTCATCGATGAAGAAGAAGCCGCGGAACCGGACAACGCAGCGCGGCAATCTACTCAGGGAACGATGAACCTTCGACAGCAGGGAGGGGGCGATGAGCACTGGCCCGGACCTGCTGCAGATTTCCCTTGCACGCATAAACATGGAGCGCTCCGAACTCGAAGAGGCCGGCGTGATCGATAAGGGTATTCGACGGCGACAAAGCATAGTCGAACTTCGGACGCGACATTGATACTTTCATTGTCAAGCTGCCGCAAAGTCGACTCGCTGCGTTAGCCGCGATGATCCAGAGACGAGCAAATCGTCAACGTTGACGGCATCTGGGGGGAATGCGGGATGGCTCGTTGAGCGACGGCTAGGAGCGGACCGTGGCGCGCGCTAGCGGCAACAGAGGTGCCGTTGCCGGCAGTGTCAACAGCCCGTGATTATTTCGTGACCCACGGAACGTGCTTCCTGCTCGATGGTTGGGCAGGTCTCTCTCAATAAAATGATCGGACCCTAAAATGCCTGAGAAGACATTGAACGACCTCTTCCTTGACACGCTGAAAGATATCTACTTTGCCGAAAAGCAAATCGTGAAGGCCCTTCCTAAAATGGCCCGCGCCGCCCAGTCGGAAGAGGGCAAAGCTGGTTTCCTGCAGCATCGTGATGAGACTGAAGGACAGATCGAGCGTCTCGAGCAGGTGTTCGAACTGATTGGCAAATCTGCCCGCGGCAAGACCTGCGAAGCCATCCAAGGGCTCATCGCCGAAGGCGAAGAAATCATGGAAGAATACAAGGGCACGGCCGCACTGGATGCCGGCCTCATTTCGTCGGCCCAAGCCGTCGAACACTATGAAATTGCCCGCTATGGGACGCTCAAATCGTGGGCCGCCCAGCTTGGCCTCGATGCGGCCGTCCCGCTCCTCGACGCTAATCTCCAGGAGGAGATCGCCACCGATCAGAAGTTGACGGCACTTGGTGAGGTTGCGGCAAACCCGAAGGCGTCCAAGCGGGCGGCCGAGTAGACCACCTCAACGAAAAGCCGCGCACATAGTTGGTTTTTCATTTCGCATCGGCGTCGGATGGTCGGTGGCGCATTGCGACGGCACACGACCGGACGACCACAACGCCCCTACCGTTGCAGACTGCACGCAACCGAGGCATCTCATCACCCTTTTTGCCGACGGGCATGGAACCTTTTCATGCGGCAATGTTTGGGTGATGGCGCTCTTCAACCGTAACCGCTCCAGAACAATCACGATCTGGTTTCATGGTTAGCAGCGGTTGGGCCGCGTTTAGCTTAAGGAGGTACGTCGATGGGTCGCGGTATTCTACTCTGGCTACTTGGTGTCCCGATACCGATCATTATTCTGTTGATGCTTTTCATGCGATAGGAGGCTGCCATGGCACCGTCAGTGCTTGCCGATGTTTCAACGCCGGCCGAATCATCCGTTCCAGCCGTCAGCTGGGCGCCGATCATTGCAGGTGCCTTCGCGGCCTCTACATTGACGCTCATTCTCATGCTCGTTGGCTCCGGCCTTGGCCTTACATTGATATCACCGTGGTCTGGGGAATCCGCCAGCGCCACCACTTTCGCGGTCTCAAGCGCCATCTGGCTGGTGATCGTCCAATGGCTCTCGTCGGGCCTGGGCGGCTATCTGACCGGGCGCTTGCGCACCAAATGGGTCGGGCTTCATACCGACGAGACCTTTTTCCGTGATACAGCGCATGGCTTTCTGGCCTGGGCGCTAGCAACGATGCTTGTCGTGTTCGTCCTCGGCTCCGCAACCTCCGCTGCAGTCGGAACGGGGGTGAAGGCAGTTTCCTCAGTCGCGTCAGGCGCGGCCCTTGGGGCGTCAGCGGGCGCAACGAGCGGTCCTGAGGTGGGCGATTCGAACGGGATGCCGTCTTATTTTGTCGACTCCCTTTTCCGTCCAACCGATCCCGCTCGCCTGACGGCGCCGGGCGCCGAGGGCGATGGAGCCGCAGCAGCGCAAGCTTCCCGAATTCTGGTCGCGAGCGCTGCGGCTGGCGAAATGTCGCCGGAGGACAAGACGTATCTGGTCCAGTTGGTCGCGGCACGTACCGGGTTATCGCAGGCCGATGCGACAACCCGGGTCGATACGGTACTTGCGCGGATCGAAGAGGCCAAGGTCGCCGCTCAGAAAGCTGCTGACGCTGCCCGAAAGGCGGGTGCGACATTTGCCCTTGTCGGCGCCTTATCTCTCATCATCGGAGCATTCATAGCGAGTGCCGCAGCCGCCCTTGGTGGACGACAACGGGATGACCTCGAAACGCTTTCCTGAGGGTCCTTTAGCTAAGCTTTGCATTCTACCTCTTCCTCGACGTCCTTTTTGCCGGGGCAATGGTTGCCTCGGCATCGCTGATCGACGTGTAGGCGGCGCCGCGATTTCACTATCGCTCTGCTTGCTCTACTGCTCGTCGTCACGACGAAGACCAAGGTGCTTGGCAGGTCTGACCCAACTGATCCAAAGGAGATCACGATGAAAGCCCTTTGCTGGCATGGTAAGAACGACATCCGGTGTGACAGCGTCCCCGACCCGCAGATCGAGGACACCCGCGATGCGATCATCAAGATGACGGCCTGCGCAATCTGCGGCTCGGACCTTCATCTTATGGACGGATACATCCCATTCATGGAAAAGGGCGACATCTTGGGTCACGAGTTCATGGGCGAGGTCGTCGAAGTCGGGAGCGCCAACAAGAAGCTCAAAGTTGGTGATCGGGTCGTCGTGCCCTTTACGATTTGCTGTGGCGAATGTCCGCAATGTCTCAAAGGCAACTGGTCTCTATGCGAGCGCAGCAATCGCACCCCCGAGAACGCGGCGAAGGCATTCGGCTATCCGACAGCGGGTCTGTTCGGCTATTCTCATCTAACCGGCGCTTACGCCGGCGGTCAGGCCGAGTACGTCCGCGTCTCCTATGCCGATGTTTCGCCTATCATCATTCCGGGCGGAATGACCGATGAGCAGGCTCTCTTTCTCGGCGACATCTTTCCAACCGGTTGGATGGCAGCTGCGAATTGCGAGATCGAAGCCAGCGACATTGTCGCGGTGTGGGGATGTGGCCCGGTCGGCCAGTTTTGCATTAAAAGCGCATTCATGCAGGGCGCCGCCCGCGTCATTGCCATCGATAATGTATCGGAGCGGCTCGCTCTGGCGCAGTCGGCTGGCGCCGAAATCATCAATTTCGATGAAATCGACTGCACGATTCCCGATTATATCAAGGAAATGACTGGCGGGCATGGCGCGGAGAAGTGCATCGACGCAGTTGGCGCCGAGTCTCATGCCACCGCCTCGTTCGACGCCATCGTTGACAAAGTTAAAGCAGCGACACTGATGGGAACCGACCGACCCCACGTGCTGCGCGCGGCGATTATGGCGTGTCGGCCGGGCGGAATCGTCTCCGTGCCTGGCGTCTACGGGGGCGTTCTCGACAAAATTCCGTTCGGCGCGGCCATGAACAAGGGGCTGACCATCCGGACGGGGCAGACGCACGTCAATCGCTATTCGCTCGAGCTGCTTCGCCGGATCGAAGAGGGCGAAATCGACCCCGGCTTTATCATCACGCACCGTGCGACGCTTGAGGATGGTCCCGGTCTCTACGAGACCTTCCGCGATAAGAGGGATGGTTGCATCAAGGTTGTGCTGACCGCCTGACGAATGACGGCGGACGCGTTGAGAACGGAAAAGGACACAGACGACCGTGCCCGCACCAATGCAGGCAACGAGAACGACCCCGAGCATCAACATTGTCGGCATTTGCGACAAAATGCTCTCGCAAAGCCATCGTCATTCTTGACGGGTCACGGCGTGCGCTAGGAAACAGGGGCGTCGAGCCGTTAAGGGGCCGAGGGCGGTCGTCGGCGTAACAGCAACGACAAAGATGCCAGAACGGTCGCGCGAGACAAGTAGAAGAGGCCTGAGCTTAGGTCGCTACACCAGTGACAGGGTTCACTTCCGGTTTTTCACTCGTATCCTTGGCGTCAGCAGGTTGAACGGTTGGCGGCGCGATCGATTCCTCGTCGCGGTGCTTTTTGCGATCGGCGGGGTGATGGACGTCTTCCGGCTTCGCCTGCTCAGGCTTTGCATTCGTGTCTTTGGTTGCCATAGCG
The DNA here is from genome assembly GCF_014852205.1 of Ensifer sp. ENS06. Taxonomy (NCBI): domain Bacteria; kingdom Pseudomonadati; phylum Pseudomonadota; class Alphaproteobacteria; order Hyphomicrobiales; family Rhizobiaceae; genus Ensifer; species Ensifer sp. ENS06. Next base: position 44,548 of record NZ_JACVBC010000004.1, on the reverse strand, counting down.
ATACTCCTTCCCAGTACAACGGCCCTGGATAGGGGCGGGTTCCGCATACGGAGGGTTTCCATGTCATTTGATCGCGAAAAAGCTGGCCCCGAAAGGCGACTGACGAGCCCACAAGGCTCCGGTGTCAACGAGGGATCAGAAGCAGACCTTGTAACCTCGGCCGACGAAAAAGGTGGCTTCTCACCTTCAATTCTGCCTCGTCAAGTACACGATGGGCGCGAATGCTGACTAGCTCTATAGGCCGATCGGCCACCAACTCCCACCTCAGGTGGCGCGATCTCCGTTTGGTTCAGCAATTCCTGCGTTGAAGAGTGCTCCTGAACTTCGCCAATCACATAGCTGTCGTGGCCGACAGCAGGGACGTCGCATGCTGCTTCGATGAGGTCAGAGACGAAGAACGGGATTTCGCTGGCGTCCATCTGACGTCGCCTTCAGTCATGCTTGGCCTTACTCTGAGGGCGGGGAACTGAGCGGCCGCCCCATCGATAGGAGCGAAGCTCACGCGTAACCCGCTGGACACGATTAATCTGGTCATTCACCTGCGTGACCGGGATCGCCACTACCGTGAGCGGGACCGTCACCAGTGCCGGGGTCACCGCCACCGCCGTGGCCCGGATCATTCCCGCCCGTGCCGGGGTCGCCGCCACCGCCGTGGTCCGGATCACCCCCGCCCGTGCCGGGGTCGCCGCCACCGCCGTGGTCCGGATCACCCCCGCCCGTGCCGGGGTCGCCGCCACCGCCGTGGTCCGGATCACCCCCGCCCGTGCCGGGGTCGCCACCACCGCCGTGGCCCGCATCACCATCGCCCGTGCCGGGGTCGCCAACATTGCCGTGGCCCGGATCGCCAGCGCCGGGGCCGCCGCCACCGGTAGATGGGGTGCCTGGGTTTCTGCCAGCACCCGTTTTGGTGTCGGTCTTACCCGGATTGCCTTTCGATATTGTCGGGACGATTGCACTTGTCACCGCGGCCGACAGCGGCTCGCATTGTTCTTCTGCAGCCTCGACCATCCGGTTTGCCGGCCCACGGGGACTGCACTGCCCGGGGAAAACGGAGCGCTCAATCATCTGTCCTTGTGCTGGGGTGGCTGTCGATAAAAACCCGGCCGACACCAGGGCCAGACCGGTGCTTATCAGAAGTTCACGTATCGCGTTCATTTTCGCCTCACTAAATTAGCTTCATGCAAAATAAACTTGAGTGAGGGAAATGGTTCCGTCCGACGCCTGGCATGGGACCTTTGTCAGCGCCTGTGGGACCAAGGTCCCATGTGGAGGATCTTGGCCCCGCGTCTGACAGCGAACCGCAGGGACGGAAAGGCTGTTCTGGTGTCGTTGTCAGTCCAGGGCGGAGTAATAAAATCGCTGCGCGAATAGTCTATTGCTAGGGGCTGGCACGGAGAAACGGAGCCTGGAAGCGACCGAGCGATCACAAAAAGGAATGGCCCCGTCGCGGGACGACGAGGCCAGAGGCGCTTATCGAAGAGACTTCACTTGGGGACGATCGTGAAGCTCGGGCCTGATCTCGATCGGGGAAACGGGATCAGGACAATTGAGAAACGCTTTCGTTATGAGAAGGTTCCTGGCCCCAATAAGAAACGGTCCTGAAGTCAACGACGGGGCCGAGGACAGTGTGCTTTGTTGGGCCAGGAGGTTGGAAAAACGCTGGGCCCTTCCCGACCTTGATCGGTTCCTGTCTCTGTTGCGGCGATGGCGCTGGGCCTCAGTTTCGCTAAGGCCATCAGGCGCGTAGTTTTTGGAGTGGTAGGCAACGGTAAAAGGCAGCGCCTCCAGAGGGCGGGCAAGTGTGGCCCGCGGGGGGGCGGGGTTTTGATTGTTATTCAATCACCCGTTGAACCAGTGCCGGGATCACCGCCGCTGCCGGTGCCAGGATCGCCGCCACTGCCGGTGCCAGGATCGCCGCCACTGCCGGTGCCAGGATCGCCGCCACTGCCGGTGCCGGGATCGCCGCCACTGCCGGTGCCAGGATCGCCGCCACTCCCGGTGCCAGGATCACCGCCGCTGCCGGTGCCAGGATCACCGCCGCTGCCGGTGCCAGGATCGCCGCCGCTGCCGGTGCCGGGATCACCGCCGCTGCCGGTGCCGGGATCACCGCCGCTGCCGGTGCCAGGATTACCGCCGCCGCCGGTGCCAGGATCGCCGCCGCTGCCGGTGCCGGGATCTCCGCCACTGCCGGTGCCGGGATCACCGCCGCTGACAGGAGTACCCGGGTTGGTGTTACCGCCCGGACTGGTGCCGGTCCGATCCGTTTTGCCATTCGTTGTTGTCGGGGCGATTGCGTTTGTCGCCGGCAATCGCTCACATTGTGCTCCTCCGGCTCCATTGATCTTGTTTGCGTCTCCAATCGGGCCACACTGACCCGGGAAAATGGAGCGCTCGGCGATTTGCCCTTGCGCCGGGACGGCTATGGATAAGAAACCTGCCGACACCACGGTCAGACCGGTGCTTATCAGAAGTCTATGTATCGTGTTCATTTCGACCTCACTAATTTAGCTATATGTTATGTAATCTTTGGTGAGGGGAAAGGTTCCGTCGGACGACTCGGCTTAAAAACTTGCCTGCAGGGCTAGGGTACTATCCTGAGTGTTTTGGGCGCCGTTTAGGGGCGAGCTTTATTTCCTCCGGTTGAACAACGAGATGCTGCGACCGTCGTGTCTAAACGAAGCAAACTGCTTCCGCGAAATCTTGGGGACATGAAAAGGAATGGCCCCGTCGGGGCGCGACGAGGCTAGGGGATCTTGTCGAGAGACTTCACTGGGGACATTTGTGGGGGCCCTGCGCCTAACCCTCTATCGGGGAAACGGTATCAAGACAAAGTGAGACCGCTCGCATCTTGAAATAGTACCTGCGCGCCAAAAGAAATGACCCCGTCCCTTTGGACGGGGTCTTTGAGCGCGCGTGGTATACGAACCGTGCTACACAATAGGACTCCATTCTTAAAACTATCGATGGAAGCCCTGCCTTTGATCCGTTGCGGGAATTCGATCATCGGTATTCGAGAACGGTTGCCGATGCGGAATGTTCCCTCGGCGGCGGAGGACCACCAGCCTGAGACTTTTACGCGGCCATATGGGACTGAAGCCCGATGGCGGAATCGAGAGCCTGTCTCGCTTCGCTTTTGAAAACGCCAGGTTTGCGCAGGCCCGCCCGACCTTTACCCTGTCGCGTTTGCCGCAACTTGGGTGAGCTGCCCTCAGCAGCAGGCGGAACCCGGCGGTACCGAACCAGATAGCGTTCTGGTAGGGAGGTTCCATGCGTATTCCCAAACCGATACTCATCGCGATGAAGTTTGCAAGTAGGTCAGCGGGCCTGCTGGTACGTGGAATGTTGCGTTTTTTGGCGCAAGCCGTTTCGAAGACCCTTCGTGTGAAGGCAAGATCTTGGAAGCCAAGATCTTGGATTGCGAGTTTGGGCCGAATGCGCACTGACACCTCGCATAAAAGGAGCGGAGTGCGCGCCATATCGGGCTTCGACGAAGCCTCAAAAGGAGTGCTCAAAAGGTGAGTGTGCAATTACGCCACCTTCATTCTCCCATCGTGTTCAAGTTTTGTCACTGCGGGCAGGGGCGAGTTTCAGCTCGATACAGGCCTGCCTTGGCAGCCCGATCCTTGCTTTGTGAACCTGACCAACAATGCTTCCAGCGACGGCGAAAGAAGTTAAAGCCGCTTGATCGGCAACGCTCGAATGACAATCTCTTGCTGGCCAAACGCGCACTCCAATTCATGGCGATAAACCCGCCACCATAGCTGGTCGAGGTTTTCTGTCATTACTTCCGCCACAACGATCTGATCACGCTCCATTTCAGCTCCGGATACCCAATTTCCTTCCGCGGGAGCATTCCTGTAAAACGTTATGCCGCCGAAGGCCTCCGCAAGTTGATGCCGAACGGTATCGAACATTTGGGAACCGAACGGTTGCCCATCTTGTCGTTTGAGAGGCAGTAAGATCTGGATAAGATGCATGTCCGGTTCCTTGATTTCGAGCAGTCCAATCCTCTAATTGCCAGGTGGTTTCTTCCAGCGAGATAAAAAGCCACAGTCATCGTCAATGACCTGTGCCCCTCGTCGCGTAAAGTCATTACCGTGTTTCGTTAGACGCCGCCAACCCACCCTGCAAAGCACCGCGTTGAACCACCAGGACCGAGAAATGCGCCTGCGGAAACAGTATCGGCTGCTACTTCCGCGGCTTCAATCGCCTCCTGCTTGGCCGCAGCGATGCTTGTCCTGGTAAGTCTTTTCATACCGCTCGACATGCGTCCGTGCTTGCAGGCTTCCACATTGAACAGGTAAGGGTGAGCCAACATGGGATTTGCAAACCCTTCGATCCCGCCCGTATCGCGACACCTCATGCCTTAGGCCTTAGGGTCTTGTTTCTCTCCCGCGCTTTTGCCGTCGGAGCATCGCGAACGCTCCTCGAAACGTTCCTCCCCTTTTGCCAGGGGGCTTCCTTTTTGGAGTTCAATCCGGCGCTCCTCTCGTTGGGCACTCTCTTGAAGCCCTCGCGCAGACTCGTTGCCCTCGGTTTGTTCATCCGTCCGCCTTTGAGCCGAGAGCGCCTCGGAGGACGACTTTTGTTCGGCGTCGGGCACTGCGGAACTCGCGCTCGCGGCCTCATCGGCCGAGCGAAATCTCTTCAAAGCTGCGCGAACCTCATCTTCTTCCCATCCGGCCTCGACGGCCGCGGCGACCAATTCGGTTTCGAAGTCTTGCCAACTGTCCCGCCCTTCATGAGCTGAAAGAATGGACGAGAAGCACTGGTAACAGTCGGCCGACCTCTCCAACGTGCCCTTCGCAGTTCTTGGGGATGCAATGTATGTCATGATCTCGGACCTCGTATCTGACGGAGCGATCAGGCAGCGAAGTGCAAGGACCTGCATTCGCTATCACTGGCGCGCAAACCTTCGGCCTTTCAAAATGTTCCTGGGAATTTCAAACGGAGGGTACGTCGTCGGCCAGGCAAAAAGGCGTGACATGGAGCCGTTGCCGCACGATCGGAAACTCCTGAAGATTCGTGCAGCCGACGTCGTTGCACGCGCTTCACCCAGGTTACGTAACAATCCTCTCGCGGGGGGCCCTCTAACCACAGGCTCATCGCCTATGAACTGCCTTGCCCAGGCTTGCAAGCAATTCGCCACCTGAACTCCTCCCGGCGTCTGGCGCGATGAACTCTATCAACCCTTGAACGAGCGCAGGTGTCTTTTCACATTTGGACGGAACCACCGTCTCTCATGCGGGTTTCACTGATGGCCGGCAGCCAAGTTCCTTCCGATGGAGAAGTTGCAATGGTAAATATCAAAGCAAAGGGGTTTGAAAACCTCGCGCAGTTGCAAGAACACCTGGCTGAGCTCGAGGAAGAAAGCCCTGCAGACGAGCAGGTGCCGGAAGCCTCCCCTTCCCCACAGGAGCAGATCGCAGAATTGCGCCGAGAGCTCGCTCAATTGGAGGCGCGGCTGGTGCCAATTCACGCGAAAACAGAGGGGTTGGACGTTCCATCGCGCCGGGACGTCCATCTGTGGTTGAGGATCGTCATAGCGGCGGCGACAACGCTCGTACTTGCCCGCGTGGTTCAACACTTTCGTCCCGGAGCACCGGGTGCAGCGATCGTACCGTTGCTTACGGCTCGACGTGACGGCAGAATCTGATCCCTACAGGCAAAAGGCCACGGTGAATACATCGGGAGGATCCTATGTCGAACGACAATGGAACGGATGACAGAAATAGCCAGCCAACAGCACCTGGAACCACGTTCGGACGCTCGCTCGAAAGCCAGGCGCAAATGGCGGACGCGCGAGTTGTTGCGACTGGTGAAGCGGTCGAAACCCTCAACGTCTACCGGCTTGTTCCCATTGCGGAGGCAAATGATCCCCGCTGGGCAAACGCTCCATCGCACGGCGTGGTTGTGGTGGCTGCGCGCACTGCCGGGGATGCCCGGGTTGTGGCGGCCGGCGGCGAGCTGGATTTCATGGAGGTCGACGCGGCTCCTGCGGAGGACGTAACGACGCTGCAGGCAAGTGCGTTTCGATCCGAAAAACTTTACAGCGTGGTCGAGATTGAAAAAGGAAGATCGGATCTCAGGAGGGGCGTACTTTCGGGTGCGATCTCGGTCGGCAACATCCGGCCGACTCAGGAGTAGAATCATGTAATCCGTTACCGTCGCCAACATCTTACGACCAACCTTGGGTCGGGGGAGACAATTTCCACCGCCTTGTACTGTCTGCATTCCACCCATTGATGTTGAGAAGGGGACCGAGACAAGTGGCCCGGCATTGACCGGGATGTCCCCCGCCTCTCCTGCTTTGTGCAACTTGGCTTTTCTTCGTCGAAGGCATCGCGTCCCATTGGACCAGAGCGTTCCAACAAGCCGCGCCGTGCCCATGGCAATTTGTGGGTCGAGCGCTAGATCTATCTTGCCTCAATGGAGAACACCAAGGTGGGAAGACAAAGCGGCGATGTCCGGCGTGACAATATGGGCTCAGTCGATCCTCTGGACCCGGCAATCATGGCGGGCGAAGACGCACGCGCCTTGTTCGAAGCACTGCTCGCGATGAAGCGAGGAGACTTCTCGGTCAGGATGAGGCTTGACCTGGATGGTATCACAGGAAAGATAGCCGATACCTTCAACGACCTGGTCGCCGCCAACCAGAAGATGGCTCAGCAGCTAGCGAACGTTGGTCAAGTGGTGGGGCGCGACGGACGCACAAGCACCCGAGTCCGCTTCGGGCTTTCCGACGGGTCCTGGTCCGATATGGAAGACTCCATCAATACGCTGATCGATGATCTCGTATGGCCCACGGCTGCCGTAACCCGGACGATTGCCGCAGTCGCCAAAGGCGATCTTTTGCAGACCGTTCCGCTCGACGTCGATGGCCGCCTCCTCAAGGGGGAGTTTTTAAGATCCGCGAATATCGTCAATACGATGATCAAACAGCTCAGCGTATTCACCTCGGAAGTCACGCGCGTCGCCCGTGAAGTCGGCACTGATGGCAAGCTCGGCGGCCAGGCGCAGGTCCCTGAAGTCACCGGCGTCTGGAAGGACCTCACCGAAAGCGTCAACTCGATGGCGTCAAACCTGACGGCACAGGTGCGCAATATCGCCGAGGTTACGATCGCGGTTGCCAACGGCGATCTGTCGAAAAAGATCACCGTCGATGTCCGCGGCGAAATCTTGCAGTTGAAAGAGGCGATAAACACCATGGTGGATCAGCTTCGCTCTTTCGCCTCGGAGGTAACGCGTGTTGCACGCGAAGTGGGAACGGAAGGAAAGCTCGGCGGCCAAGCGCTCGTGCCAGGCGTTGCCGGGACCTGGAAGGACTTGACGGACTCCGTCAACGCCATGTGCGGCAATCTAACGGCCCAGGTTCGAAACATTGCACAGGTCACGACCGCGGTTGCCCGAGGAGATCTCTCGCGCAAGATCACTGTCGACGTGTCGGGAGAAATCCTCGAGCTCAAGGAAACCATCAATACGATGGTCGACCAGCTGAATGGCTTTGCAGGGGAGGTAACGCGCGTCGCCCGTGAGGTTGGTACCGAGGGGCGTCTGGGCGGGCAAGCACAAGTCCCAGGCGTTGCCGGCACGTGGAAGGACTTGACCGACAGTGTGAATTCCATGGCTGGTAACCTCACGGCTCAGGTTCGAAACATCGCCGAGGTGTCGACCGCCATCGCCAACGGCGACCTTTCACGCAAGATTACCGTCGACGTGAAAGGCGAGATCCTTCAACTGAAAGAAACGCTCAACACCATGGTGGACCAGTTGAACCGTTTCGCTTCCGAAGTTACTCGCGTTGCCCGCGAAGTCGGTACCGAGGGCAAGCTTGGCGGTCAAGCACAGGTTCCAGGCGTTGCTGGCACCTGGAAGGATCTCACTGAAAATGTGAACTTCATGGCATCGAACCTGACGGGCCAGGTGCGAAACATTGCCGAAGTCACGACGGCCGTGGCAAGGGGCGATCTTTCGCGCAAGATCACCGTCGACGTCAAAGGCGAAATCCTAGAGCTCAAGAATACCATCAATACGATGGTCGATCAGCTCAATGCCTTTGCCGGCGAGGTTACACGCGTGGCGCGCGAGGTCGGGACGGAGGGCAAGCTTGGGGGGCAGGCGCAGGTCTCCGGTGTCGCGGGCACCTGGAAGGACTTGACCGATAGCGTCAACTCGATGGCCGGCAACCTGACGGACCAGGTCCGCAACATCGCCGAGGTCGCGACCGCGATTGCCAACGGCGATTTGTCGCGCAAGATCACCGTCGATGTCCGCGGCGAAATCTTGCTCCTGAAGGACACGCTCAACACCATGGTCGATCAGCTGCGCTCGTTCGCGGGGGAGGTGACCCGTGTGGCGCGCGAGGTCGGTACCGATGGCCGACTGGGTGGCCAGGCTGTTGTTCCCGGTGTCGCCGGCACATGGAAAGATCTGACCGACAACGTCAATCTGCTTGCGGCCAACCTGACGACCCAGGTGCGCAACATCGCCGAAGTCACCACGGCTGTCGCGCGCGGTGATCTCTCCCGAAAGATCACGGTCGACGTCAAAGGGGAAATCCTCGAACTCAAAAACACCATCAACACGATGGTCGATCAGCTCAACGCCTTTGCAGGCGAAGTGACGCGTGTGGCCCGCGAAGTGGGGACCGAGGGAAAGCTCGGCGGACAGGCGCAGGTGCCGGGTGTCGCTGGAACCTGGAAGGACTTGACCGACACGGTAAACGTCATGGCTGCCAATCTGACTGAGCAAGTTCGTGGTATCGTGAAGGTGGTGACTGCTGTTGCAAACGGGGACCTCAAGCAGAACCTGACGGTTGCCTCCAAAGGCGAAGTTGCCGCTCTTGCCGAGACGATCAACAACATGACGGGTACGCTTGCAACCTTCGCCGACCAGGTCACGAGCGTGGCGCGCGAAGTGGGTGTCGAGGGCCGGCTCGGCGGGCAGGCAAACGTTCCTGGCGCCGCCGGGACCTGGAAAGACCTCACAGGCAACGTCAACTTGCTCGCGGCAAACCTGACGACGCAGGTCAGAGCGATCGCTGAGGTGGCGACGGCTGTGACGAAAGGTGACCTGACGCGTTCAATCCAGGTCGAGGCCCGCGGCGAGGTGGCCGAGTTGAAAGACAACATCAACACGATGATCGGCAACCTAAGGCTCACGACGGAGCGCAACACCGAGCAAGACTGGCTTAAGACGAACCTGGCCCGGTTTACCAATATGTTGCAGGGGCAGCGCGACCTGACATTGGTCGGGCGGATGCTGCTGTCCGAGCTCGCAGCGCTGGTCGGCGCACACCAGGGCGTCATCTATAAGGTTGATAGCGACGAGCGCCGGTCGACACTTTCGCTTTTGTCGACTTATGCCCACGGGATCGATGCTACCCACCCGGCGCGTCTGGATTTTGGTCAGGGGTTGATCGGACAATGCGCGAGCGATGCACGCCGTATTCTCATTACCAATCTGCCGGACAACGTCGTTCCGATCAGTTCAGGCGTGTTTTCCGCACTTCCCAAGAGCGCGATTGTGCTGCCCGTTCAATTCGAGGGTCAGGTCAAGGCAGTCATCGAACTAGCCTCGGCTGGCGATTTTACAGACCTGCAGTTGTCGTTCCTGGACCAGCTGACGACATCGATCGGGATTGTGCTCAACTCGATTGAAGCGAACATGCAGACAGAGGGACTGTTGAAGCAATCGCAGCAGCTGGCAACGGAACTTCAAACCCAACAGAGAGAGTTGCAGCAGACCAACGAGCAACTTGAACAAAAAGCACAGCAGCTCGAAGAGCGAAACGTCGAGGTCGAAGGCAAGAACCAGGAAATCGAGCAAGCCCGCCGGGCTCTGGAAGAAAAAGCGACCGAACTTGCACTGACATCGAAATACAAATCCGAGTTCCTTGCCAACATGTCCCACGAGCTGCGGACGCCGCTAAACTCGATCCTCATTCTGGGTCAGCAACTAAGCGACAATCCCGACGGAAATCTGTCGGGTAAGCAGGTGGAGTTCGCCAAGACAATTCACGGAGCCGGCACCGATCTCCTCAACCTCATCAGCGATATCTTGGACCTTTCGAAGATCGAGTCCGGGACCGTTTCTGTCGATGCTGAGGAGATATTCATCAACAACCTGCTGGAGATGATGTCGAGGCCATTCCGCCACGAGGCCGAAAACCGCAACCTCAGCTATTTGGTGGAGATCGGCGACGACGTTCCCAGAAGCGTCATCACAGACTCCAAGCGATTGCAGCAGATCCTCAAGAACCTGCTGTCGAACGCGTTCAAGTTCACCGCAGAGGGCGGCGTGACGCTACGGGTGACCGCGGCAACGGAGGGCTGGTCTTCGGATCACCCCTCGCTCCAACACGCTCCCTCAGTGATCGCGTTCGAAGTGTCTGACACCGGGATCGGCATTTTGCCGGAGAAGCAACGCATTATCTTCGAGGCATTTCAGCAGGCTGACGCTTCGACCAGCCGCAAATACGGCGGCACCGGGCTCGGTCTCGCCATTAGTCGAGAACTAGCAAACCTCCTTGGCGGAGAAATTCAGTTGCGCAGCACCCCCGGGATCGGCAGCACCTTCACGCTCTTTCTACCGCTGACATATGTGGGTGCGTCGACGGCGCTCAAATCTGTTCCTGCTCCAACCAATGTGGTGCAACTGGCGGAGGCTGCAGCCGCATGGCGCGGCGAGAAATTGGCTGAACAGATGGATGATGATCGCGGCGTGATTGAACCCGGCGACGTTGTTCTTCTGATCATCGAAGACGACGCTCACTATGCGCGGGTTCTTGTCGACCTTGCCCGTGACAACGGCTTCAAGGTCCTGGTCGCCAGCCGCGGTAGCGACGCATTGGATCTCGCCCATGAGTTCAAACCCGCCGCGATATCGCTCGACATCTTCTTGCCGGACATGCTCGGATGGACCGTACTGAGCCATTTGAAGCAGAGCGCGGCAACACGACACATCCCGGTCCAGATCATCAGTCTCGATGAAGACCGGCAGCACGGCCTCGCGCGAGGTGCCTACGCGTTCATGACCAAGCCCACCACCGCACATAGCGTGGGCAAGGCTTTTTCGCGATTAAGAAACTACGCCGAGCCCCGTCGCAAACGCCTCCTTCTCGTCGAAGACAACGAGGCCGAGCGCATGAGCGTCACCGCACTCCTTGGTGACCATGACATCGACATTGCGAGCGTGGGGTCCGGTGCGGAGGCTCTGGTCGCCCTCCGTAACGATCCCATCGACTGTGTGGTTCTAGACCTGACGCTCCCCGACATGACCGGCTTTGAGGTTCTGGAGAAGATTCGGGACGACGATGACATCGTTGAAGTGCCGGTTGTCGTATTCACGGGGCGAGAACTCTCTCCGGAGGAAGACGCACGACTACACTCCATGGCACGCAGCGTCGTCGTGAAGGGAGTGGAATCGCCGGAAAGACTCCTCGACGAAACCGCGTTGTTCCTCCATCGGGTGGTAGCTGACATGCCCGCGGCGAAGCAAACCATGCTCGAAGAGCTGCACAGTTCGGATGAGGATCTGCTCGGGGAGGCCGTGTTGCTCGTCGATGACGATGCGCGTAATATTTTTGCGCTAAGCAGCGTGCTGGAACGGCGGGGTATGCGGGTGCTGACAGCGACGACCGGCAGCGAAGCCATCGAGGTCCTTCAAAACGAACCAGGCGTTGCCATCGTTCTCATGGATATCATGATGCCCGGGATGGACGGCTATGAAACCATGCAGGTCATTCGATCGGATTCGAAATTCCGCAGGCTTCCCATCCTTGCGCTCACGGCCAAGGCGATGAAGGGAGATCGCGAGAAATGCCTGGAGGCAGGCGCTTCGGATTACCTTGCAAAGCCGGTCAATACTGAGCAACTGCTGGCAGCTCTTCGTATGTGGCTTCATCGTTGAGGGTTTGGGCATGAATCCTGTCAACATTCTTCTTGTCGATGATCAACCGACGAAATTGCTGAGCTACGAAGTGGTCCTCCAGGATCTGGGTGAAAATCTCCTGAAGGCGCAATCCGGACGGGAAGCTCTGGAGCATCTTCTTCGAAGTGACATCGCCGTAATCCTGGTCGATGTGTGCATGCCGGAACAGGACGGGTTCGAACTCGTCAGCATGATCCGCGAGCATCCGCGATACCAAAACACGGCGATCATCTTCGTGTCGGCCGTCATGATGGCGGAACCCGACCGATTGCGCGGTTACGCCGCTGGCGCTGTCGATTATGTCTCGGTCCCGATCGTACCGGATGTCCTACGTGCCAAGGTTAGGGTCTTTGCGGATCTCTACCGCAAGACCCGCGAGCTCGAACGTCTCAATGCGGAACTCGAGAACCGAGTCCGCGAGCGCACAGCCGAGCTGGAGGCGTCTGCGACCGAACTCCGGCAGCTCAATGAGGAACTCGAACAGCGCATCGAACAGAGGACGCGCGAACGAGAGGCAGCGCTTGCGCAACTGTTCGAAGCGCAAAAGCTCGACACCGTGGGTCAATTGACTGGCGGTGTTGCTCATGACTTCAACAACCTGCTGATGGCGATCCTCGGCAGTTTGAAGCTTTTGAAGAAGCAGCTCCCTCAGGGAGGTAAGAGCGAGCGGCTGGTCGAAAACTCGATCCAGGCGGCCGAGCGTGGTGCCGCATTGACCCAACGCTTGCTGGCGTTCGCCCGTCGTCAGGAACTGAAACCTCAACCGATCGATTTCCTCGATCTTTTTCAAAACATTGAAGACATACTCGTCCGCGCTCTTGGCCCCGGCATCGACGTGCGAAAACACATTCCCGCATCTCTTCCGCCGTTGCTCGTCGATCGCAACCAGCTCGAGCTTGCCTTGCTCAACCTGTTCGTGAACGCTCGCGATGCGATGGTAGGTGGCGGCACGCTTGTCGTGTCGGCTGAGGAGGATTTAACATCGATGCCCGTTAACCTCAAGCCGGGTCGCTACGTGCGAATAACGGTTTCGGACAGCGGTGAAGGCATGGACGAGGCCACTGTGGCGCGCGCGACCGAGCCATTTTTTACCACCAAGGGGCAGGGAAAAGGGACGGGGCTCGGCTTGTCGATGGTCCACGGCCTTGCAGCTCAATCCGGCGGTGCCTTGAGCCTTTCGAGTAGAAAGGACGAAGGCACTACCGTCGCGCTTTGGTTGCCCGTCGCCGAAGATTCCGTGCCGGCGAGCACGCCCTTGGAAACCACCGCGCTCGAGGTTTCGCAAGTCCAAAGTCCTTTGAGGGTACTTGTAGTCGACGACGATGTTCTCGTCAGTATGGGGACAGCCGCTATGCTGGAGGATCTCGGCCATACCGTTGTGGAGGCATCTTCGGCAGCCACCGCACTCGAGATCCTTGGATCGGGACATACGTTCGATCTCGTTATCAGCGACCAGGCGATGCCAGGCATGACGGGTGCGGAGCTGGCACGTTTGATTTTCTCGTCCTATCCGGGTCTCCCAGTGATCCTTGCTTCGGGATATTCTGAGTTGCCCGACGATGAGGGACTTCAGGCGCTCTTGAGAATGACAAAGCCGTTTACGCAGGAAGAACTACAAACAACGATCGGACGCGCGGTGGCCCACCGGGCCACAGCCGCTTGAGAACTTCGTCACGTGCTGAACATCGCAGCAATGATGAAGCGTTCGGAATTCTCGCGGCTGTTGAAGTAGTAGACGGCCAAAAGGGAATCGCCGCCCGACAGGAAGGACACAGCCGATGTCTGGTCCGCCGCATCGGCTTGGATGACTGTTTCCGAACGCCGCTAGGCGACAGCCTCTATCCATAGCTCGCGCGTGCCAAGCCACTTCAACGTTTCCAGCTGACGATAATCAAAGAAGCTGCGGGTGGCGTGGGGGGTGAGCCGATCGCTGCGAAATCTTTCACGCGGAACCCGGCGGGCGCAGACTGAGCTCAGGCGTCACTTCAGAAAGGCGCTTGCTGCAAGCTCACATCTCGATCACGACGATGTGTACTTTGCCGAAGGAACGGGAGTTTGGCTCGATGGTTGGTCCAACATCTACTGGATCAAGAGGAGATTCACGATGCTAAAAACAATGTTAACGGCAGCTGCGCTGTTTGTTGCAGCGACGCCTCCCGCATTTGCCCTATCGGATATCGTGTGTGACCAATCGAACATGTCGAAGCTCGAGAAGGACGTAAAGAGCATCAAAGACGAGATGAAGAAGGACTACGCAAACAAAGAACTCGCCATGGCAAAGGAGGCGCTTGCATCAAACGACAGCGACAAATGCAAAACGCACATGTCGAATGCGATGAAAGGCAATGACCCGATGTGATGGGTGAGCGGATTCGGAGGCTCCCTTTTCAAACCGGCGCTGTTGCCAGACGGAGTGTTGATGCAATATATCGAGCATTGGAGTGGTTGCCCTTCCTTTCGCTCGACTCCAGCGGCGCGAGCGCTGCAGCCACCTCCAAAAAACCTTGAGGCCCTCGAGGGAGTCGGAGGGTCTCAAAATGCCCACGTCGCCTTCGTGCCACGCGGTCTTTTAAGCTGCCCCAACCTCTGATTTGGTGCCGGACGCGGAAAGCTTCGCTCCAAACGGTTCCCGCCGCTCCTAAATCAAAATAGTCCGCCCCGCCAAGGCGGGCAGACATCGTCACCAGGTTTGCCGGCCATACCAGTCGTCGATGTCTTGCCGGACGCGATTCTTCTCGAGGCCGTAAGGCTCCTGAATCTTCACTTCTAGCTGATCTTGTTTTTCCCCTTACTTGATCAAGATCGTCGTCGGTGAGTTTGCCCCACTTTCCTTGATTTTCCCCTTGAATTGCTTGCAGTTACCTTCATGCGATCCGGCGGCGAAACGCCTGGCGGCTCCTTTGTTCACCGGTTTGTCCAGATTGGGGTTTGAGGAGGGTGATCGACCTAATGGCTGCTTCGCTTCGCGGGATGGCTGGCGGGTGTGAGGCTGAAGAAGAGGACTAGATTTCGATTTGGCTTAGGAAGCGAGCAAGTGCCTTCGACAATTCCTCGGGTGCTTCCTCAGCCATATGATGGCCTGAACTGATGGAGTGGCCCTCGACCTTCGTTGCCCAGGGGCTCCAGACCGCCAGAACATCATCGTAGAGATCCGCGAGGTCGTCCAACCTGGACCATAGACACAACATCGGGCACTCGATCAACCGGCCGGCCCGCCGATCGGCGAGGTCGTGTTGCCTATCGACACCCAGCCCAGCCCGGTAGTCTTCAAGCATACCGTGAACAACGGAAGGATTGCGGGTGGCGGCTCGGAAGTCCTCATAGGCAGCCTGACCCATTGGTTCCATTTCGCCGCCGTACCACGCATCCGGATCGGCAAGGATTGCGCGTTCCGGCTTATCAGGGACGGCAAAGAAAAACCAATGCCACCATTTTCTCGCAAACTGCTCACCAGTTCGTTCGAGAGCTTCCAGGATTGGAACAGCGTCGAGTACGACCAGGTGCGTGACGCTGTCGGGATGATCCATTGCGAGCCGAAACGCGGTGTAGGCGCCACGATCATGCCCGACAACGGCAAATTGAGTATGTCCAAGCGCCCCCATCAGCTCGACGCATGCGGCAGCCTTGGCCCGTTTCGACGAGCCGGAGTGGTCAGGCGTATCCTGCGGAACATAGGATTGACCAAATCCCGGCAGATCTGGACAGATAACCCGAAAGGTGTCTGCCAGCCGCTCCGCCACCTTCCACCAGGTGACGTGGGTCCGGGGGTGGCCGTGAAGCAATAGAACAGGCGGACCGCTTCCGCCATGTCGCACCCGCAGCTGGCCAGCTGTTACAGGTATCGTTTCAAGTTTGAAGCCCTCGAACATGGTGGTGCCATGAGTGCCATGGGGCCGGTTTGCATTATATCCGGGCCGCAGATCGGTTAGTAACCGAAGAACCTCTAGCAAAGTCCGATAGTTCCAACCGAGTGTCTGCCTCCCCCAACAAATCGTGGGCCCCACGGGTTAGCATTCGGAACACGTCCGACGCCCTGTCACGCCGCCCATTCTGGCCATCATCACGTCCGCAGGACTTCGTCCATTTGTGTCTCCCGTCGGCGCAACGTGGGAATTTTACTTCGGCGCTTTTGGCGAATTCTCGCCCGTCAATGGTCGAAGAAAGCCACACGGAGGGATAGCGGCGGCATGAAACCCTTCCAGCAGTTACGCTCAACAAGCGCGGAAGCGTCCGCTTGGGGGCGAAAGCGACGAGCGCCCTGCGGAACGTTCAAGCTTCTCGCCGGTTTTGGCCTGAGAGAGGAGCCAGTTATGGGAATCAACGAATCAAAAAGCGGCGCGCGAGGTACTCCATCACATAGGCTTGGGATACTTGTCCGGGGCCGATTGGAACTTTCCGTCTTTTAGCGCGCTTATCGGATTTGCGGCCAATGCCAGTCGAGCGATGATGCCCGCCTGCCCAGATCAAGGAAAAAGACGATGCGGAATTCAGTTGCCGCGGTCATTGTCAGCGTTTCGCTCGGCGGATGCACCGCCGGCGTCGCGACTTACGGCTTTTCGCCAAACTTAGAACCGATACCCGGTAGCATCACCTATCGCGGCCAGCCGCGCACCAAGCTGACGAAAGCACCTGTAGGCAGCATCGTGCCACACGAGTTTCGAGACCAATTCGGTCGGCGCGTTTCTGAGATCTATGTCATTCAGCCGGATCGCTCTCTTCGTCTTGTCTCCCGACGCAGGCAGACATTTGATTTTTTCGATGACGATTAAGGGGGCTTGGCATCCATAGATTGACGGACGAAGAAATCGCAGAGGCGATAACTTTTAAGCGGCAAGAGGTCGATGTGACGAAGTCAAGGGAAGCCGTGGAACCGGGCAGGGGGCGAAATGCTTCAACGCCTGAAGAGATACCGCCGAAAGGCATTCGCGATGTCTTTTGGCGTGTTGTTTCAGAAATGTTCGAGGAGCGTGTTTTCCTGATCGCGGCGGGGGTGAGTTTCTATCTTCTGTTGGCACTCTTTCCCGCTCTTGCTGCCCTCGTGTCCTTTTACGGCTTCATCGCCGATCCCATCGACATCGGAACCCATATGAGCGTGCTGGACGATCTGTTGCCACCCGGGTCTTACGCTCTGATTTCGGACCAGTTGAAATCTTTGACATCCCAGAAGACGACAACGCTTAGTTTCGGTTTCGTCAGCGGCCTGTTCATCTCGCTCTGGAGTTCTGCCAATGGCATTTCGGCGCTTTTTGATGCCATGAACGTCGCCTATGGCGAAACTGAGAAGAGGACATTCGTCACCCGGACGCTGCTTTGTCTCGCATTCACGTTCGCCGGGTTGCTTTTTGCGGTGGTCCTGATCGTGGCAATCGGCGTCATTCCCGCCTTGCTGGCGTATCTGTGGCTCGATCGGTGGACTGAAATCCTGACGAGGACGGTGCGGTGGCCAATGATCCTCTTCCTCGTCGCTATCGGCACGGCCTCGATCTACCGGTATGGGCCGAGCCGCGAGCGGGCGAAGCTACGGTGGCTCAATTGGGGTGTCATATTCAGCACGTTTATGTGGCTCGCCGCCTCATGGCTCTTTTCCTTCTATTTGCAGAATTTCGCGAACTACAACGCGACTTACGGCGCTCTCGGCGCGCTAGTGGGTTTCATGATGTGGGTATGGATTTCGACGGTTATCCTCATCATAGGTGCTCTGATTAACGCGGAGCTCGAACACCAGACAGTCGTCGACTCCACCACCGGTATACCGCTCCCGATGGGTGAACGCGGCGCCTACGTTGCTGACACACTCGGCAAAGCTGCCGACTAGGCGCGTAAAGCCACGTCGGTTCGCGCACCGCTCTCCGAGGCGGGGATCTGCAGACCCGAATGAGCCGATCACTCTGAAGGTCGGGTGTGCGCACCGTCAGCAATAAACGCTCCAACGACCGACGTTGTGGCGCGTGCTCAGCTCCGTTATAGTGACACCGACACCAGTGCGCTCGGCGTTCGCACTTCGACGAAACCTCAAGCCGCGGCACATCGCGTTCGCTCATCGCTATGAATTCCATGCGCGATCTCCCAGGTCATCCGCCCTCCGGGAAGCGCGTGCACAAGTCCAGGGTGAACCGTGGTTAGGGATCCTGCCGTTGCTCCGACACGAAGCCGAATGGCCGGTTCAGCCCAACGTCGGGTTAGCTGTGCCCTTCGATTTCCGCGGCCGGTCTGCGAGCAAGTCCGAGAGTTCGCAAACTCCTGCTTCGTGAGGCCGATGCACTAGCGCATACCCGGCAAACGCAAGCCGCCGCGGCGCGCCTGCTCAGTAGATCCTGGCGCATCTGCGAACCTCGCTCTTTTGTCGGCCTTTTCCGTCGTGCCAATTCGATCAAGCTCCTTCCCGGCGCCGATCTCAGGCGCTGAGTGAATGCCCGCAGGGGCGGTCAACTGCCTCATTGCTACGAACGGCAATTGTCGGAGGCCCCGGGCGGGAGGTCCTGGTGGAGCTCACCGCTCGACCCCAAAATACAGGCCATATAGTCCCAGATCGTGAAGGGGGGTCGCACGGCGGCCCTTCAATGTTTCCGATAGAGATGGCGAGCCAGATAGGGCTATAGGCAAAATCTGATCAAAGGGGAGCCCACTCGAGCAGCAGCTCCGACAGGCGCTTGGCATTCTTGATCGCATGACCATCACGATCATTGTTGAAGTAAGCCCAGACCGTTTTCGCTCCGCTTCGGCGGATGCGTTCCGCCCATATCCTCAGTTCGGCGTCACTGTAATCGTGCCTATACCATTGATATGGCCCGTGAAACCGCACATAGATGTCATCGCAAGTCTTCACGAGGGCGTCGGGCAGCCGAGGGCCACTGCAGGAGCAGAAAATAGTTCCATTTTTCTCAAAAGCGTCGAAGACGTCGTCATTCCACCAACTCTTGTGGCGGAACTCCACAACGTTTCGACGGGAAGGGTCAAGCTGAGCCAGTATGGTGTGCAACATCTCGGCGGAGTAACGGACGCTTGGAGGCAATTGAAACAGAAAGCAGCCCATCTGGGGGCCGAGAACGTCGGCTATGTAGCCAAAGTCCTTGACCAAGGTGCTGGTGTCGTCGAAGCGCCTGACGTGGGTAATGAGCTCACAGACTTTGACCGTGTAAACAAAATTCGGTCCTGCTTGTCGCAGCCAATTCCTCACCGCGGCGATCGTCGGCCATGAATAAAAGGGCGCATTGAGCTCCACCGTTTGGAACTGCTGGGCATAGATGGGAAACCACTTGCTCGAAGGAATATCTGCCGGATAAAGCTGTCCTTTCCAGTGCCAATAGTACCAACCCGAACAGCCGATATGGAGGCCGTGTAACAGGTCCCGCGGAATGGTGAGCGCGCCTCCATTCGTCCCCAGCGCCAATCTCAACGCATGCATCTTTTCGGCCCGGCCTATATTCGCAAGCCGCTGCCTCTGTCGGCGCTGCGCGCGACGGGCGCGACGTTCTGCAAGTTCTTCCGAAGAGCGCTCCACCATCTGACAATCCGCCGTTTTCCCTGGTCAGAAAGTCTCGAGACGGGATTTGGTCCCTGCTTTCCAAACACCTATCCATCTTTGCGCCATTACATCCGTGAAGCACGCGAACTGCGGGGCGGAGCATCATGTTTGTTTGCAATTTCTTGAAGAAATGCCTCGATCGTTTTGACCTGATGGAACAACTGATCCGCCAACGGCCTGTAAACATTGCGAAGAGGTGGCGTTGGTTCAGCTGACAAAAGGCCATTGTCGCAAGGGCGACCGTCATCCCAGCCCGCATGATTGGCAATAGGATAAAGACATACTGCCTCTATAGGCACTCCCCACATCATGGCAGCCCTGACTTCTTCGCCGACATATGCCAGCCAATCGGACCGGCGATCGCCTTCAGTACCCGTCTCTGCGATCAGCATTGGCCTGCCATATCGAGCGTAGGTTTCGACAAGAATTTTGCGCAATGGTTTGTAGAGAGGGTGTTCGAAGTCGATCGTCGGGCCGCCGTGGATCCACTGGTTGTTATGGTAGTAGTTGACGCCGATGATATCGAGATACTTTTCCGCGCCTCCCAACTGGGGCCACAAGCGTCCCGAAATCATGTCCCAGGCTTGGTATTGTGCCAATCGATGGCCTTCAGCAGCAAGTCGATCGCCTGGTCGCTCGGGATCGGCCAAAACATTGATGGCCGGCTCGCAGTGGACAAATCGGGCCCGAGGCTCGACCTCAAGAATAGCATCCATCGCCGCGATCGAGGCGCGCGCAAGCTGCACCTTGAGCTCAAAGCCCCTGCGCCCTGCCCAAGGGTTGAGGTAAGCAGCATCTCCACCCGCCCATGAAAAGAAAGAGATTTCGTTGACAGGCACGAAGAACGGCGGGGCGGCGATTTCGCTTCGCAGGAGTTTTGCGGCAGCCCCCGCAAAACGCGCAAACCGTCTCACAAATTCAGATGACCATATATCGATATCATCGGGCCAGCCGTAGTGCATAAGATCCCAGATGACCTGCGTTCCGGTGGTGCGCGCTGCGCGTATTAACGGTAAAACACTGCTCCAGTCATAGGTTCCGGGCAGTTGCTCGACCAAATGCCAGCGAAAACCATCCCGTACGCTGCGGATATGATGGCTCGCCAGCTGACGGTAATCATTTTCCGCATATTGTTCGTGTTTTATCGAGGCTATCATATCCAGGCGCCGACCCCGGCCCACCCCATCCCTTGGTCGGACGCGGTGGGTGGAACATTCAAAGCCTCCTTGGAAGAAAGACTGGAACAGTCCGGTCGGAGCGCACGGCGTCCTTTCCTCAAGGACTTCATCAAAAAGCGCCTGCCACTGCGGAACCACCGCTTCGACGCTGTAAGTCTTCTCTACATGCAAACGCAACTGTAGACCGAAGCTGGCGCGCAACTCCGGCGATCCGGCAAGCATTGTGACGGCCTCTGCCACTGCTAGTGGATCGTCATGTCCGACAAAATAGCCAGAAAGGCCATGTTTGATCTGTTGTCGTGAACCGTTGTCGGCCGTTGCAATGACCGGAAGGCAGGCGGCCCCAGCCTCAGAAATGACATGGGGCATGCCCTCGTCCCGCGAAAGCCAGACGAACACGTCGAACGCTGCAAGCAAGTCCGCGACGTCGACCCGGTCACCCAGGAAGCTCAAGACGGCATCCAATCCAAGCTTGCTACACAGAGCCTTCAGATGCTGCGCATATTCGGGCATGAATGCATCTGGTCCTCCCACGATCACAAAGCGCATGGTGTGATCTTGTGCGTGAATAATCGCGGCCGCCTCGATGAAGGTCTCGACATTCTTTTTTGCATCAAGACGCCCGACCCAGCCGACCAGGATCGTGTCGTCGTAGATGCCGAGTTGCCGGCGCGTTGCAGACCGCCGGCTCGGCTCGAACTCCTTGAGATCGACCATAGATGGGATCTCTCGGGCATCACATTCCCGCCCAGGCATTCGAGACGCGGCGGCGTCGCGAATGGATCGACAGACACCCACATAGCGACTGGTCAAATGTTTCGGTCCGCTCAAAGCTTCCAGGACCAGGCCACCATGCTCGATCAACGGCGGGCGAATGTGCAGCCGTTCAAGTGCCGGGTAAATGTCTGCAACATTCTGACATGAAACCACCACGTCATAAGAAGGAATTTTGTCGGCGAGATAGGCAACGGTCTCTTCGAGCGACATGGAATAGGGCGCAGTGTCCACTTCGATGCCCAAAGCCCGCAGCTGCTGATGCGTCTGCGCGGGCATGCCGTCCTTGTGCAAACATGCGACCACATCGATTTTGTAGCGCGAACGGTCGATATTGGCCGCAAGAAGACGAACCTCGGTTTCCTCTCCTCCCACCACCAACCAGCCGAAGACGAAGAGGACGGTCTTGGGGCGGCATGATCCCGTCATGGCCCCACCTTGAAGACGATCTGCAAGAACTCAAACCTCCGCTGCAGCAGATCCGAAAGAAACTCCGGAGCATCCTCGAAGGGGATCACATGGGTGATCATGTGCTGTTTGATCAGTTCGCCCTCACGGGCCAACAGGTCGATTGTTTCGCCCGCAAGCCGGCGTTGGCTCCAATGCGATGAAAGACCGCGTGGAACACGATTGATCTGCGCGCAGCGTATGTTAAGGCCATTGTGGTGAAACTCCTCACCCAATCTCAGCCTGTCAGCTCCACCCTGATAAAATGCCAGGTCAATCACGCTCCCCTGGGGTCGTACGGCCTTGAGTGCGACGTTAAGGCTTTCCGAATGGGCCCGGGTCTGAAACACGATATCGGCTCCGCGGCTTACAGCGCCGTCGTGCCAGTGCGTCTTCGCGTGTTGCCAGGCGTGTTCCTCTGACATTGCCTGAATGCCCATCGCCTCTGCCTTTTCTCGGCGGAACTGTGACGGATCCGCGACGAGGACCTGGCAAGCGCCAAGGGTCTTGGCAAAGAGCGCTGTGAGCAAGCCTACGGTCCCAGCTCCGATAACCAATACGCGTCGACCGATGACACCGCACCCCAGGAAGGGCAGTGCCGTTCCGAACGCATCGGCATCGGCATGGAGAATGCCATTGGCAGCTATCGGGCCCATTTGTGCGACGAAGATGCCAAGCAACGGATCGATCGTGGTGGGAAGTGGGACGAGAAGGTCGCAAAACGGGTCGGCTACATGGCCGGTCTTGTGGGCGTAGGTTGCAGCGACGATATCGTTTGTTGCGTAGCCGGCGGCGTTTGTGTCTGCGACCCGTGCCACCTCCATGTAGCCTAGAAAGGGAACGGGATATAACAGGTCAGGTTCGTTCTCTATGAAAACCCCCCGCTCGCGGTCGAAGCGCGAGTGAAAGTAGGGGTTGGTGTTTTTGAGGAACGTTAACTCGGTCCCGGCCGAAAACCCGGTAAAGAGTGTGTCGAGCTGTACGTGACCGTCGGCTGGCGCCTCTTCCTCATATTCCAGGAAGTACATTTTGCCAGGGCGCTCGACGCCGAGGGATCTTATGGTGCGGCTGAACATCGGCACAATTCCTAAAAGTTGTGGAGGTCGATCGGCTGACCGGTTTCGGCAGACTTGCTCAGAGCTAAAGCAATGCGGTGGGTCGCGAGCGCCTCATGGTAAGGGCAACGAATGCGATTTTCGCGGCCCCGCACCGCATCGACGAAGTCGCGATCCTCCAGCCGTACCGGGTCTCCGTCGGCCCGGCGCACCGGCCTCCCCGCCCCGACATCCACCATGATGTCATGGTCTGTCAGTTCAATCGCCAAGCCATCGGCAAAGAGGTTCAATCCCATGTGATGCCCCCACTTCAAGGCACACGTGGACGCAATGTTTCCGATTGCACCTGTTGCGAATAAAAAGCTGGCCGTGCTCGAAGTGGCAACATCGAGATCAGGAAAGTCATCCCTTTTTCTATGCGTCGTCTGGCCGAATACCCGGACGATATCGCCGACAAGATAACGGGCGAGATCGACGATATGGGTCGTCTGTTCGACGGTTTGCCCGCCTGATGTCTCCTTTTTCCACCACCACTTCGGGGGTGGAGTCTGATCGAGCCAGTAGCCCGAAACAAGTTGCGCAGGGTTCTCAGCCAGGCATCGGCGCGCTTCCTCGACGCTGTCGAGGTATCGCCAGTGATAGCCCACCGCGGTAATCAGGCCGGCCGCAGCAATGCCCGCGGCGAGCTCCCTGGCAAGATCGAGATGCAGGCTGATTGGCTTCTCGACAAAAAATGGAATCCGAGCCGAAAGGAGCTCTCGCTCGACATCGCCATGCGCAAATGGGGGGACACAGATATAGGCGGCATCCAGTTCCAGTTCGCCCAGCATCTGGGCAGAGGAAGTAAAGGCTCTGGCGCCAAATCGGCCTGCCGCATGCTGGGCCCGTTCGATGGCGGGATCGGCAAAGCCTACGAGTTGCACGTCGTCGAATTCCGCCAAAATATCGAGATGGCGGGACGCGATCCCGCCCACTCCAATAAAACCGATGCGCGTGCGTTTCATGGTTCGATGCTCTCTTTCGTTGGCGACCGCTGAATGGAGAACGGATCGGTAGATTTCTGCGGTCTCCTCGACCATCCGGGCTGCGGTGAATTGTTGCTTGAACCTTCGTCGCTGCGCCTCTCCCGTGCGAGCTGCCCCTGCCGGATCGGCTAGGACGGAGATAATCCCCTCAGCAAGCCCTTCCGGATTGCTGGGCTCGACAAGGAAGGGATGCTCGTCTCCAAGAGCGTCAATCGTGCCTCCGATCGCAGTCGCAACGACAGGGACCCCCACCGACATCGCCTCAAGAACCGCCAGCGGCAGCCCTTCGAACAGCGATGAGAGAACGAAAACGTCCGCCGATGCCAGCAGCGAGGCTATGTCGTTGCGCTGCCCTGCAAACAACACAGCGCGTTCAAGTCCGAGCTCTGCGACCAAATCCTTCACATTGCCGACTTCAGGACCGGTACCGACCAGTAGCAGCACAGCATTGGGGAATTGTTGCAGGACGCGAGGCATCGCTCTGACCAAGGTCAGGTGGTCCTTCTGCGGTGTGAAGCGCGCAACCGATATAAGGGTGTTTGATCGTTGGGAACCCCACTCAGACCGCACCTCGATGCCATCGCGAAGCGGTGGAATTCCGTTTCGGACAACCTTGATCTTGTTTGGATCGACGCTCTCACTCGGGAAAGTCGACCGCGCCGCGGGGGAGACGACAACCAGTCGCTCGACGAAGCCAAGGCCCTCGAAGAACGCCGCCTTCTGTTCTCCTTCGGTGAGGAGAAACGGCAAATGCTCCGTTCTGATAACCGGAACACCTGCGACTTTTCCGGCGTGTGCGAGCCCATGGCCTTCCCAGCCGATGCCTGCGTGAACATGAATAAGATCGGCATCGACCGATTTCAGCCACAAGCCGCACTCGACGATGTCGTCGAACTCTTTGACCGCCAAGCCGAGTGCGAAGGCTTTCGAAGCAAGGTTGCCCTCGCATCCTCGCGGCAACACCATCGTAACTTCAAAGCGTTCGCTCAACCCCTCGCCGAGAATAAGCATGTGGGCACCCATGCCCGATGCATCGCAGCTATCGGTCGCAAGGACGAGCTTTTGTTTTGGCTTCATGAGAGGGCTCATCGAACACCCAAGCTATGGTCCGCCGTGTCCCTGGCCGCAAATCGCTTGAAAGTCGAAAGTGCCTGACCCACAACTTGGTCCATGTTGTAGTAGCGGTAGCTCGCCAGTCGTCCGACGAAGGTCACATCGCTGCGCGAGCGAGCAAGAAGCGCGTACTGGTTGTAGAGCTCCTGATTTTCGGGCCTTGGGATCGGATAGTAAGGGTCTCCGGCTGAACACGGGTACTCGTGACACACACTCGTCTTGGGATGGACTTGCCCGGTGATGTGCTTGAATTCGGTCACTCTCGTGTAAGGAATCTCTTCAGAGGGAAAATTTACGACCCCGACGGGCAAAATTCGCCGCTGGTCGTAGGTCGTGTGTTCGAACCGCAGGCACCGGTAAGGAAGCCGACCATACTGATAGTTGAAGAACTCGTCGATCGGTCCGGTGAAGATGATATGCGTGCCGGGGAACTCATCCCGGACATCTCTAAAGTCGGTGTTGAGCCGAATATCGATGCGATCGCTATCCAGCATATTCTCAAACATCTTCGTGTAGCCCTCCTTTGGCATCGCCTGGAAGGTGTCCTGGAAGTAGCGATCGTCGGTGTTCGTGCGAGTAGGAATGCGGGCGGTAACTGCCTTGTCGAGTTGAGAAGGATCCAGTCCCCATTGCTTGCGCGTATAGCCCTCGAAAAATGTCCGGTACAAATCCAATCCGACCTGCGCGATAACGACGTCCTTCGAAGTGCGCACCCGGTCCATCGGCTCCGCCTTGGAGGCGAGGTACTGGGCAGCCGCGTCGTCGTCCTTCAAATCAAGTCCGTACAGCCCATTGAGGGTTGTGCGATTGATCGGTATCGGCAAGAGCTTGCCCTCTACATCAGCAAGCACGCGATGTTCGTATGGCCTCCACGCGGTAAAGCGCGAAAGATAGTCGAAGATCATTTCGCTGTTGGTGTGGAAGATGTGCGGGCCATATTTGTGAACAAGAACGCCATGTTCGTTGTAGAAATCGTACGCATTGCCTGCGATGTGGGATCGCCGATCGCAGACGAGCACATTGTGCTTGCCTTTGTTTGCCAGCCTCTCGGCAAGGACTGCCCCAGCAAAACCGGCGCCGACAATCAAAAAATCATAAGCACGGCGCCTAGATCTCATTTTTGCCGGTTTTCGCGAAATGGGCGATATCGAGCGCAGATTTGTTTCAGCCGCTTCCTGCACCAATCCGTCCATTTTCCGGTGAGTCTCATCCCATGAGACCGTCGACAGAAATTCATCGACGCCTTTCAGCCATTTTCCTGACCGGGGCTTTAATTTCATTGCGGCTTCGCATGCCTCAACGAATTCGCTCGCATCGGATGCAAAGAAGACCCCGCTGATGTCTTTGTATTGACGCACGACGTCGACAACCGGCGTAGTGACCACGGCAAGCCCGGCTGCCAGGTATTCCGGGGTCTTTGTCGGGCTGATAAACTGGGTGGCCTCATTCATGGCAAACGGCATTAGAGCCACGTTCCACCCAGAGAAATAGGCAGGCAGGACCTTGTAGTCCTTCTGGCCGAGGTAGTGGATGTTGGGTGCGCGAGGAAGATCCTCCTCCCTGATCTTGGCCACCGGACCAATGAGAACGATTGACCAGGACGGCCGTCGTGCCGCCAAGACGCTTATCAGTTCCAGATCAAGACGCTCATCGATGACTCCGCAAAAACCGAGGACAGGGCCAGCAAGATCCGCTTGGTCCGGTGGGCTGATCGGCACCGTTCGTGCCGACCGAAAGTGCCCCACATCCACGCTGGAGGGAAAGGGATGAATGTTGTCATGCAGGAGGCGCTTGGCGTCGTAGAGGCTATGGCCACCTGTGAAGACCACATCAGCCCGATGCATCAGCTCACGCTCCAGTTTCACCATATTTGCCGGCGCGAATCTGAAGTTGGCAAGTTCGTCCATGCAATCATAAACAATTGCGGCCGCATCGACATGCCGGGCAAATGGAAACATCATTGGTGTGTAGAACCACAGGACTGGCTTGGGATGACCAACAAGGTCCAGAAGCTCGTCGAGCAATCCGGCCAAACCCGTGTTTCGTTGTGCCTCGGTCCATTCCCTGGGAATTCGGGGCCTAACGGATTTTACGGTCGTGCCCGCGAAAGGATGGATTTCCAGATAGGCCAGATGGTGGTCTGTCGGAATAAACTCTTCAAAGAAGTAGACGTGTCGGTCGCGAGCAAACCGCTTCATGAGGTGTTGTGGCCGCTGCACGACATAATCCCACCGCAGGTGTGAAAAACAAATCACCGGCGCGCGAGCATTAGAAGAACTCTCTTTTTTCTTCAGATCTGCGGTTAGAACATCCATACTCATTCCGCGCTGAGATGTTCGTAGGCCCGAACAACTTCAATTGACGCGCGCCTCCTTGTTTGCTGACTGTTCGGCTCGAATGAGCTGGCGAAGTTTCTTGATGGAGTGTGGCCAAGTCCAAGATCGGAGGACTGCGTCGCGCGGACTAAAGTCGGTAAGCCGCGACAACATCTGGGCAATAGCAATATGAAACTCGTCCGACGTTGCGGTCGCGCCGGTCTGCGGGGTTATGTATTGCTGGCCGCATCGCAGTTCGGCGTTGGCAAGTACAGGCAAACCTGCGAGCATGTATTCGGTGAGGACCGCCGGGGCCCCGTCATCGACCCCGCACACCACGCCCATGCGAGCGAGATTCATCAACCTGTTGACCTCCGCGAAGGAGACGCCTGGAGGTCCGACAAAGTCGACATCAATCTGCAATTCCGCCGCGTGTTGACGCAACTGATCCGATCGATCGCCGTAGCCGAAAACGCAAAGCGCGCGCACGGACTTCGGCATCTTGGCGAGCGCGTGAAACAGGACATCGTGACGCTTATAGGCTTGCGCGGCGGCTACATAAATTATGTCGTAAGGCTTGGCCCCCTCGATTGGGTAGAACATCGACGGTGCTGCAAATTCCGGACCGATCGGAAGGACCGCGGTGCGTTTGCCCGGGTGACACGCCTCGACCTCGCGGCTCTGCTCTTCTGATCCGGTCAGGATCAGATCGAAGTGGCGGCTCGTGGCGAAAGGGACCCGCAACGCCGGCGCGTCGATCGAGTTATAGATTTTGAAGCTGTTTCGACAAGCCTGCAGGATTTCCTCATCGACCCCTAGGCCCCAGACACAGAGAATATCCGGAGCGCCATAGATCTCGATATGAGCAAGCATGTCGTCCGACGAAAACGGAGGGGTGTTACCGTCGAGGTGGAACGAGCGCCGTGTCAGGAAGGAACTTTCTCTTACCGTTGGTGGGGGGCCGCTGGCCAGCCAATGGCTCCAGATCTCCGCCCGATCGACTAGGCCATCGGCTACGCAGGCAATTGGCATTCGTTCGAGATAGCTACCCTTTACCTCGACATTGTCTTCTGCGGTTGGCCGAGCAGCCAAATCATCCGCGAAAGTCGATGCCCAGGCCGCCAAGCGCTCTGACTTAGTCGGGACTGTTGAAACCGGTGGCCAGCCGTCCTGGAAATCACTGATGACGACAATCTTTCGCATTACTCACTTCGCACATCTACAGTCGCGAACGTCTTGACGACCACCGCGTTTGGGGAAACGGAGTTGTATTTGTCAGGAATCTAATAGTCTCGGCTTGGAACCGCCGAGCACACTGTTTGTTCCAGTTTTGGCCAACTTAAATTTCCCAACCCATCTATTCAGGACCACCGGTGTCAATCGAGTTCCCATTGGTGGCGCCGATTCTGCTCACGAAAGCCGAACTTCAAACGTCCCTGAACACGGGATCGTCAGAAGGAAAAAGGCATCCTGCAGAAAGAAAGAATGAGTTCACTGCGTCGCCGATCTTTGGCACTGCGAGTTTTCGACGCTCCTTTTCACAGAAACCGGAACATAGCCGGCGCCACAACGTTTGGTGTGGTCTGAGGTCATGCGGATTGATGACTTGGTGACCCTCACCTGTGAACTGTTCAAAGAGTGAACTGATGTAGTTCAACTCGAAATGAGAGAAAGGCCACCAAATGGCTACCAAGACGAAAGTCCTGAGCGATCTCTTCCACGATACCCTCATGGACATCTATTTCGCGGAAAAGCAAATCCTCAAGGCGCTCCCAAAGATGGCACGGGCTGCGCGGTCTGAAGAAGGCAAAGCTGGCTTCCTCAAGCACCGGGACGAGACCGAAGGTCAAATCGAGCGGCTGGGGCAGGTTTTTGAGATTATCGGAAAACCTCTGCGGGGTAAGACATGTGAAGCCATCCAAGGCATCCTCGCCGAAGGCGAAGAAATCATGGAAGAGTACCGTGACAGTCCCGCCCTCGATGCCGGCCTCATCTCGTCGGCCCAGGCGGTCGAACACTATGAAATTGCCCGCTATGGGACGCTCAAATCGTGGGCCGCCCAGCTTGGTCTCGATAAAGCCGTTCCACTGCTCGACGCCAATCTCCAGGAGGAGATCGCCACCGATCAAAAGCTGACGGCACTGGGCGAAGCTGCGGCAAACTTAAAGGCTTCCAAGCAGGCCGCCGAGTAGTCCAACTCGACATGGAGAAGCCGCCGTGAACGGCGGCTTTTTCATTCCGGCACAGGCAAGTGCGCACTCTCCGCGTAGTCCCCCGGCCAATCAATTCGAAACAACGGAGTTCGCCCCATGGCCAAGAAATCTCAAGAAAAGTCGACCTTGAAGCAGCGGGAAACTGTGACGATCCATGATCAAAAGGTGCGCCGCGGGGAAGGAGGCGAGCTTCACCAGATCGCGGAAGACGATACGCCCGTCCTGACCACCGCTCAGGGCGGCCCCGTTGCCGACGACCAAAACTCCCTGCGCGTTGGGCCACGCGGTCCGCTTGTGATTGACGACTTTCATTTCCGTGAAAAGATTTTCCACTTTGACCATGAGCGCATCCCCGAGCGGGTAGTCCACGCTCGAGGCTATGGAGCGCACGGCTATTTCGAAACCTACGAGTCGCTCGCCGCCTATACCCGGGCTGATGTTTTTCAACGAGCAGGTGAGAAGACACCGGCGTTCGTCCGCTTTTCCACAGTTGCCGGCAGCAAGGGGTCGTTTGATCTTGCCCGCGACGTCCGCGGTTTCGCGGTAAAAATCTACACCAAGGAGGGCAACTGGGACCTGGTAGGCAATAACATTCCTGTCTTCTTCATCCAGGATGCAATCAAGTTTCCCGATATTATTCACGCGGTGAAGCCGGAGCCGGACCGCGCCTTTCCCCAGGCGCAATCTGCCCACGATACATTCTGGGACTTCATCAGCCTCACGCCGGAAAGCATGCACATGATCATGTGGGTGATGTCGGATCGCGCGATCCCCCGCTCGTTCCGGTTCATGGAAGGGTTTGGCGTTCACACCTTCCGCCTCGTCAATGCAAAGGACGAGTCGACCTTCGTTAAGTTTCACTGGAAGCCGAAGCTGGGCCTCCAGTCGGTAGCCTGGAACGAGGCGGTGAAGATCAATGGCGCCGACCCGGATTTTCACCGCCGCGATCTTTGGCAGGCAATACAGTCGGGCAATTTCCCGGAATGGGAATTGCAGGTTCAGCTTTTCGATCAGGAATTTGCAGACAGCTTTGATTTCGACGTGCTTGATCCGACGAAAATCATTCCCGAGGAGGTCCTGGCGCCCCAGCCGATTGGACGGCTCGTCCTTGATCGCATGCCGGACAACTTCTTTGCCGAGACCGAGCAGGTAGCATTCATGACGCAGAACGTTCCGCCTGGCATCGATTTCAGTAACGATCCTCTCCTACAGGGGCGTAACTTCTCCTATCTCGATACGCAGCTGAAACGTCTCGGCAGTCCCAATTTTACCCATCTTCCGATTAATGCGCCGAAGTGTCCCTTCGCGCATTTCCAGCAGGATGGCCACATGGCTATGCGCAATCCGATCGGTAGAGTGAACTACCAGCCGAACTCCTTTGCGGAGGGGCCACGGGAATCGCCGATGAGCGGCTACCGGCATTTCCCCGCCGAAGAGACAGGGACGAAGGCGCGGCTACGGCCGGAGAGCTTTGCCGACCACTACAGCCAGGCTCGCCAATTCTACATCAGCCAGACCGCTCCCGAGCAACGCCACATAGCGGCCGCGCTGACATTCGAGCTGAGCAAGGTCGAAACGCCGGCTATCCGCGAACGGATGGTGTCCCATCTCCTCAATATCGACGAAACGCTAGCAACCGCCGTTGCCCAGAAGCTCGGCTTCCATTCGATGCCAAGCCCGGCTGATGCGGCCATGCCAACACGGCAGGATCTTGAACCGTCCCCAGCGCTCAGCATCGTGGAACGCGGACCGAAACGCTTCGAGGGCCGCAAGCTCGGCATCCTGATCACCGACGGTCTGGATGCAGCGTTGTTAAACGGCCTGACGGCGGCGGTCGCCAAGGAAAAGGGGGCCTGCGAACTTGTCGCTCCGAAGGTCGGGGGCGCTACGGCCTCGGACGGGACCTGGATAGAAGCACATCACATGATCGATGGCGGTCCCTCCGTGCTGTTCGACGCCGTCGTCCTGCTGACTTCGGCTGACGCCATCGACGACCTCGTAAAGGAAGCCACCGCCCGCGATTTCGTGGCGGACGCCTTCCAGCATTGCAAGTTCATCGGCTACGACCCCTCGGCGATGCCGTTGATCGAAAAAGCCGGGATCGCCGATGGCCTCGATGAGGGTACAATCGAGCTTCCAGGCGAAAAGGGAATATCCGATTTCGTCTCGACGCTCGGCAAGCTGCGCGTCTGGGCCCGAGAACCGTCGGTGAAGCTGGGTAAAGCGTCGTCGCCTCTAGACTAGGCTCGCTGAGATCCCGCGCGCCAAACAAGGGACCCGGGCAAACCATCTGCTCTCCACCCCGAAGCCTGCAGGTTACCCGTTCAGCCTGACGCTTCCTCCGCCGCCGGACAGCGAACCGTCCGACGGCCATATCCTTAATTCGGGAAAAAGCGTCCGTGCTAGACGCCAGCGGGCCTCGCAGCCTCTCGCGGGAAGGTTGGTTTAAGGCGAGAGTCGCCCGCCGCCGGACTTTGCTTTGATCATCCACGGCGCAACCGCGGGAGTTTTCACGAGTATACCCTTCTTCTTCGCGAAGGCGCGCAGTGCGTCTCGCGCCACCTGAAGGGGCTTATGTCCGTCGTGGGCGAGGTAGCACGTCTTCAGGGTTGCGTCGTGAATGATGTCACGGTCTCCTTTGGACCACTCCTCAAGGAAATCGATCGCATCGTCTAGGTTTGTGATTTCGAGGATCAGATCCTTCCTTTCACGCAGGTAAAGTGGCCGGTCAAACATCTTCATTTGCATTTCTACCTCACTTAATAGCTGCGGCACCACCAACCTGTGGACCAGCCGGCGGGGCCGATCGGTGGAGTCGTCAGGCCCGCTCCCGTGAGAACGGGCCTGAACCATCGCTTTAGAAGTCCATGCCAGGGCCGGCCGGTAGTGCTGGCGCGGCGTCCTTCTTCGGCTTTTCTGCAATCATCGCCTCGGTAGTTACCAGGAGGCCAGCGACCGAGGCAGCATCCTGGAGCGCTGTGCGCACGACCTTCGCCGGGTCGATCACGCCCTGGGTGTAAAGATCACCGTATTCTCCGGTCTGGGCGTTCCAGCCGTAGGAGAAGTCCGTCTTCTCGCGCAGCTTGCCGACGATGATTGAGCCTTCTGCGCCAGCATTCTCAGCGATCTGGCGAACCGGGGCCTCGACCGCACGTCGAACGATCTCGATCCCAACCTTTTGGTCTCGATTGGCCGAAGGCAGATCGTCGAGCGCCTTGACGGCCCTCAGCAGCGCGACACCGCCGCCCGGAAGAATACCTTCCTCAACGGCCGCTCGGGTGGCATGCAGCGCATCGTCGACGCGGTCTTTCTTTTCCTTCACCTCTACCTCAGTCGACCCGCCCACTCGAATGACAGCAACACCGCCGGCGAGTTTGGCCAGACGCTCCTGGAGCTTCTCGCGATCGTAGTCGGACGTGGTTTCTTCGATCTGGGCGCGGATCTGTGCGACACGGCCGTCGATATCAGCTTTGGCGCCAACGCCGTCGATGATCGTTGTGTTCTCCTTCTCGATCGCAACTTTCTTTGCCCGACCGAGCATGTCGAGGGTGACGTTCTCAAGCTTGATACCGACGTCGTCGGAGACAACCGTGCCGCCGGTGAGAACGGCGATATCTTCAAGCATGGCTTTGCGGCGATCGCCGAAGCCCGGAGCTTTGACCGCTGCAATCTTCAAGCCGCCGCGCAACTTGTTGACGACCAGCGTCGCTAGCGCTTCGCCCTCCACATCTTCAGCGATGATGAGCAGCGGCTTGCTGGATTGCACCACCGCTTCGAGAACGGGCAGCATGGCCTGAAGGTTGGAAAGCTTCTTTTCGTGGATCAGGATGTAGGGATCGTCAAACTCGGTCCGCATCTTGTCCGCATTGGTTACGAAATACGGGCTGAGATAGCCGCGGTCGAACTGCATGCCCTCAACGACTTCGAGTTCAGTCTCTGCAGTCTTGGCCTCCTCGACGGTGATGACACCTTCATTGCCCACCTTCTGCATCGCCTCAGCCAGGTAGCGGCCGATCTCCTCGTCGCCGTTGGCCGAGATGGTGCCGACCTGGGCGATCTCCGAATTATTGGAGATCTTGCGGGCGTTTGTCTTGAGTTCCCTCACTATCGCGTCAACCGCAAGGTCGATGCCCCGCTTCAGATCCATAGGATTCATGCCCGAAGCAACGGCCTTCGCGCCTTCCTTGACGATCGCTTGCGCAAGCACAGTGGCCGTAGTCGTCCCGTCACCGGCGAGATCGTTGGTTTTGGAGGCGACTTCGCGCAGCATCTGCGCGCCCATATTCTCGAACTTGTCTTCCAGCTCGATTTCCTTGGCGACCGAGACACCGTCCTTGGTGATGCGAGGGGCGCCAAAAGACTTGTCGATAACGACATTGCGCCCCTTTGGGCCGAGCGTCACCTTGACGGCATTGGCAAGAACATCGACCCCACGCAGCATGCGTTCACGGGCATCGGTATGAAACTTGACTTCTTTCGCAGCCATTTCCTTAACTCCTCAATAGGCAGCTATTTGACTGATGGATTTATGGTGTGGTTGGCTCAAGCTGCCTGCTTGCGCTCGACTTGGGCCTCGAGGACACCCAGGACGTCGCTTTCTTTCATGATCAGCAGGTCTTCCCCATTGATCTTGATCTCGGTTCCTGACCACTTGCCGAACAGAATACGGTCGCCTGCTTTGACGTCGAGCGCCTGGACTTGGCCCGCTTCATTGCGTGCGCCAGGTCCGACGGAAACGACTTCTCCCTCCTGGGGTTTTTCCTTTGCCGTATCAGGAATGATGATGCCGCCCCTGGTTTTCTCTTCTGAGTCAACCCGGCGGACGAGAATGCGATCATGCAGCGGTCGGAAAGACATGTTTTCCTCCAATGGACAAACACTATTGACGTTGTTCCCCCATCACCGGACCGGACAGTCCGGACGGGTGCAAAACCTCGAATGAGCGTCTTGCGCAAATCATCTGGTTTCACAATTTTTCGAATTCAAGGGGTGAAATCAAAAAAATCAGCACTCGCATCGTGCGGCTGCTAACATGCTGTAAAGGAACAACAAAGCCTCCTTGCCGTTTAGAATTTCGTTGATGACCGCGAACAATTGCGCCACCTTGGCGCTTGTTGAGGCAACGGAGATGAAACATGCGATATTCATCGGATTTCGAGCGTCAAATAAACGGCTACGGACTGACCACCGCGCATATCCTTTACCGCATTCCCGATTTCGAATCCGTTCTGCAGACCTATATCTGGCAGGATTATGATCTTGCTCCCGAGTTTCCTGAGATGCAGAAATTCCTCGATTTCTGGCAAGCCAATCTTGACGGTCCGCTGCATTCCGTTCGCTATACGCATCACCATCTGATCGGCCCGAATGAATGGCGACGCGTGGATGGCGAGTTCCGACTGAACTGAGCCCTCTGTTGGGGTTTTGAGTCTGCAGATGCAGTCGTTTAAAAACGTCGAAATGCGCACGCGATTTTTTTTGTTATGGGCCCTTGAAACTGCGGTCCATCCTAACCAAATCGCTTGCCGCCAGCCGCTCGTGTAGGGCTGGCCTTGCTGGAAGCGTCGTCTTTCGGCGCTTCCGTACCCATGTTGCTCAAGGAGGATATGGTTATGGCAACAACTTACGACTACGCACCACTGTTCCGTTCGACTGTCGGGTTCGACCGGCTCTTCCATTTGCTCGAAAACGCGCAGCGCGCTCGTTCGATCAGTGATTGGCCTCCCTACGACATTGCCAAGACCGGTGACGATAGCTACCGGATCTCGATTGCGGTGGCCGGCTTTGCTCGCGACGATCTCGATATCACGTTTCAAACCAATCTTTTGACGGTCGTCGGCAAGAAGCAGGAGACCTCTTCCGAAGCCTATCTGCATCGCGGGATCGCCGGCCGACCGTTCGAGCATCGGTTCGAGCTTGCCGACCACGTCCGAGTGATGGGCGCGGATCTGAACAACGGCCTTCTAGAGATCGATCTCGTGCGGGAAATCCCGGAGGAGATGAAGCCACGCAAAATCGCGATCGAAACAGCTGCGGCGGTTGAGCAGTCAAAAGCTCAGATGCAAATCGAAGCATCGAATGCCGCGTAGCTGACGTAAATTGGGCGCCGGTTTCAAGGCGCCCATCGGCATTCCGGGTTGGAAAGGAGAGCACGATGAAACCCGATATGTTCGAGCGGCCGGTTAGCATCCTTGTTGGCCTTGGTTTCCCCGGCGAAATCCGCTCCGTGATGGACGCTTATCGTCTCCTCGTCGATTGGCCAGCCCCGTCGGGGGATGCGGTGCATTCGGTGGCGATCAAGGCCTGTCTGGCTGCATTACGGGGAGAGGTTGAAGCAGAGACTGTGCGCGGCCTTTTCGTCGCCTTCGCCGAAAGGCACCATCTTCTAGCGCCAGCGATGGATGCGAGCATCCCATCTGCGCCGCCGGCTTTTGAGATCGGCACCGTGCCTGGCACGGCCGTTGAAAAGTCTTTGTATGGCATCAAGGCGAAGGGAGATCACCATGCTTAATCCCGAACTACTGCTCATGGCACCCATCTCGGTTCAGATGAAGGACGGCACGCGGCAGGTATTTGCGTCTGTCAACGACGTTCTCGATTTCCTGGAAGGCGAATGGACTATTTATAGAGGCCGCAAGCACAATAGGGCGGTTCAGACATGTCGTCGGGCGCTTAACCGAATGACGCCGGTTGCCATCGCCCGCGAAGCGTTCGTTGAGGCCTGCCGAGACGCTGGAATGTCGACAGATGCCGAGCGGCCGTTCGGCGCCAAACCCGATGCTGGTGGCCACCATTCCCCAATTTAGAATGTGATAATCCGGGCAACCCGAAGCGCCCGACTCCCCACTTCTCGAGGCCGCTCGTGCGCCAGACTGCTTTAGCCGCAGGAGTGGCATGTGAGAGACGAGGGTCATCGACCCGGTCGCCGACGCGACCGGGTAGGAGACGAGAAATCAACCTCCGTAGAAACCAGTCAGAACCCTCGTACGAGCGGAGTGGCTTTTGGGCACCTCTGCACGATTCCTTACCTCGCCCCTACAGCAGCTGGACGGGGCGACTTCGGTTGCAGCGCGGAGCTGTATCCGTCGCCGCTTGTCAAACCGCGTTGGGGAATAACTGGTTCCAGCCCTCAGCAAGCGACAGGTCGTTCGAGCAGAGAGGGCCGGCGAGAGTGGGTGGCTGCACCCGTCTCACATCGATTGACGGCTCTGCTTGATCGATAGGTCAGTCCCAAGCAAGGGACCTCTTGAGTTTGAGCCACCCATCTGTCGTGCACGGTTCGACGAGTACCGCTGGTTCCCGAGCCGCGCCGGTTCGAAATGAAACTGGCTGGATCGTCGAGTGGCTCGGAACGTCGACCGACGTCCACGAGATGCGGGAGTTGTGGGCATATCAGAAGGTCCTCGTCGCTGAACTGCAATACGGTAATCATCCGGACGTGGTGCTTGCGATGGGGAACAAGACGTCACGCCCCAGAGCGGATCTGTATACCTCCCGGGCTCGCTTCCGTGACCAGCTGTGTGGCCGTCCAAAATGTACTCTCTCAATTGATCTGACCGCGTGACATTTGATGAAATGAACCATGCTGAATCTGCCGCGATGGATGGTTCGACGGACCGAGCAACGGAAGCGGCCGGGTGTTAGACAAGCAATTGGTTGTCGAAGCCATCGGCCTTTCAACGAGGGACGACCGATGAAAGCGTCAGCGAAGACTCTTTGAGAG
Source organism: Ensifer sp. ENS06 (assembly GCF_014852205.1). NCBI lineage: Bacteria > Pseudomonadati > Pseudomonadota > Alphaproteobacteria > Hyphomicrobiales > Rhizobiaceae > Ensifer > Ensifer sp. ENS06. The sequence goes on along the minus strand of NZ_JACVBC010000004.1, from coordinate 7,249 downwards.
GATTATCTTGTACAAGCCTCAGCACTTCCTATCTCAGATTCCACCCTCGACATGGAGCCTCGAGATGGACCAGATGGCACGAAAACTCCCTACCGATCGCGTGATCGAAATCATCCCGCCTGCGCCCGTAAAGCGGGACGCGCGGAGCACTTTGACGTGTCAGTGTTGTCAAAAGCAGTTCCCAGCCTCACGTATGGACGTCGATGGTTGTGGCATATGCGAGGAATGTCTCGCCCCGTAAGCATCTGCGGGGCGAGTGGCGCGTTCAAGCTGGCCTGACGTTTGCGGCTCGTACCAGACTGCGTCCAAGCGAAGCGCAGGCCCGCGTTCCGCGGCTCGGATAAGACTGCATAAGAGCCAGTTCGGCCGGCAGAACGTTCCGGCGGTGCAGTAAGGGTCTGAGCGGGCGAGCGGCGCTGTCGCCGAAACACACCAGCTGCTCGGCACTTGAGATGGGCAAAGGCATGCGATCAGAGCAAGTGGTGTGAGATAATCGACGGCGCCGGCGCTACTCCGGAGATGCTTTTATTGAAAGATTGTCAGGCTTGAGGGAGGTGGTGGCAGATCCTCTCCAGATAACACCGCCCGGAGATACAACAGAGCGTTTTGTAGGCCGCTGGCCGAGTAAGGTTTCTCGATAGCGCCGAGTGCACCCGCGAAGTCCGCCGGAATTCGTTTAAGGTTGCCTGAGACAAAAACGAAGGGGATGCCCCTCGAGGCCAAGTATCGACCGATATCAATACCAGTCGGACCATCGCGCAGGTGGATATCGACGAAAGCGAACTCTGGTTGTTCTCGCTCGACGAGCGCAATCGCTTCGCTTGCGTCGCTTGCCAGGCCGATAACCCTATAACCGCTGGACTCGACCTCATGTTCAAGTTCCAGGGCCAGGAGCATTTCGTCTTCGACAATAAGGGTTCGCAAATATCGGCCCTTCCTAATCTCCTACCGGCAGCGTTACACGAACTTCCGTGCGGTGACCGGAAACCTCTCGCTCGCTGGTTGCCCTTAGCTGCCTGATCGAGGCGTCAAGCATGGCGCGGCTGAAGGACTCTTGTTCTTTGTCGACCTCGACGGGTGTAACCGTGTCCAGGACTCGTATGAGCAAGTGTCCGTTGAGCCTTCGGATTTCGAGGTGTATTTCGCCCCCGCCATCACTGAGGCCGCGTCGGACTGCATCACCAACGAGTTCGTTAACGATAAGGGCGAGGGCCGAAGCTTTCGACGCCGAGACTGTCACAGAATGAAGGTCCGTAGTTAAGATGATGTCTGGCCTTTTCAGAGAACCCACGATTTCGGTAATCAGGTCTCGACCGAAATCGGCCACATCGAACTGACCAACGCGGTTATCATTGAGAAGCTTCCTTTGGGCGGCACTCAGAGCCTCGACGCGGTCGAGTATTGATTTAAGTGTCTGTGCGACCGTAGCGTTGCTGGTCATCCGCATTTGCAATCTGATGATCGAGGCGATTGTCAGAAGGTTGTTTTTAACCCTGTGATCGACCTCGTGGACAAGGGCAGTTTTCACGCGCAGCGCTTCCATGAGCTCCGCAGTGCGACTTGAGACTTCCTCTTCTGCAAGCTGGCGCGCCTTGGCCAGCTCGGCTTCTTTGCTTTTGGTGCTCGTGAAGTCGAGTTGTGACGCGAAGAAGTAGATCACTGCGCCGGCCTGATCGCGGACGGGACTGACAAACAGCGCGTTCCAGAAGCTGCCACCGTCCTTACGGTAATTGAGGATGTCGACCGAGACATCGCGCGCTTCTGAAATGGCATCCCTGATCTTAGCGATCGCCGCTTTGTCCGTGTCCGGCCCTTGGAGAATGCGACAGTTCCGGCCGACCAACTCATTCTGACTGTAGCCCGTCAACTCGGTGAAGGCTCGGTTCGCGAAGATGATGGGATTATCGTCCTGCCTTGGATCGGTAATTAGCATCGGCATGCGTGTGGCCTTGAACGCAGCCGCGAATGGATCTTCAGATGGGTGTGAAGCTAAGAGGCGGTCGCCCGCATCACGGGCGTCACGAAGGTGGTTTTCGTCGGCCATTTTGCTCATCCAGGTCGGCTGTTGCGGGCCACCCAAACAACGGATTGCAGATGATAGGTATCTATCCGCGCGTTTTGTGTTTTCAAGGTTTTCCGAAATGGGGGCGCACACGGCATCTTATGAGGTCACGCAAACAGTCTTAACGAGGGTGCTCCTCAGTCTGTTAGACCGAGCTCGACTTGCGCGATAAAGTGCGTGCCTTCTGTTGACTTGTATTCGAATGAACCGCGCAACTGACTTACGACCCCGCGAATGATACGGCTGCCCATGCCTTTGCGCACAGTCGATGTGTCGAAGCCCACGCCGTTGTCGCAGATGGTAAGCAGGGAGCGGCGCGAAGACACTTTGTGGAACGCTATTTCGAGCTTCCCTGGGCGGCCGTCCGGAAACGCGTATTTAAGACTGTTTGTCACGACCTCGTTCACCAGGAGCGCGACGGCCGTGGCCTGTTCGGGTGTCAGGTCAAACGCACCGATATCGTACCGTACGGATACGTTGTCAGAATAGGCGCTGACGAGTTTGTCCACGATCGACGGGATAAGATCACGGGCGGACAGGGCGTTGAACTGGTCGCGATCATAAATTTGCTCATGGACCGCGATCATGGCGCCGATCCGGTCAAAGAGCGACTTCTGTGCCTCGGGCGGCAGTAGCTGCATGCGGATGACGCCCTGCACAGCCTGAAAGTTGTTTTTGACCCGATGATGGATTTCGCGCAGCAGAAGGCGATTGTCCTCAAGTGCGGCCTCAAGTTCGGCGGATTTCTTCACATCGCGCTTAACGAGGTGCCTGACCCATCCTCCTGCGGCAAGCGATGAAGCGGCAGCAAGTGCCATAACGGCGATCGCGATGAAGACGTCATTGCGGAAGGGGACCAGCCCGACACGGTAGTCAGCCGACGCGAGCGCAACGATTTCCGTTCCCTCAACAACCCGATAGGCGACCATACGGTGCTCGCCGTCCGCTGGAGATATTGCCTCGTAAGTCCCGTTGGGCGAGGAGGGAAGATAGTCGGTAAACAATACGTACTTGCTCATGTTCAACGGACCGTCGGGGGCGGGGTAGCGTGCGACGAGTTCTCCGTCCTTGCGGATCATGCTGATAGTCGAATTCGTGCCGAGAGAGACGGCCTCCCAAACATCCTTCAGCAGGTCGCTCCCTTGGAACGACACCATTGCAGCGCCGACGAACACGCCGTTCCGTTCCAGGCGCCGGCTGAACACGAATATCTGCTGATCGTTGAGTCTGCTGACCAGAAGACCGGAAACGAAAGTTTTCGCTCCCTTTTCGACGGCGGCGAAGTATTCGCGGTCCCTTATGTCGATGGGCTTAATATCGGGATCGGTGGACAGAAGTGTCCGGCCATTCCGGTCGACGACGTAGGCCTGAACTTGTCCCGGAAGATTAGAAACCGCCTCGTTGATGTTCTTGACGTCATCCGTGGCAATGCCCAGCGTCGGTCCAAGAGCGTCATCAATTCGTTGAAGTGTCTGTGCCGAGAGCGCGTTTATCCATGAGGCGTTCGTGGATACGATTTTCGAGGCGGCAATTGCGCGCTCTTCGGTCCGCCGTATCGCGGCATGGTAGCTCTCGTATAACCACAGGCTCAGTAGCACGACAAGCGCCGCAAACATTGCCGCAATGACAAACGTCGCGGCTCTGGACACCGTAACCGTCAGACTTCTCACCATGCCCCAGTCCCTAAAACCTGAGTACATATTAGAAGGCTTCTAATCCAATGCAAGAAACTCCACCCCTCGATCGGACGCCTTTCAGTCCTGGTCACCAAGCACCTGGGCATCATGGAAGCTCCGGCCGATAGATCCTCAAGAGTAGGGTAGGCTGGGAAGCGCCAAGCGGCCAAGCAGTACGTGCCTCTCTTTCACTCTCGCCATCCCCTCGTACGGCCGGAGGGTGCATATTCGGTAACTCCGTACGATCTCTGGTTGAGTTGCTCCACTCCTCTTTCATAGATAACTGCTATGGCCTTGGCCAGGTCACGCGCCAAATCATCTCGGGCGATCGTGGCGGCTGCTGGGTCGCCTGCACGCAGAATATAGGAAGGATGCCATGTCACGAGGACGGGGCCGCCGTGAAGACCGGTTTCAATCTCCCCCCGCCGCTCCGCAATTGGACGGTTGTCGCCTGTGAGGGCGAAGGCCGCGGAGGCGCCAAGCGCCACCGTCAACTTCGGTTTGACAAGGGTCAGTTCCAGTCCCAGCCACCCGCGACAATGAGCAATTTCGCCGCGGTCCGGATTGCGGTGCAGACGCCGCTTGCCACGTGGGCTGAACTTGAAATGCTTGACGGCGTTCGTCAGCCACAGCGTCCTTGCGTCTATACCGGCGTCGGAAAGCAATGCCCGAAGCAACTGCCCGGCCGGCCCCGTAAACGGGCGGCCCTCGATATCTTCCCGGTCGCCAGGCTGTTCGCCGACGATCATGAGCTGCGCGTCAGCGGCACCTTCACCCCAGACGGTCTGCGTCGCGGATTCGCACAGGTCGCAACGCCGACATTGTGCCGCGGCCTTCGATGCCTCCTCCAGGGTGTCAATTTGCTCGGGCGGCTGCGGCATTGAAGCCCGATAGCGCTCGGACACCGCGGCTGCGCCCGTTCGCGGCGCGGAGATGCCTGCCTCGCGCATCTTTTGCACCCGTGCTTCCGCTGCGGCGAGCATCTCGGGGATCAGGCGCGTTTCCGGCAGGTTGTGCCAGTATTTCTTCGGCATCTCCGACTGCATGGCGTCGAGCTTGATGCGGGCCGGATTGAAGATGTTGACGAAATAGGCTGCCCAAAGTTTCTCGGCCGCATCCTCCGGCAGGTCTGGTTTCGTGCCACCCTGATCAAAGGTCAACGCGCCGTCAACAAAAAGGGCGGTCAAGCGCGGCGTCGCAATCATCCAATCCATGTCGCCGAACCGGCGGGCAAAGAAAGCGCTTCCCGGCTCCAGCGTATTGTGCGTCGGCTCAAACCAGGCGGCAAAGCGTCGACGCGGACCCTCTGCTGAGATTTCGCGGAAGCGAACGAATGCATGCATCTTGTGAATGTCCCGTGCGACGGATTTCTGCATAAGCGACAGTTTGCGACCGAGCGGATCGGCGGGCGAGAGCGGCTCGCCCTCGCGCCTGTCGAGGCGCCAAAGCGCGCGATAAAGGAGCGCCAAGCGTTCTGGTGCTGAATGCCAGATCACGGACTGCGCCAAAGTCATGAAGGCTTGAGGAACGCGTGCTGCGTGCTCGCCTGTAGTCTCCGGGAGAAAGGCCCTGTCGAATAGGCCGCCCGCGCTATTCCAGTCAATTTGGTCGGGGGCGATCCGGTGGCTGATAGCGCGCCTGGCGGCATTTCGCCAGGCATCAAAAGTTCCCTTGTCCGGAAGTGAGACCCCGTAAGTCATAGAAGCTGAAGTTGCTTTGGCGGGGGCGCCAGGCGCGCGCGCAGATCGCCGCTGTCCGTCAAACCGCCGGGGCTCCAGCCGGGCAGGGCAACGAAGGGGCGGGCCTTGCGTGTCAGCGCTCCCATTCGAGCAAGATCCTCGACACGGAGGCGGCGGTTGCGTCGCGCGGTGATGATGCGATCGACCACGCGCGTCCCAAATCCCGGCACGCGCAGAAGCGTATCGCGGGAGGCGAGGTTGACGTCGACCGGAAAGAATTGCCGGTTCTGCAGCGCCCATGCCGTCTTCGGATCGAGCTCCAGATCCAGAAAGCCTCCTTGCGTGCCGGTCGCGATCTCGTCGGTCGTAAAGCCATAAAATCGCAGAAGCCAGTCGGCCTGATAGAGCCGGTGCTCCCGAACAAGCGGTGGCTGAACCAGGGGAAGCGCAGAGGAAGCGTCCGGGATCGGTGAGAACGCCGAATAGTAAACGCGCCGCAGCTTGTAGCCGCTATAAAGCCGGGTTGCGCAGGACAGGATGGCGGTATCGTCGGCGCCATCAGCGCCGACAATCATCTGCGTGCTCTGGCCGGCAGGGGCAAAGCGTTGCGGCTTGCGGCCGGTGTGGGTCTTGTCTTGCGCGGCTTCACCTTCCAGCCGAACCTGTGCCATGGCGGCACGAATGGTTTCCGGCCGCTTCTCCGGCGCGAACTTCCTTACGCTCGAATCCTCTGGCAGTTCGACATTTATTGACAACCGGTCGGCCCAAAGGCCGGCCTCACGAATGAGCTCAGCCTGTGCGTCGGGGATGGTCTTGAGGTGAATGTAGCCTTTAAAACCGTGGACTTCTCTCAGCGTTCGGGCAATGCGGACCATATCGGCCATGGTCTGGTCAGGCGAGCGGATGATACCGGAGGAGAGAAACAAGCCTTCAATGTAGTTGCGTCGGTAAAACTCGAGCGTCAATGATACCACTTCTTCGACGCTAAACCGCGCGCGCTCGACATTGGAACTGACGCGATTGATGCAATAGGCACAGTCGAAGATGCAGAAGTTCGTCATCAGGATCTTTAATAGCGATATGCATCGCCCATCTGGCGTGTAGGCATGGCAAATACCGCTCCCACCAGAAGATCCTATTCCTCCTTTGCGTGAATCTCGCTTCTCGCCACCGCTCGAGGCGCATGAGGCGTCGTACTTGGCTGCGTCCGATAGGATCGCCAGCTTCTTTCCAAGTGCCATAGGTGTCATGACGCGACTTTAGATGTTCATGTTATGTTCGTCAAGGTTTCGCGGGGAGCCGCAGGCGAATGTCGAAAGATGAACGGTCGCTGTGTTCCGCTTCCAGTATCGGAGCTTTCAATCAAGAACGCTTTCCCTGGTCGCTTCAGAATTTTCAGTCGCCGCTGATCCATCCCGCATTCCATGCGTATTTGATTGGGTTGATAAATGAAGAAGGATGTGATGCTCAAAAAACCTGCCAGTCACCCCAATATCAAACACGGCGGCATTGGAGTGCTGCTGGTCAATCTCGGCACCCCTGATGGCACCGACTACACCTCGATGCGCCGCTACCTGAAGGAGTTTCTGACCGACCGCCGGGTGATCGAGTGGTCGCGACTGTTCTGGTACCCGATCCTGTTCGGCATCGTGCTCAACACCCGCCCCGGCAAGGTCGGCAAGGCCTATGAGATGATCTGGAACAAGGACTTGAACGAAAGCTACCTCCGGACCTACACCCGCAACCAGTCCGAACTGATGGCGAAGTCCTTCGCCGACCAGCCTAACGTCATCGTCGACTGGGGCATGCGCTACGGCCAGCCGTCGATCGCC
>NZ_JACVBC010000049.1:0-441 GCF_014852205.1 Ensifer sp. ENS06 | reverse complement strand
CGGCCTCGTGACGACGCTCGACCGCGCCAATCCGACTGCCACTGCCGTTGCCGTCAAGGATGGCCTGATCCTCGCTGTCGGTGACGACAGGACGATCATGGCGCTGGCAGGCTCAGGCACAAAGACCATCGACCTCAAGGGCAAGCGCGTCCTGCCGGGCCTGAACGACAATCATACCCACGTCGTGCGTGGCGGCCTCAACTTCAACATGGAGCTGCGCTGGGACGGCGTGCGCTCGCTTGCCGATGCGATGGACATGCTGAAGCGGCAGGTGGCGATCACGCCGGCGCCGCAATGGGTGCGGGTCGTCGGCGGCTTCACCGAGCACCAGTTCGCCGAAAAGCGGTTGCCGACGATCGATGAGATCAACGCGGTCGCGCCCGATACGCCGGTGTTCCTGCTGCATCTCTATGACCGGGCGCTGCTCAATGCCGCGGCGCT
>NZ_JACVBC010000048.1:0-442 GCF_014852205.1 Ensifer sp. ENS06 | reverse complement strand
GGCATCATCACGCCCTGGAACTTCCCGATCGCCATTCCCGCCTGGAAGATCGCGCCGGCGCTTTGCTACGGCAACACCGTCGTCTTCAAGCCGGCCGAACTGGTGCCCGGCAGTTCCTGGGCGATCGCCGACATTCTTCACCGCGCCGGCCTGCCGAAGGGTGTGTTGAACCTCGTGATGGGCAAGGGCTCGGTCGTCGGCCAGGCCATGCTCGACAGTCCCGACATTCACGCCATCACCTTCACCGGCTCGACCGGCACGGGAAAACGCGTGGCGCTCGCCTCCGTCGAACACAATCGCAAATACCAGCTGGAAATGGGCGGCAAGAACCCGTTCGTCGTGCTTGACGACGCCGATCTTGCGGTCGCGGTCGAGGCGGCGGTCAATTCGGCCTTCTTCTCGACCGGCCAGCGTTGCACCGCATCTTCGCGGCTCATCGTCA
>NZ_JACVBC010000047.1:0-476 GCF_014852205.1 Ensifer sp. ENS06 | reverse complement strand
GTCTTGCCGGAGCCGGAGGGGCCGAGCAGCGCGATCAGCTCGCCGGAGCGGATGTCGAGCGAGACGTCGTCGAGCGCCGGGAAGCGGCCGAATTCCTTGCGGATGTTGTGAACGCGCACGTCCATGACAATACCTTTCGAATGCCGGCTTTCCCGGTCAGTGCCTGCGGCTGGCGGCGATCTCGGCGCTGTAGCGGATCTCCAGCGCCGTCTTCAAAATCAGGGTGATCAGCGCCAGCAGCGCCAGCAACGCCGCCACCGCGAAAGCGGCGACGAAGTTGTATTCATTATAGAGGATTTCGACCTGCAACGGCATGGTGTTGGTCTCGCCGCGGATATGGCCGGACACCACCGAGACGGCGCCGAACTCGCCCATGGCGCGGGCGTTGCACAAAAGCACGCCGTAAAGCAGCCCCCATTTGATGTTGGGCAGCGTCACATGCCAGAAGGTCTGCCAGCCCGATGCCCCGAGAGACA
>NZ_JACVBC010000046.1:0-510 GCF_014852205.1 Ensifer sp. ENS06 | reverse complement strand
GTCGGCGGCCTGCAGCTCTACCCGCGCGCCAACTGCCTCGATCGCGAGACGGCGCTTCGGATGTGGACCGAGAAGGTGCAGTGGTTTTCAAACGAGGAAGGCAAGAAAGGCCGGATTGAGAAAGGGCAGTTCGCCGACCTCATCGTGCCGAACAAGGATTTTTTCAACTGCGCCGAGGACGAGATTTCCTTCCTCACGTCAGAGCTCACGATGGTCGGCGGCAAGATCGTCTATGCGGCCGGCGAATTTGCCTCTCACGACGAGAACAAGGTGCCGCCGGCAATGCCCGACTGGTCGCCGGTCCGCACCTTCGGCGGTTATGCCGCCTGGGGTGAGCCCGAGGGCGCCGGAAAGCGCTCGCTCCGGCGCACCGCGATCACGTCGTGCGGCTGCGCCAGCGATTGCGGCGTCCATGGCCACGATCATGCCGGCGCCTGGACGTCGAAACTGCCGATCGCCGACCTTAAGGGTTTCTTCGGCGCGCTTGGATGCTCCTGCTGGGCGGTGTGA
>NZ_JACVBC010000045.1:0-548 GCF_014852205.1 Ensifer sp. ENS06 | reverse complement strand
TCTTCCCTGGCATAGCCTTCATCACCCCACTTTTTCCGGCCGAGATTGCGATCGAGCCGGGTCGGGCTCATCGTCCAATGGATTGCCTCGTGTCCAAGCGTGGTGGCGTGCGCCTCGGCCGACACGAAGGCTTCGAATGGCGGCATCTGGATGAAATCGCCGCCCGGTTGATAGAACGCCCGGTTGCCGCCATGGCGAATATCCGCGTCCAGATTGGCGAAGAACCGGTCGGCCACCTCGAGGCGCTCCTTGCTGTTCTCGGCGGTCACCATCGGTCTTGCACGGTAGCGCTCCGGCAAGCCATCGATCTGATCGGCATTGAAGACGCTGTAGCCTTTCATGAACGGGATCCGGCGCTCGATCTCATCGCCAGCATCGCCGGTTTCCTTGCGTTCGATGGTGTTGGCGTAGACAACGAGCGTCGACGTCTCACCCTTACGCACCTGACCGCCCAATTCCGCCGCTTGTTTGTAAGTCATCCAGTAGCGCGACGCATATCCATTTTCCGCCGCCGTCATCCACAGAAGCACGGTATTGATGCCGCGATA
>NZ_JACVBC010000044.1:0-580 GCF_014852205.1 Ensifer sp. ENS06 | reverse complement strand
CTGAGCAGATCAAGGCCGCGCTTGGATCGGGCCTGCTTTCGTTCCCGGTGACGCATTTCGATGCGGAGGGTCGGTTTGCGCCGGACAGCTATCGGGCGCATGTCGAGTGGCTGGCCGGCTACAAGGCCCCGGTTCTGTTTGCGGCCGGTGGCACCGGCGAGTTCTTTTCGCTGAAGCCGGACGAGATCCCCGGCATCGTCAGGGCGGCCAAGGACGTTTCCGGCGACACGGCGATCGTATCGGGCTGCGGCTATGGCACGGAGATGGCGGTCGACATCGCCCGTTCGGTCGAGCGCGTCGGTGCCGACGGCATCCTGCTTCTGCCGCACTATCTGATCGATGCGCCGCAGGAAGGGCTTTATGCCCATGTGAAGACGATCTGCCAGTCGGTCGGCATCGGCGTCATGGTCTATAACCGCGACAACGCGGTGCTGCAGGCCGACACGCTCGCAAGGCTGTGCGACGAATGCCCGAACCTGATCGGCTTCAAGGATGGCACCGGCGACATCGGGCTGGTGCGCCAGGTCACCGCCAAGATGGGCGACCGGCTGATGTATCTCGGCGGCATGCCGACGGCGGA
>NZ_JACVBC010000043.1:0-591 GCF_014852205.1 Ensifer sp. ENS06 | reverse complement strand
TCTTCTTCGGCGACGAGGATGCCTCGCAAAAGACCGTGCAGGAGCGCAACATCGGCTTTGTCTTCCAGCACTATGCCCTGTTCCGCCACATGACCGTGCTCGACAACGTCGCCTTCGGCCTCAAGGTGCGCCCGTCGAACCGCAGACCGCCTTCGGCCGAGATCCGCAAGCGCGCGCTCGATCTGCTCGACCTCGTCCAGCTCTCCGGCCTCGACAAGCGCTATCCGGCGCAGCTCTCGGGTGGCCAGCGCCAGCGCGTGGCGCTCGCCCGCGCCATGGCGGTGGAACCGAACGTGCTTCTGCTCGACGAGCCCTTCGGCGCGCTCGACGCGCAGGTCCGGAAAGAACTGCGCAAGTGGCTGCGCGACATTCACGACCGTACCGGCCACACGACGATCTTCGTCACCCATGACCAGGACGAGGCGCTGGAGCTCGCCGACCGCGTCGTCGTCATGAGCAAGGGTGTGATCGAACAGGTCGGCACCCCCGACGAGATCTACGACCATCCGGTCTCGCCCTTCGTCTACGGCTTCATCGGCCAGTCGAACTGCCTCAATGTTACGCTGCAGAACGGCGAGATCTGGTTCGAGG
>NZ_JACVBC010000042.1:0-596 GCF_014852205.1 Ensifer sp. ENS06 | reverse complement strand
AGGACAGGAAAGGGGAGGGGAAGCAGGGGGAGCGAGAAGAGGGAAGAAAGACAAGCGAGGAAGAAGAGGGGAAGGAGAGAGAAGAAGGAGAGAAGGAAAGGAGGAACAAAGGGGGCGGAGGAGAAAGCAAGGAGGAGGGAGAGGAGGAAAGAAAAAGGGAAGGGGGAGGAGGAAGAGGGAAGGGAAAAAGGAGAAAGAAGAGAAAGGAAAGGAGGCACGGGAAGAGGAGAGGAGGGAAGGAGGAAAAGGGGAAGGAAGGGAAGAGGGAGAGAAAAGGGAAAGGAAAAAAAAGAGAAAGAGGAAAGGAGAGAAAAGGGAGAAAAGAGAGAAAAAGAGAGGGAGAGAAGGAAAAGAAAGAAGAGGGGGGAAGAGAAGAAGAAAGAGAGGAAGGAGGGAGAAAAGAAAGAGGAGAAAGGGAAAAAGGGAAAGAGAAAGGAAGGAGGAAGAAGGGGGGGAGAAGGAGGGAGAAGAGAAGAGAAGAAGGAAAGGAAGGGGGGAAAAGAGAAGAGAGAGAGGAAAGAGAAGAAAGGAGAAAAAAAGAAAGAAGGAAAAAAGGGAGGAGGGAAAAGGAGAGGAGAAAAAGAGAGGAAGGGAGA
>NZ_JACVBC010000041.1:0-602 GCF_014852205.1 Ensifer sp. ENS06 | reverse complement strand
GACACGCAGACCTGGCCGGCATTGCGGTACTTGCTGGCGGACATGATGGCGACGGCGCGTTCGACATCGGCATCATCGGTGACGATGACAGGCGCATGCCCGCCCAGTTCCATCGTCGCGCGCTTCATGTGCTGGCCGGCAAGGGCCGCCAGCATCTTGCCGACCGGGGTCGAGCCGGTAAACGACATCTTGCGGATCACCGGATGGGCGATCAGGTATTCCGAGATGACCGAGGGCACGCCGTAGACAAGGTTGACGACGCCGGCCGGAAGCCCGGCATCGACGAAGCAGCGGATGAGTTCGGCCGGCGACGCCGGTGTTTCCTCGGGCGCCTTGACGATGATCGAGCATCCGGTGGTCAGCGCCGCCGACAGCTTGCGCACCACCTGGTTGATCGGGAAGTTCCAGGGCGTGAAGGCGGCAACCGGACCGACCGGCAGCTTGACGGTCATCTGGGTGACATCGGGTGCGCGCGGCGGAATGATCTGGCCGTAGGCCCGCTTTCCCTCCTCGGCGAACCACTCGATGATGTCGGCGGCGCCAAGGATCTCGCCCTTCGACTGGGCAAGCGGTTTGCCTTGCTCGCGCGTCATCAGAAAGGC
>NZ_JACVBC010000040.1:0-632 GCF_014852205.1 Ensifer sp. ENS06 | reverse complement strand
CCGCAAGTTCTCCTTTCCTCCCTCTTCCTTCTCTTCCTTTCCTTCCCTTTCCTCCTTCTCTCTCCTCTCTTTCTCTCTTCCCTCTTCTCCTTCCCCTTCTCCTTCTCCCCTTCCCTCTCTCCCTCTCCCTCTTCTCCTCCTTTTTTCTTCCCCCCCTCCTTTCCTTTTTTCCCCTCCTTCCTCTTCCTTCTCTCTCCTTCCTTCTCCTTTCTTCCCTCTTCTTCCCTCTTTCTCCTCTTTTCTTCCTTCCCTTCTTCTCTCTCCCCCTTCTCCCTTTCCCTCTCTCCCTTCTTTTTTTCTCTCCTTCCTCTCCTCTTTTCTCTTCTCTCCTCCCCTCCCCCTTCTTCCTCCTCCTCTCCCTTCCTTTCTCTCCTTTTTCTTCTCCTCCTCCTCTTCCTCTCCCTCCCTTCTTTCTCCCTTTCTTTCTCCTTTTCTTTCTTCTTCTTCTTTTCTTCCTTCCTTCCTCCCTCCTTCTCTCCCTTTCTCCCTTTCTTTCTTCCTCCTTTCTCTTTCTTTTTCTCTCCCTTTCCCCTTCTCTTCTCCTCTTCGCAGCTTTTCTTCTTTCGGCTTCTCTCCTTTTTCGGGTTGTGCGAGATCCGCGCCGAGATCGAAGAGATCGTTCTGTATCCGCA